>NZ_QUGR01000006.1:0-283379 GCF_003479145.1 Parabacteroides sp. AF18-52
TTTCGATTCTGACATAAGTTTACCGTGGTGTTTTGTCAACTTATTTCAGGACAGGACACCGGCGGGAAATCAGTGGTTGATAACCATCAACCGATTGGCCGACAATTGTCAACCGTTCGGCTGATAATTATGAACCATACGGCTGATAATTATCGGCCGCTAAAATTTACCGTATGTTTAATAGAAAAGAAAGGAATAAGTATTGATAATAAAAGGGATCTTTTGGTGAGCGAAAGATAGGGATAATGCCTGGGGAATACAACAATCAATGAATAAAATTCCCTACATTTGCCGGGAACGTTAATTGAACATTTATGAACAGCGCATTCCTACGTTTCCGTCTCCGGCAGTCGGGAAAGTTTATTCGTGAAATTCCGGTTATCTATCTGGTCGTGATGGTAGGACTCTTGCTTATACCCGGAATTGCACTGTATCAATTTACGAAGGATTTAAAAGGGAGCCTGATCATAGCAGCCATCCTGCTGGCACTTCTGTCTTTACTCCAGCTGCGAAGGAAAGACTATAGATTCATCTTTCTTACGGAAGAGAATGGCTGGAAAGTATTCAGCATGGATTATTTCTTATTATCCTTACCGATCTTTATTATCCTGCTGGTAAATTCATTCTGGTATATATCGCTGGCAATCATAGCCGGATGCATAGGAATCAGTTTCATAAAACAGCCTTTTCACCGGACAAAAAAGGGAATGGAAGCTCCCGGATGGATACCGGCAGAAGCCTTCGAATTACGGGCCGGGATCCGGCAATACGGCGGCTTATTACTGATTCTCTATCTGAGTGCCTGGATCGGCCTGTTACTGCCTTTTGCCTCTCTGGCATCACTCTGGTTCTTCACGGTCGTATTGTCCGATATTTTCAGATTCTCAGAGCCGGTACAGATACTTTGCGCGCAGGAACGACCTGCCAACAAGTTTCTGCACAAGAAACTACTCCTCTATCTGAAATTATCCATATACGCGATAATTCCGGTTTGTGCGATATACATGCTTTTATATCCACAGCATTGGTGGCTTATCCTTACCTTTCTGGTAGGAGTATCCCTGAATATAGCGTTATTCATTGTAAACAAATATGCCCATTATCTGCCGAATACAAAGATTACGGGAGGGCAAGTTCCCATCACAACAGCTGTAATAAGCATTTTCTTTCCGGTTTTTTCGCCGGTAGTTCTGTTTTTTCTGATCAAATACTATCTGGCTGCCTGCCGGAATCTAACAATTTATCTATATGCTTACAATCCGGAATCTGCAAGTAGAATATAAAAAAGAATCTCCCATACTGAAAGGGATCGACCTATCGATGGAATCGGGGAAAATACACGGCCTGGTCGGTCTGAACGGCGCCGGGAAGACAACCTTGCTGAATACGCTGTATGCTTTCATCCGCCCTTCCGAAGGTTCGATCTGCTACAATGAAAGAACTCTGAAAAGACGGGATATTGCCTACCTGGAAGCCGAGAATTACTTTTACCCTTATATGACAGGACGGGAATACCTGAATCTTTTCCCGGCAGGAAAGAACGGTTTTGAAACAGATAGCTGGCAACAACTTTTTCATCTTCCGTTAGACGATATTACGGAAAACTATTCGACCGGGATGAGAAAGAAACTAGCCTTGCTGGGCGTTCTTAAGCCAGATAAACCGATCGTAGTCCTGGATGAACCGTTCAACGGCCTGGATCTGGAAAGTGCCCATATCCTCACCCTTATCCTGCAACAACTCCGGGAAGGAGGTAAAACGGTATTGGTTACTTCACATGTTTTCGAGACATTGACATCCAGTTGCGATCAGATCCATCATATCGATCACGGGATAATCGGCCACAGTTACTCCAGAGAACAGTTCGGAATGCTCCAAAAACTCCTCTATTCAACTATAGAGGACCAGGCTTCCGATCAAATAAAGAAGCTTATCTGATCCTTTATTCACGTACTGATACAAATCAGCCCGGATTTAAGTAAACCCGGGCCGATCGCAACAGAAAACACTTGATCTTTTATTATTCAGTAGTGACCGTCAATTGTTTCCCCTGTTTCAACAGGGCATGCGGGATAAACCAGCCATCGATTTTCTGACCGTCATAAGAAATATCCGTAATCTTCCGCCCGTTTCCTTTCTTTACGATCGTGAACTGAGTATTATCGCCTAAGGTGAATTTTACCTGGTCGAACAAAGGTACGGTCACGATATATTCCGGGTCAGCCGGAGAATAGGTATATAAGCCAATGGCATTGAATACATACCAGGAAGACATCTCACCAGCATCATCCATTCCGGAATAAGCCAGTTTGTCCTTACCCATATCATAATAATGATTCATGATACTATCCAGCATACACTGTGCCTTTTCCTGTTTATCGATGAAATAATAAGTATAAGGGATGCTGTGTCCGGGTTGGTTGCCGTGGCAATAATTTCCGATGAAACCGGTTAAATTGTGGGCTTCATAATTTCTCCACGGTTCTGTAAACAGTGAATCCAGTTTCTGTTCGACAGCTTTTTCACTGGGATAAAGGGCAATCATACCTTTCGGATCGTGGGGAGCAAAAAACAGTGACTGCCAGGCATTGGCTTCACGATACATATAAGCATAATAAGGATAATAAGGATCGAAATCCTTGATCCAGCTGCCATCGGCAATCTTTCCGCGCCAGAAACCTGTACCCGGATCGAACAGGTTCTTATAATTACCGGAGCGTTCCATCAACGTTTTATAAGTACTTTCATCTCCCAACTCCTTAGCCAACAAAGCAGTCGCATAATCATCGTATGCATATTCGACAGTCTTTGTTACCGCTGCTTTATATTCATCCCAGGTCGGAACATTCGTCGTATCCTTTTCTGCAATCCATCCCTGTTCGATGTATTCATCCAGATACGGCCTGCCGCCCTTTCCCGGAACAGTTGCGTTATTCACCAACAGTTTATAGGCCCGGTTCAGATCGAAATCCTTCAATCCGCGTAAATAGCTACCGGCAACAAATACAGAGGCATGGTCGCCGTGGAAAAAGGTCGGCATATAGCCATTCCGCTTTTCACCTTTATCTGTAATGGATTTGATCACGTCTGTCGTTACATCCGGGGAGATCATTCCCAATAAAATCAATTTATTACGATAATCATCCCAGAATGACGGATCGGTATAATAACGGAAACCATTATTTACCACATTCCCTTTAGCATCCGTATATTCCCCGTTCACGTCGCTTCGCAAAACGGGCCATAAGAACGAACGATACAGACAGGAATAGAAAATGCCTTTCTCACGTTCCGTTCCGCCGGTCACTTCTATTTTGGATAACAAATTCTCCCAGGTCTTGTCTGCTTCCTTCCGAACCTGTGCAAAGCTTTTCTCTTTCATTTCCTGTTCCAGGTTCATCTTTGCGTTGTCGATACTTACGAAAGAAAAACCGATCTTCAACTCCAGCGGTTCGCTTCCTTTACTATCGGCAAAACTAACAACCGAAACTTCATGTTCACCGTCTTTCACCTGTTTGATATCCTGGATCTTATAATTGGAAACAGCATAGAAACGTATATTACCCTCGGCATCCTGATTACCGGAAAAAGTATGATCGTCGACCTTCTGAATGCTCCAGTCTCTTACTCCATTGTTTGTCCGCGTGATATCCACCAAGACTTTCTTATCGTCGTCCGGTCGGAAAGTATATTTATGATAAGCACAACGAAGTGTGGAAGTCAGCTCGGCATTGACCCCGTATCTTTCCAGGAATACCTGGTAATAGCCCGGATGAGCCGATTCGTTCGTATGGCTGTATTTTGAGGCATAATCATCGGAAGATACATTCCCTGTTACCGGAAGGATAGGAAGATGCAGCAAATTCCAATGTCCTTTATTGGTATGCGAGAAGCCGTAAATAACCGTATCTTCATACTGGTAACCGGCTCCGCTCCGGAATTGGGTCACCGGACTCAACTGGACCATCGCATTCGGAACAGAAGAACCGGGAAATACTTCAGCCCCCCAGGTCCTTGTCTTCAAATGACGTTCATACCCCAGATCTTTCGTTTCCCACAACGTTGCTGTCCCTAAAAAAGGATTCACATAATTCGTGAGCTGCTGCTTACCCGGTTGGCAACTTATCATCAAAGTCAATGATAATAAGCCTGCAAAAAAAGAGTTTTTCATACTAAATTAATTATTAGAATATGATAATGATCAAGAATTAAAAACTATATCTGTCTGAGATTAAAAAACACTTATAATATATCCAGATCCTCCAGTAACGCAGCCGCTTCGATCAACATACAACCACTCAGTTGCTCGGTTAATCCTGTAGACGCTCCCGGGGCAGTCCGCCAGTAAGTACCGAACAATACATTTGATTTATTGGTCCCCTGCGTCCATAATGTTTCTGCATTTGTTTTCAGGAATTGTACATAACGCCGTTTAGCACCTGCATCCAGGCGGTCCTGCTGGATAAGATCTGTGAAATAACGAATAAAAATACCTTTGAACAATCCTCCGTCACCTGTTCCTTCATCTTTCAGAATAGAATTGCTCACCAGTGTACTGATCGTATAATCAGCAGCCAAAACGGCATCGTTCAGATAGGCTTTTTCTCCCAATATCTTATATAATTCAACAGCCGATCCGATAAATGTTCCTTCATTGTAAGTAAATATCCAATCTTTCTTTATTTCTCCGGTATTGCTGTTTATATTATCGTACACCATCCCGTTATTGCTGTTGAATAATGTACTTTTTTCCCAGTTATATATCTTGAGTGCCCATTCCTTATACGTTTCATCCCCGAATTCACGGTACAGGCGGGCTGCCAGGATGCAAGCCGGACCGTTTGAACAGGCATTTTTACTATACTCCTGCCCTTTTACCCAACTGATACCTCCACCTGCATTCTCATTCCAACCTACTTTGATATAATCCCAGATCTGCAATGCGGCTTCTTTATATTTTTGTTCTTTGGTAGCCTGGTATGCACGAAGAATAGCCAGTGCATTCCACTCCATATCATCGTAGAAATCATTTTTAAATGAATTACCGTTCTTGATCTTCACGCCTTCAAACCATTGGTCGAAATAGGTTTTATATTTCGCATCTTCCGTACGCAAATAGGCGTCTGTCAGCACATCCAGTGCATGTGCCTGGGGCCAATACTGGAATGTCGTATTTCCATTGTTATCGGTATTAAAATACTTCTCTCCCGCATTCCAGAATGAATTTATCAATGCCGTCGTACTGCTATCGGCGGCGGCATACCAATTAATACTATCATTTTCATCCGGTACGTTCGGAGTATTATCATCATCGCCACAAGCTCCAAGTAAAAAAGGGAGTAACAGGAAAAGGAATATATTCTTCATGACATTATTTTTAGCTGTTAAAAAAAGAAGAACCCGGAATCAGGTCAAATTTTCCGAAATATACAATTCCGGGTTCTTCTTACCAAATCTTATAGTAAACTATTTAACAATCGTATGCGTATAAGGCTGATCGGCTGTCAGATACAGTGTATAAGTAGCCGGAACACCATCAAAGTCTCCCATCAACTTCCATTTGTTATCCCACTGGGATACTTCGGTAAACAATTGCAGGTAATAATAAGACTCCGGACTGCTTGCCGTCGGACGAGCGTCTGTCTGGTTCAATGTACCCCATTCGACTTCTTTCTCCGCATCGGCTCCGCCATTTTCCTGGATAGTCATTCTGAACTTATAACGTTCGTCCTTACCCCAGCTTTCTTCTTTGAAAGTAACTGTTTCCTTGGCCTGGAATACACCATAGCCTACGTAAGGCAGTTCGAACAGAGATTCACCATCCGGGCAGAAATAGAAGCTGACTTTGTTTACCAGTGTATAAGTGCAGGCACCGGTATTAAAGTCTAATGTAATACGGTAAATACCGTCTTTGGCAACCGTTGCCGTACCGTTCTCTTTCACCATTCCGTCAACCGTATAGAACTTTCTCGGAGTACCGGTCTTTGCGTCTGTGAAATAGAAAGGTTTACCTGCTGTCAGTTTTGTATACACTTCAAATTCACCACCGGAAATTGCTTTCATTTTATGTGCTTTTGCCAGGTCAGCGCCACCTTCAGAGGCCTCTCCGGTCACATATACATCGATCGGAACATCTTCGAAACCGGCCAGGCGGGTCACCGTGATCTTATTTTCAACTCCGGCTTTCATGCTCTGCAAACCTTTTGAAGAAAGTACGGTCCACTTGAATGTACCCGTATCGGACGGTTTTATACCGACCTTGCCCGCAATCTGGTTCAATTGCTTATGCGTAACGGAAACATAATTGCCAAATCCGTTATTATTGGAATACATCACATATACCGGTTGTGAAAAATCACCGTCTGCCTTATCAAAAGCAATCTGATAAAGAGCAGTACCTGTTTCTTCCACACTCGGTGTCTGCCATTCAAAATAAACACTGGCTGATGCGGAGGGTTCCAAAACAACGGATTTTCCATCTGCCGGTTCAAGCAATGTGCTTACACTTGCCAAACGGTTATCCGTCTCCCCCATATTATCATTACATCCCATAAAGGCCAGCACCGCAGAGGTAACGAACATCAGTTTTATAAATATCGCTTTCATAATTCTTCCTTTTTATTTTATTACTAAATTATGAGTATATTCACCTTGCGTATTCAAAGAGAATGTAACATCATACGCCTTATCACTCCAACCATCGGTAGCCGGACTCTTCCAGACTTCGTTGTTTGTCCACTGTTCTACATTCGTCTTTTCAGCCATGTAGTAATACTCATCGTTACCGGTCGGCTTACTATCATTGTTGATGGCAGCTCTCCATTCGGTTTCTCCTTCGGAGCTTTCCATTCTGAACTTATAACGGTCGTCCGAATTATCGCTATCCGTCAGGCCTGTTACTGTATAGTTACTGATAGCCCAGACACCCAGACCCTGGTAATCCAGTTCTATCTCTTTCTGTGACCAGTTCAGGAACCATTTCACTTTAGTCACTTCTTTCGAAGTAAACGATCCGGCATTAAAATCAATATAATATTTATAGATACCGGTCTTGGTTGCTGTTGTACTACCGCCTTCTACCAGTTTTTCACCATTCAGCGAGTATTCAGCCGGAGTACCGGTATTGGCACTGACAAACTTAAAGGACTTGCCTTCCGTTAGTTTCATGAAAATCTCAAACTCGCCGTCAGCCACCTTTTTCATTATCATGGCATTCTCCAGGTCAGCCCCTACTTCTGTTGCTTCACCGGTGATATACAACTGGCTCGGGACTTCTGCGAATCCTGCCAAACGGGTAAGCGTCAGCGTACGTTCTTCTTCTGCCTTGACCGGATTAATACCTTTGGAGGCATATACCGTCCATTTCAGAGTTCCTTCTTCAGCCGATCCGATCCCTGCCGAAGCAGCGATCTGGTTCAACTGTTTATGTGTAATCGTTGCATGATTAGTTCCGCCATTGTTATCAGCTGTAACTATAGACACGGGATCGGAAAAATCACCATCCGCCTTATCGAAAACAACTTCATACAACACGGCACCACCATCTTCCGCCAACGACGGTTCCCATTCAAAATACAATGAAGCCGAAGCTGATGCTTGCAGGACAACGGCTTTCCCATTATCCGGTTCATATAACGCTTTAACGGCAGTCACGCCCAAATGCCTCACTTCCCCGTCACTGCTACATGCCGCAAAGACCAGAGCAAAAGCGAACAGCATAATATATTTGATAGATACAATTTTCATATCTCTAGATTTTTTGGAATTAAAACTTTTGATCAATATCCGGGATTCTGAGTCAGATTCTTGTTGATATCCCGTTGTGACTGCGGAATAGCGAACAGATAATCTCTATCTTTATTGAAAGATCTCTTATCCAACTGGATATACTGTGTATTGCCTGCTGCAAATTTAGCTCCGTGAGGATTACCGTTCAGTGCGGTTTCGATCGTTTTCCAACGACGGATATCGTATAGTCTCGTACCCTCGATAGCCAATTCACAACGACGTTCGCGGCGTACAATAGTCTGCATATCGCCCGAAGCCGGGTAATTCAAAGCAGAAGCATCTGTGAAACCGGCACGTTCGCGAATCGGACGGATCGTCTTGTTCCAAACAGTTTCATTCATTTCACCCAGTTCTGTTTTTGCTTCAGCATACATCAATAGAACGTCCGCATAACGCATCAGGATCAGGTTTAAACCGGAAGCCAAACCAGCCGGAGCTGTCGGATCGAACCATTTACGAAGATAATAGCCTGTTGCTGTCGAGTTCTGTCCCGGACCGATATATTCATCCAGGTTAGCAGCTCCCGCATCTTCAGAAGAACCCGGTTTGATATAAATCGTAGACGTTTTGCCGTTACCATCCGTCCATTGGTAGCCATGGTAAACGATAGTAGCCTGTAATCTCGGATCCCGGTTTGTATAGGGATCGTCTTCTTTATAACCGGAACCACTTTCATTGATCGACCGTCCATTTTTCATGATATAATCGTCAACCAGCTCCTGAGTCGGTGCGAAACCGTTTACACGTCCGCCCACCGACAGGGGAATCCCATCGTACATTTCGCTCCAGGTTCTCAGATTCAACAGATAACCCATATCCAGAATCACCTCGCTGTTATATTCGTTTTCCGGCAGGAATAAACCTCCATAGCTTGAGAATAAAGCATATTCACCGTATTCGCCATTTATTATTTTCTCACAAATAGACGATACATTTTGCCAGTCGTTTTCATATAAATAGGTACGTGCCAGTAAAGTCATAGCAGCGCCTTTAGTGATACGGCCATTATCGTTTGCAGCATATTCCTGCTTTGTCGGTAATGTGCCGACAATGTCATTCAGTTCGTCACGGACAAACTTGATAACATCCGCTTTCGGCGAACGGGCGATCGTATTGGCCTCCTCGATCGTCAATGTATAGTCGAACAGGGGAACATCGCCATAGTTATTGGCCAGACGGAAGAACAACATCGCACGAATAAAACGCGATTCTGCCTTCATTCTGTTTTTCAATGTCTCATCCATGTTAGGGACACGGTCTACGTTCTCCAGGAATGTATGGCAAGTTTTGATACCTTCATAACATTTTTTCCAGTCCTCAGAGAAACGTCCCAAAGCGGCATTTGCCTGGCCGGAAGTGATCAGTTTTTCATCCGTGCTACCACGTCCTTCGTATAAGTTATCCGATAAACGTTCATCTGCAAAGAAATAACCGGAACTCATCATTTGGCTGTAAGCCATGCTCAGCACCGAAGAAGCCTTTGCTTCGGAAGTCCAATAGTTCAAATCCGTAAACTTATTGGTAGGAGCCAGATCCAAATCATTACAAGATACAAATGATGCAAGTATGGCGCATGCCATACTTGGCCAATATTTTAAAATATTCATTTTCATAACAAAGTCTATGTCTTAAAATTCTATATCCAAACCAAATCCATAATAAGTCAGTGTCGGGTAGTTACGTCCGCTGTTCGCTCCGATACCGCCGATACCACCCATATCGCTACCGAATTCAGAAGATTCCGGATCGATGAATGAGTTCTTGGTAAATGTCAGCGGATTTTCAGTATTTACACTGACACGTAATTTCTGCACACCAAACTTCTGAGTCAATGCCTTCGGTAAAGTATATCCGATCTGGATGTTCTTTACACGTAAGTAGGCAGCATTCAACAAATAAATATCAGAACCGGCCATACCCCAGTTGTTCGTAGAAGAGGAAGAACCCGGGGCAACCAGACGAGGCCATCGAGCATCCGGATTTGTCGGAGTCCAGAAGTCCAACTGATGTTCGTAAATACAATATGAATAGTTTGAATGGAATGGTTCTATCAACTCACCGCGCAAATACATAGAACGTTTACCCACACCTTGCAGCATCACGTTCAGGTCGAATCCCTTCCATGTCATGTTGTAAGTAAAACCGAATGTATAACGAGGGAATGCATTACCCAATATTACACGGTCTTTTTCGTCGATAACGCCATCTTCATTCTGGTCAACGTATTTCACATCACCAGGTTGTACGGAAGCTCCTACCGGCAGTGAGCTATTTGCAATCTCGTCATAACTCTGGAACAATCCATCTGTTTTGTAACCGAAATATGAACCTAAAGGCTCGCCTTCACGGATCAGTTTATACAACTGGTCATTCTGGTCGATACGTTCTTTTCCACCGAAATCTGTTACTTTATTCTTTGAGTCGGAAATGTTAAAATTGAAGTTATGATGGAAATCGCCTGAATTCAATTTATAATTGATCGTTACTTCCCAACCTCTGTTCTTCATTTCTCCGGCATTCTCTTTAGCAGCAGAACCGCCATAGATAGAGGATACTTCAGGAGTTAACAATATATTAGAGGTTTTCTTATCAAAATAATCTACAGATAAGAATAAATTACCATTCAGGAAAGTTGCATCGGCACCAATATTGAAGTTGGCCGATTTTTCCCATGTCAGGAATGCATTACCGTCTGTATAGCTGGTTCCCGGAACAGATATGCCATTGAATACATAACCGTTGTTGTTCATCTGGTAAACAGTCTGGTAAGAATAATTGTCTACATTCTGATTACCCAGCACACCATAAGATGCTCTCAGTTTCAAATCACCGATATTACTCTTATAAGTATCCATAAAGGCTTCTTCGGAAAGACGCCAACCGGCAGAGAATGAAGGGAAGAAACCCCAACGCTGATCTTTGGCAAATTTTGAAGAACCGTCATAACGGAAAGATACATCTCCGTAATATTTATCCATATAATTATAACCTACACGACCGAATATGGAAGTAATACTTGTCTGGTCCGTATCGTTATTCGAGTTCTTGTTATCTTTATTCTGAACGGATTCGTCTGTTGTCGGTAAACCCAGGTCTTCATCCGTATATTCCCAGGCGATGCGACTTGCCTGTTTTGTATAAGATTCGTTTGATACACCGAACAAGGCGTTTACATTATGAACACTGTTAAATGTACGGTTGAAATCCAATAAGAACTGTGTACTTAACGTATAACGTTTTTCGTTATAATCTTCAGTCATTGTATTGGAGTGCATATACAGTACCGGATTTTCCAGATCGGCAGAAGAATACAACGGCACTTTCTTGTCACGGCGATAACGATGATGCTGAGTCAGGTCCAGACCAACCAAACCGGTAGCTTTCAAGCCGTCGATGATCTTGAAGTCAAGGTTCATACTTCCGATGAAGTTGTCTTCGTCTTTCTTTTCATAACCACCGTCCTGCAGCAATGCCAGTGGGTTATCGTCGCCGACTATATCATTAACCAGATATTTGTCACCTTCCATAAACTTATAGTAATAGTAAGAAGGGACACGAGACGAGTTGATGATCGTATTTCCTGTACCACCGGCTACCGTTCTGTCTTTACGGCGGTTGTAAGCCATCAATGACGTCAGTTTAAAACGGCCATACTCGGTACTCAGGTTACTACGGAAGTTATAACGTTCCATTCCGAAGCTACCCTGGAAGTTACTCTCCTGGTTATAGTAGCTGGCTGATACCATGTAAGTGGTATTCTCACTACCTCCGGATACATTGATGTTATAGTTTTGCTGAAGGCCGGATTTAACGATTTGGTCATATAGCCATTCTTCTTCATTACGATGATCATACAGATCACGGATCTGGGTAGGTGTGAACTGAGGTGCACTGCCCACATTCATATTTGCCTGGTTTCTCAACATGGCATTCTGCCAGCCTTCGACCGGAGAGAATAAAATATGCGGGTCCTGAATGCCGACCTGTCCATTAAACGCGACAACGGGTTTGCTGCCTTTGGAGCCTTTTTTAGTCGTTACCAGGATAACGCCATTTGCAGAACGGGAACCATAGATAGCTGCACTACCTGCATCTTTCAGGACGGATACGTTATCGATATCGTTCGGGTTCAGGTTGTTCAGAGTCGATGAGCTCGATACCAATCCGTCGATAACGATCAGCGGGTCATTGTTACCCATCGTACTGACACCACGGATGTTGATGTTCATACTGTTGTCGTTCGGATTCGCATTCTTGCTCTGAATGATAAGGTTAGCAGAAGCACCCTGCAAAGCCTGGGTAGCATTGGTTACAGGACGATTCTCAAAGATCTCGCTGTTTACCTGGTCTACAGAACCGGTGATACTTTTACGGGAACGGGTACCATAACCGACAACTACCACCTCATCCAGTTTCTGGGTATCTTCTTTCAACGTAATGCGGAAATCACTTTTCCCTTTCAGGGATATCGATTGAGTCAGATAACCGATGAAAGAAATATCCAGTGTGCCGTTTTCAGGAACTTCCAATGTGAAATTACCGTTAAAATCAGTAACCGTACCATTTGTTGTTCCTGCAACAACGACGTTTGCGCCGATAACAGGTTCGCCCGTTTCATCGACTACAACCCCTTTTACATTCTTTACTTTCTGATTAACTGAATTTTGTGAAGGAGAGGTTATGACCAGATAGTCACCTTTTACCGAATAAGTATAGCCTGTACCAGCCAACACCTGGCTCAATACATCCAATACTTCCACATTGTTTTGATTAAGCTCGACTTTTTTGTTTACATCCAACTGGGTGCCGTTATAGGCAATTTTGTACTTGGATGAAGCTTCAATCTTCTGGAATGCTTCTTTTAAAGAAACAGTACCTTCATTAAAGGACACCTTCTGCGCATTGATTTGCAGGCAACCTGCAATCAAAAAACTCAGACAATAGGTTCCAATTCGTCTGGATTTGTGTTTGTTCTTCATATGTAATTAAAATAGTTAAACAATTGCACCGATTTGAGTGCGAACTCATCTATAATGACAGATGAAAAAAACGTTGCACCCAATCAATCGTAAAACTTTTTCAAATTACATGTGATTTTTTTTAATGAACTTATCTCAGATAAATATTTTTCCCGTCAATTTTATACTCCAAGCCCGGGATAAGCTCTTTCAGAAGCATAAATATATTTTCGACAGACTCATTCTTATTAAAATGAACCGTCAGCAGATTCTCATTATAAGCCGATGTCTGCAAATGTATATTCAACCCGTATGTACGTTGCAGGATACGGATAATATCCTTAAAAGAATAGTTGTCAAACAGCAGACCTCCTTCACGCCAATCGGAATAATCGGCAGAAACAACCTTTTTCACATCTACATCTCCGGATTCAATATAATATAAGAGTTGTTCATCAGGCACCAGATGATATGTTTTTTCTTTTTCATCCTGTAAACACACCTGTACAGATCCTTCTTCAAGAGTAGTTGCTATCCGGCCGATTTCCGGATAAGCAAAAAGATTGAACCGGGTACCCAACACTTCGACATTCAGTGTCCGGGCTTTAACAATAAAAGGCTGTTCCACATTCTTCTCTACCTCGAAATAACCTTCACCCGACAGATAAACCTCACGTCTCTCTCCCACAAAAGTAGAAGGATATATCAATACACTACCGGAATTCAGCCAAACACGGCTACTGTCGGGAAGAACAACCTGCTCACGTTTCCCTGCAGGTACAAAATGTTCTATCAGTGAAACATTCGCCAAGGCATCTTTCACATGGGTCGCTTCCCAATAAAGATATAGAGATGTGGAAAGCATGATTAATGGTAAAAGCCATATAGCCGCCAGTTTTACCCAAAAAGGCATGATCCGCACAGCTTTACCTACCGGTTCCTTTCGATCTGTAAAACCTAAATTTCTGCTCAACTGTGAAAAGGCCTGTTTGGGATAAGTCTCATCCATTTCCGGAAATCCTATAGTATCCCAAACCGACTGTAACGCACTATCTACTTCCGGTCTATCCTCTTTTTTAATCAGCCGTCGATGTACTTTCCAGGTCATCTCTTCCGAGAGGTCGTGATGAAAGAAATAATCAACTATTTTTTTTATATAACTCATTCTATTTCTACGATTATATTATATAGACTGCTTTTAGGCTATCCACCCCTAATTTTTTAACACAAATAAAGTATCAATAGGTATAATAAAATTTTTCTCAACTCTTTTAACGCTAGATTCAAATGATTCTCTACCGTCTTCTTACTCAATTCCAATTTCTCCGCAATCTCTGCATTCGATAATCCCGCTTCACGGCTCAACTGATAGATCAGTTTACGCTGGGGAGGCATATTCTCAACCACCATATCTATCAGGAGTTGCAGATCTTTAGCAATCAGATCTTCATCCGGTGAATCATAAGTTTCTTCCTCAAAAGGTTTTTCATTCAACCTTTCTATACGTATTTGCTGAGATTCCAAAAAATTGAAAGTAGTATTCTTAGATAGAATAAACAGATATGCTCCAAAATTCCTGACATCGGCAAACATATTCCTGTTTATCCACACTTTTGAAAAAACTTCCTGGGTAATATCTTCTGCGTCTTGTTGCGATTTAACCAGGCCGTATACAAAATTGCGGACTTTAGGATAATAGCGCATGAATATCACCTGAAAAGCATCTTGGCTTCCCTGGACCAGTTCCTTCACTAATAGTTCCTCGTTGATAGATTTTGTTAGCATAACGGCAAATATACGAAGCTAATATTTAAATCAAAACGAACATTGGCAATTTGTTTTTATAATAAGTAGTATTTTCTGCTTTGAACAATTCATCTTTGCAAAATCCAATCTATTTCCCCAAATATAAAAAATAATTGGGGAAATGTTATGTTTTTATAACAGGGAAGGAGTATTTTCAAAGATAAATAACAGAGTCCTTAGAAGACTATGGCATAATATTCAGATCTATCTATATTCGTCAGCATACAGCATAGAAGTCATACAAAGTATCAAAAAGGTAGAAATGTCTCCTGAAAAATAAGCTTAGCAACCAAATCCATTCATTAAAAACTACTATAATCAGTCTTTAATTTTACATAACTGAAAGATATAGCCCAAAGCCTTTTCCTAATTTATTATTGTCCACCTTTCTTTTTTTATATATTTAACTTCAATATTTAATTACAGCGCAAATATAAATAAATATATTTAATAATAAAAGTATATCAAATCAAATTTATCAATATTTGTTTTGTTAAAAATAAAACTATTCTGCTTAGATTGTTTTTCTACAAGAGGAGTATATAAAAAATCAAAGGGAGTAATGAATAATTACTCCCTTTGATTTACAAAATTACCTTTTGGTAATAAATAAAATAAAGGTCCATAAATCTTATATCGACAAGATTTACAAACACCGTATTGTTAATAAAAATATTGATTAATAATGAATCATCCCCAACACTTTACTTCTTGAAAGCAGGCATGCCCCCAGGGCACCAGCACGTTCCCCTAATCGGGAGACTTTAATTTCTGTATCCTGAGATACCAAATTAAGAGAATATTTCCGTATAGCACTCTTTATGGGCAGACTGATATATTCACTTGTAAGCGACAAAGTACCTCCGAGTACAACTAATTCAGGATTAAAGATATTCATAAGACCGGCTATTCCACGTCCCAACTTCTCTCCCATTTCCTCCAGTATTTCAATGCATAACACATCTTCTTTCTGGATCGCTTCAATCATATCGGCCATGGTTATCTTTTCTTTCTTCTCTATTTTTCCTGCTAAAATAGTACTACTACCTTCACGATAACGCTCTAACAGCTTGCGATGCAAGGCAGATCCGGATGCTTCAGTCTCAATGCATCCCTTTTTACCGCAATGACAAAGGATTTCGTTATCAAAAAAGCAGAAATGTCCGAACTCACCGGAGAAACCGGATTTTCCATAGTAAAGCTCGCCGTTTATGAAGATAGAAAGTCCTAGACCCCATCCCATATTAATAAATAATATATTTTTTTCACCCTTAACCACGCCTTGCATGTATTCGCCATAGATCATGGCCCGGGTATCATTTTCGATATATATTTTAATCTTGATCCGCTCTTCCAGGATTTGGGATAAGGGTTTTTCTTCAAAATAGAAAATGCTATAACTATATCCGGAAACCGGATTTACACGTCCTGAAATATTTACTCCTACCGCCAGTACTTTGTCACGCGATACACTCAACCGATCGATAAAATCATTGATCAGATAACACAAACTCTCCAGGGCTTCCGGAGTATTTTCCAGGGTATAGGGAATACTCTCTTCAACACGCAATTTTTCTCCTTTGAAATCGACAGCTGCAATATTGATCTTACTCCGGTACACATCGACTCCGACAAAATAACCGGAAGTAGGGTTCAGACCATAAATATTCGGTTTACGCCCTCCGCTTGTCTCCTGTTTTCCAAAGTCCAGAATATAACCATCATCCAATAATTCCCCGACCAGTTTGGTTACAGTAGGAATACTCAAATCCATTTCCTTGCACAACTCCGCGATTGTGGCATCACCATTGGCTATATAATAATGTATAATCTTCTTTTTAAGAAGGGCACTACGATTGCTATCTGCTGTAATAAGGAATTTTGTATTCATGGTATTATTTTTTACTGCGATATTTTGAACAAACAAAAGTAGATAAATATTTTTCAAATATAGTTCTGAGTAAATAAAAAAAATCCGAAACAACTCCTTCTGTGAAACTTACATCGGTCGTCCACAAGAACCCTCCCATTCAAAAACAAGCTTTCCCTTTTCTAAAAAAAGTTCAAAATATCATAGTCTTCTAAGAACTCAGATACGAAAAAAAGAAGGATTTCAACAATTAAAAATCAGGACTCTCCGGCTTCCTGTCAACAGCCGGAACATTATAACATTATTGTATCACCTAATAAAATCTATGCGAATGAAAATTTCATGAATCACAAGTAAAACAAGATCACACAAAAAGATGCAACGTTCTCACGGCACACTATATGCCGGTCTGCACCAGGTATGACTTTTCAACATACCGGGAAATCAAATTAAACGTAAACAAACTGATTATTATATGGTAGATCCATATCTAAATGTCCAATTAATAAAACAAGTATCATGAAGAAAAAAACCTTCATTTTTATGCTCATTTTCTTATTACCGGCAATTGCATGGGCACAGGAGAAAATGAGTATCCAGGGAGTCGTTTACGACGATCTGAATACAACCATTCCGGGTGCATCCGTTATTGAAAAAGGCACAACCAATGGAACCGTCACTGATATTGACGGGAAATTCACTATACAGGTTACCAGAGGAGCTACACTTGAAATCTCCTATATCGGATACAAGACCCAGGAAGTCAGGGTAACAAACACACAGCCATTAAAAATTACCCTGAAAGAAGATGCACAAACTCTCGACGAGGTCGTTATCACAGGTTATTCGGGGAAACAGCTCCGATCGAAATCGACTAACTCGATTGCCAAAGTAGCCAACGAAAAACTGACGACCGGTTCTTACACCAACCCGGCACAGGCCCTGTCGGGAGCCGTTTCCGGATTACGTGTCATCCAGGCATCAGGAAGTCCGGCCGCTACTCCGACAATCATTCTCCGTGGTGGTACCAATCTCGATGGTACAGGTTCACCGCTAATCATCGTCGACGGACAGGTACGTGGTAGTTTAAGCGATATCAATCCGGAAGATATTGAAGACCTGCAGGTCATGAAAGATGCGGGTGCCACTGCTATCTACGGTGCCCGTGCAAACGACGGGGTTATCCTGGTTACGACGAAAAAGGGAAAATCGGGGAAATCCGAAATCAATTTCAAAGCGAAACTCGGCTTGAACTTCCTGAACAATCCGTATGAATTCTGTAATGCCGAAGATTATATTTATTGGATGCGTACTGCATATTCCCGCTCTTCAAACATGTGGCAGAGAGCTGATGGCAGCGGAGTTGGTTATGTATCATCCGCTACATTGGGATCTGCTTCGCCCCACGGAACAGGAAACAAATATTTTGCAGCAGACGGTGTTACTCCTCTGACAAATGATATGGCAGCCGTTTATAGCACGATGTACCTGGATGATACCAACAGGTTCCTGCTGGGTAAAGGCTGGAACAGCATGATCGATCCTGTTACCGGCAAAGAGCTGATCTTTAAAGATACAAATGTCAGAGATTACAATTTCAACACACCTGCCCTGACTCAGGATTACAATATCAATATGTCGGGTGGTAACGACAGGGGACATTATTATGCAGGTCTGGGATATAACTATTCCGAAGGACTTCCTATCAACACATTCTATGAAAGATATTCTTTTGTCTTCAACGGAGATTATAAGATCAAACCGTGGTTAACCTCCTATTCCAGTTTAAACTTCACGCGGGCTAACTGGGAAAATCTTCCGGGTTCCGCTGTTTCCGAATATAATTATTTCGGACGTATCTTATCGACGCCTCCTACGGTTCGCTATGAAGACGAAGAAGGGAACCTCCTATTGGGACAGCACTATCAGGACGGTAATCAACAATATCAGCCGGAGAAATTCATTCGTGACAACCAGAGTGATAAATTCACAATGAACCAAAGTTTCAATATCGATTTTATGAAAGGACTTTCTTTAAAAGTTTCGGGTAACTGGTACTACGAAGAACAGCTTGCCGAATCGTTCAATAAAGATTTCTACCAGACTCCGACCGTGATTAATACAACACGTTCTACTTCTTCTAACTGGAGACGTAAATTCGACCAGACATACAACGCCGTATTGAACTACAGCAACCAGATCACTCAGGATCATTATCTGGACGCCATGATCGGTACCGAATATTATGATTCTTACACCCGTTATTTGAGCGCATCCGGTTCCGGTGCCGCAACCGACGACTTCGGGGATCTGGAACTGACAGATAAAGGAGAGAACAAACGTAACATCGATACATATCATAACAAAGAAAGAATCATGTCTTACTTCGGTCGTGCCAACTACGATTTCCGGAGCAAATATCTCCTTTCCCTGGTAATGCGTTCCGACGGATATTCACGCCTGGTAGACAATCGCTGGGGCGTTTTCCCCGGAGTATCCGCAGGATGGGTATTCTCCAAAGAAAAATTCATGCAGAAATATTCCGATATCCTTTCTTTTGGTAAACTGCGTGCGAGTTTCGGTTTGAACGGCAAGGTCGACACAAACCAGATCGGATATTATACCTTGCAAGGTTCTTACAGCACGTCTTCCAAATACGACGGGAATACAAGTTATGTGATCGGAAGCATACCGAACCCCGGATTGAGATGGGAAAAATCAAGAACCATTGAAGCTGGTTTAGACCTGAGTTTCCTGGAAAACCGCTTAAATGCGAACTTTACTTACTATAACCGTCTGACTTCCGACAAATATGCAAATATTAGTCTGCCTTCTTCTTCCGGTATCAGTTCCGTTCTGACTAATAACGGAAAAATCCGGAATAAAGGTATTGAAATAGACCTGAATGCCAAGATCATCCAGACCAAGGACTGGAACTGGACAGTAGGAGCAAACATTGCTTACAACAAAAATATCATCGTTTCATTACCCAACAACGGACTGGACAAGAATCGTCAGGATGCCTTTCAGGTATACTCCGGAAACGGCGATGAGAAAATATGGGTAGGCGGTTACCAGGAAGGTCAGGAACCAGGTATGATGTATGCATTCCAGGCAGACGGTATCTATAAAAATTGGGATGAAATCCCTGATTACCTAGAAGACAGAGGAGGTGGAGCTTCCGCCTGCGTACTTTATGGTAAAAAATCATGGGATGAACTGCCCGACAGTGATAAAGGGACCGGCGAAGAAGGGGCTTCCAAAGTGAAAAAATTACCGATCCAACCGGGTGATGTGAAATGGAAAGATGTAAACGGCGATGGCGTGATCGATCAATACGATATGGTAAAAGTAGGCAACACGAAACCACGTTATACAGGAGGTTTCAATACAAATCTCAGCTGGAAGAACCTACGCCTTTATGCAGCATTCGACTTTGGGTTGGATTACAAAATCTATGATCAGACAAGTAACTGGTTCCTGGGATGTATGCAGGGATCATACAACATGACCACAGATGTGAAAAACACCTGGTCGGAGACAAATCCGAACGGAACGTTACCTAAATATTACTGGGCAGATCAGCTAGGTAAATCCAACTATTACAGAAGATCAACTATGTTCTGCTATGACGGTAGTTATCTGGCTATCCGTGAAATCTCCCTGGCATACACATTACCAAAGAACTGGGTACAGAAAGTGATGTTACAAAATGTAGAAGTATCTGTTACCGGACAGAATTTAGGATACATCACGCAATGTGCGTTGGTGGCAACTCCTGAAACGATGGCAGGTATAGCCGGTTCCGGATATGCTTTACCACGTACCCTTTTATTCGGGATCAGCGTTACTTTATAAACAATTAAACAGTCTAAATTCGGTTAATTATGAACTTAAAGAAAACAATTATAAATACATGTATAGCTGCCAGCGCAGTACTTTATACATCATGTGATCTGGACCTGGTTCCTCTCGATTACTACGGAAGTGGGAGTTACTGGAAAACCGTATCCCAGGTGGAATCTTATATGAACGGGATACATGTCGACCTGCGGGCTAGTAATTTCAACAGACAGTTCTTGCTGGGCGAAGCACGCGGAGGGACAAACAAATCCGGTACTTCTTCATTGATCACCTCAATCAACTACGACCGTATCAAAGAGAACAACCTGGATGCAGATAATACAGGTATTTCAAACTGGAACGGGACATACGGCTATATCTTCGATTGCAACCTGCTGATACAGGAAGTGGAAGGAACTGCCTTGCAGGAAGAGAATGCTTCTACTATCAATTATCTGCTGGCACAAGCTTATGGGATCCGTGCATTACATTACTTCACACTTTACAGAACCTTTGGCGGCGTTCCATTGATCGAACGAGTGAAAGTTCTGGACGGACAAGTAGACGTCGAAACACTTTACACACCACGTTCATCGGCTAAAACGATTATGGATTTTATCAAATCGGACCTGGCAAAGTCGTTGGAATATTTCGGGTCGGACGAAACCATCAAAAGCAATAAAGCTTATTGGTCGAAAGCAGCTACAACCATGTTGGCGGCAGAGGTCTACCTGTGGAGTGCAAAAGTATCATTGGATGATCAGACTCCCGCCTCCGACGACTTATCGAAAGCCAAAGGCTATCTGAACACGATCCTGAACGACTCCCGTTTCGGCTTGTGCGATAACTTCAAGGAGATCTGGGATGTAACCAATAAAGGTAACAAAGAGATGATCATGGTAGCCCGGTTCGCAGACGGTGAAGCGACCAACCAGGCAAGCGAATTTGTTTATGCGCAACCTAACTTCGTAAATACGGTCTACGGACGCGACGGAAACCTTATTACAGGAGATACACTCGAACTAAAAGGCAGCGGTTGGCAGAGAAACGAATACGAACTGGGCTTATGGCGCATTTTTGACGCGGAAGATACCCGCCGTGATGCTACATTCCTGGAATATTATCTGGCAGACGGCTCTTTAATGGGTACGGTTCTGAAAAAGAACCTGGGTTATGTCAATTCAAATAACACCCGCGTTTTCTGCGGTGACGAGGCAATCTATCGCTATGCAGATGCCCTCCTGCTAATGGCGGAAGTTGCCAATATGGAAGATGGGGATGTAGCCTTTTACCTGAACCAGGTTCGTAAGCGTGCCTACGGTTCCAACTGGAATGAAGCAAAATACGGCTATACCAATTCAGACTTCAAGACAAACGAACTGGCTATCCTCGCAGAAAAAGACAAAGAGTTTGTAAATGAAGGCAAACGCTGGTTTGATATCTGTCGCATGAAAGACGGAAAGAATGGAAAAGCATTGGCATTTTGCACTGAATCAGGCTATAAAGGAAACGGAGCCGTTCTAAAAGAAAGCGAAAGCCATAAACTCCTTTGGCCGATCGATGTAACCACATTGAACGCAGACGATACATTGGAACAAACTCCGGGTTACTGATATTTTTCAACATAATTGATAGTTAATATTTAACTGACTCCTATTCCAAAGGTCGCTATATTCAATATAAATATAGCCTCCTTTGGAATTCTTCTTACCTAAGTCTAAAGACAAATCCTGGGTAATAAGAGGCACTAATATCACACAAAAACAAAGAATTAAGAAAATAATTCTCAATTCACACCCTAATTAATAAAATATTTTATTTATATTTGTCAAGTTTTTAAACAGCAACACACATAAAGAATAAACACTATACACCATGGAAAGAATTAAAGGACTTATCGATGCCCCGTTTACTCCGTTTTATGAAAATGGAGAAGTGAATTACGAACCCATTGAAGCTTATGCCAAACTTCTTGTCAACAACGGATTAAAAGGTGTTTTCATCAACGGTTCATCCGGTGAAGGTTACATGCTTACGGAAGAAGAGCGTATCAAACTCGCTGAACGGTGGATGGAAGCAGCACCCGAAGGATTCAAAGTCATCGTACATGTGGGTAGTACTTGCGTAAAGACCAGTCGTAACCTGGCAGCTCATGCACAAAAGATCGGAGCATGGGGTATCGGAGCCATGGCCTCTCCGTTTCCGAAAGTAAACCGCATCGAAGAATTGGTGAAATACTGCGAAGAGATTGCTTGCGGGGCACCGGAACTGCCTTTCTATTATTATCATATCCCTGCATTCAACGGTGCTTTCCTCCCGATGGTAGATTTCCTGAAAACCGTAGACGGCCGCATTCCTAATTTCGCCGGGATCAAATATACATACGAAAGTCTTTACGAATATAATCAATGCCGGTTATACAAAGACGGAAAATTCGACATGCTTCACGGGCAGGACGAAACGATTTTGCCTTGTCTCGCAATGGGCGGTGCACAAGGTGGAATCGGCGGAACAACCAATTATAACGGAAAAGAACTGGTCGGCATCATTGAAGCATGGAAAGCCGGCGACCTGGAAACAGCCCGCGAAAAGCAAAACTTCTCACAGGAAGTGATCAACGTGATCTGCCATTATCGTGGAAACATCGTAGGAGGCAAGCGTATCATGAAACTGATCGGCCTGGATCTCGGAAAGAACCGCACACCGTTCCAGAATATGACCGATGCGGAAGAAGCAGCTATGAAAGCTGAACTCGAAGCTATCAATTTCTTTGAAAGATGTAACAAATTCTAATCATTATGGATGCAAAAACAAATATTGCCCAGCCGGCCGAATATATCGGTTACTGGGGCGACATTTACAAAAGCGACTTCCTGAACGATGTCATGCCATTCTGGTTGAAATACGGCATCGACAAAGAGAACGGCGGCTATTTCACCTGCTTGAACAGGGATGGTTCCTTAATGGATTCCAATAAATCCGTATGGTTCCAGGGGCGGTTCGCCTTCATCCTGGCTTATGCTTACAACAATATCGAGAAAAAGCCCGAATGGCTGGAAGCCTGTAAGAACGGTATCGATTTCATCGAGAAATATTGCTTCGATACGGATGGACGTATGTTTTATGAAGTGACGGCAACCGGTATCCCTGTGCGCAAAAGAAGATATGTTTTCTCCGAAACTTTTGCAGCCATTGCCATGGCGCAATATTCTATTGCATCCGGAGATAAAAGCTATGCCGATAAAGCGGTAAAACTATTCAAGCAGATCCTTCATTATAAAAATACACCGGGATTACTGGAACCGAAATTCCGTGAAGGATTCGTTGCGAAGGGACATTCTTTCTGTATGATCCTGATCGATACGGCAGCCCGTATCCGTGAAGCCATCAACGACGAGATCCTTACAAAGCAAATAGACGAATCCATCGCCGAATTACGTCGTGACTTTATGAAGCCGGAATTCAAAACGATTCTCGAAACAGTCGGTCCAAACGGCGAATTCATCGACTCGATACCGGGCCGTACGATCAATCCGGGCCATTCCATCGAAACAGCCTGGTTCATTCTGGAAGAGGCCAAATACCGGAACTGGGATCCCGAACTGAAAGAAATGGGATTAACCATTCTCGACTGGGCCTGGGAATGGGGCTGGGACAAAACATACGGTGGAATCAGCTATTTCAAAGACTGCAAAAACCTTCCTCAACAGGAATACTGGCATGATATGAAATTCTGGTGGCCCCAATGTGAAGCCATCATTGCCACACTCTATGCCTATGAGGCCACCGGTGATGCAAAATATCTGGAAATGCACCGGATGATCAATGAATATACATATGCCCGTTTCCCGGACAGGGAATATGGCGAATGGTACGGTTATTTCCACTATGACGGTACATTATCACAGCCGGCCAAAGGAAATATGTACAAAGGCCCGTTCCACATCCCCCGGATGCTTCTGAAATGCAATCTGCTTTGCAAAGAAATCCTTTCAAAATAACATAAACAGAAAGAAAATGCTGTCAAAAGTTCATTTGCCGTCTGCTTTAGCTGACGGTTTACAAGTTGTTTTCCTCTTTAGGCTTTAGCCACATTTCTCTTAACAAAAGGAGATTGTTTAAAATGGGACTAAAGTCCAAAGAAATAGATCATTTACTGCTCCGTCAGCTAAAGCAGACGGCAAATGAACTTCAGATGGCTTATCTTCACCAAACTTTGTTTTCGCCTCTAAAATATAACGAAATGAATAATAAAAAGATATACCCCTGGGTAGTTGTCGGTCTGTTATGGGGAGTAGCCCTGTTGAACTATATGGACCGGCAGATGCTCTCTACCATGAAAGATGCGATGATGATCGACATCACCGAACTGGAATCGGCAGCCAATTTCGGCCGACTGATGGCCGTATTCCTCTGGATATACGGATTCATGAGTCCCGTAGCAGGAATGATAGCCGACAGGGTAAACCGCAAATGGCTGATCGTCGGCAGTCTGTTCGTCTGGTCGTTTGTCACACTTATGATGGGCTATTGCACCACGTTCAACCAGATTTATTTCCTGCGTGCCCTGATGGGGGTAAGTGAAGCCTTATATATCCCGGCAGGATTATCTCTGATCACCGACTATCACCAGGGGAAAACCCGTTCACTGGCAGTTGGTATTCACATGACCGGACTTTACACCGGACAGGCTCTGGGAGGTTTCGGAGCAACAGTAGCAAGCGCTTTCACCTGGGAAACGACTTTCCACTGGTTCGGGATTGTCGGTATTGCATACAGCGTTGTTCTGATCCTGTTCCTGAAAGATAAAAAAGATCATATCATTCATAAGATAAAAGAAGTAGGCGCCGCTGTCGAGAATCCGGTCAAAGGAGCCCTCAAGGGAATGGGAATGTTGTTTACCAACATTTCCTTCTGGATCATCCTGCTTTATTTTGCCACCCCGAGCTTACCCGGCTGGGCAACGAAAAACTGGCTTCCTACGCTATTCTCCGAAAATCTGTCCATAGATATGTCGGAAGCCGGACCGTTATCGACGATCACGATCGCCTTATCTTCGTTTATCGGTGTAATTGCCGGCGGGATCATGTCGGACAGATGGATACAGACAAACGTACGCGGCCGTGTCTATACCGGCGCTATCGGATTGGCATTGACCATTCCATCGTTACTTTTGCTTGGTTTCGGTCATAACTTCCTGATGATCGTAGGAGGCGGACTTTGTTTCGGTATCGGTTTCGGTATCTTCGATGCAAACAATATGCCGATCCTTTGCCAGTTTATCTCACCTCGTTACCGTGCAACCGCTTATGGCATTATGAATATGACAGGGGTATTTGCCGGAGCTGCCATCACAGACCTGCTGGGAAGATCGACAGATGCCGGAAACCTGGGACATGACTTTGCCATGCTGGCAGGCCTTGTTGCCATCGCCCTGCTGATACAGATATGCTTCCTTCGTCCGAAAGTGGCAAATATGACGGATTAACAATAAGAATATCAATAAAAAGTTCCAGAGGTAACGGCAGGCATACCATGAAATCGTTACCTTTGGAAACTACATTTACTAATTCATAGAACAATTATCATGAAAAAAAGCATCTTTTATCTCTGTCTTCTATTCATCGTGCAAACCGCTATTGCTGCAGACAGCCTGTACATCAGGGAGCAGCAAATCCCGATTCTGATCGATCGTACGGACAATGTGCTGCTGGAAATGCGTATTCCTGCACAGAAAGGGGATGTATTAAATAAACTGACTCTTCAATTCGGCAATGAAACAAATGTATCCGATATAAAGGCTGTCCGGTTGTTCTATAGTGGGACGGAAGCCCCCGCAAGGGAAGGAACTCATTTTAATCCGGTGACTTATGTAACAAGTTTCACTCCGGGAAAAACACGTACAGCCAACCTTTCCTACTCTGTTAAACAGGATGAAATAACAACTCCGGGAAACACCATTACACTGACCTCCAAACAGCCGATGGTAAAAGGTCCGAATTATTACTGGGTCAGTATTGAAATGAAACCGGAAACATCTCTGCTATCGAGAGTTTCCTTTACCATACCGGAAGCAGTCATCAATAACAAACCGATGGAAATCACCTGGAGCGGTAAAGCGGAATCTCCCCGCCGTGTAGGGGTAGGCGTACGCCAGGCCGGAGACGACGGCTCCGCCGCATTCCGTATCCCGGGGCTTGTGACAACGAATAACGGAACTCTTCTGGGGGTTTATGATATCCGTTACAACAGTAGCGTAGACTTACAGGAAATGGTCGACATAGGTGTCAGCCGCAGTACCGACAAAGGGCAGACCTGGGAACCGATGCGTGTAGCCATGACATTCGGTGAAACCGGTGGTTTGCCTCATGCACAGAACGGTGTGGGCGACCCGTCCATTCTGGTCGATGAGAAGACAAATACGATCTGGATCGTTGCCGCCTGGACACACGGTATGGGGAACGGACGTGCATGGTGGAACTCCATGCCGGGAATGACTCCCGACGAAACGGCCCAATTGATGTTGGTAAAAAGCGAAGACGACGGTAAGACCTGGAGCGAACCGATCAATATCACTTCACAGGTAAAAGATCCTTCCTGGTATTTCCTGTTGCAAGGCCCGGGGCGCGGCATCACGATGCAGGATGGTACACTGGTGTTCCCTATTCAGTTCATCGACGCTACACGTGTTCCGAATGCGGGTGTTATGTACAGCAAAGACCGTGGTAAAACATGGCATCTGCATAATCTGGCACGTACCAATACGACCGAAGCACAGGTGGCAGAAGTCGAACCGGGGGTACTGATGCTGAACATGCGTGACAACCGTGGCGGTAGCCGGGCAGTTGCAACGACCAAAGACCTGGGTAAAACCTGGACGGAACATCCTTCCAGCCGGAGTACACTCCAGGAACCGGTATGTATGGCAAGCCTCATCAAAGTAGATGCAAAAGACAACATCACCGGAAAGAAACTGTTACTGTTCTCCAACCCGAATACAACTAAAGGACGTAACCATATCACGATCAAAGCCAGTCTCGACGGCGGTCTGACATGGCCTGCCGAACATCAGGTATTACTGGACGAAGCAGAGGGATGGGGATACAGTTGCCTGTCTATGATCGACAAGGAAACCGTTGGAATCTTCTATGAGTCAAGCGTAGCGCACATGACTTTCCAGGCTATCAAAATAGCTGACCTTATTAAATAAAACGGATGAAGCAAAAACTGTTCGTAACACTTATACTATGTTTATGGCTACCGGTGGCATATGCTGCCGGTAACCTGAACTTACTTCCCTGGCCACAGCAAGTGGACTGGACGAAGCAGACGTTCTCAGGCAAAGATATTTCACTTTCACTGGCTGGAAATACCGGACAAATGGTTACCGGCTGGCTGCAGGAAAGCAATATCAACATAAATCCTGCCAGTAAAAAAGTTTTCCGGGTAACGCTTGTCGAAAACCTGCCGGAAGCAACAATAAATCAGGACGAAGCCTACAAACTACAGGTATCATCGCAAGGGATCGCTATCGAGGCAACCACAGAACAGGGCGTTTATCGGGCCATACAAACCCTCCGCCAGTTGACGGAAAAGAAAGGCGGCAGATCCTTCGTCACCGGATGTAAAATAATCGACTGGCCTGCTTTCCGTATCCGTGGATTTATGCAGGATGTAGGACGTACCTACATCCCGATGGAAGAACTGAAACGGGAAATAGCCAAACTGGCACAATACAAGATCAACGTATTTCACTGGCACCTCACGGAAAACCAATCCTGGCGACTGGAGAGCAAGATCTTCCCAATGCTCAACGACAGCATCCATACAACCCGTATGCCGGGTAAATATTATACATTGGAAGAGGCCAAAGAACTGGTTGAATTTTGTAAACAGCACCAGGTATTGCTGATCCCGGAATTCGATATGCCGGGACACAGTGCCGCCTTCGTAAGTACATTCCGCCACGATATGCAAAGTCCGGAAGGTATGAAAATACTGAAACTGCTGATCGAGGAAGTATGTGAGACATTCGATGTGCCGTACCTTCACATCGGAACGGACGAGGTACAGTTCACCAACCCGCAATTTGTGCCCGAAATGGTCGCTTTTGTACGATCAAAAGGTAAAAAAGTAATTTCCTGGAATCCGGGATGGCATTATCAGCCGGGAGAGATCGACATGATACATATGTGGAGTTACCGGGGAAAACTTCAGGAAGGAATACCTACAATAGATTCGCGTTTCCACTACCTGAACCATTTCGATACCTTTGCCGATCTGCGCGGATTATTTATGAGTAATATCTACCGCCATACCGAAGGCAGCAACGATATGGCGGGTGTCATCCTCGCTATCTGGAACGACCGTTGGGTGCAACCGGAAGAAAAGATCATCAACGAGAATATCTTTTATCCGAACATGCTGACTATCGCCGAACGTTCCTGGCGGGGAGGAGGATATGAGTATTTCGATAAATACGGAACGAATATGCCTCCCCGGAACAGTGAGGAATATAAAGCATTTACAGAGTTCGAACAACGTCTGCTCTGGCATAAGGAACATAATTTCCGGGGATATCCTTTCCCTTATGTAAAACAGACAGACATCAAATGGCGTATCACCGATGCATTCCCGAATAACGGAGATATGGGCAGCGTATTTCCTCCGGAAACCGAGCTGCAAGACAGTTACACATACGAAGGAAAAACATACGGAACGAACGATAGTGAAGGAGCCGGAATCTATTTACGCCACGTATGGGGAAATACTATTCCCTGTTTCTATAAGGACCCGCAGGAAGATCATACCGCTTATGCCTGGACCTGGGTTCATTCACCCAAAGATCAGGAAGTCGGAGCCTGGATCGAATTCCAGAACTACGGCCGGTCGGAAATGGACCTTGCACCGCCACAGGGACAATGGGATTATAAAGGAAGCCGTGTATGGCTGAACGACGAGGAAATACTGCCTCCTGTATGGACAGCCACGCACAAGGAAAAATCGAATGAAGTCCTGCTGGGAAATGAAAATTGCGTGGGACGTGAACCGACAAAAGTCCATTTGCAGAAAGGATGGAACAAGGTATTCATGAAACTGCCGGTCGGCAAGTTCCGTCTGCCGGAAGTACGGCTTGTCAAATGGATGTTCACATTCGTATTTGTTACACCCGACGGTGAAAAGGCGGTAGACGGACTGATCTACTCGCCGGATAAGAAAAGATAAACAGATCATCATACAATGAAAAAAACGCTTTTATTACTATGCTTGTTACTCTGCACGACTGCCTATGCTCAGAAAAAGATCAAGGTGGCCTGTGTAGGTAACAGTGTAACCTATGGTGCAGGCATAAAAAACCGGGAAGTAAATTCGTATCCGGCACAGCTGCAGCGGATGCTGGGAGAGGATTACGAAGTAATGAATTTTGGGAAAAGCGGCGCCACTTTACTGAACAAAGGACACCGTCCGTACAGCGAACAGGAGGAATACCGGGCAGCTCTCGATTTTGCAGGCGACCTGGTTGTTATCCATCTCGGACTCAACGACACCGATCCGCGCAACTGGCCGAACTATCGGGATAACTTCGTCTCGGACTATCTCTCCCTGATCGAATCTTTCCGGAAAGTAAATCCGGAATGTAAAATATGGATTTGCCGGATGACACCGATTGCCCATCGCCATCCTCGTTTCAAATCGGGTACACGCGACTGGTACTGGCAGGAACAGGCTACCATCGAAGAAATCGCACAATTGGGCAATACGGGATTGATCGACCTGCAAGCCGGACTCTACAACCGCCCGGATCTCTTGCCCGATGCTCTTCACCCGAATACGGAGGGGGCAGGTATCCTGGCAAAAACAATCTGTCAGGAGCTGACGGGTAATTACGGTGGACTGCAAATGCCGGTCACTTACTCGGACAATATGGTTTTACAGCGTGAAAAGCCGTTACCTATAACAGGTATCGCCAATGCCGGTCAAAAGATAACCGTACAGATTGCCGGTCAGAAAAAGGAAACCGTTACGGCTCCGAACGGAAAATGGTCCGTCACCCTCGAGCCGCTTCAGGCAGGAGGCCCTTACGAGCTGACAGTAGAGGCTGTTTCCGGAAAAACCGACAAAAAGGGGAAAAAGAAAACAGCCGATTCTCAAAAGATCGTTTACCGGAATGTATTGATTGGTGAAGTATGGCTCTGTTCCGGCCAGTCTAACATGGCCTTTCGCGTAAATGAACTAGCGGACTCACAGCATAAAGAACTGACAGCGTATGCGAAAAAAGAACCGCAAATCCGGCTCTTCAATATGGTACCCCGCTGGTTCACGAATGCAGAGGAATGGGATGAAGCGGTAATGGATTCACTCAACCGACTGCAATATTACCATGACGCACAATGGACGGCATGCAACGAACAGACAGCCGATAAATTCTCGGCCGTAGCCTTCTCCTTCGGACAGATACTTTCGGATAGTCTGCAAGTTCCGGTCGGACTCATATTGAATGCCGTCGGAGGTTCCGGTACAGAAGCCTGGATAGACCGGAAAACATTGGAGTTCGACTTTACCGACATCCTGTACGACTGGATGCAAAACGACTTCATCCAGGATTGGGTACGCGGACGTGCAGCCCTCAACATAAAAAAATCGACGAACAAGCTACAACGACACCCGTATGAACCTTGTTACCTGTATGAAACTGGCATCAGGCCGTTACAGCAATATCCGATCAAAGGAGTGATCTGGTATCAAGGAGAATCGAATGCACAGAATATAGAGACACATGAGCGTCTGTTCCCTTTATTAGTAAACAGCTGGCGAAAAAACTGGGGAGAAGAGTTCCCGTTCTACTACGTGCAGTTATCCAGTATCGACCGTCCGAGCTGGACGTGGTTCCGTAACAGCCAACGCCGGATGATGAAAGAAATCCCGAACTGCGGCATGGCTGTAAGCAGCGACCGGGGAGATTCGTTGAATGTGCATCCAAGATACAAGCGTGAAATAGGGGAGCGCCTGGCCCGCTGGGCTTTAAACCAGACATACGGACATCGGATCACACCGTCCGGCCCGCTTTTCAGTTCGGTTGAATTCAAAGATGGTGCCGCCTATCTCTCTTTTGAGTATGCAGATGGTTTGCATACTTCCGACGGAGAGCCGTTACGTACCTTCGAGATAGCAGAACACAACGGTCTATTTGTTCCGGCACAAGCAAAAATTATCGATGGAAAGGTCAAAATCTGGAATGAAAAGATCACCCATCCTCAACTGGTCCGTTACGGCTGGCAGCCATTCACCCGTGCAAACCTGGTAAACGGGGATGAACTTCCGGCATCCACATTCAGGTCAAAGGAATAATAAAGCACAGGTATATGAATTATTCGTCATATAGCGTGAAAGTACAACAACATTATGTATAACAAATCAATAGTAAACGGATGGTTGATCCTGCTGGTCATATTGCTGACAGGATGCAATCGTCCTACCTCTAAACCGAACAATATCATGATTAATTGGAGCAAATTACCCGATCTGCCCGGAATGGCAGATACGGCATCACTGGGAGTATCGGCCCCCTTTGCCGGTATCAGCAACGGCAAACTGGTGGTTGCCGGCGGTTGCAACTTTCCTGATAAACCCGTCACCGAAGGGGGAGCTAAGAAATATTACAGCGATATATTCACCCTCGACCTTTCAGATAAAAACGCCCAATGGGAAAAAGCAGGCAATCTTCCTTTACCGGTTGCTTACGGAGCCTCCGTCACGACACCGGAAGGCGTCGTTTGTATCGGGGGCAACAACAGCACCGATTTCTTTACAGATGTCCACCTGCTGTCCACTTCGGACAACGATGGAAGCGTGCATATCTGCCGATTGGCATCCCTTCCTGTCCCGATGGATAACCTCTCAGCCACCTATGCCGACCATACGGTTTATGTAGCCGGAGGCAATGAAAATAAAAGGCCGGGGAATAGCTTCTTTGCCATGAAACTAGATAAGAACCTGGATGGGGATTGGGAAAAGCTACCTGACATCCCCTGTCCGGCTCGTGTCCAGCCTGTCTTAGCCGCTCAAAAGTCTGCAGACGGAATACGCATCTACCTGGCAGGCGGTTTTCAGCCTCTTTCCGGGGATAAGGATGCTATTGTACCATCAGATATGCTCTCATTCCATCCGGGCACAAAAGAGTGGATTACAGAGACGGAATTGCCCTTATTTGACAACGGAGCACGGCGGACCTTCACCGGCGGTTGTGCTGTTGCCTATAAAGACAGTTCGATCTTATTCATGGGCGGCGTCAATTACGACCGTTTCCTGGCAGCCGTCAACCGCCCGAAGCTGATCGAAAAAGCCGAAGCAGACGGCGACACTGCTCTGGTCGGCACATTACAGGAAGAGGGGAAATCTTACATGTTTCATCCGGTGGAATGGTACAAATTCAATACTGCTTTGTTGCAATACAATACCTTCACCAAAGAATGGACCAACCTCGGTGAATACGAACAACTGGCCCGTGCCGGAGCAGGTGCCATACTGAAAGGCGACAGCCTTATCATCGTCAACGGTGAATTGAAACCGGGCATCCGCACTCCCCACGTCAACCTGGCTATTATAGAATAAACGCTTCTACATAAACAGAAAAGTATTTGTTATTTGTCATACACAGGCATTCAATGGATAAAGGCATGACAAAAAACGACCTACAACGTCGTTTTCCTATTTATATCATAGCCAAATAAAGCAAAATCGCCCAGGCAGGGATCGTCGGGAAAAACTTCTTTCAAGGCTTCGGTTATCTCGACAGCTGTTTTCAGGGTGGCATTCTTTTGGTTGGTCAGTCCCAGTTCCAGAGAGATTTGATGGACATGCGTATCCAAAGGAATGATCAGTTCATGCGGCCGTATCGATGTTCCCCAAATGCCGAAATCGACAATACCGTCTTTCCGGACCATCCAGCGAAGGAACATGGCCAGGCGTTTGCAGGCGGAAGTACCCGTCAGCACCGGAATCCCTTCGATATCCCGGAACACATCCTGTATCTTTGTGACCGGATTGGAATACGGACTGGCAGCCAAAGCATCCTCCAGCGAATCATATTTGCCGTAGATACTTCTCATCCGTTCGCACAACTGCCGCAGATGGGAGTAGGTGTAGAAACGGTAAAAAGTATCCCTTTTACCCGATTCCACCGTGTTTCCCGACAATTCCTTATATCCTTCATCCATGATCCAGCGATACGGACTGGGGCCCATTGCGGCATGCAATTCGTTCGCTTTTCGCAAGATCAGCTCCCGGCGTCCGTAAGAAATCCAGGAGGTAAGGAAGGCGGATATTTCTATATCTTTCTTCTCGGTGTACCGGTGCGGGAACTGTACCGGATCGTCCGGGATAAATGCATCTACATTATATTCTTTTGCCCACTGGCGGAGCTTTTCTTTTATCTGTTCGTCCATCTGTTATTTCTTCTTCAGGAAATATTGACGCTGATCCTCCGGATAATGTTCAATGGCATACCGGAGTGCCGTACGGGGGAGACGGGTGGCATATTCCTCCAGGAACGCAGACAAAGTCTCCCGGTCTTTCTTTCCGACTTCACGGAGCATCCAACCCACAGCCTTGTGCATCAGGTCATGTTTATGCGACATCAGTTTTTCTGCCAGAGCCAGCGTATCGGTATATTCACGGTTACGGATAAACGTCACCGTCGAAACCATCGCGATGCGTTGTTCCCACAGGCAATCGCTTTCCGCCAGTTCATACAACCGGGAGCGGTCTTTATCCAGCAGGTAAAGCCCCACGAGATGCGGACAGGTAACGTCCACCAGATCCCAGTTATTGATACGGCGGGCATTGCCCAGATAGAAATCGTACAGCTTCTTTCGGTCGGCTTCCGAAACCTTTTTGAATTGCTCGACGGCGATCAGCAGGGCACAAAGACGTGCTTCGTGATATTCACTATCCATCAGTTTCTGCAATTCGGGTAAAGGAGTTTGTTTGTTCGCCTTTGCGATACTGCGGGTGAGGGGAGCGACCAGTCCCAGGAATACATCGCCTTCAGCATACTGTCCCGGCCCCGTTTTAAAGAAACGTTGCAGGAAAGCAGCCTTCTCCGGATTCGCCATCGAGAGAAGTTCGCTCAATATAAACTCTGCCGTCATGGACGCATGACACGTGATACAGGACGGTCGCCTTCCAAAAATCCGATGACGTTATTACAAACCGTACGGGCCATGACGATACGCACATCCAGCGTCTGTGTTCCGATATGGGGAGTCAGTACGACATTATCCATCTCCAGTAATTCCGGCAGCGGATAATCGCCGAATTCAAATACATCCAGACCGGCTCCATGAATCGTTCCGTCCTGCAAAGCCTTCACGAGTGCCTGTTCGTCCACCAGCGGACCACGGGCCGTATTGATCAGGATAGCAGACGGTTTCATTTGCTTCAATTCTTCCTCGCCGATGATATGATAGGTGTCAGGCGTATAAGGTGCATTCAGGGAGACAAAATCGGACTTTGCCAACAACTCCTCCATAGAGGCATACGTTACATTCAGTTTCGTTTCTTCATCTACGTACAATTGGCGGCGGTTATGATAGATCACTTCCATGCCACAGGCATTCGCACGTTTGGCAAGTGCTTTTCCGATACGTCCCATACCGATAATCCCCAACGTCTGTCCGGTAATATTCACACCCAGATTTTCGAGTACGCCTATTTTCATTTCCTTGCCTAAAGTGCGCAATTTACGGTCGCATTCGGTAATGCGGCGGGCGGTATCGATCATCAGACCGAGTGCCAGATTTGCCGTAGGAGCAGTCACCGGGTCCGGAGTATTGGCCACGGTAATACCTTTTTCCAGGCAATAAGCCACATCGATATTATTGTAACCTACCGCATAATTGGCTACCATCTTTAAATCCGGTGCATGGTCGATCAGTTCTTTATTCACCGGGAAATCGAACATGGAGCACAATACATCATACTCCGGGATCATTTCGAATACTTCCTCATAAGTAAAATCTCTTCCGTCGGGAAAAGTCACATCATACTTGCTTTCCAGCTCCGTGAAGCCCTCGCGGAACATGTCGTAGGTTACTAATATCTTTGTCATAAGTCATTACGATTATTATTCGGGCAAAAATACAAATCTATCGTTAATAAATTCCTATTTTTGTGAGCATAATATGAAAACAATATGGTTCTAAACTACATTTGGATTGCATTCTTTCTTATCGCATTCGTTGTCGCACTGGGTAAACTGATCTTTGCAGGTGATACTGCCGTATTTACCGAGATCATCAATTCGTCTTTCGCATCTGCCAAAACCGGCTTTGAGATTTCACTCGGACTAACGGGGATTCTATCACTTTGGCTCGGTATCATGAAGATCGGGGAGAAAGGAGGGGTGATCCAATCGTTTGCCCGATTCGCTGCTCCGGTTTTCAGTAAGTTATTCCCGGGAATACCGAAAGACCATCCGGTAACGGGTTCGATCTTTATGAATATTTCGGCCAACCTGCTGGGACTCGACAATGCGGCCACACCGATGGGACTGAAAGCCATGCAACAATTGCAGGAACTGAATACCGAAAAAGAATCGGCCAGCAATCCGATGATCATGTTCCTTTGTATCAATGCTTCGGGATTGACACTTATCCCGATCACCATTATGATGTACCGGGCACAACTGGGGGCGGCTAATCCGTCGGATGTATTCCTGCCGATCATGCTGGCGACATTTTCATCCACATTAGTAGCCATACTGGCTGTCTGCATCAAACAGCGGATCAATCTGCTCCAAAAAAATCTGGTTCTGTTCTTCGGCGGATTAGCAGCTTTTATCGGCGGACTGGTCTGGCTGTTCAACTCATTGGAACAGGAACAGGTTTCCCTTTATTCGACTTTATTTGCAAACACTTTATTGTTTACGATCATCTGCGGATTCATCGTCAGCGGTATCCGCAAAAAGATCAATGTATACGACACATTCATCGAAGGGGCTAAAGAGGGGTTCAAGACGGCGGTCACGATCATACCGTACCTGGTTGCCATTTTGGTCGGAATAGGCGTATTCCGGGCTTCAGGGGCAATGGATTTTATCATTGAAGGTATCCGAATGGGGGTAGGTGCTTTAGGCATAAATACAGATTTTGTGGGTGGCCTGCCGACTATTTTAATGAAACCGTTAAGCGGAAGCGGTGCACGGGGGATGATGTTGGATGCGATGAACACATACGGAGCCGATTCGTTCGTCGGACGATTGGCATCCATCGTACAGGGTTCGACGGATACGACATTCTACGTAGTCGCACTTTACTACGGCAGCATAGGCATACGCAATACACGTTATACTATTCAATGTTCTCTGCTGGCAGACCTGGTAGGGGCAATTGCCGCGATTACTCTGACATACATCTTCTTTGCCTGAGAGATCAGATCGGATTATCAAAATGTCATTACCATACCGGGTAAATCGGATTAATATGGCGGGTAATTGAAATTAGTACTGCGAGTAATATTTTTTAACGTATTATTCTGATAGATAAACAAGATAAATAATAGCATTATGACAATATCATTTCACGCGGAAGACATCGAACTTCCGGCTATCAAAAAAGAGGCTGTCAGCAACTGGATCAAAGCGGTGACAGAAACATACGGGAAAAAGACAGGGGATATCACCTATATCTTTTGTTCCGACGAAAAGATTCTGGAGGTAAACCGCCAGTATCTGCAACACGATTATTACACCGATATCATCACGTTCGATTATACCAGCGGCAACAAAATATCGGGCGACCTTTTTATCAGCCTGGATACAGTAAAAACAAATTCGGAAAAGTTCGAAACACCTTACAACGAAGAACTGCATCGCACAATCATCCACGGAATTCTTCATCTATGCGGCATCAACGATAAAGGACCGGGGGAGAGGGAGATCATGGAAGAGAATGAAAATAAAGCGTTGGCTATTTTACCAGAGGAATGCCGGGAGAGTTAATCCCGGCATTCCTCTGGCAAAAAATTATATTTGAAGCATATTACTTATTTTTAATACTACAGTCCTCAAAGGAGGTAGGCTCTGTCTGATAACAGCAAAAATAATCTCTTCATCAACATTCGCATATTCATGGGATATGATATTTCTAAGGGCTATTACCTTTCGCCAAGGTATTTCAGGATATTCTGAGAAGAGTTCTCCATTGGTACATTCGTCTATCTTCTTAATATTTTCACCAATGATTTGGAGACGCATCACGCAACCATCAAAAATCAAAACATGTTCCGGGGAAAGCAAAAAGTCATCCGGAGATAGAATCGGTTTGCTCCATTGCATTATCAGATCAATAGACTCAACAATCTGATCGCAACGATCCAGTACTCTTCTTTTATCAAACATAAATGCCATCTTTCAGGATATTATTCTTTAATGCCGGACGCAATGAGTCCCTTAGCCGCACCAAATCGACCTTACATTTACATAAAGCTTCCAATAACTCTTTAAGGTCGAAAATGATAAATGGCTCAACTTTCTCCAATGAAACAAATATATCAAGATCACTCTCTTCTGTATGTTCTCCTCTAGCTACAGAACCAAAAATACCTAGTTCTTTAATACCGAACTGCGGTCCAAACTCTTTTTTAAATTTGGATAATATCTCCTTATATTCTGCTACAGATTTCATAAATATATCGTTTCTACAAAGTTAGAAATAAAATCAATATCTACAATGGCTCTAATTCCTCATTTCTTCAACTATCAATGAGCAGCTCCTATATGAATTTTCCCTCTTTATAATTTTTGTTTCTCCATTTTTTCCTACCTTTGTAAAGGACTCCTCAGCAGAAAGCCCCAGGGTGGGTGCTGGGGAGAGTGGTTTATTTATAAAGAAGACGTTTATTAGCGTTTGTCTTTCGTATTTCAGAACTTCGCAACTTTTGACCTGTCGAAATGATAAATAGCAACAAAGACGTCCTCCTGATATGTTTATACAAGCATCTGTGTATTTCTTACCCAAGAAATATATGGTTTGTAGTACATATCGGCGTGGGCTTTCTGCGTTGCTCGTTCTCGACAGGTGGGCAATGCGAAGGCCCTGAAATACGGGACGGGCGAAGGTAAGATTCCCACGCCTTCTTGTATATAGACTTTCTTTTACAGAAACGAACCACCTAAGGGAGTCGGGTACAAGCCAGGAATTTACCATGATTCATGTTGGACGGCTTATTGAGCTTAAGCTTCATGACCAGGGACGTACAGTTACTTGGTTTGCAACACAATTGTGTTGTACCCGTCCGAATGTATATAAAATTTTCAGCAAGGAAAGTATCGATACCTACCAACTTTGGCGCATCTCCTGCATTCTAGGACACAATTTCTTCCAGGACCTTTCCGAGGCGGTAAAAACCGACCTGTTTACTTCTTAAACACCCTCCCTGTATCCATATATGAAACAAATATGTAAACTATTTGGAACCACCTATTTACCAAACTACACATCCATTTGTCCATATCTTTGCGCTATAAAATTTAACTAAAAAAATACTCCTTTTACGGCTTTATCCAATAAGGTATTTACAGTTGAATATTCGTATAAAATAACTGAACGTGTAAACAAGAATGAAAACAAGCCTATTGTTGTTTCTTCTTCTCTTTGTTCCGGGTGTTCTATGGGCCAATGGAGGGGAAGTTAAAGATACTATCTCAAACACTTATTACGACAAAACGATACAATTCCGCCCACAGCAACTTATACTTCCGGCATCTCTTATACTGGTGGGATCATGGGGTGTTTGTAATGGTTTCCTACAATCGGTCAACCACTCAGTAAAAGATCAGATGACCGACCTGCGAAAGAACCGTTTCTTTCATGCGGACGATTACATACAATACCTGCCAGTTATATCTTATGCTGGTCTGGGCTTGATTGGTGTAAAATCCAAACATTCATTCAAAGAAAGACTCATCATTACAGCCACATCTTATCTCGCAATGGGCATAATGGTAAACGGAACAAAACTAGCCATAGACGAGAAACGACCGGATTCCTCTGCTGAAAATTCTTTTCCTTCGGGACATACCGCCACAGCCTTTATGGGTGCCGAATTGGTCCGTATAGAATACGGTCCGGGATATGGAATCAGTGCGTACCTCATAGCCAGCAGCGTGGCAGCTTTACGTCTTTACAACAATAGGCATTGGCTGAATGATGTACTGGCAGGGGCAGGTATCGGTATTCTGAGTGCCCGTATAGGCTATTGGCTCTTACCTGTCAACAAAAGGCTATTCAGATTAAATAGAAAAGAGAGCACAATGATAATAACATCTCCTTTTTATGATCACGAAAACCAGGCTTTCGGAGCAGCTTTATCCATACGGTTTTAATCTAAAAACGCCATCCGACATTCAATTGGATAACTCCATTATGTTCTTTCCCTTTGAACAGGCAGACACTACCGGGAGCACATTGTGAGTCACGGTAAAGATAAGTACATCCTAAATTGTAATTTGCAGAAAGAACCAATCCCATATCAAAAGCATAACCGGCTCCCATGGAGAAAGACAAATCACAATTTCGAACGTCGTCTTTTATATCTCCCGAAAAAGTTCTTGTCTCGGAAGGCTTATAATTCAATTCGTATTGAAAATCCGTAGCTTTAGCTTTTACATTAATTCCCAGTTGTGGCCCGGCAAACATATGAAATCCCTTATACAAATAAAACTTTACATGAAGAGGTATATTTAAATAATCAACATTCAATTTAGATGTTTCTCCTTTATATTTATACCGATGTCCTTGCATGGAATAATAAATACCTGGTTCCAGTGCAAACAATTTGGAAAAACGAATTTCCCCGGCAACTCCGACATTGACTCCCGGACGCATATCAGCAAAGCTTTCCGGATAGGTATTAGCCAGGTTAAACCCAATACGGGGAATAAAATGAAACTCTTGTGCGGATATCTGAATAGAGATAAGGGCAACAAACAAAAGGAGTACTAACTTTTTCATAACATATTTAATAACATTGTTAAATATATAGATGCCAGATATTATCAACATGTTGCATAAGAACTTAATTTTTAATGTATGCAGGACAAGACTGATCCTCATTCAGAAGCTACTACAAGAAAAAATTATACCGTACCATCGGAATGCCGGGAGAGTTAATCCCTACATTTTCTTTAATCTTTCATATTTCTTTCAATCTCTTCAATCGTAGGCAAACTACTTTTAAATTCTTCGGGTAGAATATTTCGTAAATCGTAAGCCGATACCCCCAAAGGTTTGTGTATGTCAGCTAACGTATATTCGGCAACGACATCTTCTTTATCCTTACAAATCAATAGGCCAATAGTAGGATTATCATCCTGTCTACGCAGCTGACGATCTACAGCCGTTACATAAAAATTCAATTTACCGGCAAACTCCGGCTCGAACTTAACCGTTTTAAGTTCTACCACTATAAAGCACTTCATCCTGAAATGATAAAATAACATATCTATGTAATAAGTGGATTTTCCAACCTGAATTGGAACCTGATGCCCAGCAAAAGCAAAGCCTGTTCCCAGTTCCAACAAAAAACGAGTGAGATTATCAGTCAATGCTTTTTCCAACTCTTTTTCTTTATAGCCATCCGTCAGCATAAGGAAGTCAAAGTTGTAAGGATCTTTTAGTGTCTCCTGAGCTAACTCACTTTGTAACGGAGGAAGAGTTGAAGAAAAGTTTGAAATAGATTTACCTTGAGCATGAAATAAATCGATTTCTATAAAATGAATTAGTATAGCACGACTCCAACCTTCTTGCTTTGTTTTTCTCAAATAGAATAAAGCTTCGTCTACAGATTTACATTTTGTGATTATCTCTGTATGATGTCTCCATGGTATTTCTGCCACAACTTGTGGCAGTTTCTGTTGTTGAAATTCTGCACCAAGTTGGTGCAGTTTTATTTCATTACCAGAATAAAATAAAAACCACTTTTTCATGTACCACAGATTACGAGCTGAAAAACCTTTCATCTCAGGAAAAGCGATACGCAAGTCAGCGCTTAGTTGTTCAATAACGCTATCACCCCAATTGGAAATGGATTGTTTACGAACAATATCAGAGCCAATGCTCCAATACAATTCAAGAAGTTCTGTATTTACTCTTAAAGCCGCTTTGATCTGGCTTTGTCTGATACGCTGTTTGAGTTCTATCAGCCATTGCTGATACTCTTTGTCTGTCTTAATTAAATTGTTCATAGTCTCGGAATTGTTAAAATAAACTTCAATGTTGCAAACATACAACAAAACCTCTAATGAAACAAAGGATAAGCAAAATATCCTTGTGACAGATTCTCACCCAAACCCGCCATTCACTCATTTTTCAACCAGGTGAAAGCCTTTCGCCTATACTTTTGAACTGTAATCGGATTTTTCATTTAAATTTACAGTTATGAAAGCGAGACTCTTATTTTTATTCCTATTCCTATGCCTGACATGGAGCGGATGGGCGGAATCATTTACTCCTTACAGTCGCGATTCTCTAAAAAAAGGGGATTGGTTCACTTTTGAATGTGTTAATTATTATCCTTATGTGGCACCGGGAATTCAAGAAGAGATTCCTTGGAGAGCGGAAAATATCCGAAGAGTTATTATCCGGGCAACAGTGACGGACAGAACGGATAAGTCTATTTCTATTGACTATACGCTGGATAATCTGTATGATTGTCATAATGACCAAAAGAAACAAGGCTTTTATTATTTCGACAGCCGTTACCAGCAAGATTTTGCCTTCAAAGATAGTGTGTCAGGTAAACAGATTTTGCATGCTACGTATGATCGGAAAAGTGGAAAAGCACTCATATCCGACAAAGTGAACTCACTCTACTCCTATTCAAAAGCATATATCCCTTTTGGAGTAAGACAGGAAGGATTATCTACCTATACAGAAGTATCAGTCCATGATTCTTTAGATCTGGAAAAGCTGGTTATTCCAACAGCCGACGATCTCCTGACCGGATGGAAAAAAGATGTACCTAACTTCCCTGTACCGAATACACGGATTATCGAAGCCTCCTTCCCTCTTCCACCGAATACTGAATTTATCTGCTGTGATTTCGATATCGACGCATCCGGAGATTCGACTATTCATAAAAAAATATTTATCCCCTACCCGACAGAATACAAAGTCGGAAAACGAGTGACTTTACTGCTCACTCCGGGAGATTCCATTGTCCAGGATAAAGAAGTTTATGCCAATACACATACCTTCCATTACGAAGGACGAGGAAATGAACAAAACAACCTTCAATATAACTTCATGCGATTCTCTTACTACAATTCTGAATTTTACAGTACCTCTCCCGCCGATCAGAAAAAAGCATTTCAGTCCCGCGATTCTCTTTTTCAAACGGCCTTTGAGAAAGATTTCAAGAAGATGGACCCCTATTGGCGAAGAGTATTTGAACTCTCGGAAGAGTATTTTAAAGGTAGTGAAATCCTACGGCGTTGCATGTTTACCACTGACAAAGATGTCTGGCGCAAAAGCGGCTTACCCGACTGGCAAGCTCCCTACTTTACATCTGTTAGTCCACTCATCGATTATGCATATAGTCTAAAAAAACAGGGTGCAGCAAATTATAATTATTTTTTGTATGTCTATACTATTTATAAAAAACAGGAACTCAAATCGGATAATCTATATCTGAACAAGCAGAAAGGATTAACCCAACAGGAAGACTATCTATTAACTAAACAAATCCTTTCCGGTTATCCAAAATATCAAGTAAACAAAGTTAATCTAAAGGCTTTAATGGGTGAAAAAATGCTATCCGAATTAGAAGCGGATTACAAGGATTTTATCAGTTCCTGCCCGGATACCAGCCTGACAAACGATCTAAAAAACACATACAATAAGCTGTTACCTTTTGAAGCCGGAAAGAATATTAAAGAAACCGATCTGATTATAACTGATAGCCTGCACCTGTCAAAAGGAAACAACCGAAAATACATCCTGTTACAACTATTGACATGGGATGGTCTTCCCGCCAATAATCTCCAAAACGCACTCGACTTGAAACAGCGTATTGAAGCGGAAGGACTAACTTCCACCATACAACTCGAACTATACTCAAAGTTTTCCTCTCATAATGCTGAGAAGGTAAAGCCATACAAAGTTATACCCAGCCAGCAAGTACAAGATTTAAAGTCTAAGGGTATCTACCCACTCACCATTCTGATGCGCGAAGACGGAACTATTCTCTATCGGAGACTCTGGGATTTTGACATAGACACAATCATCGATTTAGTTAAAAAAGACCTGAACAGAGAAGATAAGTCCTTCAACGATTTCATAAAAGGATTCAAAGAAGGTGTTATAGGTGCGCTTTTACTCGCTGCGATCATCGGTCTTATTTACTATTTCCGAACCAAAAACAAACAAAAGCAGGAGCTTAACCGCCGTCGTATCCGCGAACTCGAGTTGCGTGCGATCCGTTCCCAGATGAACCCGCATTTCATCTTTAATGCACTCAGTTCGATCCAGAATCTGATCAATCGTTCAGCCAATCAGGAGGCGAATAAATATCTGATCGACTTCTCCCGCTTACTGCGAAAGGTACTGGCTACGTCCGAAAAGAAACTGGTTACCCTCTCCGACGAGATCGAACAACTACAGTTGTATCTGAAACTGGAACAGCTGCGTTTCCCCTTCTCCTACTCCCTGACGGTAGACGAAAATATCCAGCCGGATACGATCGAAATACCGGGAATGCTGATACAACCCTTCGTCGAAAATGCAGTTAAACACGGAATCGCTCCGCGCGGTACCGGAGAGATTATAATTAGATTATCTTTGCAAAACCAGTTATTGATAATCGACATCACTGACGATGGTCCCGGACTGGATACAGAGGCAAATGGAGGCTTCGGCATCCGTGCCGTCACCAATGAATTTGAAATATTGAAAACATTATACAACACGGAAATCGGTGTTACGATCGAAAACAGACAAGAGAAAGAAGCTGTTTCCGGTTGCCATGTCCGGTTATCCATTCCTTTATAAGACAAAATATGGATACGAAAATAACCGCAGCAATTGTAGATGACGAGCAGGGGAACCGCGAGAACCTGCTCCGCATGATCGGGACTTATTGCCCGCAGATCAGTATATCGGCCATCTGCAGTTCCGTTACGGAAGCTCGTACCGTCCTACCCGAAGTAAAACCGGATATCCTTTTTCTGGATATCCGGCTGGGTGACGATACCGGTTTTTCCCTCCTCGAAAATCTTCCGGATATTCCTTTCGAGGTGATTTTTGTAACCGCTTACGACAGCTATGCGATCCAGGCAATCCGTTTCAGTGCACTCGACTATTTACTGAAGCCTATCGACCCGGAAGAACTGACACATGCCGTAGACAAAGCAGTCCTGGTCGTCTTACGAAAACAGGAAAACAAACGGATGCAGAACCTTCTTCAAAACACGCGGGCAATAGATAAACAAAAGAAAATAGCGCTGTCGGTCGCCGACAAAATAGAATTCGTAGAGATCGGCTCCATCATCCGCTGCGAATCGGAAAGCAATTATACGACCTTCTATTTAAAGACAGGAGAGAAACTGATTGTCTCCAAAACATTGAAAGACTTCGACGAATTGCTGACGCCCTATCATTTTCTGCGCGTGCACCAATCGCATCTGATCAACCTGGATGAGATCAAAAGCTTCATCAAAAGCGACGGAGGATATATCCGTATGAAAGACGGTTCGTCCATCAGCATTTCACGGCAACGGCGCAACTATGTGATGGAAGTTTTAAAACAGCTATAACCCCCTCGCCCAAATTCATTCACTCCTTATATTTCAGGTCGAAACGCCCCTTTGTCATACGCCCGCCTTCGAAAGTACCGCTAAATATTCCGTCAGACATACGGGTAATGTGTACTTTCCCATCCTCTATATTTTGATTATCAAAAGACACATTTGTATACGGAAGTGTTTCACCCTGTTTGGGGTTGGCTATCGTAAAACGGAGAAACGAGTCGAAACCGACCTGTGCCGAAATCGTCATACTGGTACTATCTTGCAGTTTTGCATATTCGGCAGCCGGCAAACTCCACCGGCCACTGACATACACCCAGCCATCTATCAGGCAGCCTAACGTATTCTCCCCGGTCGTAGTCGTCTCGGGCATGAGCGTCGGATCGACCGATTTATTTTCTTCACAGGCTACGCAAAAAAACAACAAACAGATAAATAATATATGTCTCATAACAGTCTCTGATTAAAAGTGAAAATTCATACCGAACAACAAGGATAATTGGGAGAAGCAGCCCCCGCCTCCATTCAATTCAGGCGATTCGACCTGCCATTTCTGACCGTGATATTTGACGGAATAACTTTCGGAGGACGTGACAATCCAGTTCAGTTTTGCAGAAATACCCACATGCGATGAGAGAAGATATTCACCACCGGCTGAAAGATTATATGCCAACTTATTCATAGACACATCCCGGGGCTTATCGTACACGAAGCTTTTATCTTTATAATACTGATACCCCACGCCGGTCGACAAAGAGAGATTATATTTTTGCTTCACCATAAATAAAGCAATCTGAGGCGCGATATAATGCATCAGAAGCTTGTCAGAACCTTCGTCATGAGTTCCCTTATACCGGCCACCCTGATAAATGAGCCCCGGAGAGAGTTTAAACGAATTGAAGATATATTTATCTCCTAAAAAATAGTAATTGACATCCCAGGCTACCCCATTCCTCAGATCATTACGATAGGTGTCGGAATTGCTTGTGATCCCGATCATTTTTCCCAGATACCAGGAAGGTCCTGCATGGATGGAAAACATCGATTTTCCGATCGACGCCTCCTGGGCACAAAGCGACACAGTCTGTATCAACAGCCCTAATAAAAGTACATACTTTTTCATAACGTTTTTTTTAGACTTACAGTAAATAAGATGTATTTGAACCGCCAAATGCTGCATAGCCTTCTAAGAGTTTTATCTTATATAAAAAACATGATAATCCGGTTAGAGTCATCATAAAAGCCAAAGACTGCCGATGCCGAGATCTATCCTGCCGGGTTAGCCTAATCTTTAACGAAACAAAGCATAAGCAAAATATCCTTTGGGATGATGACTAAAAGGCGGAGTATGACTATCTTTGCAGAAGAAACAAAGATAATTACGACAATGACTTTCAATTACGATGTGATCGTGGTAGGTGCCGGTCATGCAGGCTGTGAAGCCGCAGCAGCTGCCGCCAACCTGGGTTCAAAAACGCTTCTTATCACAATGGACATGAACAAGATTGCACAGATGAGTTGCAATCCGGCTGTAGGCGGTATCGCCAAAGGGCAGATTGTTCGTGAGATCGATGCGCTGGGAGGGTATATGGGTATTGTTACAGACAAAACAGCCATCCAGTTCCGCATGTTGAACCGGAGTAAAGGTCCTGCCATGTGGAGCCCGCGCTCGCAAAGCGACCGTGCCCGCTTCATCGATTGCTGGCGGGGAATACTGGAAAATCTTCCGAATTTATATATCTGGCAGGATACAGTCCGGGAAATCATATTGGACGGAGACACTGTTTGCGGTGTTAAAACCAATATGAATGTAGAATTTCGTGCGAAGAGTGTGGTTCTGACCAACGGTACTTTCCTGAACGGCTTGATGCATATCGGCCGGACGCAAATACGCGGCGGACGTATCTCCGAACCGGCTGCTACCGGATTGACGGAACAGTTGGTTTCTTTAGGCATCAAATCGGAACGGATGAAAACCGGAACTCCGGTTCGTATCGACGGACGGAGCGTACACTTCGATGAAATGGGTGAACAACCGGGAGAGAACGATTTCCATAAGTTCTCCTATCTCGATTTCCAACCACGCCCGTTAAAACAACTCAGTTGCTGGACCACTTTCACCAACGAAGCCTGTCACGAGATTTTGCGCGAAGGCCTCCCCGACTCTCCGTTATACAACGGACAAATTCAGAGTATCGGACCGCGTTACTGTCCAAGTATCGAAACGAAGATCGTCACTTTTGCCGATAAGAACCAGCATCAGCTATTCTTAGAACCGGAAGGTGAAACGACACAGGAATATTACCTGAACGGTTTCTCCTCTTCTCTCCCACTCGATATCCAGTTACGTGCCCTGCAAGCCATCCCGGCATTCAGGGATATCCGTATTTATCGTCCGGGATATGCTATCGAATACGACTTTTTCGACCCGACACAGTTACATCATAACCTGGAGACAAAACAAATCCGCAACCTGTTCTTTGCCGGACAGATCAACGGGACTACCGGATATGAAGAAGCAGGCGGACAAGGACTCATGGCTGGTATCAACGCCCACATCAATTGTCACGGCGGCGAGCCTTTCATCCTGGGCCGGGACGAGGCCTACATCGGTGTATTGATCGACGACCTCGTCACAAAAGGGGTGGACGAACCTTACCGTATGTTTACCTCCCGTGCCGAATACCGCATCCTGCTCCGGCAAGACGATGCCGATATGCGACTGACAGAAAAGTCCTATCAAATAGGATTGGCAAAACAAGATCGTTACGACCTGCTCACGGAGAAAAGAGAGCAACGGGATGCAATCATCAGCTTTGCAGAAAACTATTCCGTAAAGCCCCAATATATAAATTCGGGATTGGAGAATCTGGGAACTACCCCACTCTCTCACGGCTGTAAACTGATCGACCTGATCCCTCGCCCGCAAGTTACACTGGAGAACATTGCCGAGCTTGTTCCTGCATTCCGTGCAGAGCTGGACAAAGTATCTGTTGCCCGCAAAGAAGAGATCATCGAAGCGGCAGAAATCCTGATTAAATACAGCGGTTATATCCGCCGCGAACAGATCATCGCAGACAAGATAAACCGCCTGGAAAATATTCATATCAAAGGCAAATTCGATTACAATTCGATCCAGTCTTTATCGACGGAAGCGCGGCAAAAACTAACACGGATAGACCCGGACACGATTGCCCAGGCAAGCCGTATCCCGGGCATTTCCCCGAGCGACATCAACATACTGCTGGTACTGCTCGGAAGATAAAACACGAATTGTTCCACGTGAAACATTTACTTCAGGTAAAAGAAGGTAAAACACTGGGAATAGGACAGAAAGAGTAAAACAAAATGAGTGCGGAAACTGAGAAACATATTAAAATGATCCTTTCGATCCTGCCGGACAAGCCTGGTTGCTACCAGTACTTCGACGAGAAAGGAACCATCATTTATGTAGGCAAGGCGAAGAACCTGAAGCGCCGTGTATCCTCCTATTTCAACAAGGAACACGACAGCAACAAGACACGTGTATTGGTTAAGCAAATCCGCGACATCAAATACATTGTTGTAGATACGGAAGAAGACGCCCTCCTACTCGAAAACAATCTGATCAAACAGTACCGTCCACGCTATAATGTTTTGCTGAAGGATGATAAAACTTATCCTTCCATTACCGTCAAAAACGAATATTTTCCACGCATCTTCCAGACCCGGAATATCGTCAAAGACGGTTCGCAATATTATGGTCCCTACCCATCTGTATATACAGCCAAAGTCATGCTGCAGATGTTGAAAGAACTTTATCCGCTGCGTACCTGTAAATACCCGTTGACACCCGAATCGATTGCTGCCGGGAAATACGATGTTTGTCTGGAATACCACATCAAACGTTGCAAAGGACCTTGCATCGGACTGCAATCGCACGAAGAGTACCAGAAGAATATTTCCGAAATAAAGGAAATACTTCGTGGAAATATTTCCCAGATCAGCAAACATCTGTACGAGGAGATGCAGGCACTGGCTGCCGAACTAAAGTTTGAAGAGGCTCAAAAGATAAAAGAGAAATACGAAGTGATCGAGAATTACCGTTCAAAGTCGACGGTAGTTACGCCAATGCTTCACAATATAGATGTATTCTCTTTCGCAGAGAACGAGAAGTCCGCCTACATTAATTTCATGCATATCGGAAACGGGGCAATTGTACAGGCCTATACGTTTGAATACAAGAAACGCCTGGATGAAACGAAAGAAGAACTGTTAAGCCTGGGTATCGTAGAAATGCGCGACAGGTTTAAAAGTACGGCACGCGAGATCATCATCCCTTTTGAAGTGGAGATGGAGTTGGGAAACGTTTCCTTCACCGTTCCGCAGCGCGGGGATAAAAGGAAATTGCTGGAACTTTCGGAAATGAACGTAAAGCAGTTCAAGGTAGACCGTTTGAAGCAGGCAGAAAAACTCAACCCGGAACAACGGAGCACACGTATCCTGAAAGAAGTACAGGACGCTTTGCACCTCCCCAAACTGCCTATCCATATCGAATGTTTCGATAACTCGAATATACAAGGCAGCGATGCTGTTGCAGCCTGCGTCGTCTTCAAAATGGCGAAGCCATCGAAGAAAGACTATCGCAAATACATCATTAAAACAGTTGTCGGGCCCGATGATTATGCCTCCATGAAAGAGGTGGTACGCCGCCGTTACCAGCGTGCGATCAACGAAGGTTCTCCCCTGCCCGACCTGATTCTTACCGACGGTGGAAAGGGACAAATGGAAGTCGTCCGCGAAGTGATCCAGGACGAACTCCACCTGGACATACCGATAGCCGGCCTGGCGAAAGACGGAAAACACCGGACTTCGGAATTGCTTTTCGGCTTCCCTCCCATAACTGTAGGTATGCCGATACAAAGCCAGATGTTCCGGTTCTTCACCCAGATACAGGACGAGGTGCACCGCTTTGCCATCACGTTCCATAAGGACAAGCGAAGCAAAAGCCAGACACGCTCCGAACTGGACACCATCAAAGGGATCGGCGAGAAAACAAAAGTACTGCTTCTGCGTCATTACAAGAGCGTAAAAAGAATCCGCGAAGCCAGCTTCGATGAATTGAAAGAATTGATCGGTGAAGCAAAAACAAAAGCATTAATAAATGGTTTAAAGTAAACATATAGAATGAGAACAGTTATACAGCGTGTACAGCATTGTTCCGTAACGATCGACGGAGAACTCAGGTCACGGATAGGGAACGGAATGCTGGTATTGGTCGGTATTGAAGACCGCGATACACAGGAAGACATCGAATGGTTATGCAAGAAGATTGCCAATCTGCGTATTTTCGACGATGAAAACGGCGTTATGAACCGTTCTGTGATCGAATCGGGAGGCGAGGTAATGGTGGTTAGCCAGTTTACCCTCCATGCCTCTACAAAGAAAGGAAACCGCCCCTCTTACATCAAGGCTTCCAAACCGGAGTTTGCCATCCCGATGTACGAATCGTTCTGTGCCGAGATGGGGTTGCAGATCGGTAAGCCCGTTTCCACCGGAGAATTTGGGGCTGATATGAAAATAGAATTGTTGAACGATGGGCCGGTCACCATCCTGATCGACTCGCAAAACAAAGAATAAGATGGCAGATATTACCCTGCAGGAAGCCCAAGAAAAAGTGGACCAATGGATCAAGACATACGGTGTCCGCTATTTCAACGAGCTTACCAATATGACGATCCTGACCGAGGAAGTAGGCGAACTGGCCCGGATCATGGCACGTACCTACGGTGAACAATCGTTCAAGGAAAGCGATAAAAACCGCGATCTGGGCGATGAAATGGCAGATGTACTATGGGTACTGATCTGCCTGGCAAATCAGACCGGCGTAGACCTGACCGCTGCATTCGAAAAGAACCTGCAGAAGAAGACAAGCCGGGATAAAGAAAGACATATAAACAATAAAAAATTAGATGTATGACACACGAACACAATTGCAGTTGCGGTCACGACCATGATCATGAACACCATCACGACCATGAACACGAGCACATGGATAAATACCATGAAGCGTTCAGTAAATTCGATCCGGCCGGAACGGAAGAGATAGTAGGGAAACACGTCGTTTCAATCCTGGACAAACATGAAAAAGAGAACTTCACCCCCGAAGTACTGAAACAAATCCACGGATTCATCGACCTGACCTCTCTGACCAGCATCGATACAAAGGAAAGTATATGGAAGCTGGTGGACCGGGTAAACGATTTTGAAGGAACCCGCCCCGACGTACCGAATGTCGCTGCAATCTGCACCTATCCCCTCTTTGTGGAAACGGTTAAACAGGCACTGGCGGCACAGGAGGTAAAGATCGCTTCGGTAGCCGGAGGCTTCCCCTCTTCGCAGACATTTACAGAAGTAAAAATCGCGGAAACAGCCATGGCTATCATGTCGGGAGCCGACGAAATAGATGTGGTAATGAACCTCGGATATTTTATGGAAGAGAACTATGAAGAGCTGACCGAAGAGATACAGGAGATCAAAGACAGTTGCCGCGAAGGCAAATTAAAAGTCATTCTGGAAACCGGCGCCTTGCTCACTCCGGAAAATATTCAGAAAGCGGCCGTTTTAGCCCTCTATTCCGGTGCAGATTTCATCAAGACATCGACAGGAAAGGGTTATCCCGGCGCAACCCCGGAAGCCGTCTACACAATGTGCAAAGTACTCAAAAAGTACCATTCCATCACAGGAAAACAGATCGGTATTAAAGTATCCGGTGGTGTTCGTACCGCAGAAGACGCCGTTAAATACTACACGATCGTCAAGGAGGTGCTGGGCAGCGAATGGCTGAATAAAGATTTGTTCCGTATCGGAGCCAGCAGCCTGGTGGAAGATATCGAACACCGGCTGGGTAAATAAAGGTAAAGGAGCTATAACCTAAAAAAGGGGACGCAGACGACGCAGAAAACGCAGACGGACGCAGATTTTTGAATAATTTCTATCTGCGTCCGTCTGCGCAATCTGCGTTCCTTTTCTAAATGTAGAATAACAGTATCTTGTTATTTCTGTCGTTCCATAATATAATCAGCCAAAGCAAGCAATCCCTCGCGGGCTTCCGATTCCGGCAGTTGCATAAGCACTTCAACAGCCTTATCGTGATATTCCTTCATCCGTAATTCGGCATATTCGATTCCCCCGTTCGCTTTGGCAAACTCGATCAAAGCATCGATATTACCGGCAGAGAAGTCCTTTTCATTGATCACTTTCAGGAAAGATTCCACCTCTTCTCTCCTACCGCTTTCAAGGGCATGCAACAAGGGTAATGTTACCTTTCCCTCACGTATATCATTTCCGGTAGGTTTACCGATATTCATTTCTTTAAAATAGTCGAAGATATCATCCTTGATCTGGAAACAATACCCCAGGTATTCACCGAACTGCCGGCATTTACGCACCAGTTCCGGCGAAGCATCTGCCGATATAGCCCCGATCTCCGTACAGGAAGAAAGCAGCGTAGCCGTCTTTTTCTTGATCACCTGCATGTAACAAGCCTCGTCGAGAATAGCTTTCTCGGCCGTCTCCAACTGCTTGATCTCACCTTCCGACAAGTCGCGCCCCAGGTTAGATACGATATTTATGATTTGCAGATTACCGGTCTGAATCGAACGGATCAATGCAGTAGAAAGGACATAATCTCCCACCAGTACGGAAATACGATTATCGAAAACAGCATTCAGGGAGGGAACTCCCCGGCGTTCTTTCGTCTCATCTATTACATCGTCGTGTATCAGGGTGGCAGTATGCAACAATTCGAGAAAAACAGCCGAATTGATCGTATGATCTGTTACCTTTCCACAAGCTTTTGCCGTAAGCAATACCAATAACGGACGAACATGTTTACCGCTGGCATGCAAGATCTGGTCGATAGCCGCTTGCAGTCTATGCGTCTCGCTACGAAGCGAATCCGCAAACTCATCATTAAAGCGTTTAAACTCTTCCGCAACCGGTTGTTCTATTTTCTTTCTATCTTTCATAATCTATTCAAAGATTCGCAAAAGTAACAAAAAGTATTGAGTAAGCGAGTTTTTTCGTACATTTACCGTCTATTGTCACCCTAAAACGTGTTAAAAGAGATGAAGCTATTCCTTATAGACGCGTATGCACTGATCTATCGGTCGTACTACGCATTTCTTAAAAATCCGCGGATCAACTCGAAAGGCATGAACACTTCTGCCATTTTCGGGTTTATCAACAGTCTGGAAGATGTGTTGAAACGTGAGAATCCAACGCATATTGCCGTTGCTTTCGACCCGAAAGGCCCGACATTCCGTCACGAAGCATACGAATTATATAAGGCACAGCGGGAAGAAACCCCGGAAGTGATCCGGCAGTCCGTCCCTATTATCAAGGATATTATCGAAGCATACAATATCCCCATACTGGAAGTCCCCCGCTACGAAGCCGACGATGTAATCGGTACCGTTTCCAAGCAGGCGGAAAAAGAAGGGTTCGAAGTCTATATGATGACACCGGACAAAGATTACGGACAACTGGTGTCCGAACATATATTTATGTACCGTCCTAAATTCGGAGGCGACTACGAAGTGATGGGCGTACAGGAAGTATTGAATAAATATTCGCTGACTTCGGTCGACCAGGTGATCGACCTTCTTGGACTGATGGGCGACAGCTCCGATAACATTCCGGGTTGTCCGGGTGTCGGAGAAAAGACAGCACAGAAATTACTCGATGAATTCGGTTCTATCGAAAACCTGCTGGAGAATACCGACAAGCTGAAAGGCTCCCTCCAGAAAAAGGTATCGGAGAATGCCGAACAGATTCGTTTCTCAAAATTCCTGGCTACGATCAAGACAGATGTTCCCATCCAGTTCGATGCCGTTAAATGTGTCCGGGAAAAACCAAACGAAGCTCGTCTGACCGAGATTTACACGGAATTAGAATTTAGAACATTTATTAACAAAATGACTGCAGAGGAGAAAAAGCCCGCTCCTGCCCCCAAAGTGACAAAAGGGCCTGTTCAAGGCAATCTCTTTGACTTATTTGCGACCGAGGTTCCGAGTGTTCCAAAATATTCGACTCTCGCGAGCTTAAAAACGACCCCTCACAATTACATAACCGTTGATTCTGAGGAAGAAAGAGCCAAATTAGGCCGATTTTTACTGGATCAGGATTTTTTTGCTTTTGACACGGAAACCGATGGCATCGACCCATTGACAGCCGGATTGGTCGGAATGTCGTTCTCCGTAAAGGAAAACGAAGCATGGTATGTCCCGGTTCCTGCCGATAAGGAAGAAGCGGCAAAAATTGTTGCTCACTTCTCCCCTGCCCTGCAAAACCCGAAATCGCAAAAAATAGGACAGAATATAAAATTCGATATAATGGTCCTTCGCAAATACGATGTCCGGGTAGCCGGTCCGTTGTTCGACACCATGATCGCCCATTACCTGCTCAACCCCGAGTTGCGTCATGGGATGGACTACCTCGCGGAGACCTATCTCAAATATAAACCGGTCCCCATCTCGGAGCTTATCGGTCCGAAGGGAAAGAACCAGCTATGCATGCGCGATGTCCCGCTCAGTAAAATAGCCGAGTATGCCGCCGAAGATGCTGATGTCACATTAAAGCTCAAACATTTCTTTGCGCCCGAACTGAAGAAAACAGGGATCGAATCTTTATTCTTCGACATCGAGATGCCATTGATATATGTATTGGCAGAAATGGAGTTGACAGGTGTCAAGCTCGACACGGTCGCCTTGAAACAGTCATCGGAAGAACTGACCGAGGCATTACTCAAACTGGAAAAGGAGATCTATGAACTGGCAGGTACCAAATTCAACATCAACTCCAGCAAGCAGGTCGGCGAGATCCTTTTCGAACGGCTGAAGATAGAGGAAAAAGCAAAAAAGACAAAAACAGGCAGTTACAGTACCAGCGAAGATGTGCTGGAAAAACTACGATCGAAACATCCGGTCGTAGACAAACTGCTCGAATACCGGGGACTGAAAAAACTGTTGAGTACCTATATCGATGCACTGCCCGAACTGATCAGTCCGGTAACAGGCAAGGTACATACTTCCTATAACCAGACGGTGACCGCCACCGGACGCCTGAGTTCGACCAATCCGAACCTCCAGAATATCCCTATCCGTGATGAACTGGGACGCGAAATCCGTAAAGCGTTCATTCCCGATAACGCAGATTGTACCTTCTTCTCTGCCGACTATTCGCAGATCGAATTACGTATCATGGCTCATCTCAGCAACGATGAGCATATGATCGAAGCATTCCGCAGCGGAGCCGATATCCATGCTGCCACAGCCGCAAAAATATACGGCATTCCGGTAGAGGAAGTAAGCAGCGATATGCGGCGTAAGGCAAAAACAGCCAATTTCGGGATCATCTACGGCATCTCTATATTCGGCCTTGCCGAACGGTTGAACATTCCCCGGGCGGAATCCAAAGAACTGATAGAAGGTTATTTCAAAAGCTATCCGGGTATCCGCGATTATATGGACGAAAGTATCCGTATTGCCAAAGAAAAAGGATATGTCGAAACAATCTTCAAACGCAAACGTTACCTGCCGGATATCAATTCACATAATGCCATCGTCCGCGGTTATGCCGAACGAAATGCGATCAACGCCCCTATCCAGGGAAGTGCAGCCGACATTATCAAGGTAGCTATGGTACGTATCTTCAACCGTTTCGAAGCAGAAGGTTTGAAGAGCAAAATGATCCTCCAGGTACACGATGAATTGAACTTCAATGTCTGCAATGACGAGCTGGAAAAAGTAAAACAGATCGTCCTGGAAGAAATGGAAGGTGCCATCAAGCTACAGGTTCCGCTGATCGCCGATTGCGGCGAGGGTGTAAACTGGCTGGAAGCACATTGACAAGAAAAACAAGTTCCTTTATAACACACTAGGATATGAAATACCTCATTCTTGCTCTAACCTTATCGTTCGTTTGCTCATGTAAGCAGGCGAACGATAAAAATATACAACTGGTCACAGTCGATGTTGCAAAAGACTATCAACCCAAAGAAGTCTGGCTGCAAGATATCGCGGATATAGAATACATTCCTTTGGCAACATCCGATTCAATGCTCGTCAACTCCACACCTTCCGTCGTATCAGATAAGGGAATAGCAATAAGAGGCGGAAAAATCGGAGAAATCCTACTGTTCGACAAACAAGGACAAAAGCTGCAAGGCCGTATATGCCGCAGAGGAGAAGGACCGGAAGAATACACCGCAGTTATTTTCAACATTGTCGACTGGCAGCGGAAAGAGGTATTTATTGCCGACTTCACCAGCCTGAAAGTGTATGACTTCTCCGGAAAATATCTCCGCACGCTGAGCCGTCAAAGCATAATGGACCTGAATATCATCGACCTGAACACAGATTACCTCTTATGCAGCATTTATAAAGAAGGGGAAGAAAACCCGTATGCCCCTTATTTTCTCCTCTCTAAAGAAGACGGAAAAATAGATACGTTATCGATAGAAATTCCCCGTTGTATAGCCAGCAACCGCAAAATCCTATGGGATGACGGACACACCAGCAGTGCCTACGGAATCTTACCTCAATTATATAATTGCACAGACAAGATCTGGTTAACAGACGTCGCATTAGACACCATCTTCGTAATGCATCCGGACCAGCATCTCGAACCGGTCATGGTACCTCTCCACGCTCCCACCGCAGACCAGGAAGCTCCCCTCCTGTTTTTCCGGGGAATGAACGACCGGTATGCCTGGGTAAGCAGGATACCCCGGCAGGTAACAGTTAAAATGAGCGATATGGCCGCCAACCGCGAGAAAAGGGAAAAGCTGTACATGTATGACCGTCATGCCGACGAATGGTTCGAACCAATCTATCGTAACCGGGCCATAAACAATCGTGAAACGGACCCTAAATATATTGATATAACTTCTGTCCCCTACGGTTACGGTTTAATTCAACTGAATGCCATGGACCTGGTGGAAGCCTACAGCAAGAACCAGATCACAGACGAGAAGCTGAAAGCAATCGCATCCCAGTTGAACGAAGAAGATAATCCTGTACTGATGCTGCTGAAGTTCAAGATGTAAGACTAGAGTTCCACAGCTCCCGATAGTATCTGTTTATACGCAGCCTTACAGATATTTACCCGAAACAAGCAATCTGATTTGTTGAAAACAATAGTAAATAGCCGGTGAGATGCCTGTCTCACCCCCTTTTACACCCCCATCTCAACGATCCTCACACCCGGGTGTCAAGGGTACTGACACCCGGGTCTCAGCGGACATTACAAGTTATCTTTCTGATATTAAACTATATACTTTCAAAAAAAAGATATAAGTCCACACCTCCCGGATGATAGGTATGATAGTTGATATGATAGTTATTACAAGCGACTATCATAGAGTAAAGATCTATTTTACAAACAGTTAAACACGAATATGATAGTATGATAGTTACTTTACAAAACATTTATTGAAACCAGTACCTACGAGAAAAGACAGTATATTCCCTGTTCATGAATAATATACAAGAAAGATTGGTTATCTTTGCAAGCTGAAAAAGCTGCCGGGCGGTAGCTTCTACAAAGAAATATTGCAAATAGATAATAAAACAATATATATTTTATGGCATTACAATGTGGCATAGTAGGTCTTCCGAATGTAGGGAAATCTACTCTTTTCAACTGCTTATCGAATGCAAAAGCACAGTCTGCAAACTTCCCGTTCTGTACGATCGAACCGAACGTAGGTGTAATTACCGTTCCTGACGAACGCCTGACCAAGCTGGCAGAACTGATCAACCCGAAACAAATTGTTCCTACCACAGTAGAGATCGTCGACATTGCAGGCCTGGTAAAAGGAGCCAGCAAGGGAGAAGGACTAGGGAATAAGTTCCTGGCCAATATCCGCGAAACAGATGCTATCCTGCACGTACTGCGTTGCTTCGACGACGAAAATATCGTACATGTAGACGGTAAAGTAGACCCTGTACGCGATAAGGAGATCATCGACGCAGAACTTCAGATCAAAGACCTGGAAACGATCGAAAGCCGTATTGCCAAGGTACAGAAACAAGCCCAGACAGGCGGCGACAAACAAGCTAAACAAGCCTACGAGGTGCTGGTAAAATATAAGGAAGCCCTGGAACAGGGGAAAAGTGCCCGCACGGTTACTTTCGAGACGAAAGACGAACAGAAAATCGCTCACGAACTCTTTCTGTTGACCAGCAAACCCGTTATGTACGTTTGTAACGTAGATGAAGCAAGTGCCGTAAACGGTAATAAATATGTCGATGCCGTACGTGAAGCAGTGAAAGACGAAAGCGCGGAAATCCTGGTCGTAGCAGCCAAGATCGAAAGCGAAATAGCCGAGTTCGAAACCTATGACGAACGCCAGATGTTTTTAGGCGAAATCGGTCTGGAAGAATCGGGTGTAAGCCGCCTGATCAAGTCTGCTTATAACCTGCTGAACCTACAGACCTACCTGACTGCCGGCGTACAGGAAGTACGTGCCTGGACATTTGAAAAAGGCTGGAAAGCACCGCAATGTGCCGGAGTGATCCATACCGACTTCGAAAAAGGATTTATCCGTGCCGAAGTGATCAAATACGACGATTATATCAAGTACGGTTCGGAAGCTGCCGTGAAGGAAGCCGGAAAGATGAGCGTGGAAGGAAAAGAATATGTCGTACAGGATGGCGACATCATGCATTTCCGCTTCAACGTATAAAAAGACGATATTTACCGGACGCAGATTACGCAGAAGACGCAGAGTAACGCAGACTTATTTTATTGATAATTAATTTATCTGCGTTACTCTGCGCCTTCTGCGATATCTGCGTCCGGTTTATTGGTTTTGACACACTTCCTTTTATTTTTCGAGTTCCTGTACTGCAACGGAGTGACTCCGAAATACTCCTTAAAACATTTCCCCATATAGCCCGGACTGGAGAACCCCGCTTTCCAGGTTATTTCGGAAATAGTCAAATCGCTGTTTTCCAGAAAATAGGCACATCGCCTCAACTTGATCTGCAGGATGAAGTCATTCAAGGTCAGCCCGGTAATACTTTTTATTTTAGCTCCCAGACGTGTACGCCCCACAGCGATCTCACGGCACCACATATCGATATTAAACTCTTTGTTCTCCATATTCTCTTCAATGATCCGGACGGAATCTTCCAGAAGCTGTTGATCCAGGCGGTTCGTCGCCAACTCTGCCGGGGTTGCTTCCGCCTCCGTACGGAAACGGGTCTGCTGCCGTTTCAAGGTGGCGATGATGTTATTACATTTCAATAATAGCAACTCCATGTTAAAAGGTTTCATTATATAGTCGCTTGCCCCGCATTTAAGTCCTTCCAAAGCACTTTCCAGATCGACACGCGCCGTCAGTAAGATGATTGGAATATGGGAAGTTTCCAGCTTCCGCTTCAGCCGCTGGCACATGGCCGTGCCGTTTATCACCGGCATCATCACATCGCTGATGATAAGATCGGGCTGCATCTCCTCCGCCATACGGATACCTTCTTCTCCATCACCGGCTTTATATACTTTATATTTGATCGAGAAAGCCTCTTCGAGTACCTGAAGTAAATCCTCATTATCTTCCACAAGCAAAACGGAAAGCGATTTTTCCGCTTTTCCCTTATCCGTTATCTTGTCAGCAGGAACGACCTCCGGCGAGCCATACATTGCAATAGCTTCCTCCGGCTTCGCCTCCTGTACGGGTAACATATCGACCGATTGCGGTTCCGCCGATTTCTGTTCGGAAGCAAGATGTTCATCCCCGAGTGGCAAAGTGACTGTAAAGGTCGTACCCTCTCCCAGTTCGCTCTTCACCCCGATATGTCCTTTATGCTGCATGATGATCTCCTGGGTGAGTGCCAGGCCGATACCGCTTCCGGAAAGGGAAAGTCCGGTTGCATTGTCCGCCTGGTAAAACCGCTCAAATATATGGGCTTGTTGGCTCTGAGGAATCCCAGAGCCTGTGTCGGAGATCCGGATCTCCGCAAATTCCTTTTTACGGAGTACGCTCACAGTTATATTCCCCTCTTTCGGAGTAAACTTGAATGCGTTTGAAAGCAGATTATTAAACACTTTACGTATCTGTACCGGATCGAACCAAACGGGTATATCTTCATCCACCGTTTCAAACCGGTATTGAATCCGGTTCATAACAGCATAATCCTTAAATGAATCGAATATCTGGCGCATAAAAGCGACCAGATTCTGCTGACTTGCACGAAAAGGCATTTTCCCTTGTTCAAGCCGGCGGAAGTCAAGTACTTCCGTAATAAGCTGCTGCATCTGCGCCGTATATTGCCGTACTTTCAGCAATTTATTCCGGAGTGTCCCTCCCAGATCATAGTTCTGCAGGACCAGGTCGACCAGGCTGATCATCAGGGTGAGCGGAGTACGCAGTTCATGCGATATATTGATATAGAATTTCAGCTTCATCTGGTTCAGTTTCTCTATACGCAATTTCTCCCGCTGTTCGAGTTCCAGGGAAGCCTTCAGGAAAGCACGGCTGCGGTTAAAGCGGATCAGCCAGACCAGAAACGAAAGAACCAGTAAACCATACAGGGTAAAAGCATATACCGAAGCATAAAAAGGAGGACGGACACGGATAGACATCACTATTTGTTTACCTTCCCCTGCCTCCCGCAGCAACAGATTATAATTTCCCGGAGGAATGGAAGTATAAACGATCTGCTGATGCCGCGTGCGTGTCCATTGTTTATCCAATCCTTCCAGTTTATATTCAAATAAATTCTTATCGGCATAACGGTAATTGGTAGAAGTGAATCCCAGCGTTATGTTATTCCGGTCGTAAGGTAAAGTCAGCCGGGAGGTATACGAAACAGCCTCTTGTAAGATATTCGATGATGCAGACGGGTAGACAGGCGCATTATTTACCGACAGACTATTGAACGATATGGTATAAGGAACCGCTACGGTCGACAATCCGGATTCTTTCGTTGCGATCATACCTTCCACCCCACCGATAAATATCATACTGTCTTTGGGAGACAGATACACCCCGCAGTTAGAATTCAGCCGGTGCAACGGAGAGGAAGTACCCAGCAACGTATGCGTACTCTTCCCTGTTTTCATATCCAGCAAAGTTATGCCACGGATAGAAGTGACCAGCAATCTGCCCAAAGGAGTGACCAAAGCCCGGAAAGGTTCGTTTGTCAGCAACTGGCCTTGTTCCTGATTATAGCATGCCCAGAAATCATTCATCAGATCATAGCATAATACTCCAACACCAGTTACTACAAAATAGATATGCCCTCTCCCATCTCCTGAAATGTCAGGAACCGGTCTCTTTCCGATCATATTCCTCACAGAAGGTATTTTCTCTACCGTCCGGGTATCCATCCGGACACAAACAATTTCTTTATTCGCCGGAGCAAGCCATAGCCTGTTTTCATTATCGAGATAGGCGGAACGGATAATCCCGTCGGTCTGGTTACGAAGATCGGGATCGGAAAACAAAGGAGACAGTTTCTGCGTCTCCAGATTCAACAGGAACAGTCCCTCCTGCGAGACAACGATCAGATTGCCCTGCCAGGGTATCAGATCCGTAATAATCTGCTGGCTGTCGTTCAGCAATACATCTGTTCCCAGACGTTCCAGACGGCCGGAAGAAGAATAACAATATAAGCCGTGTTGAAAAGTTCCGATATATAACCGGTCGTTTCCGGTATCATACCAGACAGATTTGGTTGTCCGGCAAGGAATACGGGAAAGACCGGAATTGAACCGTTTTACTTTCTGCGTATTGCGGTCCAGGCTGTTCAGCCGTCCATGCTCGGTAGCGATATACAGGTTTCCTTTCGTATCTTCTGCCATCTTGCCAAACAGGAAGCCCTCCAGGCTCTCCGGATCGTCGGGAGAAATACCGTAGTATGTATAATCCTCGGTATTCGGATTAAAATAGCTTAACCCTCCATAGTAAGTACCGACCCACATTCCTCCCTGATCATCCTTATAAATTGCATAAACCGACGAATGCTTCAACGACCAGGGGACCTGCTCCTTGTGCGACAGATGGTAACAATCCTGAAGAAACGGGTTCACAACAGTGATGCCGGCATACGTACCGATCCATATATTCCCTTTGATATCCTGGTTGATAGAACGCACCTGGTCGTTAATAAGCGGATGGACGGCATCGTCCTCCCGCAAAGCGATCCACTTACCTTCGCTGAATACCTTAGCACCATTGGCCAACGTTCCGACCCATAATCTTCCCCAATAGTCCACAAACAAAGAAGTGATCGATTCATTCTCCAGCAAATTCAGAAACGTCCCGTCCGAAAAACGATACAACCCTTTCGTTGTAGCCATCAGCCAGCCGTCATTCACATAATACAGGTCTTTAATGATCAGTGTCGAATCAGGTAAAGCACAGAGTTTTTCCGAGACACCATTGGATTTATAACGATATAATTCATTCCTGTAAGCATAATACAATGTCCCGTCCCGGTATTCCAGGGTATGCGCCAGCACGGTTGTCAGGCGGAACTCTTCGGTCCGCATATTAAAAAATACCAGCCGTCGATTAGCCAGCATATAAATACATGAATCCCCGTCTCCGCATATTCCGTGAATATTGTTGTCTTCTACCTCTTCCAGATAGTTAGAAAGACGGAAAGAACGGACAATCCTTCCGTCATACACGTTAAAGTTATCGTTCCCGAACCAGATAGCCCCTTTTGCATCCTGATAAACAGAAATAGCGGAGGGCTGCGTAAAGCCGTCATTCAAATCAATATGTCTGAAATAAAGTTCTTTCGCCGGCAATGGAAACAATATACATAAACAAAGTAGTGTATATAAGAATTTAAGCCCCATAAATGTAGATATTTAATGCAAATTTAACCCATTTTTAGTGGTAAACAACAATAGCAGTGCACGTTAACTAAAAGCAAAATGGTAAAATCCGTCAAAAAAATAGTAAAATCCGTCACCAACGGCATTTACCATTCTATCAACAGATTCTAACACACCTTTCTGTCAGCACCTTATAGCTTTGCAGCATTGAAATGAAATTTTCTTGAATCTAATTAAAGATTTGTTTATGAAAAAAGTATTGAGACCTATCGGACTTATTTTACTATCCGGCGCTCTCTGTTCTACCGGCCAGGTATTTGCAGCAGACGGCAAACCGGGAACTGTAACCAACATCGCTCAACAAAAGAAGCAGGTAAAAGGTACAGTAATTGATGCTTTCGGCCCTGTAGCGGGTGCTTCGGTTTCCGTGAAAGGAACCAGTGAAGGAACTATTACGGACATGGACGGAAACTTCTCCATCAACGTAGCTCCGGGAAGTACCCTGTCTATCTCTTTCATCGGTTATGTAACACAGGATATCAAGTACACCGGACAAGAAAGCTTGAACATAACACTAGCAGAAGATGCCCAAAAGATCGACGAAGTAGTTGTAACGGCTATGGGTATCAAGAAGGAAAAACGTGCCCTCCCTTACGCCATGAGTGAACTGAAAGCGGAACAGATCCAGACTGTCCCTGTACAAAACGTAGCGACCTCTTTATATGGTAAAGCTGCAGGGGTACAGATACAGCAAACGGCGATGGGACCGACGGGAGGTACCAAAATTCAGATCCGCGGTATCAACACGGTGGAAGGAAATACTCGTCCGCTGATCGTCGTAGACGGTATACCTATCAACGATACCGATTCGCAATGGGCCGGCCGTGAACGTAATGAAATCCAGCAAGGTTCTGCCCTCAACGACATCAATCCGGATGACATCGAATCCATGTCGATCCTGAAAGGGGCAAATGCAGCCGCCCTGTACGGTTCGCGTGCAACCAACGGTGTTATCGTGATCACTACCAAACGCGGCGGCGAAGGCAAAGGTCTGGGTATTCAGGTAAGTACCTCTTACTTGTATGACCAGCGTGCTTATATGCCGGAATTCCAGAATGTATTCGGCGGCGGTTCGAATCCTTACTTCACCACGAATGCAGACGGACAATACATATATAACGGCGATACTTACCGCAGCTTCGGTCCGCGTATGGACGGTACGGAAGTGCTTTGGTGGGACGGCGTAAAACGTCCGTACTCACCGCAGCCGGACAACTACCGTGACGTATTTAAAGACGGTTTTACCAACAACAACAGCATCGCCATCACCAACGGAACGGAAAAGAACAGCATCCGTCTGGCTTATACCAATATGAATTACGGCGGTTACCTGGAAAACTACAAGCAGAACAAACATAATTTCAGCTTCTCCGGTAATTTCAAAGTACACGAACGCCTGACATTCGATGCTTCGATCTCATTCAACATGTCTGATACCAAGAACATGCCGACCCGTATCGACCGTGTTTCAAATTATCCGATGCCTCGTAACGAGATCACCCAATTATGGAAAGATCATTATAAGAGTGAGGACGGTTATTTCCTGACCAAAGATATCCAGAATATCAGTTCGGGAAACCGCGACAACATCATCAAATACCTGATGTGGCAACAGAATGAGAACGAATATACACAGAAACGCGAACGTCTGATCGCTTCGATATCAGCCAATCTCAAAATATTCGATTTCCTGAACTTCCGCCTGCGTGGTGGTACGGACCGTTACCGCGATGACAAGGAAAACAAAGAATACTTTGAAAAGGCATCCGATCCGGCAGATATGACCAATCTTCAGGGAAGCTACCGCAAGGAAGATGCACACTACCAGAAAAACTATGTGGAAGGTTTGTTGATGTTCAATAAACCGATTGGCGAAGATTTCGATGTCAGCGCTACCCTCGGTATGTCGGGCGAAGATATCTCGGAATCAAAAATGATCTGGGAATCCGAAGGATTGAAATACAATGGCATGTTCTCAACCGAAAACAACAAGAAAGATCCGAAGAAAGCCAGCAAAGATAAAGTGATCAACCAGGGCGAATTTCTGGGAGCCGTATTCGCTTCCGCCCAATTGGCTTACAAACGTTTCCTGTATCTGGACCTGACGGCCCGTAACGACTGGTCATCCCGTCTGTCTGCCGGAAACCGCAGTTTCTTCTACCCGTCTGCCGGTTTGAGTTTCGTATTCACCGAGGCTCTGGATATGCCGGATTGGCTGAATTACGGTAAATTAAGAGGTTCATATGCTATCGTGGGTAACACGACACCTTCTATCTACTTCACCAACTCGGAATACCAGTACGGATTGTTCAACAACTCAGCCATTACCAACGAGTTCAAAGCGGATGTTCCCCCGACCAATATCAAACCCGAAAAGACTTACTCATGGGAGTTCGGTCTGGAAGGACGCATGCTGGACGGACGTATAGGTCTCGACCTGGCTTACTACACCAACCGGACAAAGAACCAGATCATCACCGTTCCTGTCGCTCCTTCCACAGGTGCTACCGGTATGAAGATGAATGCCGGAGAAATCGGTAACTATGGGGTGGAACTTCAGCTAACAGGAACTCCGGTCCAGACAAAAGACTTCAGTTGGGAAAGTATTCTGAACTTTTCATATACACACAATGAATTGATCTCTCTGGTCGACGGAATGGAAGACCGCCAGATCAGTAGCCCCTGGAGTGCAGCCATCTTTAAAGCCGTACCGGGATATGCAACACCGAGCGTATTTATCAAGAAGTGGATGCGCGACGACCAGGGACGTATCATTGTCGATAAGAACGGACATTATCAGCAGGAATCGGAATTTACTTATGCAGGCAGCGCTGCTCCTAAATTCATCGGTGGTTTCACAAATACCTTCCGTTACAGAGACTTCTCCCTGAGCGTGCATATCGACGGTTCATTCGGAGGAAAACTGCTTTCATTCACCAACAACTACCTGAAAGCATCGGGTGCAGGCAAGGAATCGTTGTGGGGACGTGACGAAGAATACGGCGGACTTCCTTATTATATTGACAAGAATACGAACCAGAAGATACCTTTGGAAAACCACAGCAGTTCGGCACCGGCCAACGCATTGGACGGCCGCGTTCGCCACGATGGTATCATCGTTGAAGGTGTGAATGCCAAAGGAGACAAGAACGATATTATCGTATCGGCTGCAGACTACTACAATAACCGCTATAACAAAGCCGGCTCAGAAGATAACTTGTATAACAATACGTATATCAAAATGCGTGAAATGAAACTGTCTTACCGTGTTCCGAAAAACATCGTCGCTAAGATCGGTTTACAGAACCTGAATGTTTCTTTGGTGGGTAGTAACTTGTTCTTTATCTACAAGAACGTGCCTAACGTAAACCCGGAAGCAACCCTGGGTACAGGCGGTACGAATCCTTATGTGGAATATACTTCTTACCCGTCAGCCAGAAGTTTTGGTTTCTCAGTCAACACAAGTTTCTAAATTAAGTTAGTTACACATACAAAAAACAGTATTTTTTATGAAAAACTTATTATATAGCCTGCTTTTAGGTACTGCCGTTGCACTCTCTTCCTGCGAAAGTAAACTGGATGAGAAGCATAACAATCCGGATGGATTTACCAGTGCCGAGATTGAATATCTCTTCAGCAAAGGTGCACTGAAAACCATAGAGATCGACTATGGCGATACCTGGAACTATAATTTCCGTCTGCTCGGAACCTATCTCCAGACAACAGCCAGACAGGCCGGAAAAGACCGTGTCAACCTCTATCAGAATATTCAGGATGACAAAGGACGCTGGGAAAATTATTATGTTACACGCATGAGTACGCTGACTGAAATAGACAAGATTTACGCGACCTTGTCTCCGGACGAACAGGCAAAATATCAGAATTATGTCGAAGCCGGTAAAATACTGAAAGCATACAATACGGCTATTGCTACCGATTATTTCGGGAATATGCCTTACACCGAAGCATTTACTGCCCGTAATGTAGTGTATGGAGGAAGCGTTATTCTCAGACCTAAATACGATACACAAAAGGATATCTATTATGCTATCCTGGACGATCTGAAATCGGCAGCCGCCTATTTCAAAACAGCGACCGGCGATGATACATTCAAACGCCAGGATATCATTTACAGCGGTAACTGCGATGGCTGGTATAAGTTTGCCAATTCATTGCGATTGCGTTATGCAATGCGTATCTCCAATGTCGACCCGGAGAAAGCCAGACAGGTGCTATCCGAACTTTCACCGGACCAGCTGATCACCACCAATGCCGACAATACGTATATCAAGGTATCCGGTATCGACACAGCCCCGGACGGTCTCTGGCGTGCAATGAGAGAAAGTCATTCAAAAAGTCATAGTTACTATATGTACGCCCCTGAACTGACTGTCAATATGCTGAAAGAAGCAAACGACCCTCGTTTACAGGTATTCTACCAACCGGCAACGAACGATGACGGAGATGTGTATGAAGAGAGCAAAGAGATCATCGGTTATCCTTCGTCTGCCGACAAAGCCATCGCATTGGTTAACGGCCCGGACGGAACACGGCTTTTCGAAATCTACGGATGTTTGAACACGGTTACTTTCCGTAAGAACTATCAATTACCGGTAGGTATCGGTATGACGGCAGCCGAAGTTTATTTCTGCCTGGCAGAAGCCGCACAACGCGGTTTATTCAGCGGAAATGCCGAAGAGTTCTATAATAAAGGGGTTAGCTTGTCTATTCAGAACTATTACGAATATTATAAGAACAGCGATGCGGATAAAGGAAAAGATATGAATATTGCCAACAGAGACGTATCCGACGGTACTTTGGGCAGTTGGCTGGCTACTTCGACTTTCAAATTCAACCCTTCAAAGGCTTTGGAACAGATCGCTACCCAAAAATGGCTACACCTCGGCTTCCTGCAGATCTATGAAAACTGGGCGGAATACCGCCGTACAGATTTCCCGATCCTGGATGAAGACCGCGAAAACGGCGCTCTGCTGAATAAGGAAAATGCACCTGTACGTTTCCTGTATCCGGCGAAAGAAGCGTCCATGAATACAGAGAACTACAACGCACAGTCGGAATACAATAAGATCGACGCCCGTTTGTGGTGGGATGTAAAATAAGTCTCACTCCCTGAACATTAGGCATTGACCGTATGGTTGATAATTGTTACCTTTGCGCTAATAATTACCGGCCATACGGTTTTGTATTATGGATATAGTCAATAACGAATATTATAATCCCCGAAGAAAAACATGAATTTAAAGTATTTATTACTAGCTGCCGCCTGTCTGGGGACGGGAGCCGTACAAGCCAAAGACTCGATCTACAAAAAAGGGTGGATAGATCTCAACAAGAACGGCGTGAAAGACGTCTATGAAGATCCAGAAGCTCCCATCGAAGCACGCGTACAGGATCTCCTGAACCAGATGACATTGGAAGAAAAAAGCTGCCAGATGGCCACTCTTTACGGTTTCGGACGTGTCCTGAAAGATTCTCTTCCCACTGAAGGATGGAAGAACGAGATATGGAAAGACGGTATTGCCAACATCGACGAACAGTTGAACGGCGTAGGAAGTGCCCGCCGCAGGACACCGGAAATGATCTATCCGTTCAGCAACCATGCCGAAGCGATCAACAAAACGCAACGCTGGTTTATCGAAGAAACACGCCTGGGTATCCCCGTCGACTTCTCCAACGAAGGAATCCACGGGTTGAATCATACCAAAGCGACTCCCCTGCCCGCTCCTATCAGCATCGGCAGTACATGGAACCGCGACCTGGTGCATCAGGCCGGAGATATAGCCGGTAAAGAGGCAAAAGCTTTAGGATACAACAATGTGTACGCACCAATCCTTGACGTAGCCCGCGATCCGCGTTGGGGACGGGTATTGGAAACTTACGGAGAAGACCCTTATCTGGTAGGTGAACTGGGCGTACAGATGGTAAAGGGAATCCAGCAGAACGGTGTCGCTTCCACTTTGAAGCACTTTGCCGTTTACAGCATCCCTAAAGGCGGACGCGATGCAGCCGTTCGTACCGACCCGCATGTGGCTCCCCGCGAATTGCATGAAATACATCTTTACCCTTTCAAGAAGGTCATCCAGAAAGCGCATCCGAAAGGCGTAATGAGTAGCTATAACGACTGGGACGGCGTGCCTGTAACAGCCAGTTATTATTTCCTCACCGAGTTATTACGCCAGGAATACGGTTTCAGAGGATATGTGGTCAGCGACAGTGAAGCTGTAGAGTTCGTACAGACCAAACACCATGTAGCCGATTCGTATGAAGAAGCCGTACGCCAGGTGGTAGAAGCCGGATTGAACGTCCGCACCAACTTTACCCACCCGAAAGACTATATCCTTCCGGTACGTCAACTGGTTAAGGAGGGGAAATTGTCCATGAAGTCAGTCGACCGCATGGTTGCCGATGTCTTACGCGTTAAATTCGAACTGGGATTATTCGATTCTCCTTATGTAAAAGACCCGAAAGCTGCCGATAAGATCGTCGGCGCTGACAAACACCGTGACTTCGTACTGGATATGCAGAAACAATCACTCGTTCTGTTGAAGAATGAAAACAACCTGCTGCCACTGGATAAGAACCAGACAAAGAAAGTACTTATTGCCGGTCCGCTTGCAAAGGAAACAAACTATATGATCAGCCGTTACGGTCCGCAGGGATTGGACAATATCACGGTTTACGACGGCATTAAGGATTATCTGGGCAATCAGGCCGAAGTTTTCTACGCCAAGGGTTGTGAAATAAAAGATGCCAACTGGCCTGACAGTGAGATCGTCCCCACCGCTCTGACGGATGAAGAAAAGAAAAGCATCGCCGAAGCAACGAGTGCTGCTGCCGATTGTGACGTGATCATCGCTGTATTGGGAGAAGACGAATCCTGCACGGGCGAAAGTAAATCACGCACCGGACTCGACCTTCCGGGCCGTCAGCAACAATTGTTGGAGGCACTGCATGCAACCGGCAAACCGGTCGTACTTATCCTGATCAACGGCCAGCCGCTGACCATCAACTGGGCAGACCGTAACATTCCTTCTATCCTCGAAGCCTGGTTCCCCGGCCAGTTGGGTGGAGAAGCGATCGCACAAACATTATTCGGCGAGTATAACCCGGGCGGACGTTTGTCTGTCACCTTTCCGAAATCGATCGGACAGATCGAGTTCAATTTCCCGTTCAAACCGGGTTCACAAGACGGACAATACTTTGCTGGTCCCAACGGTTCAGGAAATACCCGTGTAAACGGTGCCCTCTACCCTTTCGGCCACGGATTAAGTTACACTACCTTTGCGTACTCGAACCTCGCAATCAAGCAGGAAACACCGTATTCGCAAAGTCCGGTAACCGTCACTGTAGATGTCACCAATACAGGCAAACGTGCCGGCGACGATGTGGTACAGTTGTACATCCGCGATAAAGTCAGCAGCGTCATCGCTTACGAATCCGTCTTACGCGGTTTCGAACGTATCTCCCTGCAACCGGGTGAAACGAAAACCGTCACATTCGTCCTTCTTCCCGAAGACCTCCAAATCCTCGACAGACACATGGAATGGACCGTCGAACCGGGTGAGTTTGAAGTCAGGATCGGCGCATCTTCCACTGATATTAAATTAAAGGATACTTTTGTTGTAAAGTAAAAGAAAGGTAATCATAGCCTATCCGCATATTTTATTCCCTCTTACTTTCGAAACAATCCACAGATTTCGTAAAGTGAGAGGGAATATTTTACTTTTTGCATTTTTGGCAGAATATAAAAATATATAACAAGGTGAATTTCAATAAATATATTAATGAAATTGATTTTTCAGAGGTTAGAAAGCTCTTCTTAAATAAAGGGGAATCAATTGATATTAAGAAAAAGGATTATTTTGTTCGGCAAAATGAGCCATGTAAGTATGTAGGACTGATTCAAAACGGCATTTTTAGATACACTTGTATCGACAATGGGGGGAATGAACATATTGTTGGTTATAGTTTTGCCAAAGATTTTGTTTGCGACTATCCTTCCTTGATTAAAAATTCAAACTCGTTAACAAATGCTCAATCCGTTACAGATAGCACTGTATATATATTATCTATAAAAGAGTTGAACGATTATTGGGAGACCAATATGGATACACAACGCTTTGGTAAATTAGTGGCAGAAGAGTTGTTAATAGAGATGTATCAACGGTTACTTGGCTTTTATTGCGAAACAGCAGAACAGCGTTACATTGCCTTGCTGCAACGTTGTCCCGACTTACCTCTGTATATTACTCTAAAAGAGATAGCATCGTTTCTTGGTGTAACTCCTGAAACTGTTAGTCATATACGAAGAAAATTACGGCAAAAATGAAAGTCTTGAAATACTTCAAGGTTTTTCTCTCCAACTTTGTAGAACTTTGCTTCGGTATAATTAGGCTATACTACAAAGATTGAAATGATTTAAACTATAAATATATGAGAATAAAAAGTCTATTTGGAACGCTTTTGTTCCTGTTCACATTAGGTTTTACATGTTGTAGTGAAGATGATAAACAGGAATATTATTTGGAGCTTTCTCAAAACTCGTGCGAAGTAATACAAGGATACAGTATTTCCATTGACCTGACTGCCCATGAAAACACTACGTTGAATGTTAAAAACCCGGAATTTATTGATGCCGTTTATACTTGGGGAGTTGATAGCTATAAGGCTAAAATAGAGATTAAAGGTAAACAGAAAGGTGAAACAGACCTTGTCGTCACCGACCATGAAACGGGAGAATCAGCCATGATAAAGGTGAAAGTGACAGAATACCCGATGCCTCATCTTGCCGTAAAACAACCGAAAGGGAATATTTTCGATACGATAAATTTTTATCTCTATAATGAAGATTCGAAGTCAATTAATTCTAATAATCTTTCTGTTGTATGCGATTCTATTGTTTGGACAGTAGATGAGATAAACGGCAGTTTTAAAGTGTTTGAACACGAAGGGGTAGGTAACCATCTGACTTTGGAATGGGGGCACTGTTTCAAATATCCCGGTGAATATAAAACTAACCTGACCACATGGAAAGACAACAAGGTTATCTTTCGTCATCAACTCACCGTCACCGTTACTGATGAGAAGGATTTTCTGGAATATAACTGGAAGGACATTACCAAAACCTCACAAGCATGGTATACTTATGCAGATGTGCTTAAAAGTAGTCCTAATTTGATGACCACATACGGTCTTTGCGGCACTGTCCCATATACCGAAGTGAGGGTTTTTAACAGCAACATGACTCAAAGCTACCAACTTTACGACTATTTCTGCAATCTCTATTCAGTCCCCACGTATGAAGATAATAGAGATAAGATGTGGCAACTGTATGACGAACTATTCTCCGAACAGAAAATATATCCTAGTACTTACCCTGTTGCCATTTGGGTGACAGAACGTGTTAATATTGTTTTATTACTACTGGATGATTATACAGAATCTCCTAAATATGTGGCTTATGCGGAACCAAACAGACAATGACACCTATAGCTTTGAAGCGTAAATTGAAAAAAGGTCTTATTCTTTTATACTTTATTAAAAAGAATAAGACCTCTATTCCCTCCGATTTGAATATCTTAGCAAAAAATCAGTTATCCTCTTAAACCGATCGATTATGGATAGCCTGCAAAGATGGAAAACACAATACCGGTTTTACCGGACATTCTTCCTCAGTACATTAAAATTCAGTGTCCTGGTCAGCTTTCTCTTTGCGTCTATGGGCAGCATTACTTCCTTTATTCTATATAATGGCAGCATTATGGATTCTGTCAAACTCTGGTTTCGCCTTATTCCCACGGTCGGACTGGGATTCGATTATATTTATAAGGAACTGACACACAAAGAAGAATACTTTTTCTATTACAATCAGGGCATCAGCAAATATCAACTCTGGATCGTTACATTTATCGTCATGTTCATCTGCTGTAATCTACTCAATCAAATTATCCAGCTATGCATACAGGCCTTGAAATAGACAGCGTACTTAAGTCGTTCGGCGAACGGACGATACTGGCAGATGTTTACCTGAAATGTTGCCAAGGAGACATTATTGCCCTTTTCGGACGGAACGGAACCGGCAAATCCACCTTACTGAATATCATCTTCGGTACGTTGAAAGCCGACCGGAGTTTTATCCGGATCGACGGAAAAGTCATGAACGGACCTGCTTTCCGCTCCCGTTTGCTTGCCTATCTGCCCCAGCATCCTTCCTTGCCATCCCATCTGAAAGTATCACAGATTGCAGACTTGTGTATCGCCCCGGAAGACAGAAAACGTTTCCTGGCAGATAAAATACTATTCCGTATACGCACTTCCCGCATTTGTGAAATATCGACGGGAGAACAGCGGTATCTGGAAATCAAAACGACCCTATTCAGTCCGGCCCCCTATATATTGCTGGACGAACCTTTCAGCGGTGTCTCTCCTGTAGTGGCAGAACAGATACGCGAGCTTATGTCCGAAAGCGCACGGGAACACGGGATCATCCTGACAGACCATAATTTTCGCGAAGTACATAAAATAGCGAATCGCCTGACGCTACTTAACGAATGTTACCTGAAAGAGGTCAAAAACATCGAAGAACTGATACCTTACGGGTATTATCAACCATAAAAAAGGGATACCCTCACGGATACCCCTTAACACTGAAAAGATTTGTTTTTTATTCTAATCCATACTTTTGTATTGCATATTCACCCAGAACTTCCAGGTAATGCAAACACTTACTAACTACTTTTTTCATAGCGCTCCTCTTATTATTTAAAACGATCTATAAGCAAAACATGTTGTTGAAATATGTTTTACAGCACAAAAGTAGTAGTAATATAGATACGTTATACCGACCTTTTCCGGTTTTAACATCATTTGCACAAAAGCGGGACCTACTATCCGAGAGCCTTTATCCGATAATGTATTTCGAATAAGGCAGTTTACTCAATAAATAAGTAAACATCCAGGATGCAGCCAACGTAAAGATTGCCGATACGGGAACAATAGCCGGTACGGGAACACCCAACCACAGTGTCAGCAGATAGGACGGTCCTATGAAGAAATAATGTACACAGTAAACTCCGAAGCCTAACTTCGTAAGGTTTGCCAAAGCCCCGCAAATAAAGGGAGATGAGATACGGGCTTTCTGGACTAACAAGAAAATAGCTGCCGTCATCAGCATGGCATTCGGAGAACAGTAAGTGAAAAACAACTCCATGCCTTCCTCACTCACATGCGGATCGGAAGTCATATAACGGAAACCTGTAAAAGTGACCAGATAGCCTATCAGAAACAAAGGAATGGTGACTGCCAACGTTTTACCGGTCGACCAGTCATTCCCTTTTCCTAAATAATGGCCCAACAGCAAATAACCGTTGAAGCCGGCAAAATAATAGAACAATCCATAAGCATTCCATGAACAGGTCCCGAACAAATAATGGGAAACAAACTCCATCAAATAAGGGATGAACAGGGATACTCCCCAAATTCCAAGGAACCAGCGCTTCCCTTTGTCAGAAGCTTTCTCCACCCAGGCAGAAAAGACAGGCATATAAAGATATAGTCCGATCAATGTATAGATATACCACATGGGGGTCGCATAAACAGTAAATGTAACCGGAATCATCGCAATTTCTTTCAACGCATCTGTCAGGGAAGCAGAAGGATCGGGCGCATAGGGAAAGAAATCGGTCACCAGTTCAGCACTTCCTCCCGCCCACTGGATAAACCAGGGTGCCAGGTTGAACAGTACCGACCAGATCAGAAAAGGAAAAAATACACGTGGAATACGTTTTTTATAAAAAACAGAAGCCTCCTGTTTTACCGGCAACAGCAAAAAGCCCGTCATCATTACAAATAAAGGGACACAAGCCCTCAGCATCGAGCCGTAAGCCGATCCCCAGAAATTGAAATCAGGATTAGCACGCGACTCCGGAGAGGCGTTGAACGGGTCTGTACAATGACAGGCAATTACCATCAGGATAGCAACGAAACGAAGAACATCCAGCCAAACTATATGCGGACGTGTAGCAGTAGTAGTGTTATTCATGATAAGATTATTTCTTCAAACTGGACGTAAAAATAAATAATCTTATCAGATAATACAAGGCTGACTTTATCCGCGCTTATATTCAGAAGGAATAATCCCCGTATGTTTTGTAAAAGCACGGCGGAAAGTACTGATCGAATGAAAACCGGAACGTTCGGCTATTTCCTGGATACTTGCCAGCGGCTCGGCATCCATCAGACGTTTGCTTTCTTCAATGCGGAACTGGTTCACATAATCAGAAAAGACATCCCCAGCTCCTTATTGAATAATTGTGAGAGATAGGAACGACTGATAGGGAACACACGTTGCAGATCAGTCAGGCGCAAGTCATCGTTCAGATAAGGTTTTTCACGTTCGAACCAGGTATTCACCTCTTCCGCATAGCGTTTGAAAAGAGCACCACGCTGCTCCTCGTCATCATCATCTTCCTCTTCGTCATCGTTCGAGGGAAGATCCCATCCGTTCCTAAAAGTATGTTCGATCCGTATATTCTTAAGAAATAAAGCCTTATAGAAAAAGTAAAACCAAACAATCAGCATGATAGCCTTTATAACGACGTAGAGGATCGTCCGGTCGGTCAATAACAGGACTGCATAAAGGAAATAGAGGATAGATAAGACGAGCATTGTCCGCTTCAACCATCGCAAGTCATAGTTTTCAGGGTCTGAAACATTCTCGCTCAAATAAGCGGTATATTCATCGGCATATTTTACAACCAGATATATCGGCAGGATCATATAAAAAAGAGTAAGTGCAAGCACCAATAACCGCAGGAATACATCCATATTGAAATACGTAAACACATCTTTTATCGAATAAAAAATATGTATTTCCCCGCCCGATAAACGATAAGTAAGATAAGATAAACCGCCTATCACAACGGGCGAAAGAAAAACGGCAAATCGCCTGAAAGTAAGAAAACCGGGGCGCAGCTTTTCAATCACATAACTGGCAAGACAAGCAGTCACAAAACAACTAGCAATAAGTACGTCGGGATGGAACGCTTCCTTTACTTCATCCACGTAAGAATTAACAGAAATTCGGATTACAGCCATCAAGGCCCACATAATCATACTCCATGCCAAAATAAGTCGTGCCCTGTTACCAAATGACCTCAATAGCATCATAATGCCTCCTAATACGCACAGGCCTATTATTTGCATACTCAATAAAAACTGTATTTTGTCCAGCATATGTTACCGCCTCGTTTTAGTATAAACAATTTGAATCCTCAAATGGTTGATTTGCACTCTATTTAGACAATTTGACGCCTCTGGATTATTTGCACCATGCGTTTTTATACCATTTCATCGTGGTTTTATACCGTATGATCCCTCTTTCTCCTCAAACTGCCGGATATTTGCAATATGAAATTTGATACAAAAATAGCATAAAAGTATGAGAAATTTATTACTATTTATTACACTGATTTCCTGTTTGGCCGGTTGTTCTCACGAGAGCAATTTCGTAGCCATTGAGAGTATTAGCGCGAAAGAGAAACCATTAAAAATTATTACACGTATTTTAACTACTAAATCTGCGAATTTCGTACAGGAATTCAAGGAAGGATCGGAAATAGGACTACTGATCACACGCGAAGACGACGGTGGTCTTTATGACGAGGATAGTGATTATATAAATGTAAAAGCGCAAGCAAATTTAATTAGTAATAAAATCTCCTGGCAACAAACGCCGGAAGTCACCCTTAACTTCGACCCGGCCATCGTGTATGCCTATTATCCATATCAGTCGCAAATGAGACTGAGCACGGCAAGTATCCCTGTAAAGATCTCGCCGGACGCCACTCAGACACGCGACTATATGTACGGCACACACGCTTTGGGCCAAAAAGCATTGAACAGCATATCCCCTATGGTCTTGCTGAATATGGAACATGCTTTGTCGCTCATCTCCTTCCAGATAAACCTGGAAAAAACAGAAGAAGGAAGTTATGAGTTGGATGCCGTCCAGCTGGGAAATAAAGCCGGAGGAACAGCATTGATATGTAAAGGGATGATGGACATCAGAACCGGACAAATCACCGGAACGGCCTGTTGCAGTGTCGCCACCCGGCTCAATCTGGAGGAACCTGTTACACTGACAAAAGAGTTCTGTGATCCGCAACAGATCATGGTGATCCCGACAAGATCAGCACTTATGGCTGAAGGTGACATCGAGGCACTTTTTACGATCAACGGAACTTCGTACAAATATAAAATTCCCGCAAAGACCGTATGGGAAAAAGGACATAAATACCTCTACAAATTAACTCTCAGCGGAGAGGCTCTTACATTGAAAGAGGTATCCGTTACCGACTGGATGCAGGGTAACGGTGAAGATGCTACAAGCAGCATTATGTAAGTTTTATTTTAGATTTTTCTCGGTTTGACTTAACCGATTGAGAAATAAACTTTTAGCGAATTATTTGAGAAATAGAAGTAACGATTTAGCAACTGTGCGAATTTCAGCGTTTTGCGTTGCTATGCTGTCAAATAACTCTTTCATTTGCAAATATAACATCTTTTTCCGAAAGTACGAACTTTCGGTGGCAATTTTATAAAATCAACTTGCGAAAAAAGAAAATCATTCATCCCATTCATGGGTTGTGTCATCGGTGGCGTTGTACTGTTTCCAACGTCCCGATTTCTCGCCGTCGGTGTATTGCCCCTCGATGGTTATATAGGGTTTTCCGTCCCGTGTCGATTCCACACGATAAAAGCCGTCAAGTTTTCCGTTACGGTAGTGTCGTGTAGTCCTGCTGCGAAGCGTGCGCCCATCCTCGAATATTTCCCATTCCTCACCCTCTTTTTTGCCGTCTATATAATGAGATTCAAAAATCTGCTCACCCGTCTTGCTGTCAAAGCGGCGTTCCCGTCCGCTCTCCACACTCTGCCTATACTCCTTTTCGATTTCTATTTTGCCGTTACGAAAATAGGTCTTTACAGTTCCGTCTATCTTGCCTTGCTGCATGGGTGTTTCTTTTCGGGGAGTAACGCCATCTTGGTAATACTCCGTGAATATGCCGTTGCGCTTTCCTTTGGCATATATGCCCGATTCACGCAGTACCCCATCACGATAGCGGAGATAATCACCGTTTATTATGCCGTCGGAAAGTTTAACACGCTCCTCGTCAAGCCCTCGTATAATGCGATATTCTCCCTGCAACGGCTGTTTACTGCCTTTTTCATAATAGACCGTGCGCCGTGCGTTATCCGTTATAGTCTGTAAATCGTCCCATTTTACTATTTGTTGTGCGGAAGCCGTGCCACACAATAGCAAAAAGAGGTATAGTGTTAATATTCTATTCATTGTATTTTTGCTTTTCGAGGTTGATAACGGTTCTCAGCTATACGCAGGCAGGGATTTTAACCACTGAACTTCCTACGAAGAACTGAACTTTAAATTTACCACTTAACTGTCCTACGAAGCACGAAACCCCTGCTTGCGTATAGGTGATGTTATGCGGTCGGTTTTCATTTTCTCTTCTTTCTCGTTAATTTCTGCTGCAAAGTTACTAAATTTGCAGTCAAGTATTCACCTGTAAGAAGTTACTAATGACAAAAAAGAAATTGCCCGTTCGTTTTACGGGTCAGCACTTTACTATTGATAAAGTGCTAATAAAAGATGCAATAAGACAAGCAAATATAAGTAATCAGGATACGGTTTTAGATATTGGGGCAGGCAAGGGGTTTCTTACTGTTCATTTATTAAAAATCGCCAACAATGTTGTTGCTATTGAAAACGACACAGCTTTGGTTGAACATTTACGAAAATTATTTTCTGATGCCCGAAATGTTCAAGTTGTCGGTTGTGATTTTAGGAATTTTGCAGTTCCGAAATTTCCTTTCAAAGTGGTGTCAAATATTCCTTATGGCATTACTTCCGATATTTTCAAAATCCTGATGTTTGAGAGTCTTGGAAATTTTCTGGGAGGTTCCATTGTCCTTCAGTTAGAACCTACACAAAAGTTATTTTCGAGGAAGCTTTACAATCCATATACCGTTTTCTATCATACTTTTTTTGATTTGAAACTTGTCTATGAGGTAGGTCCTGAAAGTTTCTTTCCACCGCCAACTGTCAAATCAGCCCTGTTAAACATTAAAAGAAAACAGTTATTTTTTGATTTTAAGTTTAAAGCCAAATACTTAGCATTTATTTCCTGTCTGTTAGAGAAACCTGATTTATCTGTAAAAACAGCTTTAAAGTCGATTTTCAGGAAAAGTCAGGTCAGGTCAATTTCGGAAAAATTCGGTTTAAACCTTAATGCTCAAATTGTTTGTTTGTCTCCAAGTCAATGGGTAAACTGTTTTTTGGAAATGCTGGAAGTTGTCCCTGAAAAATTTCATCCTTCGTAGTTCAAAGTCGGGTGGTTGTCAAGATGATTTTTCTGGTTTGGTGTCGTCTTTTAAGCTGCCGCATAACATTGTGCTAACAGCGAAATCGGCTGTTATTTTCTTCAAGTATATCACCTTGCGAACAAATATAAAAAAAGTGCAGTACACCACGAACAGCGTACCGCACTTTTTTCGGCAAATCGGGCAGGATTTAACATTTATAGCTTGAATCCCTTGCCTTTCCTTTGCGGTTGTATAGGTCGGCGTATGTTCTGCCTTAACTTCTCGAACTGTTCCTTGAACCACTCGGCAATGGGCTTTCGGTCGATGGCAAGAACCAATTTAGTCCCGTCCGTGGGGTCTTTCAGCACTTGGAAACCTGCCCTTTCGGTCGTGAATTTCCGTCCGTGTTCCTCCGAGTAGAGTTCCCCTGCATACTCCAACGGCTTTCCCTTGACGAGCGTTGCGGTCTGCCTTTCATCGAACCCGACAAGGCGGCAGAGGTTTTCGATACGGAGCATTTCACGGAAATAGGGAAACCATGCTGCCGCCCTTGCGATTACCGTTTTCAGAAACGATATTTCCTGCTTGTGCCTTGTGTCCTTGTCGGCTATCTCCCTGCCGTGCTTTTGCTGCATTTCCCGTATCTCCCTGCTGTGGTCTGCCTGCATGGTCTGTATCCTATCTTGCAGGGCTTCGATGGTTTCCTCGTGGTCGGCTACCTCCTTATGCAGGGCGGTGTTCTCCCTTTCCAGCGTCTTGACCTTGTTACTGCCGAAAAGAGAACCGACGCTCTCGGCGATGTTGGCGGCTGCGGTGGTTGCCGCCCCTTTCAGCTTCTCGGTCTGTATTTCTTTTTTCGCCCGTCTTAGTTCCTCCTGTGCCGTTTCTTTCTGCTGCTGCAAATCCACCACTTCCGCTTTGAGGTCGTCGGAGAGTTTCTGTATATCCCGATAATACTGCTGCGTGGACTTGTGGCGAGCTTTCGAGCCGTCTATGCCCCTTTGCAGCCCGTATTTCGCCATCGCCACGGCATAGGTATCTTGGTAGGACTTCAATTTCAGCCGTGTCATAATATCGTCTGCGCACAGCCTCACGGTGTCGGTCGGCTTCTTGCGGTATCGCTTCTTCGTCTGTTCCTCCCTTTTCCTGCGCTTGCGCTCTCCCTTGACGATGGGGACGAGTGTAACGTGTATGTGCGGCGTTTCCTCGTCCCTGTGCAGGTGAGCCGCCACGATGTTCTCCTTTCCGAACGTGTCGGCGAAGTATTTCAGATTGTCGGCGCACCACTCGTCCAAACGCCCCTCTTCCTCTATCCGCTTCATGTCCTCGTGCGTTCCCGATACGTTGATGCGGATTGCCCGTACTTGGTTGCTTCCGATTTTGCGTGTCAGCCCCGCTTCTTCTAATCTCTGCTGTATAGCCGCCGAACGGTCTTTTATCCCGTCGGGGTATTCGATAAGCCTGCGGTTTAGGTGCGTGCGTGTGGGGTCGGCGTTCTTCGGTATGATGAAACGCTCGATATGTGCGGTCGTTCCGCTGTCGCTGCCGTGCGCCTTTTCCATGTGTAAAACTACGAAACCCATATATTTTTCCTTTCTTCCTTGACTTGTGAAACAATGATTTTTCGTATCTTCGGGGCGGCAAATGCCGTCCCCGATGGGGTGTGCAGAGGGGCTTACCCCTTGCCTTATTGGGGAATTTTCAGCGATACGTAGTATTGCGGCTCGGAAAATTCCCTAATAAGCTACGGTATTTTCTCCGTAAATACCCTGCGGCGTGCCGTCTGCCTGCCCGTCTGCCTTTCGGCTATGGCTGTCCCTGCCGCCTGCTTGCCCGTAACCCCACCTTATTTTTTTCCTTTCGGTCGGTGGGTGGCGGGGCGGTCGTTTCCGTTTTCAAAGGCTCTTTTGCACGGGGCGGTCGGATACAAGGTTTTCCCGATAAATACGCTCGCAGCGAAGCGAGAGGAAGATTTATTGGGAAACGGCGCAGCCGCCTGACCTTTTAGCCGACGTAAAGCCCCGTGCTTGCTTTGCCTTTGTAAACGAAAACGATTGCTCCGCTTTCCTCTGAAAAGAGAAATAGACCCTGCAATATATATCACCATAGTGATAGGTTTGCATGTTTGCATGCTGGTATGCTGGTACGTTTGCATGTTGGTATGTTGGTATATCATCATGCTTTCCAACGGCTGTTGGGCTTGCCGTCCGAAACAACCGACACGAATACCGTCGTTTTCTCTTTTCGCCCGTGTATAATCCTCTCTAATAATGCCCTGCGGACTTTCGCCGCCCCGAACGATTCGACACGGAAAGCGAGGGCGGCTATCGTTTCGAGGTTGTAAACCTCCGCGCTGTATTTGTCCGATAGGCGGATAATGTGCTTTATGTCATATATAGATAAAACTCCGCTTTTGCAGAGTGCCTTTATCCCTGCCCTAACCGTCGGGGCGATAACCCCGAACAGTTCGCAGATTTCCCGCTCGGTCATGGCGGTTGCGCCTATATCGCTCGGCAGGGAGATATTGCCCTGCCCGTCCATCGTGATAATGTTCCTTTCTTCTTTCATCGGTATTCTGTTCTTAATTAGATGGCTCGGCAGATATTCTTCTCCATATCTTCCAACTTGTGCGACAAGGTTTCCATGTCTTGGCTTATCTTCTGGGCGGTGATTTTGGCGTAAATTTGGGTGGTCTTTATGTTCGTGTGCCCCAAAAGGCGGCTCACCGTTTCGATGGGTACGCCGTGCGACAGAAGTACGGTCGTGGCGTTCGTGTGGCGTGCGACATGGTAGGTCAAGCGTACCTTGAAGCCGCATTGTCTGCCTATATCTTTGAGTATCTTGTTACAACTGCCGTTGTTCGGAACGGGGAAAACATGACCGTCCCTTGCCAGCCCCTTGTACTTCTCGATGATACGCTTGGGAACGTCCAAAAGGCGGATGTTCGATTCGGTGTTGGTCTTCTTTCTTCGGGTGATTATCCACAGGTTGCCGTCGAAGAATGTTTGCAGGCGGTCGGCGGTGAGGTTCTTCACGTCCGAATACGCCAAACCCGTGAAAACAGAAAAGACGAACAAGTCCCGTACAAGCTCGTGGGTGGCGTTCTTCATCGGTGCGTTCATGAGCGTCTGTATCTCCGTTTGGGTGAGGTAGCCCCTGTCCACGCTTTCGGGAGAGTTGATATATCCCGCAAAGGGATTAAAGGGCAAACGCCCGTCGTTCCTCGCTATGGAAACGATGTGTTTCAACACAATCATGTAGCCCCACACGGTATTGGTGCGGCATTTCTTCTCCGTGCGCAGAAAATACTCGAAGTCGTTGATGAACGTGAGGTTGAGTTCCTTTAATGGAATATCCTCACGCTTGTAGGTATGGGGCAGGAACTCCCGAATATGGTTGCAGACCGTCCGATAACGGGTAAATGTACCCTGCGCCCTGCTGTGCCCGACTTTCTTCTCGAACTCGGCGTTGTGCTGCTCGAACAGCTTCAGCAAAGTTTCCTGCTTGACGCCGATACCGAGATAGGCGTCTTTGAGTTTGGCGGCGGTAACATAACCGTCCGTCTGCATTAACTCTTGATAGCGGCGGTTTACTTCCACACGGATTTTATCTACCGCAAGGTTGATTCTCTGCGCTTCGACGCTCTTGCCCGAAGCACGGTTGTTCTTCACGTCCCACAGCCGTGGGGGAACGTCCATCTTGCAACTGAACTGTTTAATCTCGCCGTCCACCGTGATACGGCACATTAAAGGCAGGTTGCCGTTCGGCTTCTCGCTGCCTTTCTTCACGTAAAATAATACCTTGAATGTACTACGCATAACTCACTCCTTTTTTTGGTTACAAAATTAGTTATTAGTGAGTTACCGACTGCTATGCAAAATTACGCAAATCGCAGAAACAGAACCATTTAGCAAGAAATTCACACCCGTTACGGGGGTAATGAGGTGGTAACTGAACTTCTGCGCTGTTTGGCTTCGAGGTGGTATTTCGTTGGCTCTGTCCCATAGAAAAACAAAGCGTAACGAACGCTGTATCAGCTAATTCGCTACGTTTTACCCAAATTTACTTTTTCGCTATGTGTTTATTTTATGTTTTGGTTATGGTTTAGAATCTCTGGGTAATCGTATTTTGTTGTGATGCCGATGATCTGCTGACCGGATGTACGGACAACAAGCCTGATTGGACAGACAGTCCGGCATCGCAAGAAGAAATACGGTTACCGCAAAGAAGGAAATAAAGCCTCGTTCCCTACCACGACATCCGGTAGCAGGGCTGAAGAACATCCTTCCGACAGGATTCTATAAGTGTAAACGCCGTGGCAAGCAGTCCCATTCTTCTTGCCACCGGCCACTACACCGATCCGAACATCCGGGAGCTGACAGCGGTCAGTCCTTTGAAAAAGAATTAACGAACTAACTCGTGAGAGTTACGTATACATTTAATTAATACTAAAATAGTAGTAATGAAGCCGGCCCCGAATACCGCGTCCTGCACTCAACTGGACGCATATTCCCTCTCAACTTATCGCCGACAACACTCTTTTATTTGACTATAAACCTTGCCGGGGCCGGTTTTCATTATACTACTATTACAATTTCACAGGAAATAGATAGGAAAATTAAAAATCCTATTTACATTTGCAAATAAACGTATATCTAAAGACGTTCAATAAATGGCGAATCCGGATGCAAATAACTTCAACTCATTATATACAAAGTATTACAGAAAGGCCTTTCTGTTCACAAAATCCTATGTACATGATGAAGCTGTTGCAGAAGATATCGTATCCGAATCGTTCATCAAATTGTGGGAAAAACTAAAACAAGAAGAGATCGACTATAGCGACTATCTTTTACTATCTATCTTGAAAAACAAAGCTTTAAATTATCTGAAACATGAAGCTATCAAGGCTGAAACCATTCATTCTTTGACTGATATCAACCAGAGAGAACTGGAAATCCGCATATCCACCCTACAAGCTTGCGTCCCCGAAGACATCTTTTCAAAAGATGTCGAAGAGATTATCACAAAAACACTAAAGATATTACCCAGCCAGACACGCCGCATCTTCGTTCTGAGCCGGTTCCAGCACAAAGGGAACAAAGAGATCGCCCAGATTCTGAATCTGAGTGAAAAAAGCATTGAATATCATATATCCAAAACATTGAAAGCATTGCGTATTAATTTAAAAGACTATCTCCCCTTGTTTTATTTTTTATTTTTTTGATCGTCAATTTAGGGATGAAGGTTTCTGAGTTGTTTTAAAGATAGAGGGCAACCTAGAAACATTCATACTGACAGATCAATGGAGCAGAAATTATTACATAAATATATTGCCGGTGATGCCAATCCACAGGAGAAGGAAACAGTAATTCGCTGGATAGAAGCAGATAAAAAAAACATGGAAGAATTCCTATCTGCCCGAAAATTATATGATCTTACTGTTTGGCAGAATGATCTGGTAACAGAAACTTATGCACCAGCCGGTAGACTTCGTAAAATCTGCATCGAATTTGCTAAAATTGCAGCCATCTTTATCGGTTCCATTATTCTCGTCACAATTTTCTATCCGGCAAATGAAACCGTACCAGAGGAAACCGGCATACAAAAACTATATGTGCCGGCCGGTCAGAGAGCAGAACTAACTTTATCCGATGGCACAAAGGTCTGGTTAAATGCCAAAACGACTTTTTCATTTCCGGACCATTTTGATGATCACCAAAGAAATGTGATACTGGACGGAGAAGCATATTTTGATGTCGCACATAATGAAAAGTCCCCTTTCGTCATCCAAACGGAAAAATACAATGTCAAAGTACTAGGTACGGAATTTAATGTCCGTGCCTATAAGGAAGATGAGATTTATGCCTTCGAAACAGCCTTGATCAACGGCGCCGTTGAAATTGAAACGGCAGACCACGCCGTGAAAAAGCAATTACAACCCAAAGAAAAAGCCTATGCGGAAAACGGACAATTAGAAATAAAACCGATCACAGAATTCGATCAATACCTGTGGAAAGAAGGGTTAATCTGTTTTGACGACAACAATCTGGCAGAGATATTCAAAAAATTGGATTTCTATTATAATATTCCTGTCAAAATCGAAAATACGAAGATATTAGACAAGCGGTATACAGGGAAATTCAGGTCCAGCGACGGCATCGAGCATATCCTGAAAACTTTACAACTAAAAACAAAGTTCCGCTATGAAAGAAAAGAATATCCGGATAATATAATTGTAATCAAATAAAATATTCACTTTAAATCTACATGCCTATGAAATATCAATAAAAGCAATTTGAAAAATCCGGAATGTGCTGTAACACACTCCGGATGAAGTCAATACCAGAGAACTTTCAAAAATCTAATAGTATTAACTAAGCATACAAAAGTATGAAAAATAAATTGTATTGGGATTATTGTATCCTATTAATACCGAATAAACACATTTTAAACATTATGAAAATAGCCTTTATATGCCTTTTTATTTTCATAAGTGGTATGTTTGCAACTGAAGCGGAATCTCAAAACGCAAGAATTTCTTTAAAACAGACAACCAGTGTACTGGATCTGATCAATATTATTGAAAATCAGACGGATTACCTCTTTGTCTATGACAAGAAAGACATTGATCTGAATCGTCAAATATCCGTCAAGGCACAGAATAAAACAGTTGCAGAGATCCTTCTGACAATATTTAAGAATACCGACATTGTATATGCAATGCAGGGAAACAATATTGTCCTGATGAAAAAGAGTTCCGAATCCATACCGGTCATCCAACAACGGACGGTACGGGTAACAGGTATCGTAACAGATGAAAAAGGGGATCCGCTGGCAGGTGTCAACGTTTCGGCAAAAGGGACAACTAACGGAACGATAACAGACATAGACGGACGCTTTTCCATCATGGCAGAACCTGAAACCATCCTGCAATTTTCCTATATAGGTTATATGAATCAGTTCATTAAAGTAGGAAACAGTACTTCTGTCACGATCTCCATGAAAGAAGATACCCAGGCATTGGACGAGGTTGTGGTCGTCGGTTTCGGTACACAGAAAAAAGTAAATTTATCCGGATCGGTATCTTCGGTCGATATGAGTACATTAACAGAGAGCCGCCCTATAACAAACATTTCAAATGCTTTGGCAGGATTAGCTGCCGGTTTACAGGTGACATCATCCAATAACCGCCCCGGAGACGATAATGCCAGTATACTTATCCGTGGTAAAGGAACATTAAATAACTCCTCCCCCTTAGTAATCATCGACGGAATGGAAGGAGAAATGAATAGTTTAAACGTACATGATATTGAAAATATATCTGTATTAAAAGATGCCTCCTCCGCAGCGATTTACGGTTCACGGGCTGCAAACGGCGTTATTCTTATCACGACTAAGACCGGAAAGGAAGGAAAGCTCAAAGTTTCATATAACGGATATGTCGCTTTCCAGAGCATTCGTCCCGGTGTATTGGATCCTGTCAGTAATTACGCCGATTATATGGAATACATCAACAGCGGTTATAACAACAGTAACCAGGCACTGCCTTATTCTCAAACCTCTATCTCTGCATGGAGAGGCGATAACGGGCAAAACCCTCTAAAATATCCGAATACAAACTGGATAGAAGATACCTTTTCCACCGGAGTAGGAACAAATCACACATTGTCTATGAGCGGAGGAACTGAAAAGATCCAGTTCTACGGAGCATTCGGTTACTTTGACAATCCGGGAGTGCTCGAAAATGCAGGATACCGGAAATATAATGCCCGGACAAATATCAACGCACAGTTGACATCCTGGTTGAAAATGGGAATGAATGTAAGTGGCTTCGTGGGAAAAGCAGAGCCAGGTAATGCCGGACAATCCGCTACTGAAGCCGGAGAACAAGCCAGTGTCGGTGCATTCACATGGGGATGGGCGACAAGCCCTGCCATGATTCTGAGACATGACGGCAGATACGGAGGTATCCAGAATGTCGAGGATGACGTATCGGAATCCGGGAATAATGTGTTAAAGGTCTTAAATTCCACAAAAGGAGAAAATACGACCAGAAATATAAAATCCCGTTTCCATATTACCCTGCAACCAATTAAGGATTTATCCGTCACAGGTTCATATTCGTATGAATACACCGAACAAGGAATCAAAACAATACCTGTATTCAACGACGTATGGGACTTTGGTAAAGATCAGATAATCTTCAAAGGAGAAGGCGAATCTTATATTACCGAAAAAGAGTATAAGCGGGAACGCAATTATATGGATATTGTTGCCAACTACAATCACCGTTTCCTGGACGACCGACTGGGACTGACGGCCATGGTTGGTGCCAGCCAGGAGCAATATAAATACGAATGGTTCAATGTTACCCGTAAAAATCTGACAGCACCAAACGGTACGGTACTGGATGCTGCCAACGGGCAAATATCGACAGGAGGAAATATGACGCAATGGGTTATGCGTTCGTATTTCGGCCGTTTGAACCTGGATTGGGAAAACAAATATCTGTTAGAATTTAACTTACGTTCCGACGGTTCTTCCAGATTCTTATCCGACTCACGCTGGGGATATTTTCCTTCAGGTTCAATTGCATGGCGTATGGATCAGGAAGAATTCCTGAATAGCACGGATTGGCTGAGTAATTTGAAAATACGCGCCTCTTACGGTTCTTTAGGTAATAACTCCGTAGGAAATTACTCTGCAATTTCCAGTTACGGTTCCGCCAATTATGTACTCAACAACGGAGTATCAACGGGTTGGGCGATAACGGCCCTTGCCAATGCCGGACTGACCTGGGAAAAAACGAAAGTAACCGATATAGGTTTCGATTTCGGAGTTTTAGATAACCGTCTCTACGGAACCTTCGACTGGTTCAATAAAAAAACGGAAGGTATCCTGATACAGCTGCCATCTCCTTTAGTGCACGGCTCCGCTACAACTCCAACCTCAAACGCGGCCGAAGTGACCAATAAAGGAATTGAATTAACTTTGGGGTGGAGAGACAAAGCCGGAGATTTCGATTATGGGATCAATCTCAATTATACCCATGTGACCAACAATGTTGATAAGTTTAAAGGAGAAGATTATAGCCTGAACGGGATATACATGACCAAAGAAGGGCTTCCTATCAACTCCATGTATATGTATGTTGCTGATCGTATTATCCAGACAGACGACGATTTAGCTATCGTAAACGACATGTTAGCCAAAAACCCGGACGCTTTCAGTCAATTAGGAGGCGTTCCTCAAAAAGGTGATATCCTGTTTAAGGATTTGAACGGCGATAATAAAATCGACCCGACCAATGACCGCGACATAGTGGGAGACACCAATCCGAAACATATGTTCGGACTTAATCTGTCTGCAGGCTATAAAGGGTTCGATTTCTCCATCTTTATGCAAGGAGTTATAGGAGCTAAAGGATACCTGAATGAAAAATACTTTACATCAACAGTACAAAGAGGCTATCAGATAACAAAAGAAATAGCTGAAAATAGTTGGACGGATGGCATGACAAATGCCAAATATCCAAAGCTAACCTATCAAACGGCAGTCAACAATCAGGCCAACACACTTTGGATTCAGAAAAAAGATTATCTGAAAATCCGCAATATTCAATTAGGCTATACATTGCCTAAATCAGTGTTGAGCAAGGTGCAGCTCGAAAAAGTCCGTTTCTATGGCAGCCTAGAGAATTTCTTTACATTCACTGGCTACAAAGGGATCGATCCGGAATTGGATGACCTGAGTTATCCAACGATGAGACAAGCTGTTATTGGAGTAAATATCGAATTTTAAAATAGATCGACATGAAAAAATCAATAAAATATATAAGTTCAGTTCTTACAAGCCTTGTATTATTGAGCGGATGTTATGATCTGGATCAATATCCGGCCGACAAGGTTAATTCCGGTTCTTTCTGGCAGGATGAAGCAGATGCCCAGGAAGGTATGATGGGAGTATATGCAGCCATGAAGAAAGACGAGGTTTTCAGTATTTATTATACCCGCGATTGTTTGAGCGACATCGGTATCGGGTTGAACTGGGGACTTTATGGTTTCATAGAAGTGGCGCAAGGCCAAAGCAACTCTACTACCGGATTATACAAATCTGTATGGCAACGCCTATACGACGGTATCGCCCGGGCAAATACATTGATCACCAATGTACCTTCAGTCGATATGTCCGACGATCTAAAAACTCAATACCAGGCTGAGGCACGGTTTATGAGAGCTTTATATTACAATGAACTTTTGAATCTTTATGGAGGAGTTCCCCTGTATGACGAAACGACCAGCATAGAAAAAGAATATGACAACATGTATAAAACCAGAAATACGGAAGCAGAAGTCCTCGATTTTATTCTGAAAGATCTGGAAAATGCATGCACATATCTCCCCAAAACATGGGACGGCGGAAATAAAGGACGTGCCACAAAAGGTGCAGCTTACGCATTAAAAGGAAAAATACTGCTTTATGCCAAACAATATGCGGAAGCAACCAAAGCTCTGGAGGAAGTTCGTAACGGAGGTTACGGATATGCTTTAAATACTGATTATGCAGAATTGTTCAAGCCGGGTGGCGATGAAAGTTCAGAAATGATATTTGCCGTTCAAAACCTGGGCGGAGCAAGTACGGCTTATGGTATGCCTGTTCATTATATCGCCAATCGCGCCTCATACGGGGGATGTATCAACTGCCTGGTTCCCTCTGTCGAACTGGTGGACATGTATGAATATAAAGACGGACGCCCATTCGATTGGGATGAATTGTTTCCCGGTTTTTCAACCAATAAAAGTATAAAAGAAAAAGTCTTTTATTCCACCTTCGACGAAAAAGGCCAATACGTTGCTGCATATCCTGAAAATGTGGATAAACTACGGAAAATGTATTCAGAGCGGGATCCGCGTATGGAGTCTACCATTATTTTACCCTATACGGAAAACCTGTACAAAGGTTGGGTTAACAATGCGAAGAAAGACTGTGAAATGGTACTCGCCCCATCGAATCCGGCCAATGAAACATACGGATATTGCAGAAATGCCTTCGGTCATAATACCTATTTATACCGTAAATTCACACCAGAATATGATATGGACGGGTTAATAGCCGACCGCTTCCATTCACCGGTGAATTTCCCCATCATCCGTTATGCAGATGTATTGTTAATGCTGGCAGAATGCTATAATGAGACATCGAACCTATCCGGTGCTGTCGAATTGATCAATCAGGTACGGGAACGTGCCGGGATCGCACTTTTAAATTCCGGTCCTGCTTATTTAAGCGTAACAACAAAAGACCAGGTATTTGAACGTATCCAGAAAGAAAGAGCTGTGGAATTTGCAGCCGAGGGTCTTCGTTTCTACGACCTGAAAAGATGGGGATTATATATTTCCAAAACAAATGGCCAAAAACAAACCGATCTGGTAGGTTCTGTCTTATCCACTAAAGTAACAGAACAAAAAAATATGTACTGGCCGATTCCTCAGGAAGAAAGAGATATGAATCCGAATCTGACGCAAAACGCATCCTGGTAACAAACCATATGTATAGAACTAAGTAATGAAGGCTGTCTCAATCATTCTTTGGGACAGCCTTTATTGAATAATTATAAACTCAATCACATGAAAAATATATCCATTATTTTTTTATTATTCTCTTTGATCGTACACGATACGCATGCCCGGATACATTGGCCGGAAGGGAAAAAAGCAGCTGTAATCCTCACATATGACGACGGTTTAAAATCTCAGCTTCAAATTGTAATACCACAATTGGAAGAGCACAATTTTAGAGGAACTTTTTTCTTGTACGGGCAGGTTGTCAAAGAAGAAGATATCCCGGAATGGCGTAAAGCCAGTCAAAGGGGCCATGAACTCGGAAACCACAGTATGTTTCATCCCTGTCTCTCCCAGACCACCGGGCAGACCGCAGAACCTTGTCGTTCTTTGGAATGCTATTCGGTAAAAGATATGCTTATCGAAATCGGAATGATGAATAACTTCCTGTATGCAATAGACGGAAAAAAAGAACATGCGTATGCTTACCCTTGTTCCCAATGCGTAGCCGGAGGAGAAGATTATTCAAAGCCTCTGTTAGCTTCAGGCCTGTCGAGATTCGCACGCGGAGGAGATCGCGGAATCATAACAAATACCGACAGCCTGAACTATGCGATGATACCGACACTTCCCGCCCATACCGGAATTTCTGCTGATTCATTGATAGCCTATGTACAGGAAGCTGTTGAGAAAGGAGGACTCGCAATTATTGTCTTCCACGGTGTCGGAGGAGATTATCTGACAGTTGATGCAAATGAACATAAAAAATTAGTAGACTTCCTTGCCTCCCGTCCGGATATATGGGTCGGAACATTCTCTGAAGTTTTGAATGCGATTACGACAGGGAAAAACACTCCGAAAGAGCAGAGCACGGTACGGATAGATACCAACGGTGATTTCATAACGTATGTCTCCCCCTACTATGCGCTATCATGGTCCAAAAATTTCCCGATGATGTCCTATTGGAATATAGAGTCAGGAGGACGTAACCGGAAATACCTGGATAAATCATTATTACGTCCCGGAAAAGGAGGTGTGCTCATAAACCGGGACAATTCTTCCTTTCTGACTCAAAATCCGGCAATATACAAAGGGATGGAAACTTGTTACGAGAACGTTACTTTTCCTGATAAGACAGTAATGAACTGCTCAGTCATACCGACCAATGAACGACAATTTTCTATTACGATCGGAGGAGGAGGTAACAAATTCAGCCATGAATTTTTCCGGATCCATACAGCTCCGGATATCGCTCCCATGTCAGTATGGGCTGAGAAAACAGAAAATAAACCATCGACATTATATGACACACCTGTTACGATTTATACCCCACAAATAGTAAAAGCCTCTTTTCGATTACCGGCAGTACTTCATTTCCCTGATTATGGCCTGGTTAAAATAGAAGCAGATCAGGATGAAGTTTATATTCAGGAACATTTTGTTCCCGATTATGAAAATACGGGATTATCCTTAGGACCATTTAACAGAGGCGGACATGCCTGGAGAAAATCAGTGCATCTAGGTTCGGTTATTCTTTCATTCCATTCTGAAAAACCGATAAATAAAGCATGTCTGACCTTCACAGTATTGGATGAGAACTATCCGCAAATAGCGGGCTGTGATTTTTCAGATCCCCGCTTCAACGGGTTAAAACGATGCTGGCAAAATTCATTTACAGTGAATCCGGTACACCAAACAATGGGAGACAACATTATTTTGGAAGGTATCGGACATCTTTCCCTGGCATTCAAAGCGGATATGATCCCGTTCACACCTGAACTGCCGGGAACATACTCCATGAGAGCTGCTTTACGAACTTCTATAGAAATAGCGTTGCAGGAACGGATCGGGGAGAATAACCGCATTAAAGATTTTGGTTGGGAATGTACGGAAACGACATTGATCTCTTTGCATAAATATTTACTTGCAACGAACGACTGGGATTTTATTCGTCATTATTTACCTCAAATCAACCGGTTAGTAAAAGGTGTACTGGATGCAGACACAGACCATGACGGGATATTTGAAGCCCCTTTCCACGGAAATCAATTCGAAGAAGGAAGAAGTAGCTGGAACTGGTGGGATGATTTTGCTTTCGGTCATAAAGATGCTTATTTGAATATATTAGCCTATAAAGCACTAAACGGCATGCACCAGATATATACTTTACTGGATATGAAAACGGAGGCAGACTCCATCCGGACCCGCTTAGACCTGTTTCATAGTGCTTTTAATCATACATTCTACAATAAAGAAACAGGTATGTATGCCGGATGGATAAGTCAGGATGGGAAAATCCATGATTATCAATTTTCATTCGTCAACTCTATGGCCATTAATGAAGGACTTGTTGAAAAAGAGCGTTCGAAAAGGATCATCAAAAAGTTATTGAAAAACATGAAAGAGGCAGGATATAATTTCGTTTATGGTGTTCCAGGCCCTACAGTTCCCGTATCGAAAGAGGATAAAGGTAAATGGGATGAAATGACCCGCTGGGGACGTTATGAAAATGGAGGACTATGCGGACAAACTGCTTATCATTTTATACAAGCGCTCTACAATACAGGCATGAAAGAACAGGCAGATGAAATCTTATTTAAAATGATGGATACCTATGAACGGGAGTATACTCATTCCGGTCTGTTTCCGGGATATTTGCAAAGTGTGGATTGGCGGACCAAAGGAGGAGCTCCTACCGGCTACAATTACCTGGCAGATAATTATTACTTTCTGTTAGCTGCAATAACAGGTTATTACGGTATTAAATATCCGGAATTAAAAAATCCCGGTAACCGATAAAGAATTTCATGCCGATGTAACCGAAAAAAGTATGCTTACTAATTTGAATTAGTACGGCGACTAATCAGCGGTTGACAACCTTCAACCGTATGGTTGATAATTATCGGCCATACGGTTCACAATCATCAGCCGTATGGCCGACAATTATCAGCCGCTGATTTCTTCAGTATGTACCAGGGAAAGGACAAGAGCATCTATCTGAATACTAACAGATTAACTTAGAACGGCAATATAAAGATAATTTTCCGTAAAGCAATAGGAAATAAAATAATTTACGGCTGAAAATTTGTAATAGTTAAATAAGCACTTCTCAGATGTATCTAAAAACAAAAATAAACGCACTAATAACCTGAGTTCTAGAAGAACTATTATATTTATTGAAATACAAATATAAGTTATTTATAAGATAAGTTCCTAATTGTGTGGAATAAATCATTTGATCCAAAGAACAGTATACAAAGTTTTTTTTTAAATGATACAAATATTTATATATCTGATTATCAATTATATAAATAGATATTTTAGATGTAGTTCTTCTAGAACAAAGTTATCAATCAATGAAAACAAAGGTATTGGGCGAACAAAGAGAGGATGTCAGATTTGAAGACATTTACCTCTCTTATTTCTCAAAAATGAAACACTTTGCCAAAGAGTACGTCATCCTGGATGAAGATGCCGAAAATATTGTGCAGGATGTCTTCGTTGAACTTTGGGAAAACAAAGAAATGCTCAATATGCATATGAATCTCATCGCCTACTTATTCACAACCATCAAAAATAAATGCCTGAATCACCTGCGCCACCAACTTGTCGTACAAGATACAGCCAGTAAACTACAGGAAGAATACGCTATCTCCCTACGAATGAATTTAGATTCACTGGAAGCCTTCGATAACAATCTTTTTTCCGATCAGGATATTGAAAAACTCATTAGCCGAGTATTAGACTCCCTTCCTGAAAGATGCAGGACGATATTCATCATGAGCAAAATTGAAGGTAAAAAACAGAAAGAGATTGCTCAGGAACTGAATATTTCTATTAATACCGTTGGAAGTCAAATAGGTATTGCCTATAAAAAACTAAGAAACGAACTCAAAGATTACCTCCCGATACTGCTGTTTCTACTTTCCTTATAAGAATTTCGAAAAAAATTATTTTTTGTTTAACGATTTTCTTTCGTTCAGGTGTCTACTATATATAAGGACAAAATTATGAATGAACAAATAATAAAATATTTCCAGGGAGAGCTCGATACTACAGAAAGGTTGCAGCTTTTAAGACTGGTGGAGACTGACGGTGAATTGAAAAAACAATTCATCGAATATAAAAATATGAATGCCCTGCTGACTCTTTCCGACCGATCAGACAATAAGGAGGAGAATAAGCAAGGATATATATTATTCAACAAAATCATCCGGACAAAAAAGATACGTAAAACCATGTTGCATGCAGCCAGTTATGCTGCGGCCATCGCATTGCTCGTTTTATCGACCTATTGGCTCACTGCCAGTCATTATGAGGTGCAACAACCTGTAGCGAACATCGAAAACACCCTTTATGTACCTGCCGGTCAACGTGTAAGACTAACTTTGCAGGACGGAACCGAAGTCTGGCTGAACTCTCAGACCAAATTGACTTACCCGGCTTTATTCTCCGGAAAAGAAAGACGAGTGACCGTGGAAGGAGAAGCCTTTTTCGATGTCGCTAAGAATCCGGAAAAACCGTTTATCGTATCTTCCCAGGGAGTAGAAATGAAGGTCTTAGGCACAAAGTTCAATGTAGACAGTTATCCTGGCGAAAAAGATATTCAAACAAGCCTGCTCGAAGGATCGTTACATGTCTATTTTCCACATTCCGGGAAGAAAGGAGTGATCCTTAAACCTGATGAAAAAGTGACAATAAAAGAAAATCAAATGCAAATCAGCTCTATACCTCATCCTGACTATTTTCTTTGGAGAGATGGAATATATAGTTTTGAGAATGAACTTCTTATCGACATCCTGAAAAAGCTGGAACTCTACTACGACGTAAAAATAGAAGTCAAAGACCCCTCTATTTTCAAATGGGAATACACAGGTAAATTCCGTCAACGGGACGGCATCGACGAAATTCTCCGGATGATACAGAAAATACATAAATTTAAAATACAAAAAGATGAAGAAAGCAATATCATCACATTAAATTAATTGAATGTCGAACCTTTTAAATAGTATGCCTATGGGAAAACTCTTTTAGAAAAAATAACGGCAGATGTTGGAACCATCCGCCGTTAAGAAGCAAGTAAACACTAGCAGTTAAAATTAGTATTCACCTAACAATTAGCAAAGATATGAAAATAAAAACTTTGTTACCACTCTTTATTGTACATGATAAACACTTTAAAGAATATTTTAGAATCATGAGAATATCACTTGTTATGCTCTTCGTCTGCATTTTCCAGATGGTTGCGGTCAATTCTGAAGCACAAAATACCATCATAAAACTGGAGACAGACGTACTTTCCGTTGGTCAACTTATTAATCAAATAGAAAAACAGACTGACTATCTGGTTGTATTCAGAAACCGGGAAGTAAATACCGAACGTTCAATCACTGTTCACAAAAAAACAGGAAAAATAATTTCTTATCTGGAAGATGCATTCAAGGATACGGATATTACTTACGAATTTGACAATAAATACATTTTATTACTCAAAAAGAATGGTACGGACAAACCATCTCTTATCAGCCAGCAAGGCACAAAAAAAATAACAGGCGTCGTGACAGATGTAAACGGAGAGCCTATTATTGGAGCCAATGTTTCTATAAAAGGAGCTACTACAGGGACAATCACGGATATGGATGGAAAATTCAGCTTGGATATACCAGGTAATTCCACATTACTCATCTCCTATATCGGCTATATTCCCCAGGAAATCCGCATAGGTAACCAGAGTATGGTCAAAATCAGTTTGAAAGAAGATACACAAGCGCTGGATGAAGTCATTGTAGTCGGTTTCGGCACACAGAAAAAAGTGAACCTGACCGGTGCCATAGGAACGATAAAAACAGATGAAGTATTGAAAGCACGCCCCGTAACCAATGTCCAGGAATTGATGGCCAGCTCCGTTCCGGGCATGATGGTCAGTAAAGGTAGTGGTGCCGCTGGATCAGGAGCCAGTATTAATATCCGGGGTACATCCACTATAGGCAGCAGTTCCGGTGTATTAATTCTGATCGACGGAATACCGGGTAACATTTATACCCTGAACCCCAACGATATCGAAAGCATCTCCGTGCTAAAAGATGCTGCGTCTGCTTCCATCTACGGATCACGTGCAGCCAATGGCGTTATTCTCATTACTACAAAAACAGCAAAGGCTTCCGATCGTCCGGTAGTGGAATTCTCTACAAATATCGGTATCCAGAATCCACAGTTCAAACTTGATTTTGTAGGTGCGGAAGACTATATGAGATTGTACGACGAAGCATTGATGAACGATGGAAAAGACGCTTATTTTGGAGAACAAGGTATTCAGGATCTGCGAGCAGGAAAGTATGCGGACAATAAATGGTATAAAGAGATTTACAATAAAAATACCCTTATCAACAATACCCATATCGCCTTGTCGGGAAAGGAAAGGTCAATCACTTACCGTGTTTCCGTGTCGAACGACTATCAGGAAGGAACATTGCCGAATAACAATTATAACCGTCTCATTTTTAAACCGGACCTGCAATTTCAGATATTAAAGAATCTGACGGCCCGTTTAAATATGCAATATACGCAAACGAATATCAAAAATCCGAACGGAGGAACAGAATACTGGCAAAGCCAATCCAGCCGGATATCTCCGATTACAGCAATCAGAGAACCAAACGGACTATATGCAATCGGTTCTTCCATGGCAAGTAATCCGATAGCCGGAGTAAACGAAGCTGGTTATTCCAAAGAAAGGCATAAAGAAATGCTGGCTATTTTCGATGTTGTCTATTCTCCTTTGAAAGATTGGAATATTAAAGGTAGTGTATCCGGCTATACCCACGACCAGACGAACAAGGACAGGGTCAATACATACTACCTGTACGATGCGGACGGAAATATTGCAAAAACAGAGAATATGGTATCGTCACTAAAAAATACGAATGCCTATGATTTCCGTACCCAGTTACAATTTACGACAGATTATGCTTTCAGTATCAATTCGAAACACAATTTCAAAGTGCTGGCTGGTTATTCCCAGGAATATTACAAATATGAAACATTCTGGGCTTCCCGCGACAATATGCCTTTTGACAATATAGACGTTCTCGATACAGGCAGCAGTAATAAACAAAATGGAGGAAATGCGAAAGATGTTGCTATCCAATCCTGGTTCGGTCGTTTGAATTATGACTATGAGGGCAAATACCTGTTTGAAGCGAACATCAGGGGGGATGGTTCGTCACGCTTCGCAAAAGGACATCGCTGGGGTACATTCCCATCATTTTCTGCCGGATGGAATATCAACCGTGAATCGTTCATGGAAAATATCGACTGGCTATCCGAACTGAAGATCAGAGCTTCCTGGGGTAAACTGGGAGATGCAGAAAAGGTCGGTTATTACCCGACAGCCCAGGTACTGGCTTACAATCCTAAGATTTATGCCTTCAACAATAACCTGGTCGGCGGCGCATACAATAACGTCGCAATCAATAAGGATATCTCCTGGGAAGTTTCAACATTCACAAATGTCGGACTCGACTTTGGTTTCCTGGATCAAAAGATCAAATTAACCGTAGATTACTTCAACAACCTGAGAAGCGATATCCTGTACACACCACCGGTCCCGACAGAGTTCGGATTATCGGCACCTCTTTCCAACCTTTTGAAAATGAGAAATCAGGGTATGGATTTTCTGGTAAGTTACGATGACAGTCGAGGTGATTTCTCATGGGGTATCGATGCGAATGCCAGCTTTTCAAAAAATAAAGTGTTGGAAATGGGAGAATCAGATAAATGGATAGAAGGAAATGCCATCACTTACCTGAACGACCGTTACCAGCTACCTTATGGATATGAGGCCGAAGGCTTGTTCCAAAACGAAGAAGATATTGCTAATCATGCCAAACAGGGTAATGTACTGCCAGGCAATATCAAATTTAAAGATCAAAACGGAGATAAGGAAATCAATGGAGAAGACCGTACCGTTTTGAACAGAAAAATACCTGTAAATTACGGTATCAACTTGCGTTTCGGTTACAAAGGATTCGACTTCTCCATGAATATGTATGGCCGTTTAAATGTCAAAAAGTATATCAGCGGATACGAGGGATGGGCTTTCTATCTGTCGCAGAATGCACGTCCAATGCATATGGATGCCTGGAGCGAGTCAAATCCTGATGCAACCTATCCACGCCTGACCCTGACAAATACAGCCAACGATACTCAATACAACAGCTACTGGCTCCGTAAAGCCGACTTCCTGAAAATTCAGAACGTACAGATCGGTTATACGATCCCGAAAACACTACTGGAGAAAGTAAATATTCAATATCTCAGACTTTACTTGTCCGGACAAAACCTGGGAACCATTACCGGTTATGACGGCTTCGACCCGGAAGGTAGCTGGTACCCGCTATCGAGAACATTTGCATTTGGTTTAAATCTTCAATTCTGATAAAATATGAAAAAATATAGTATCTATATCATGTTGGCCTCAGCGCTCATATTAGGCAGCTGCAGCGATTTTCTTGACAGAGATCCGTTATCCCAGGCTTCAGAAAATACCTTCTGGCAAACAGAAGCAGACGCAGAGAAAGGGATAAATGCTCTTTATCCTCTTTTACCCGGCGAACGCGACTTCTGGAGAGACTGTGAAAGCGATAACTCTCTAATGACAAATTCATGGGGCGAAAGTGGCCTGGGTTACATTTGCCAGGGTATCCATAACGCCGCAACCGGTTACCTGAAAGAAGAATGGACTTACGGCGATATCTACCGCATCCTCTATTATCTCGACAAACTGAACGGTATAACCATCGATGAGACGAAAAAACAGCGTTTCGAGGGAGAAGCACGTTTCATCCTGGCATTGAAATATTACAGAATGACACGTCATTTCGGTGATATTCCATTGATCAAAGAAAAACCGATCGAATTAGAAAATGCAGCACTACCCAGAAGTTCTAAGCAGGAAGTCCTGGATTATGCACTGGAAAATGTAAACAAAGCTATCGAATATCTGCCAGATAGTTACAGCGGAGCCAATACCGGCCGTATCAATAAGGCAGCCGCGCTTACATTAAAAGCAGACATGTATCTGGATATGGCCAGTTACAAAAAATTCCATAATAACCAGGATGCTGCCGACCTATGGAAAGAAGCCGCCGATGCTGCCCAGAAAGTGATCGATATGAACATGTATGATCTTGAAGAAGATTTTGCCTACATCTTCAAATCAGAAGCCAATAACAATAATAAAGAAGTTATCCTGGCTAAACAATACCTGGAAGACGAGATTACTCACATGTTGCCGATCCTTTGTTCGCCTGCCGGAACAGGAATAACCGGACAAGGCTGGGCCAGCTTCTGCCCTACACGCCAGCTGGTCGATTCGTACGAAATGACGAATGGTGAAAGCATCTACGAATCGAAAGAGTATGACATGAACAATCCATGGGAGAACCGGGATGCACGCCTGAAGAAGACATTCTTCCTCCCGGGTTACGAATGTCTCCGTCCGAACGGTAAATATGAACCTTATATGCCCCATCCGGCCTTTAACAACCCTGAACGCATAAACAATGAGGGAGGCGGCATTACGGGATATATGTATCTGAAATATAACGATCAAACATTAGCTAAGCCAGCAAACTCATGGACCAACTTCAGCCTTTACCGGTATGCGGAAGTCTTGTTGATCCAGGCGGAAGCATTGAATGAGTATGATCCGGGCAATGCAAAAATTGCCACGAACGTGAACAAGGTAAGAACACGTGCCGGTTTGCCTTCTGTCGATAAACTACTGGGCAACCAGGAACAAATGCGTGAAAAGATCCGTGGAGAGAGACGTCATGAATTCGTAGCGGAACATAAACGTTACTTCGATATCCTCCGCTGGAAAACCGCAGAAAAAGTTCTGAATGAACCCGGATATGGTATTAATAAGGATGAAAAGGCTGCGATCGGAGACTATACGCAGGAAAAATTCCTGGGACAAAACAGGACTTTCGATTCTTCCAAGCATTATTTGTGGCCTATCCCGCAAAACGCCAGAGATAATAATCCGAATCTGACACAGAATCCGAACTGGTAATCTGATTGTAAAACCGAAAGGCTGGTTAGTAAGGCATAGTATAACCAGCCTTTCAATTAATATACTTAATTTTACGCATGAATAAATTCAAATTGATCGTAACCGGAACATTACTTTCCGGTATCATAGCGGCTCAGGAATGGAAGCCGCAACAATGGCCCGTACTTAAAAAATACGACCAGGGACACCTCTACCAGATCGCATTGCCGTTAGGTGGAATAGGGACCGGGACAGTATCACTCGGTGGTCGCGGAGAACTCCGGGATTGGGAAATTATGAATGTTCCGGCAAAGAAATACAGTACGGTAACAACCGGTAATAATGCTCCGTTTTTTGCAATCTATGCCAAACCGCAGAACCGGGAAGCTACTACTACATTACTGGCGGGGCCTTTATATCCCCAGGAATATCTTCATTATGAAGGCCGTCCGGTAAATCATCATGGTCTTCCCCGCTTTGCACAGGCGTCATTCGATGCTGCCTATCCTTTCGGGCAAGTACACTTGTCTGATAAAGATCTGCCTGTAAAAGTGAAAATAAAAGGTTTTAACCCGCTGATTCCGGGCGATGCGGAATCGAGCGGACTACCTGTAGCAGTTCTCTCTTACGAAGTTACCAACACCACCAACCAACCGATAGACGTTGCCATCTGTGGTTCCATGCGCAACTTCATAGGTAAAGACGGAAGTAAATTCCGCACAGACTGGAAAGGTGATTACATACCTGTCGGCGTGAAAGACAATAAGAACAAATACATTGAAAGCAACGGAATAAAAGGAATCTATCTTTATTCGGACGGTGTGGATAAAAACGATCCGGCCTGGGGAACTGTCGCCCTTACCACCCAGGCAACCGACGGCGTAACCTACCGGACCTCCTCCAAAGCCGATAGCTGGAACAACGGCATCTTAAACTTCTGGGACGATTTCAGCGCAGACGGCATGCTGACGGAACGGAACAAACAGGAAGATGAAGACCCGATGGCCTCTTTGTCTGTAAAAAAAACCGTAGGAGCACAAAGTACGGAAACATTTACTTTCTATATCACCTGGAATTTTCCGAACCGGAAAGCCTGGTCTTCCACTGTTGTCGGCAACTATTACAGCCAGCAATATCCCGATGCCTGGAAAGCAGCAGAGACAATTATACCACAAATACCCGGACTGGAAAAGAAAACATTATCCTTCGTAAACGCCCTACTCAATACATCTTATCCGGATATTGTAAAAGAAGCAGCTCTGTTTAACCTCGCCACTTTGCGGTCACAGACCGTATTTCGTTTACCCAGCGGGCATATGATGGGATGGGAAGGTGTAATGGACCGTTTCGGTTCATGTGCCGGTTCATGCACTCATGTATGGAATTATGAAGTGGCAACTCCTTATCTGTTCGGAGAACTGGCAAAAACCATGCGGGATGTAGAATTCAATTATGCCACCAAAGAAAATGGTTTGATGAACTTCAGGGCCTCTTTGCCGCTCTCGGAAGCGAGTAAAGAGAACAGTGCAGCAGCTGACGGACAAATGGGCTGTATTATGAAGATATACCGTGAATGGCAGCTTTCAGGCGATACCGATTTCCTGAAAAGCAATTGGGAACAGATAAAGAAAGTTCTTTCCTATGCCTGGACGGAAAAAGGATGGGACGGCAATCAGGATGGTGTCATGGAAGGTTCCCAGCATAATACTATGGACGTGAACTATTATGGTCCAAACCCTCAAATGGGCTTCTGGTATATGGGAGCATTAAAGGCTGCTGAAAAGATGGCTATAGCCATGAAAGACAAAAACTTCGCGAAAAAGTGTCACACGTTATTTGAAAAAGGCAGTAACTGGATGGATGAGAATTTGTTCAATGGCGAATATTATGAACATAAAATCACCGATCCGGAAACGTTCGAATATCTGGATATGAATAATCCGGATGTCAAGATCCCGCCTTTCCAGCTAGGTCCCGGTTGCCTGGCAGATCAGTTGGTCGGTCAATACATGGCACATCTGTGCGGATTGGGTTACCTGGGGAACAAAGATCACATTCATACGACTATGAACAGCATTATGAAATATAACTATGTAACAGACTTCAGCCGCCACTTCAATAATATGCGTTCTTATGTAATGGGCAATGAATCCGGCCTGCTTATGGCTTCCTGGCCCAAAGGACGTTTGGAAGTTCCATTTCCTTACTTTGCAGAGGTAATGACCGGATTTGAATACTGTGCCGCCGTAGGTATGATTTACGAAGGCATGGAAAAAGAAGGCCTAACCTGTATCCGGTCTGTACGTGAACGCCACGACGGAGCCAAACGGAACCCTTTCAGCGAACCGGAATGCGGACACCATTATGCCCGTTCAATGGCAAGCTGGTCTGCCATTATCGCCTTAAGCGACTTTCAATATTCGGGTGTCGATAAAAGTATGAAAATTACGGACCGCCCCGGAAATTATTTTTGGAGTAACGGATATGCATGGGGAACTATCCAGGTTACTGAAAATGATGTTACCATCGAAGTGATCAACGGTTCACTCCGACTGAAATCTCTTATCGTCGGTAATAACAAAGAGATAAGACTGAAAGATTTTAACCTGCCGGAAGGAGATAAACAAATTATCAAACGATAGAATTATGAATAAACGGATCATAATATACTGTTTATTGGCCAACTTGTTTCTAAGCTGCAGCATTCAAAAAGAGCCTGCAACAGAGCTACAGACTCAGTACTCCGCAAATTGGCAAACCGCCTTGCAGGAAAAACTTCCGCTGTTAGGCCACCGCAACTGGATAGTCATAACGGACATGGCTTACCCGTTGCAAGCCAAAGAAGGCATCACCACCCTGTATGCAAACGAACCCTATACAAAGGTGCTAGGTACAGTAAAAAAGATGTTGGATAACTCTTCACATGTGTATGCCCATACTTACCAGGATAAAGAATTATCTTTTCTGGAAGAGGACATTTGTCCGGGAATAGCAAATCTGAAAGAGGAAATGAAAAAGGTATTATCACCATCTGAAATAATGCATATCGAACACGATAACCTGATTGGCCGCCTGGATAGCATCAGCAACCTATTCGAAGTGGTTATTATCAAAACAGGATTGACAAAACCCTACACATCGACCTTTTTTGAGCTTGATTGCAAATACTGGGACAATCGCAGACAATCCATACTCAACGGGCGGATAGCTGACGCAAAAAACGTCCCGCAACACTGATTATAGCAAGACAGGGAGATACCGTAACATAGTATCTCTCTGTTTTTTAGATCAAAACACATAATAATAATATCATATTTGAAACATTCTTCTCCTGATTAGTTCCTATTTTTGTTTTATTATGGACATAAACTAATCACCCATGAAAAAGCTCCTTATCCTCACCTTATGCGTTCTGTCACAGATCCTGTCTGCCCAGACAAGACAGTTGGCTCCCGGTCATCCGGACCGTTCCGGTAAAACAGATTTGAAAAGCGGATTTGCAACACCTCCAAAAGGATATGGAGAAGTGCCCTTTTACTGGTGGATGGGAGATACACTGACCAAAGAACATCTTACTTATCATCTGGACCAGATGGCTGCCAAAAAAGTCACCAGCCTGCAGGTCAATTATGCCCATTCGGATAAAGGAGGAGTCAGCTACGGTCTTACTTTTCCTTCCAAACCGGCCCTGTTCACGGAAGAATGGTGGGAGCTGTTCGGATGGTTCATGGATGAAGCGAAAAAAAGAAATATGACCGTCAGCCTCAGCGATTATACACTGGGAGTAGGCCAAGGTTCCTATGTCGACGATGCCTTGAAGGAAAATCCGGGACTAACAGGTGCCGAACTGAAATTCGAAAGCGACACCATCCGCGACAAATATGAAAAGACCTGCCACGAACAATTACTTTCCCTCTATGCCTACCGGTTGGGAACGGATGGAAAGATCATTGAAAACTCCGGCATCGACCTGTCCAAAAAGGTCACAGGCAATAAAATAGAATGGCAGTCACCCGAAGGAGACTGGATCGTAACACAGGTATATAGTGCTACTAAAACACCTTCACTCGATCCGATGCACCCTCTCTCAGGAAAAAGCTATGTCAAACATTTCTTCCAACGGTTTGAAGACCGTTTTCCGGAACAATCCAAAGGAGGACTCAACTTCTTCTTTTCCGATGAGTTGAACTTCAACCTGCATGGCTATATATGGAACGCAATCTTCCGGGACGAGTTCAAAAAACGGAAAGGGTACGATATTATGCCTTATCTTGCCGGCCTGTTCACAGATATCGGTAGTAGCACTCCTAAAATACGGTTGGATTACAATGATGTCATGGTTTCGTTAAGCGAAGAAAACTTCTTTATACCGGTATATAAATGGCATGAAGACCGTAATCTGATCTACGGCTGCGATCATGGCGGGCGGGGAAAAGATGTCAGCGAGTTCGGCGACTATTTCCGTACCCAGCGATGGAACCAGGCGCCCGGTTGCGATCAGCCGAATCTCGGAAAAGATATAATAAAGAACAAAGTAGCCTCTTCAATTGCCCATCTTTACCAACGTCCCAGAGTATGGTTGGAAGGTTTCCACAGTAGTAACTGGGACACCAATACAGCCAATCTGACCGATGCCACATTTGCTAACTTCGTGATGGGACAAAACTTACTGAGCCTGCATGGTTTCTACTACAGCACGATGGGAGGATGGTGGGAATGGGCACCTCCCTGCAACCACACCCACATGCCTTACTGGGAAGAGATGGGACCGTTCCTGGAATGTACCGAACGTCTTAGCTATATCCTTTCGCAGGGATATCACCGGGCAGATGTCGCTATCCTGTATCCGGTAGAAGCAGTCGTAGCCGGTTATGACAACACAGCGGTTCAGAAAGCATTCAGCCTGGGAGAATATCTGTATAAGGAAGGCATCGATTTCGACTTCATGGATTATGAATCGCTTGCCAAAGCCAGTATTAAAAACGGTAAGATCAATATCTCCGGTGAAGAATTCAGGGTATTGATCATCCCGTCCATGAAAGCGATCCGTCATTCTTCTCTGGAAAAGGCCCTCCGGTTCAAACAAAACGGGGGGATCGTCATCAACCTGGGAGAGCTGCCCGAAGCAACAGAGAAGAAAGGACTGAACGATCCCGAAGTCCGGTCGATACTCAACAAACTGTTCGGGCCGGATAGCAGGAATGCATTTATTGCTAACGAAAACAAAGAGGTCCTGGATATTATCGACACAAATCTTACCCGCGATTTCCGTATCCTGTCACAGCATCCGCAAAAAGATACACCCTATATCATGCACCGCAAACTGGGAAACAAAGAGCTCTATGCCGTGTATAATGTGCCTTCGGGCAACGAATGCTTTTTCCGTGCTACCGGAGGACTCGAACTATGGGACCCCTGGACAGGAAAAACAAAAGAAATCACTGCCTCAAAAGTAACACCGGAGGGAACCATCATCCGGATGCCGCTGGAAAAGCAGGATCTTCATCTATTCGTCTTCGACCCGGCTAAAAAGGTAGTAATTGCAAATCCTGACCAGGAAAAAGTCGTCAACACCATTCTACTGGACGGAGAATGGTCATTCGACCTCAAACCCTCCCTGAACAATAAGTTCGGTGATTTCCACTGGCCTGCTACGGATGAACTTCTGGGAGCCTACATCTATAAAGCCAGATACAACCAGGCTTCTTCCGAAACAAAAGACTGGCAATCTCCTTCTTTCGACGATTCAGAATGGAGAAACCAGACTTTCACTTACGGTACCAAGTTTATGATACTGGAAGCCGTACCCGAATTATCGGAGAAAGAGCTTCTCTCCCATCTTCCTTACCAGAGTAACAGGATAATCATCGACAATAAAGGATATTCCTGGAAACCTTATGACTTCTCATGGCGCTGGGGAGTTGAAAACGACTACGGGCATCAGGGATGGCACGGACTGAAAGCCACTGTGCACGACGAGTTTATCCGTATGGGCAAACTCGAAAAAGAATTCAGGGAAACAATTCGTGTAGAAGATCCCAGCGGGAATAAAAACTATTACCTCTATTCGAATGTCCTGGCACCCGAAGCCGGTAACTATCAACTGGTATTCGGAGAACTCAAGCCGGCTAAGGTCTATATAAACGGAAAGGCAAGCAATCTATCCGCTTCTACCGTTCCGCTCAATAAAGGGACCAACGAAATCGTCCTCCATTATGACACATTCGGAGTGACCTATTGTGTGATACGCAAAGCCGGAGATACTCCGCGCATAGTAAAAGAAACTATCGCAGAAAAGCCGCTTGCGATGAATTTCCGGGGAGACTTGTCATTATTGCCTTTCGACGTAAAGAGAACCGAAGAACCGACTTACGGACAATATCGTTTTACATCGGCTCCCGGCCTGCAAAAACTGGAGTTCTCGGCCTTCGGTGAAACAAAGGTATGGGCAAACGGTAGCCTGTGCGATCTGACCGTGAAAGAGAGACGTCCGGACGGCCTGACACGTTACGAGGCAACCGTAACCAACCCTTCCAGACGTATATCGACGATAGCCATATCGATAAAAGAACCGTGGGGTAATACCGGAGGTGCCGCTATCGACGGACCGATCAGGCAGACCTGCGGAGACGGATTGATATCTGCAGGAGACTGGACACAGATAGAAGGTCTTTCTACCTATTCCGGCGGTGCCTGGTACCGGAAAAATGTCCGCCTGGAAAAGCGTTCCGGCGATAAAATATACCTGAATCTGGGACAAGTCATCTCCACAGCCGAAGTCTGGGTAAACAAACAAAAAGTCGGGTTAAAGCTAACGCCTCCCTGGCGGTTCGACATCACAGAATATGTAAAAGACGGAGACAACCGGATCGAAATACTGCTTTACAATACGGCAGCCAACTACTACCTGTCTGTCCCGACCATGTACCGGGGAAGTACGAAAGCCGGTTTACTGGGAACTGCTTCCATCGAAATAGTTCGTTAATACACACCCGCACTAAGTATAATAAAGGGGCGAGACCTTCCCAGGTTCCGCCCCTCTTCTCTTTAGTACGTAGAATAGAAATTACATAAGTATGATTACGTGGGTGTATTTGTAGTACTGGTTGTATCCTTTGTTGTGCTTGTGCTATTTGTATTGGTAGTCTGAGCAGTAGCAGTAGTTCCTGCTGCAGGAGCCTGTACTTTTGCTTCTTCCCAATGGAACGGTTCGAACTCTGAATTCGGATCGACCCAGGATGCTTTTTTAGAAGCATAGATAATAAACGGAGCAACTACGACAACAATAGCACCGATGATCAATACGGCAAACCAAACGGTATTACTACCGACAGAAATCTGACTCGGTGGAATAAAGCTTAATATAAACGCCAGTAATGAACCACAAAAACCAAGACCGCCGATAAACCACATCAAACCGTTACCATGTTTACCGATACGGAACGGGCGATTGGCTTTTTTCATCCGGTAACGCAATGCGATTGCACCTGAGAACATCAGCAGGTACATAACCAGATAAAGGATCACGGTCAACTGCGACAGGATCTGATAGAAACTCTGTACGGAAGGCATTACAACGAACAATAAGCTCAGGAATGTAACAGCCAGTCCCTGTATCAACAGAATATTCTTCTGAACACCTATCTTGTTTGTTTTCTGGAAGAATGGAGGCAGATAACCGGCTTTACCAACAGTAAAGATACCTTTTGACGGACCGGCAACCCATGTCAATACACCTGCCAGCACACCGAATGCCAATGCGACCGCAATGATCGGAGATAACCAGGAAGCATGGATGAATTTGAAATAGTTATCGAAACCAACCAGCAAACTCTGTGTCAGGTTAATATCCTTTTCCGGGATGATGATACCCAGTGAGAAAGTACCCAGAACGAAAATGATCACAGTGATCAGCGCACCGATAAATACAGCTTTCGGATAGTTCTTGGATGGATTTTCCACATCTTTCACGTGAATACCGCCCATTTCCATACCGGCATAAAACAAGAAGATACTGGAAGCAAGCACCAGGTTATCGAATTTAGAGAAATCAGGGAAGAAATCACCGTGGAAGTCCATGTTCGAATGACCGCCCATAGACAGGTAAACAACTCCTAGAATAATCAGCAAGGCAGCCGGAAGGATCGTCCCGACAATACCGCCTACTTTAGCAACTTTACCTACCCAGCTCAATCCTTTCAGTGAAATAAAGGTAGCCAGCCAGTAAATGATCAACACTACAACCAGTGTATACATTTTGTTTGAAGCCAGAGTCATGTCGTGTGCATCGTTCATTCCGATAAAGGCGATGGAAACGGCACCGAAAGTCAATACGGTAGGATACCAGATCGTACTTTCAATCCATTGCACCCAGATAGCGAGGAAACCCCACTTCTTTCCGTAGGCTTCCCCTACCCATCGAAAAACCCCACCTTGTTTGTCCTGGAACATAGCAGCCAGCTCGGCAGCCACCAACGATGTCGGTATCAAAAAGACAATTGCCGCAAAGAGATAATAAAAGGCTGAACTTAATCCGTATACAGCCTCGGCTGGTAGTCCGCGGAGAGACACTACCGCCGTAACATTCATAATTGCAAGAGTAAAAACTCCAAGTTTTACTGCTTTTCCTACATTTGCCATGAATTTACTGTTTAAATGTGAATTTTGTTTTGTTTAGTTTCGCTTTAAATATGTCAGTAAAACAAATCGGTATTGTGTTAGTTTGTCAACAAGATGTCAAACTAGGTTAATTAACAGAATAGTGTTAAAAACAAAATCAGTCTTTCTACTGTTAGATAGCCTAAAATATTTCTATCTAAACGCCTAAATATTAAACGCAATGAAGTCTGCTTTCAGTGATATTATTTATGAGAAAAGAGGAATATACGGAGTATTGCATGTTGTCATTTTGTTACTTTCGCTATTCCTTATTGTTGTAATTTCAATCGATACATTCAAGAATATTCCCTTTATGACGCAGGGGTCATATCTGAAAATACAATTCTGGATATGTATGTTCTTCATTGCCGATTTCGTTTTAGAGTTTTTCTTATCAAAACGTAAATTATATTATCTGCAGAGCCATTTTATCTTCCTGATCGTATCCATTCCTTATCTGAATATTATTAATTATTACGGGATCGAGTTCTCTCCGGAGATCACCTATTTCCTGCGTTTTATTCCGCTGGCACGTAGCGGCTATGCGCTGGCTATCGTGGTGGGCTGGCTGTCGTCGAACAAAGCTTCGGGCTTGTTCGTCTCTTATCTGACCATGCTGCTGGCAACGGTTTATTTCTCCAGCCTGATATTCTTCGTGATCGAGCACAAGGTAAACCCGCAGGTAACCGGCTACGACGACGCCCTCTGGTGGGCTTTTATGGACGTGACGACAGTCGGTTCGAATATATATGCCGTCACTCCGACAGGAAGGATATTATCGGTCCTGCTGGCTGCATTGGGGATGATGATGTTCCCTATCTTTACCGTTTATGTAACCAGCCTGGTACAGAATGCGAATAAGAAAAAGAATGAATTATATAATGGAGACAATACACCTCAACCGAAACAGCAGACGGTATCAAAGCCGGCAGAAGGAGAAAAATAACATGCCAGGAAACTACTTTCTCCGATCGCTGACGTTCGATATAAAAAGCAGGCATGGACTTCTTTTATCTTATGAAACCCATGCCTGTTTAATACTTTACTTTACTATTTTATTACAATCTTCTGACTGAATCCCTCAAAGAAAATAATATATGCCCCTTTGACAGGAATATCTATTTCAGTGTAGGTTCCATTCAGCAGGCTTGTCTTAACGATACTTCCTCCGAATGAAGTTATATATAAAGGTATATTTTTCATCTCCTGATGCTTGATGCAGAGTTTATGATCCCTTATTACTATTTCTACCCGGTCGGAATGAATATCTTCATTTCCGACAGATGTATTGACAGTTACAGTTATAATCTTATTTTCGTATACATTGTAAATAGTATATACAGAATTTACAGGTATCAATAATTCTCCATTGGCTATCACCTGTAACTGGTTGGCTTTATACTTACTCTCCAGTCGGAATCTGAAATCATTTCCGGCCAGTACCCTTTCCGGATTATAACCCGTTTCAACCACCATTTTTACATCTTCTCTCGGTTTTACGAATGTTATATTAAATACTTCAGATATAGTAATCTCTATAATTTTATTCGAACGAATGTTTGATATGGTATATATACCCCAAATGTCAGGAGAAAGAAGAATACCGTCAACCCGTACCAGCATCTCCCAACCTTTATGTAAGGCATCTGTTACAATATGGAACTTAAAATCATCCCCTGGCTTCACTGTATTCTTATCATAGCCGGATTCAGGAACTAACGTTACTCCTTCGTCTGCATTCCAAATAATATTGAACACTCCTTCAATGACTGGGGGTGTTACCTCTATTCTCACAACCAGGTTGGCATGTACATTTACAATAGTATATACCGATCCGCCGACAGGAGTTATAAGCGTATTATTGACGAACACTTTTACAATATACTGTTCATACCCGGCTTTCGGTTTGATACTAAATTTGAAATCAGCACCTTCCAGTATAAGTGAAGCGTCATATCCGTCAACAACTTTAATATCAAAACCGGTTTGAGAAGGAAGAGTTACCGTATATCCTATTTTATTTTCCAACGTTATTGTCAATACTATATCTGCCTGAATGTTGGTAAGTGTATAGACCCCATTCGCATCGGGAGTTATCACGATAGAACCTTGCCTTACAATTACTTTTTTGTTGGAAGGAAAGACGATTGTAAACTTGAAATCACCTCCTTTTACGATAGAAGTAGCATTATATCCGCTTTCCGGTTTGACTGTTACACCGGAGGGTATATTCCAGGTTACTTTATAATTCGTACTTTGTATTTTTACTACCAAAATTTGATTGTTACTCCAGATAAACTGCCAGTTTTCCGTTATACAGACAAACTTATTTAAATACGATTCAGAAAGAACAAAACCACTTCCCCCTTTAACTACGACAGTGGATGATTCACCGTCGGTTAATATCTGCAATAGATATTTAGGAACACTCGTCATCGTTATCGCGGCACTTCCGGAAAGATAGACTCCGGTATCTATCTTCACTGTTCCTGACAGGTAAAACAGGCCAAAAGAACTCACCTGGCCGTGAATTGTACCATTGGTTAAATAGAGTATACCGCTACTCGATATACATCCGGTAATAATCCCCTCATTTTTCAATGTACTTCCTGCTTCTATATAAATCAAATTCAAGTCTTTGGAGTTACTGCTGATAGTAGCTGTCGAACGAATTACCAGTGTTCCATTGCTGCCTACTGTAATGAATTTACCGGAACTGCTCCATCCGGCAGAGAGTGAAATATTATCCAGAATAAGTCCGCCTTTCTTAATGTTTATCTTAGCAGAGCTGTTGGAAGATACCAGACTTCCTCCATTGAAGGTTATATATTTACCATCGATGGTAAGAGGCTTTGTCAATGTCACATTCTTGATGGGTATGATCGTTGGGGCAGATTCAGAACCTGGGGATGCAGCATCAAGGGCTTTTTGCAGTTCATCTTCTGTCTCTATTACAGAGGGTGTCTCTCCACCTGTCTTTTCATAAAGGATCTGATTGTTTTTCCACACCAATTTATATTCGGTATCAATGCATTCAAACATGGAAAGATAGTTTTCCGTCAGAATGAAACCACCTGTACCGCTGGCTATAACATTGGAAGATTGGTTTAATATCGCCATTTTCAACTTGTAAAGAGGGGCACTCATCAAAATAATTTCACATGAGACACCACCGCTTATCTGCACGTTTCCACTCAACTTGACCGGTACTTTGCTAAATATAGTAGTAGCACTTCCACTGTTAAAGGTTAATGAAGCATTCATATTGGAAATAATACCCTTTATTGTACCCTGATTTATTACTATGGATCCGGACTGGGACCCTACATTGATAGCACCTTCCAAAGCCCGTTCGCCGTCAATGATTGAATTATTGATAATCAATTGTCCCCCTCTGTCGAGATATACAGGTGAACCATTTGATGATCCTTTTCGAGTTATATTTATTTGATTCAAATTAAGTCCTCCTCCTTTCAGGGTAATCCAGGAATTACTGCTGTTTCCTATAATGCTCCCTCCTGTCAATGTAATATATTTACCATCAATAGTGACACCTTTCGTAATTTCCACATTTCCAATAGATATAGAGGTGGGAGAGCCTGTGCTTCCTACCGGAGCCGCATCTATTTTCTTTTGTAGTTCGTCTTCGCTGTTCACAGTGGAAGACTGTTCGGTACATATAATATTGCCATCTTTTAGATCAAAAGACCAATTATTTTGATAATCCTTGAATTTAGCAACATCATCAGTTGTCAAAGTGTATCCATCCGTAGCTGTCACAGCAATGGCACCTTCTTTTGCCAATATTCTCCAAATAGGAATTACATTTTCCAAAGCAGAAGAAAGCATCAGATGATACTCTCCATTCAGTCTAAAGTAAGATGTAATCTTGGCTGAACCTCCTATTGTAGCATTGCCTTCGGTACAAACAGAACGGATGGTACCACCAGTCATTGTGAACTGTCCTCCTTTAGCAACATAGACTTGCCCCATGTTATAATCATAACAGCCACCTATTTCTCCTCCTGTCATAACAAAAGAAGAACTTCCGTCTACCATAACACCTCCGGCTGTTACTTTGCTCGTTATATCATTATTAGTTATTACTGTTCCTGCTTTAACTGTTAGTTCTGAACTTCGTAAACTAATGAGAGGACCTACCGTATTCTTATTTTTTTCGTTGCCATCAACAACAACAGACTCTAACGTCAAATAACTATCCATCACATGCACAAATGTTCCGGGAGAATAAAAGTTATATCTTAAAAGTGTACCATTCTTTAGAGTAATATTCCTACCTCCGGTAATTTCCAGCATATCGGCTTGTTGGTAAGTTTTTCCTTCTAAATCAATGACTTTCGTTCCTTTAGCCGGAACATCATTAATCAATTGTTGTAACTCGCTCACAGTAGTTTGAGCCTTAGCAGGCAGCGATATTAAAATACCTCCCAAAAACACCAGCCAAATCAGAGAGGTGGTTAGTTTAGATTGGCTTGTATTAATCTTTTTCATGTGCAAATAGGTAAATATTAGAATTTAAGTACTTTATTTCATTTAACATATTTTAGGCGCATAACCTAACCAACGTTGGTTAGAAGTCTTAACTGCCTCCGGTTAGACAGTGTCTCTGCCATTGGTTAATCGGTCTAACCAACGTTGATCGGATAGTATTACTCGATTTCAGGACGGTCTCCTCCTCCACCACTCGGTTTGTTACCCACATAAAGCAATACCGGGAAGGTATAAGTGCGCGGTTCTTTTACGAGCTTGTTACCCGCAGCCGATTGGGTAATGATGCTCAACGTGTATTCGCCGTCTTCAAGAGCAGGCATCATAACAGTCAGTTCCGAAGGATTGTTATGGATCAGCAATGAACATTTCTGTGCCGTACCGCCGGTTTTTGTGAAGAAAACACCTATACCCGCATCGTCACCGGCCACTTTGATATTGGACCCACTGATAACAGCAGGGGCAGCAGAAGTGAGTTGGGTATTCATTTCACCGGTTGTAGAGTCGATAATCGAGTTGATGACCGGGCCAGTGACAGCCGTACGAGTATCTATCTCCACATTTTTCAATGTGTCACGCAGTAGTTTGCCGGGGACATAACTCGCGGTGAGTCTGTTTTTAGCAGGGTCGAAAGCAGCTTTTTCACCTTCAAAGGAACCGGTAATAGTAGCCATGTACTGGCCTACACCGTCAACAACACTTTTACCTTCGGCAATAGCAGTTACCTTTTCCTGATCACTCATACCCAGGATATACTCGATTGTATCCAGACGTAATTCAGAACCTCTTGCCAGGATGCGTTCGGCAATCTGATGGTTTCGTACTGTTCCTGTAATACGGGGCTTCGCTGTGTAATCGCCTTTTCGCTCCGTGACGGCGTTGTCGTAAAGATCGGCAGTCAAAATAATTTTTTCAGCCATAATAATAAATGATTGAGCCTGCTGGTTGGACAAGGCGTTACCTATGGATCTGTAACCTTATTTGTGAAATAAGGTTACAGTTTATCTTACGATTATCATATACAGAGAGTAACTTCCTCCCCTCTCGAGAAGGGGTAGGGGTGTGTAAATTGCTGTACAAAAGCACGAACTACATAGATTGACGCGGATATTTAACTGTTTTATCTGTGATTTTCTATCTGGATAGTCTTTATTTAGAGTATTAACACACACCCTGCCTCCTCTCAAGAAGGGAAAAGATACCCTCCGCCTTACTATACCCATAACTCATGAAAAAACGTATGAATTTCATCTTTTAATCTAAATCATCCCCTACCCACCTAATAATAGGCAGATATGTTTGTCTTTGTCTAAATAAAATTCCTATATTTGCCCTGTTCCCACATTAGTATAAACTTTGTTTTTCACAGCTTGTATAAAACGGGGCAAAATACCTTATTTCACAAATAAGGTTACGCCCTCACTCCTATCAAGACATCCAATCCTTTTGTAATAACCTCATTTGCCGAATTGAGTCTTGATTGATCGAGAGCTGCCAGATAGTGGCGCGTCGTTCTCTCGGAAGTATGCCCGAGTGCCTGGCTGATGACGGCCACCGGGGTATCATTTCGCAGAGCCTCTGTCGCCCAGGTATGCCGGAAAACATACGAGGTAAGGTAAACCGGGATAGAGAGACGACTCCCTATCTCCACCAGACAACCGTTATAGCGGTGCAGCGCTTGTTTATAAACCTCGTGTAATCGTTCACCGTCTGTCTCTTCCAGCAATACAGGAAAAAGATAACGGTTACCTGTCAACGAATATTTGTCGAGTAGCCGCCGCATACCGGGAGTGATACCGACACGTACCAGGACATTCGTCTTACACCGATTATATACCAACTCATCACCGACGATATTGTTGTGTGTAAGATGAGCCAGGTCGACAAACGGCATACCACAGGCAAGAAAGGAGAAAAGCGCGAAATCCCTGGCAACCTGTAACTCCGGCTCGACTGAGAGATCCATCCGGGCGATCTCTTCCATTGCCTGGATACGAAGGGCCCGTTTGGCTGTTTCCTCCTGCCGCAGGTTGAGATGTGCGAAAGGCGAGAGACGATTGACAGGGGCCAATTCTTCACGAACTGCTGTATGATAGATAGCCCGGAAACTGCTGAGATAGCTGTTTACCGAGTTCGTTTTCAGATGCCCCAGCGCCAGGAGCCAGTCACAAAAACGGTCTATCATACCAGGGGTAATGTCGTCGAACGACAGATCGGCAGTTCCGCAGAACCGCAGCAACCAGTTGGAAGAAGCACGGTAAAGGTCGGCAGTTGAATATTTGCCAGCCTTGCGTTTACGTTTCACCAATGTATCGACATAGGTGAAGAAGGTTGTTGTCATAAGCATAATAATAAATATATACTTGCATAATAATGTCAAGAAGCAATTATTAAAATATGAATCAATTTATATTGTATACCAATTAATTTTAATACTTTTGTTTCCATATTAACAATCAAAACAGATTAATTATGGAAAGCAAAGATGAAATCATCATTTATCAATCCCAATCCGCTTTACGGTTAGAAGTCAGACTACAGAATGAAACAGTCTGGTTGACACAGGCTCAGATTGCCGAATTGTTCGGCACCAAACGACAAGCAATAACAAAGCATCTACAGAACATTTTCAACAGTGGTGAACTGGATAAAAATTCAGTTAGTTCCAAAGTGGAACTAACTGCTCAAGATGGAAAGAATTATGTAACCAAGATTTATAATCTGGATGCAATTATTTCCGTTGGTTACAGAGTCAACTCCAAGAATGCAACCGCATTTCGCCAGTGGGCTACCCAGGTACTTCGAAGTTATTTATTGAAAGGATATTCCATTAACCAGAGAATGGATCGTATGGAAGTTTCCTAATTATCGATGAAAAAGAACTTTATCATATAGGTGCTTCATTAAAGGATTTAGGTAAAAAATGGTTTGCTTTCTCCCGACTACAATTAGATATAAAAGATATACTAAATCATTTATAGTATCAACAAAACAAGCCTCCCGCCCTATGAATAAGGGACAAAGAGGCTTGCCAATTAAGAGAATAAACTGTTTGTTATTCAGTTATTGTAACCCGGTCGCCGTTAAAAATAGACAGACCCAGTTTATTCATTATATACTTGATAGCCAATTGTGCTTTTACAGAGTTACCTGCACTGTCAATTGGAGGGGCAAAAGCAGCTATACCGAACAGGCCAGGCATCACGCCCATTACACCACCACCTACACCTGTCTTTGCAGGGATGCCGGAAGTGTACAACCAGTCACCCGTATGTTCGTAGAAACCTACGGTAGCAATCAGGGAAGTGATCTTCGGTGACAAGGATGCCTCGAATATTTGCCTTTTGGATACCGGATTCAGACCGTCGTTGGCAATCGTGGCACCGCAGATAGATAATTGAGCGGCTGTGATTCCCAATGAACACTGACGGGTATACAGGTCGAGCGACATATCCGGATCGTCATAGATACGGTTGTAGTTCTTCAGCAACCAGGCAATCGAGCGGTTGTTGAAATTGGTAGCCGATTCCGATTTATACAGTTCGTCGATCAGTTGAGGCGCGCTGCCGCAAAGATCGGTGATATTGGAGACGATCGCCTCCCATTTTTTATTGGAATCACCTACCGGCTGTACCATACTACAAGCAGTGATCGCACCGGCATTCACCAGCGGAGTAGACGGATGATCCTTTTCCAGCAGGATAGCCATGATAGAGTTGAACGGCAGTCCGGTTGCATCGGCCCCGATCATTTGAAGAAGTTTCTGTGCCCCGTACTGGCGCAAAGCCAACACAGCGGTATGTACCTTCGACACAGATTCGATACCGAAGCGGTATTCGGAATCGCCCAGCTGGATGATACTTCCGTCCAACAGACAGATGCTGATACCGAACAGGTTCTTATCTATATTAGCCAGATAAGGGATATAATCGGCATTCTTTCCATCCGTGTTGCTTTTGTACATCTCATAGGCCTCCTGAGCTGCTTCCTTTATTTGCGAAACGGAAATCTTTTTATCCATATTCAAACAGCTTACTTAGTTGATTTTGGAATACCTGTGTGAGTGAATACAGAACCTTTTACTTTCTGGTTTCTGTCCTGTGCGATACGGGTCGGCGTCGGATATTCCAGTTTTTCCAGATCAACGATCGCGTTGTTGATGTCACCCAGTAATTGGTCTGCCATGTCGCGGCTGAATCCCTGACGGACAACGATACGCATAACAACCCAGTTTTCAAGGTTTTCAGGCAATGTATATGCCGGAACCATCCATCCGCTCTGTTTCAGTTTATCCTGCAAATCATATAATGTCCATTTGGCCGATTTAGCATATTCCGGTTTCAGATACCAGATAAACAATGGGTTTACCACTTCTTTGCTGTAGTTCTGGAACGGAGCCATCTTGCCGATCTCAGCATGCAGGTAATCGGCTACAGCCATACTGTTCTGCTGCACTTCCTTGTAACCCTGGAATCCGAGACGGATGAACTGATAGTATTGTCCCAGGATCTGAGCTGCAGGACGAGAGAAGTTCAAACCGACCTGAGTGATGTTTGCACCTAAATAATTTACACTGAAAGACATGGAACCCGGCAGGTATTTCTTGTCTTTCCATACTACCCAGCCTAAACCCGGATATACCAATCCGAACTTATGTCCTGAAGTACTGATGGAAAGTACCCATTTCAGGCGGAAGTCCCATTTAACCTCCGGTTTCAGGAACGGCAGGATGAAACCACCGGAAGCTGCATCCACATGGATAGGAATATCGTAGCCTGTCTTTGCATTATAGGCATCGAGGGCAGCGTCCAAAGCTTCCACATCATCGTTCAGACCTGTCCATGTAACACCCTGGATAGGAACGATACAGATTGTATTTTCGTCACACATCTTCAGGGCATCCTGCGGGTCGAGAGTAATATGTTCCTGTGTCAAAGGCACCTGGCGCATTTCGATCTGCCATAACTGAGCAAACTTTTCCCATACAACCTGGAAACCGGCAGAGATAACGAAATTAGGTTTGTCAACTGGTTTACCTTGGGCCAATCTTCTTTCACGCCAACGCAACCAGGCAGCAACACCACCCAACATACATGCTTCGGAAGAACCGATCGCCAATGCACCGGCTTTCCATTGCGCCTGTTCGGGGCTGTTCCACAGGTTGGCCATGATATTGATACATTTCGCATTCATCACAGCGATACGTGGATACTCAGTTTCGTCGATATAGTTGATGTTGATTGCTTCGTTCATCAACTTCGTTGCATAATCATCCATCCAGGTAGTAACGAATGTAGCCAGGTTCAGACGGGGTTGTGTCTGAGCGAAAGTTTCGTCTTTTACCATCTGATAGGCAATTTCCGGAGTGGTAGGACCATCGGGGATTACATCTACCGGAGCCGGATGCAACATCGCATTAGAGCCAAAAATCGCGGTTTTGGCATCACCTTCTCTAAAACTTGAATCTTTCATGTCTTTTTGTTTTTAATTATTTAAGAATTGGCGCAACCGACATTCGTGCGTCGATTTGTAGTGCAAAAACAGCCTCCAACGGCAATTGTTCTCCGTTTTTGGTTAAACATGCAATATTTGGGGTTTATTAAAATAACGTTATATAAAAGCACTAAAATCAGTCTGTCTTTTAACTGAAACTATTCCAATTAAAGCATTTTATAAGTATATAAGTGAATAAACTGAACATTCGGAAGTTAAGATTGTTTTCAGTTCTATAAAAAGAAGAAGTATGAGAATACAGACAGGACAGGGGACGATTCCCCTCATCACATTAATAGGTATATGGTCGATCTCGGCACTGAACGCGCTGCCGGGACTGGCCGTTTCTCCTATCCTGGGAAAGCTTTCGGCGATATTTCCGCATTCGACGGAACTGGATATACAGATGTTGTCGTCGCTGCCTTCCCTGTTGATCATACCGTTCATAATCCTGTCCGGGAAGCTGACTGAAAAGATCAATAATATCTGGTTATTACAGATCGGGTTAAGCATCTTTGCCGTAAGCGGTGTCCTGTACCTGCTCTCGACCAAAATGTGGCAACTGATCGCTGTCAGCGCATTGCTTGGAATCGGTTCAGGACTGATCGTTCCCCTTTCTACCGGGCTTATTTCACGATTCTTTATCGGTACATACCGGACAAAGCAATTCGGCCTGAGTTCTGCGATCACCAACGTGACACTGGTGTTGGCAACCGTACTGACCGGTTATCTGGCGGAGATCAACTGGCATTTGCCGTTCCTGGTTTATCTCTTTCCGCTTATTTCAATCGTCTTGTCGTTCTACCTGAAAAAGAATATCAATCCCCTACCCGCTTCTGCAACTGTTTCAACCAAAGAAAAAGGAAAAGAAAGCGATCCGGCATTCGGAAAATTCGGTATACAGGTCAGGCACCTTGTACAGATCATGGGATTTTACGGACTGGCGACTTACCTCGTCATCATTGTCAGTTTCAACCTGCCTTTCCTAATGAAAGAATATCATTTTACCAGTGGTAATTCGGGTATCATGATCTCGCTGTTTTTCCTGGCGATCATGGCTCCGGGGTTCGTACTGAACCAGATCGTAGATTTACTGGGTAAGAAAACAAAATTCTATTGCCTGCTCTCGATTGCGCTGGGGATGCTGCTGATCCTGATTTCAAGGACAGAATGGCTGATCGGTTTAGGCTGTGTTTTTACCGGGCTTGCCTATGGCATTATCCAGCCGATCGCTTACGACAAGACAACCCGCACGGCTATCCCGGAAAAAGTAACGCTGGCACTGGCTTTCGTGATGGCGATGAATTATCTGGCGATCCTGTTATGCCCGTTCATTATAAATGTATTTAAAGATATGCTCCATATAGAAACACAACAGTTTGCCTTCATATTCAATATGACCATTGCCCTGGCAGCAGCTGTTTGGGCTTATATCAAACAGGATTCGTTCCTGTTCAACGATAGTTTCAAAAGTAATTAAAGGTGCATATAAACGCTAAGCTTATGAAGAATAAAAAGACAGAAGCCAACCTAAGTATGATCGTATCGAAAACCTTCAGCGGTCTGAATGCGAACGCGCTCAGATATCTGCTTCCTTTATGGATCGCACCGCTGACAGGCGTCATGTTCCGATGTGTATTCGGAGCCCTTATGTTCTGGATTATCAGTATATTCTGGAAACAGGACAAGACAACGCTGCGTGAAAAGGTTACCTTGTTCCTTCTGGGAGCGATCGGACTGTTCGGCTTCATGTTCTTCTACCTGATAGGAGTCAGCAAAACAACGCCGGTATCCAGTTCACTGTTCAGCAGTCTGCAGCCGATCTGGGTATTCATCCTGTCTGTTATCTTCCTGAAAGAACGGATCACAGCAATGAAAATCATCGGTATTACCATCGGATTAGGTGGTGCCCTACTCTGTATCCTGACACAGAAAAGCGACGACCTGGCCTCGGATGCTTTTACCGGCAACATGCTCTGCATGCTCAGTTCCATTGCATACGCCGCCTATTTAATCATAAGCAATGTCGTGCTGGGTAGGGTCAGTTCACTCAATATGCTACGTTACAGTTTCCTCGGAGCAGCTTTCTCTTCACTGGCCGTCATGGCTGTTACCGGCTTCGACGCCCATCTATTCAGCCATTTTGAATGGACTCCTTTCCTCGTTCTGATGTTCGTCCTCATCTTCCCCACGACGATCAGCTACCTGCTGATCCCTATCGGACTGAAATATCTGAGTACGACACTGGTTGCCCTGTATGGCTACCTGATACTGATCGTTGCCACCATCGTCTCCCTTTCCATCGGCCAGGACCGTTTCAGCTGGTTCCAGATGATCGCCATCCTCCTGATTTGTTCGAGCGTCTATTTTGTTGAAATAGCGGAAAGTAAAGACAAAGCCACCACTTCAAAATAATTGGCATATTGGCACATTACCCCATTGGCATATTATTTTTTTCTCTTTCTTTGTAACAACTTATCCGTTGCTCCCGTCTCCCTTATGAAGCTCTTCCAAAGCGCGCAAAAGGAAGGCGGAAATAAACCGGATTAGTAATCATTTAATACAATAGGAAGATGAAACGATACTTTGTTATCCTGGCACTGATCTTGATCTGCCAGGCAGGAAATAGCCAGACTATGAACGACCTGTTCAAAGAATTCTCTAAAATAGAACAGATCAATCATGTCAAGATAGGTAATATCACCATGAAACTTGCCAGTATATTCACCGAAACCATGGGAGTGAACGGCATTGAAGTGATCGAATTCAGCGACTGTAAAAACGAGATAAAAGAACGTTTTGTCAAAGCGATCAAAGAACTGAAAGACCCGGGCTTCGAAACAATGCTTACCTCCAATGAGAAAGGCAGCCGCACGAAAGTAATGGTCCGCATTGAAAAAGATATGATCCGCGAACTGGTAGTTCTCACGACCGGTAGCAGGAATGCCCTGGTCCGCATCAAAGGTAAAATCAAACCGTCCGACGTAAACAAAGTGATGATAGATCATGGGAATGGATGCTGAGAGCTTTAAACGAAAGTTCCTCTCCTTCCATCCCAAGCTCTTCCGGATCGCTTATGCACTTGTCGAAAACAAAGCGGACGCCGAAGATATCCTGCAGGATGCTTACTTCAAGTTATGGAATAAAAGGGATGATTTGCCCGATATAGCAAACCCCGAAGCCTTCTGCGTCACGCTGGTCAAAAACCTCTGCCTCGACTTCCTCCGGTCGCCCCGTGCCACCCGCCGGGAAGAAGAAATAGGAGAAGTCATTACGCTGGCAACCGATGCTTCCCCGGAAAAAGAACTGGAAACAAAGGATAAGGAACAGAAAATCCGGCAACTGATCGACCGACTGCCTGAAAATCAGCGACAAGTCATCCGCCTTCGGGGAATAGACGATTGCTCGATGGACGAGATAGAACAGATCACCGGCCTGAATGCCGTAAACATACGCGTGTTACTCTCCCGGGCACGCAAAGTAATCCGGGAACAATTTGATAAAATATACGAATATGAACGATAAACAGATAGATGAATTAATCAACAAAGTCCTCCGGGAGGACCAGACGTTGCCGGAAGGACTTTCCGAACGGTTGGAGCAGCAGATCGACAGTTGGGCTGCCGCTGAAAAGAAAGAGACGGTCCGTTCATCTTTTCACCGCCGTTCATTGTACTGGCTTAGCGGAGCCGTCGCAGCTATCCTGTTGCTTTGTGTCGGTATCTTCGGACTGACAGACCTGAATACAGGCAAACAACAGTTGGCCGATACTTATACCAATCCGCAGGAAGCCGCCATAGCCGCCCAGAAAGCACTCGCTTTTATGTCTTCCAACCTGAACAAGGGAATCGACCAGATAAACGATGCCCAACAGGAAATAAATAAAGTAAACCGTATTCTGAATAAACATTTAAATGACTGATAAGATGAAAACTAAAAATATATTACTCCTTCTCTTTCTATGCTGCACAAGTATCTGTTTTGCACAAAACAAACTGTTCGACAAATATTCCGAAATGGATAATGTCACCTCCGTTTCTATCTCGAAAGCCATGTTCCAGATGATGCCTAATTTTGAAACGAACGGCCTCAACCTGATGAACCTGAAAGGAAAAATAGAAGGTCTGCAAATCCTTACGACCGAGAACAATAGTATAAAAGAGACTATGCGCAACGACTTCAAAAACCTGATCGGTAAGGATCATGAAGAACTGATGAAGGTAAAAGACGGTAAGACACGTGCTACTTTCTATGTAAAACAAAAGGGAGACCTGATCAGCGAACTGATCATGCTCGCCGATACGGACAAAAGTTTTAATGTGATCCGGTTATCAGGCAACTTTACTTTGCAGGATATTCAGGAGATCACGAAGGAAATGAATAAGTAAAAGGCAGGAGGTGTCATTTTCCTAAGTCATAAAATCATTTTTAATACTTTCTTTTACTTATAAATGAGCATCTTTGTACAGCTTGGATCGTAACACTTTAATTCTGTACAAAATGAAAAAGACAAGGTCATTCCGTCTCTCCATATTGTTTTCCTTCCTCTCATTGGCAATGTTTGCCAAAGGTTCTTTCTCTGTCCATCACTTAACATGCGAGCAGGAAACGAATCCCTTGGGAATAGAAAAACTTCAACCCCGTTTCAGTTGGCAGATCAATGCGGAGGAAAGAAACTTTGAGCAATCCGCCTGGCAAATCTTAGTAGCCGACACTCCGGAAGCTCTCAACTCCGACAACGGCACTGTCTGGAACAGCCAGAAGGTAAATAGTCCGGCCTCTATTCTGGTTCCTTTTGAAGGGAACGGGATAAAAGCCGGACATACTTATTTCTGGAAAGTAAGGATATGGGATAAACAAGGGAATGTATCTCCCTGGAGTTCCGTCAATCGGTTCCATATCGGATTACTTTCGGAAAAAGATTGGAGTAATGCCAAATGGATCGCTTTAGAAAAAGATAAAAAGGATGAGATTATCACTACCGGCATCCATGCTCCGCTGGCAAACAACGTTCTCGGTGATAAGAAAACGGGAATGTATCGCCTGCCCCAATTCAGAAAAGAGTTCATGGTCGGCAAACTGTTAAAACGTGCTGTCGCCTATGTTTCCGGACTCGGTCATTTCGACCTGTTCCTGAACGGAAATAAGGTAGGAGATCATTTCCTCGATCCGGGTTGGACCAAGTATGATAAATGTGCTCTTTATGCATCTTTCGATATTACCGGACAGTTACAGCAAGGCAGTAACGCGGTAGGGATCATGCTGGGCAACGGCTTTTTCAATATTCCGAGAGAACGGTATTACAAAATGCTCACTTCCTACGGAGCACCTAAATTTATTATGAAGATACAACTGGAATATACCGACGGCAGTATACAAAATATCGTCTCCGGCACAGATTGGAAAGTAACCGAAAGTCCTATTACCTTCAGCAGTATTTACGGCGGAGAAGATTACGATGCCACCAAAGAACAGGAAGGATGGTCATCACCCGGCTTCAACGATAAAAACTGGAACAAAGCCATCGATTCCAACTGGAAAACAACATTATTATCCCAACGTATCCCTCCGTTAAAAGTTCGCGATCATATCCCGACAGTCCGTATCCTCCGGACAGAAAAAGGAGGCTGGGTGTATGACCTGGGACAAAACTTTTCCGGCATTCTCAGGCTGACAGTCCGGGCAAACGGTAAACAGCCAGTCAAACTCTATCCGGCAGAATTACTGAATCCTGATAACAGTATCAATCAAAGTGCCTCCGGCGATCCTTTTTATTTCACTTATACCCCCAAAGGCAATCAAACGGAATCATGGCAACCACAATTCACTTATTACGGTTTCCGTTATGTACAAATCGAAGGGGCTGTTCCAAGCGGAGAACCGAATCCGGAAAAACTACCTGAAATAGTGAATATCACCGGACTCCATACCTGCAACTCTGCAGAGGAAACGGGGTCATTCAGTTGTTCCAATGAAATGTTCAACAAAATATATAACCTGATCGACTGGTCTGTCCGCAGCAACATGGCAAGTGTCCTGACGGATTGTCCCCACCGGGAAAAACTAGGCTGGCAGGAAGTGGCCCACCTGATGCAATACTCTATCCAATACCGGTACAATATGGCCCGTTTTTATGAGAAAGTGATGAACGATATGCGTTCGACACAAGCAGAGAACGGGCAGATCGCCACCACAGCCCCCGAACTGGTGGAGTTTGAAGGAGGTTTCAAAGACACACCCGAATGGGGTAGTGCTTTTATTATCTCTCCCTGGTATGTCTACCAATGGTACGGGGATAAACAACTCATCGAAAAGAATTACCCCGACATGCAGCGTTATCTGGATTATCTGCTATCGAAAGCCGATAACTATATCATTTCCTACGGTCTGGGAGACTGGTACGACATCGGTCCGAATCATCCCGGCGAATCACAGCTGACTTCCAACGGAGTAACAGCGACTGCTATTTTCTACTATAATACGACGATCATGCAAAAGATAGCATCGTTATTGAATAAACCGGCTGATGCCGACAAATATGCCGGACAGGCAGCCCGGATCAAAAAAGCATTCAACGATACTTTCTGGAACAGATCGAATCATAAATACGATCGCAACAGCCAGGCTGCCAATGCTATCGCTTTATATACCGGATTGGTCGAACCGGAGAACAAAGAGCAGGTATTCAAGAATCTGATCGCTGATATCCGCGACAGGAACAATGCCCTGACAGCAGGTGATGTCGGATATCGGTATGTGCTTCGCGCGCTGGAAGAGAATGATGCATCCGATGTGATTTACGATATGAATTGTAAATACGACGTTCCCGGCTATGGCTGGCAACTCGCACATGGCGCTACTTCCCTGACAGAATCATGGCAGGCATACGGATTTGTTTCCAATAATCATTGTATGCTGGGACACCTGATGGAATGGCTTTTCAGTGGACTCGGCGGCATACGGCAGGAAAAAAAGTCGGTAGCTTTCAGGAATATCGTTATCAAACCGGAACTGGTAGGCGATATCCGCAATGCCAATACATCCTACGAATCTCCCTACGGACTGATCCGGTCGGACTGGAAAGACAATGAGGATACATTCGAACTGCGAGTCGAAATACCGGCAAACAGCCAGGCTTCAGTCTGTCTCCCCGCCAGTACTATCGAGCAAATATCGGAAAGCGGAATACCCTTGAAAACACGACAGGGAATGAAGTTCAGTCCTCTTACAAATGGACGGATCAAAATAGAAATAGGATCAGGAATCTATAACTTTATGGTACAAAAGTAAAAATGAAGCAATTATAAGCTATAGTAAACGCTCTAAAATGTTATATTTGCGAGATATTAGGTATTTGACCCTGATTATCTATCAAATAACAAACGAGTAGAGAAACGTATGAAAAGTGGAACAGAGAGGTTGAATGTACTGATTATCCTGATTGCAATGTGCTTTCTATCCGGCATTGCATTCGCTGATGAAGGGATACATAAAAACGTACCGGGGGATATGACAGATTCCATATCCTACTCGCGTCATTTGATTCATCGAATAGGTATCGATGCCAGACCTACCTATATTTTCCCTACCAACTCTTTCCTGAGAGGAGATAATATGGATATGGAACCGATTCGGAAATCCGTCTCCGCCCATTTGAAATACTCTTTCCAATACTATCCGAACAGCTATACGGACCGGATTTACAGAGGTTCTTACCAGGGTCTCGGATTGTCCATGTATTCGTTTGAAGATAAAGAAGAGATAGGAAATCCTTTTGCCATTTACCTGTTCCAGGGAGCCCGGATCGCCCGGATCAATCCGCGTTTATCGCTCAACTATGAATGGAACTTCGGGGTATCTTTCGGCTGGAAGCCTTATGATGAATACGATAACCGATACAACAAAGTGATCGGATCGAAAATCAATGCATATATCAATACGAACTTCTATCTGAACTATATCCTCTCAAAAGAACTGGACCTGACGGCGGGAGTCGATCTAACACACTTCTCGAATGGAAATACCCGGTTTCCGAATGCCGGACTGAATACGATCGGACTGAAAGTAGGATTAGTATATAACTTCAATCGAAATGGAGATTTATTTTCCAAGCCGTTCTTCCAGCCTCCTGTCCCCCGCTTTCCCCGTCATATCAGTTATGATGTCGTTCTGTTCGGTTCCTGGAGGCGAAAAGGTGTTTATGTAGGAGAAGGACAGATTGCCGCACCGGGAGCTTTTGCGGTAGCAGGGTTCAATATCAATCCGATGTATAATTTCGGATATAACTTCCGTGCCGGTGTATCCGTGGACGGCATTTATGACGAGAGTGCCAATATCTATGCCGACCCGTCATCATCTTCGACCGAACAGTTTTACCGGCCGCCACTCAGTTACCAGCTGGCACTGGGACTTTCCGCCCGTGCCGAATACGTAATGCCTTATTTTACAGTCGGAATAGGTTTAGGAGGAAATGTAATACACCGGGGAGGTGACCTGAAAGGTTTATATCAGGTCCTAGCTCTTAAAATAGAAGTTACCCGCAGCTCATTTATCCATATCGGATATAATCTGCAAAACTTCCATACTCCCAATTACTTAATGCTAGGTATCGGATACCGGTTCCATAACAAGTATCCGACATTCCATCGGTAAAAAATAATTTGTCACATTTCTGGAGGTAGATTTAGATAGTTCATTGTATCTACAATTATTATTCGTTATCTACCACTTTATGTATCACTTTTGCCTTTTTTCATCGAAGGGGACAAGGATAAATAAATATTATTCATACATTTAGCCACTTATTAATCACCAAAATTTATAAACTATGAATTTACAGGTAATACAAAACAAAATTTATGAGATCAGAGGACAAAAAGTTATGTTGGATTTCGATCTTGCAGAGTTATATAGTATTGAAACCAAAGTTTTAAAACAAGCTGTAAAACGTAATATAAAACGATTTGAAGATGAGGACTTTATGTTTGAACTTTCTAAAGAGGAACTTTCAAGGTCACAAATTGTGACCTTGAACAAAGGAAGAGGAAAAAACTTCAAATACATGCCTTTCGCTTTCACCGAATTAGGTGTAGCCATGTTATCTTCAGTATTAAATAGTGACATTGCTATAGAAATAAACCGTAACATTATGCGTGCCTTCGTCCAAATGAGAAAACAACTGATTGCAAACTACGATCAGTCACCAACTAATAAGAAACTATCAGAACTGGAGCAGCAAGTCAAGTTTCTTCAGGAAGATATTGAAAGTCTCAGTAAAGATCATGAAAACTACGAGCAACATTTTGATGATATCTATCTTGCCCTGGCAGAACTTGCTACAAAAAATAAAGAAAAGCCAGGTAACTCCCGACCGAAAATAGGTTATGTGAAGTAAAACTAAATAAATTGACTAACTTTGTGGCTTTAAACTGAAAACGATATAAAACGATTAAATATTATGGAGTACAATTTCAGAGAAATTGAGAAAAAATGGCACGAATACTGGATTGCCAATGGGGTTTATAAAGTGAAGGAGAATAAAGATAAACCCAAATACTACGTGTTGGATATGTTTCCTTACCCATCAGGAGCTGGACTACATGTTGGTCATCCGCTCGGTTACATTGCTTCTGATATTTATTCCCGTTTCAAACGCCTGCAGGGTTTCAATGTTTTACACCCGATGGGATACGATGCGTATGGTCTGCCTGCAGAACAGTATGCCATCCAAACCGGACAACATCCTGAGGTAACTACGAAACAAAATATCGCCCGTTATCGCGAGCAGATGGATAAGATAGGTTTCAGCTATGACTGGAGCCGCGAAATCCGTACCTGTGACCCGGAATATTATCACTGGACACAATGGGCATTTATCAAAATGTTCAACAGTTATTATTGCAACGACGAAAAGAAAGCATTACCCATCGAAAACCTGATCGAAGCATTTGAAACAACAGGTACGGAAGGTCTGAATGTTGCCTGCGGAGAAGAAATGCAATTCACCGCTGAAGAATGGAAAGCTAAGAGCGATAAAGAAAAACAAGCTATACTGTTGAATTACCGAATCGCTTACTTGGGTGACACAATGGTCAACTGGTGTTCCGAACTGGGAACCGTACTGGCCAACGATGAAGTAGTGAACGGCGTTTCCGAACGTGGCGGTTTCCCTGTAGAACAGAAAATGATGCGTCAGTGGTGCCTGCGTGTATCTGCTTACGCTCAGCGTTTACTGGACGGACTGGACACCATCGATTGGACGGACTCTCTGAAAGATACACAACGCAACTGGATCGGCCGCAGCGAAGGAGCTGAAATCCTGTTCAAAGTGAAAGATAGCGATATAGAATTTACCATCTTTACTACTCGTGCGGATACCATGTTCGGCGTAACTTTCATGGTGTTGGCTCCTGAAAGTGAATTGGTTGAACAATTAACAACACCCGAACAGAAGCAAGTTGTCGATGCTTACCTGAATCGTACCAAGAAACGTACGGAACGTGAACGTATTGCCGACCGTTCTGTGACAGGTGTATTCAGTGGTTCATACGCTATCAACCCGTTTACAGGTGATGCAGTACCTGTCTGGATCAGCGATTATGTATTGGCTGGCTATGGAACAGGGGCTATCATGGCAGTTCCGGCACACGATAGCCGTGACTATGCGTTTGCAAAACATTTCAATCTGCCTATCATCCCGTTAATCGAAGGCTGCGATGTTAGCGAAGAAAGTTTCGATGCTAAAGAAGGTATTGTCTGCAATTCTCCGAGACCCGATGTTAGTCCTTACTGCGATTTATCATTAAACGGTCTGACGGTAAAAGAAGCAATCGCTGCTACCAAGAAATATGTATCGGATCATAAGTTAGGACGAGTAAAGATAAACTATCGTTTACGTGATGCTATTTTCAGCCGCCAGCGTTATTGGGGCGAACCGTTCCCGGTATATTATGATGCGGACGGAATGCCTCAGATGTTACCTTTCGAAGCATTGCCGTTACAACTGCCGGAAGTGGATAAATTCCTGCCGACTGCTACAGGTGAACCTCCGTTAGGACATGCAACCAAATGGGCCTGGGATTCCGTAAAGAAAGAAGTAGTCGAAACGACCCAAATAGATAACAAAACCATTTTCCCGTTAGAACTTTGTACTATGCCGGGATTCGCAGGTTCCTCTGCTTATTATCTGCGCTATATGGATCCCCATAATGACAAAGGATTGGTAGACAAACAGATAAATGAATACTGGCATAATGTAGACCTGTATATCGGTGGTACTGAACATGCTACCGGTCACTTGATCTATAGCCGTTTCTGGAATAAATTCCTGTATGATATGGGAGTTATCTGTGAAGAAGAACCGTTCCAGAAACTGATTAACCAGGGTATGATCCAGGGACGTTCCAATTTTGTATATCGCATAAAAGATACCAATACATTCGCTTCACTAAACCTGAAAGACCAGTATGAAGTTACTCCTATTCATGTGGATGTGAACATCGTAAACAACGATATCCTGGATGTCGAAGCTTTCAAGAACTGGCGTCCGGAATATAACAACGCAGAGTTCATCCTGGAAGACGGTAAATATATCTGCGGATGGGCTGTTGAAAAGATGTCAAAATCCATGTTCAACGTAGTAAACCCGGATATGATCGTTGAAAAGTATGGTGCCGACACATTACGTCTGTATGAAATGTTCTTAGGACCGCTGGAACAATCCAAACCTTGGGATACAAACGGTATCGACGGTGTTCACCGTTTCCTGAAAAAGCTTTGGGCTTTGTTCTACGGAAATACCGACAGCCTGCAGATAACAGATGCAGAACCGACAGCCGAAGAATTAAAATCATTACACAAACTGATCAAGAAAGTTACATTCGATATCGAGCATTTCTCTTATAATACTTCTATCAGTGCTTTCATGATCTGTATTAATGAATTAAGCAGTCTGAAATGCAATAAACGTGCCATCCTGGAACAATTGATCATTCTGTTGGCTCCGTTTGCACCTCATACTGCAGAAGAGTTATGGCATGAATGTGGTCATACGACTACAGTTTGCGATGCTCAATGGCCTCAGCACAACGAAGAGTATCTGAAAGAAAACTCAGTTACTTACGCTATCTCATTCAACGGAAAAGCCCGTTTCAGTATGGAACTTCCGGCTGACATGCCCCGTGAAGAGGTTGAAAAGGCAGCTCTCAACCACGAAAGTTCCGCTAAGTGGACGGAAGGCAAGACTCCTAAAAAGATCATTGTCGTTCCGGGTAAGATCGTTAATATCGTTATTTGATGAGAACGGCTCAGTTTTATAAAGTTTATTATTCAATACAGGATTATCTGATGATCTTGTTCGGAACCTTATTATATGGTTTCGGATTCAATGCATTCATCCTGTCTAATGAAATTGTCACCGGTGGTGTAAGCGGTATCTGTGCACTGATATTCTTTGCCACCGGCGGTGCAATACCGGTATCGGTTTCATACTTTGTTATCAATGTAGTCTTACTATTAGCTGCTCTGAAGATCCTGGGATTCAAATTCCTTATCAAAACAATCTTCGGAGTATTCTCGCTTTCCGCTTCGCTGTCATTCTTTGAATGGTTATTGAAAGGCAATCCTATATTGCACGATCAACCATTTATGGCGATCATGATCGGGGCACTCCTCTGCGGAGCCGGATTAGGATTGGTATTTTCAGCAAACGGAAGTACCGGAGGAACGGATATTATCGGAGCGATTGTCAATAAATATAAGAACATATCTATTGGACGTGCACTGCTATTCTGCGACTTTTTCATTATCAGCTCTTCCTTTTTCCTCTTCCACAATGTGGATAAGATCGTTTTCGGTTTTGTTGAAATGATAATCAGCAACTATGTTCTTGACATGGTTTTGAATGGAAACCGTCAATCGGTACAGTTCCTCATATTCTCCCAAAAGTATGATGAAATAGCCGAGAGGATCATCCACGATCTGGACAGAGGATGTACCATACTGGACGGTGTAGGAGGTTATTCCAGAAAACCGGTAAAAGTAGTCGTACTACTGGCAAAAAAGTCAGAATCGGTATCTATCTTCCGTCTGGTAAAACAGATTGACCACCAGGCTTTCATTTCCCAAAGCATTGTCCGGGGAGTTTACGGAGAAGGTTTCGATCAGATAAAAACTTAAAATATTATTCAAACAATTAAAAGCACTTCCATACGTTATATATATCGTACAGAAGTGCTTTTTTATTTAGATATTCACACATATGAAACTCGTATTCGCAACAAATAACCAACATAAGTTGGATGAAGTACAAAAAATAACTGCCGGTCATACAGAAATAGTAAGCTTGGCCGCCATCGATTGCCATGATGATATACCGGAAACAGCTGCTACCCTGGAAGGTAATGCTCTTCAGAAAGCTCGTTATATCAAAGAAAAATTCGGTTATGACTGTTTTGCTGATGATACCGGCCTTGAAGTGGAAGCTTTAAACAATGCTCCCGGCGTATATTCTGCACGATATGCCGGTCCGGGACATGATTCAGAGGCTAACATGAAAAAGCTTCTTCAGGAAATGACCGGTAAAGAAAACCGGAAAGCCCGTTTCCGTACTGTTATAGCACTTATCCTGAATAATAAAGAATATCTGTTTGAAGGGGTCGTTAACGGCCAGATAACGAAAGAAAAGCGCGGAACAAGCGGATTCGGATATGATCCTGTCTTTATGCCGGATAATTATACGAAAACATTTGCCGAAATGGGTAATGATATAAAGAATACAATCAGCCACCGGGCGGAAGCTGTAAAAAAATTGAATGCTTTCTTATCCACATTATCAGAATAAATTATGAAAAGAATAATATATACTCTTCTATTATTATGCATAATAATATTTAATACTTCAGCTCAGAAAAGTGTAGGAGAATGGAGTACTTATCTGGCATATTATACGACAACTAAGATTGCCGAAGCAAATAATCATGTGTATGCAGTAGCAGATGGATCTCTTTACAGTTATAACAAAGAAGATAATAGTATAACTCATTATTCAAAACAAACAGGATTAAGTGATAGCGATATAAACTTTATCATTTTCAACCCTGAAGTAAATACACTATTAATTACATATAGTAATGGAAATATCGATCTGTTAAGTGATTCCGGTATTTACAATTTATCTTATTTGCTCGATAATTCAAATATAACAGATAAAACTATAAATAACATCTATCTTAATAAAGAACTAGCTTATTTATCTACCAATTTCGGAATCATAGTCTTAAATATGGCCAAAAAAGAAATCAAAGATACATATAAGTTAAATAAGAAAGTATATTCTGTCGTTATCGATACCGATCATATTTATGCTGCCACTGCTACCGGATTAATTTTTGCTTCTTTGGATAGTAATTTACTGGATTATAATGAATGGAAAAACTATACATTATCTTCTTCTGAATTTGGTACGGAAAGTATTCGTCAAATAGGTTTATTTAAGAATAATCTCTGTTTCCTTGCCGATCCCAGTGATAAAAGCAAGACAGGAATTTATTATCAGGAATCAAACGGAACTGTAAAAAACCTATTAAAAAATAGGGATTTAAAACAGATGGTTATTCAAAATAACAAACTGATAACTTACACCTATTCCGAATTATATATTTATTCATCCTTTACCGATAGAGATGTCGTGAATGCAGTAGTTATTAACGATATTGCATCTCTTAAAGATCCCAACACTTTCTGGATCGCTTCGGGTACCAACGGGATAAAAGGAATAAGAAAAAATAATAATCAATACGAAATTATACTGGAAAATACCAACGATAACACCAAATATCCTAAAAGAAACTATAATTATTTCATGACAATGCACGAAAATAAATTATTAGTAGCCGGAGGAGGACGTGGAACTGATCGTTGGGGAAGAGCCGGTACTTTAATGGAATATGAGGATGGGAAATGGTATAATTTTAATGAAAACGAGGTAAACAATAAATTCAGAAGAGTAAGAGATTATACGGGAATAGCTGTTGATCCGAAAGATCCTGAACACTATTTTATTTCTTCTTACGGAGAAGGTATAGTCGAAATTAAAAATAATGAAGTCGTACAATTATATGACCATACGAACAGTGCATTAACTCCGATTACTTACATACCAGGACTCAACCCTTTGGATTATGTCCGTATAGGAGGTGTTACTTTCGATAAAGAAGGCAATTTATGGGCCACTAACTGTGAAGTAACGGATGCACTTAAAGTACTGAAAACCGACGGAACCTGGGCCAGCTTCGGATTTAGTGATTTCACCAATGCCCATAAAGTAGATAAAATAACTATCACTTCCAACAACCGTAAATGGATCAACGCCGACGAAGGTATCCTCATTTTTGATGATAAAGGGACCATAGATGATAAAAGTGATGATGAATCCCGTTTATATGAAACATTTAGCGATACGAACGGAACCATCGATGCCAGCGGATATTATTGTGTAACGGAAGATAAAAACGGTCATGTCTGGATTGGGACCTCCAGAGGTCCGATCGTTTGTACCAATCCGGGAAACAATATAAACAATATATCCGCATCCCGTATTGTTAGAACAAACGATAACGGAGAACCTTATTATCTATTGGATGGTGAAAAGATCAATGCCATCGCTGTCGACGGAGGCAACCGGAAATGGATTGCAACAAACAGTTCCGGGGTTTTCCTGGTCAGTGAAGACGGTATGGAAACAATATCCAACTTTACTACTGCCAATTCCCCTCTTCCGTCCAACCAGATAAATTCATTAACTATTAACCAGTTTACCGGAGAAGTCTTTATCGGTACTGAAAAAGGACTGGTATCCTACATAACCGATGCTACAGAAGGCAATGAAGATTATTCGGATATATATGCTTATCCCAATCCTGTCCGCCCCGAACATAACGACCGTGTAACCATCGTCGGGCTTATGAACGATTCAAACGTAAAAATAACAGATATAAGGGGTAATATCATTTACCAGGGCAAATCTGCCGGTGGAACATTCACCTGGGATTGTCGTAAAAGAGGCGGAAGCCGTGTTGCTACCGGAATCTACCTGGTGTTAGCAGCTACACCGGAAGCCAAAGAAAGCGTAGTTACCAAAATAATGGTCGTAAAATAAACCGACCTGTCAAATAATCGACAAAGTAAAAGCCGGAGATATTTAAGTATTCTCCGGCTTCTTATATCATAAACCTAACTTTTCTGATATTTCCAACATTTTCCGAATCGGTTTGATAGCCTTCTTTTGTACTTCTTCATCAACAAATATCTCCGGCATTTCATATTTCAGGCAGTTATAAAGCTTCTCCATTGTATTCAACCGCATGAAATTACATTCGTTACATGCACAGGTACTGTCATTAGGAGGAGCCGGTATAAACTCTTTATCCGGACTCTTTTTCCTCATTTCATGAATAACGCCGCTTTCCGTCGCTACAATGAACTGTTTCTTCTCAGACTTGATAGTGTGCTTCAAAAGTGCAGCAGTCGATCCTACGAAGTCTGAAACCTGTATTACGGGTTGTTTACATTCCGGGTGCGTAATCACTTCCGCATTCGGGTACTGTTTTTTCAATTCCAGTATCTTTTCCAGTGAAAACTGTTCATGTACGTGACAAGCTCCGTTCCAAAGCAGCATATTACGTCTGGTGATACTATTTATATAATTTCCGAGGTTACGGTCCGGACCAAAGATCATCTTTGTCTCTTCCGGGAAACTTTCAACGATCTGGCGGGCATTCGTAGAAGTTACCACCACATCTGTAACCGCTTTCACTGCTGCTGTCGTATTCACATAAGAAATGACCACATGACCGGGATGCTGTTTTACAAATTCGGCAAATTCGGGAGCAGGACAGCTATCTGCCAGCGAACAACCGGCATTCAGATCAGGAACCAACACTTTTTTATCCGGACAAAGTATCTTTGCCGTTTCACCCATGAAATGAACACCGCACAACACAATGATATCCGCTGTCGTTTTAGCCGCCCACTGGGCCAATGCCAGGCTATCGCCTACATAATCAGCTATATCCTGTATATCACCTGTCTGATAATAATGGGCAAGAATAACCACATTCTTTTCTTTACGCAACTTATCGATAGCTTCCTTCAGATCGATATCTTTCGGAACCGGTGCGTCCATATACCCAATCGATTGATTTGTCAACATAGTATATCTATTATATTATTCCTGGTTTCAATAGTCTATCAACAAGGTTATCATCAATCTTTATTATTGATATTCTTACTATTAGTATATTTATTAACATCTTGTTGATAATTTGCAAAGGTAAAAACTTTATTCGTTCCCGCCAGAAAAACAAAAGCAAAACTTAGTCGTCCGGCAACAAAAAGGTATAAATTATTTACCTTACTTTATAGGGGCGAGCAGAGAGTTTGTCATACCTAATTATCAAATAGTTATCCTTAAAAACGGTTACAACCAGGGGTAAAAACATACTACTTTAGCCTTTGTGTTTGTCACCATTAACATTTGTATACATCCAGCAGGTAGAAGAGTAAGTTATCACCGGGATGATATTGAAACGTCACCTCGGTGTTGATGGCACGTCACCGGGATGACAATATTCAAAAGTAATAGCTTTTATCATTAAAACCTATTGCTTTTATGTTTAAAGTCTATTATCTTTGACCTTAGCTATAGGTATCTTCGGACAACCTCACGGAAGTTTAGGCTATCGCTATTTACTATCTCGACGCAAGTCGCTCGAAACATATCCGCCGTATCCGGCCATTCCTTTTTAGTTATCCACAATTATATATTATATTCTTATTAATCTTTAATTAAAAAATAAAATATGATGAATATGATATCCTGTTGAAACAGTTAATACATTTCTGTTACAATATTTGCTCGGAGAGTTATTAAAGTATATGAACTGCTTATTAAAAGGATACCAACATATGAAATGATATATTAATAACTGGATATCTTTATGTTACAGACTTTATCAGTTTTATGTTGATAACTGCAGTTGTGTAAAAGTTTATATCTGTGGATGGTTGTTGAAACGTGTATAACCCTTGTTAATAGCTCGTAATAAATAATAGGTTATTATTGTTGCATAATTGAAACAAGGGGGAGTATAACGAAGAATCTGAATAATGCAAGAACTTTTTTTCATTTTATGTTCACGACTTATCAATACCTTTTCAACGGCATATCCACATTAATTAGCTACTTTTGCAGGCAAAGAAAAGTAGTTATGCGTAAACTGAAAATAACAGAAATGAACCGCCTCACTCCCGAGGCTTTCAAGGAAAGTAAAAAGATACCCTTAATTGTTGTGCTTGACCATGTTAGAAGCCTGAACAATGTCGGTTCAGTTTTTCGTACTTCCGATGCATTCCGGGTGGAAGCTATTTATTTATGCGGTATTACGGCTTGTCCCCCTCATGCAGAGATACACAAGACTGCTTTAGGAGCTGAAGAAACTGTCGATTGGAGATATTTTAAAGATACACAGGAGGCTGTTGATAACCTGAAGCAACAAGGGTATATTGTATGTGCGGTCGAACAGGCTGTAGGTAGTACTATGTTGGATAAATTGCTGTTAGACAAGGATAAAAAATATGCAGTTGTGATGGGAAACGAAGTCAAAGGTGTTCAACAATCTGTTGTTGATAACTGTGATATGTGTATTGAAATACCTCAATACGGAACAAAACATTCGTTGAATGTGTCGGTAACGACCGGTATCATTATCTGGGATTTTTTTAAACAGTTGTCAGATTAATCCTCTTTCAACCAGAATAACGACCCGTTCCGTCATGGCATCTTTTCCTTTCGGGTCATATTCAGATTTCAGGCTGGCTCCGAACATACCGGCAAACAGGTTCCAGAAGCCTGCCCTGAAACTACCCAGATAAGCTTTCAACAGGTTATAACTAGACTGGTTACATTCCCTGTCAATCAGTTTAATAAGTAGTTTACCCTGCGAGAAGGTCAGCTTTTTCAACTCCGGTTTATATTCTTTGAACAAATCTTTTTCCATCCGTTTCAGATGGGCTTGCCGGGCTTTTTCATCAGGAAGTGTTTCCATATATTCATACGTTTCGATCAACGTCTCATACACCATTTTGGCGTATGGTAATGTGCGTTTAACGTCCCGGACCAGCTTATTATATTTTTCCTGTTCACGTTTATTTTTGAAGCGCACCTGCGGAAATATGAAGACTTCCTGCAGATTAACGACAGGAACGGTATCTTTCCCGTCGATGTACGCTCTTTGTACACCTTCGGGAAGTATATTTATTTTCAGCTTCTGTGCCTGGCTCCCAACTGCACAGAATAGAAATAAAATAAGGATTTTATACCATCTCTTCTTTGTCATAGTCTACAAAAGTAGGTGATTTACCAATAGCCTGTGCTGCTTTTACAGAATTTGACTTATTATACGGAAATGATAATTTAGTTGTTAATAAGTTGTCAACTCGATAAGAATCATTATATTTGCTTCGATTCTGATAATAACAAAACCGGTAACTATGAATATTGGATAGCCTTTTTGTATTGGAAGAATATTTTAATTAACAACCAAACATATCTTATCTATGAAACGATTAGTTTTATTATGCTTCCTGTTGGAGATCTCTTCCTGTTTGTATGCTGTTGATAACCTCCGTATACCCGATATCCGCTGTATGGGAATGGGTACTTACGGTGTAACTAACTCTTTGTTATTCAATCCTGCTGTGGTCGGTCTGGAGAGTTCCGGATCTGTTGATATCAATTACTTTAATTATTATGGATTGAAAGAATTGGGAATGGTGAATATGGCATTCAGTTATCCGAACAACTTACTTTCTGCAGGTGTTAATATCTCTTCTTTCGGTTACGATCAATATAGAGAAAGTATGTTCCGGATATTTCTGGGGAAATTGCTTACTGAAAAGTGGATCGTAGGTATCAGTATCCAGTACACATTTCTGCAGGCCAAATTATTGAAAGAAAACCCACAATACTTGTCCGCAGATGTTGGTATCCTGTTTATTCCGGTTGAAAAGCTGTTGATTGGTATGTTAATACAGAATTTACCTTCTGTTGAGATTCGAAAAAAGGATATTGATATAGAATCTATTATCTCTTATTCGTTACAAATAGGTTTTCAATGGGAGATTATTAAAAACCTGTTGATAGTTGGAAATGCGGAGACGGATAAACAAACTACTTTATCGGGTCGTATCGGCATAGAATACCAATTAATCGATCATTTTTATATACGTACCGGAATAAAAGTGACTCCACTCCTACCCACTTTGGGAATCGGATATCGGTTATCCGGCTTTGTAGTCGATGTGGCCGCTCATTATCATCCGGTGTTAGGAGTAAGTACCGGTATTGGATTAAAGTATTGTTTCTAACCTGATAATAACTATGAAAAGATTGTGGATAACCCTGTTGGTATATCTGTTGATAAACAGTTATAACCTTAATAGTCAGAATATATATTCTGTTGATAAGTGGATGGAATATATGGAAGAACTGGCTTCTGAAACGGAGGATGAGGCCCGGATTGAAAACCTATATACAGATCTCTCCTACTTGACGGAACATCCTTTTGAGCTGAATAGTGTCACTGAAAATGAACTGAAACGTTTGCCTTTTCTGTCCGACCAACAAATAACCAGTCTGTTGACATATCGTACAAAATATGGAAAACTGGTAACTCTTTATGAATTAAAGAATATGGAAGGAATGGATTTCGATACTATTTCCCTGTTGCTTCCATTTGTTTATATTGGAGATATATCGGTTAATAAACGTCCTTTCTCTGTTAAGAACTTGTTGAAGTATGGTTCTAATGAATTGCAAATCAGATATGATAAATGTTTTCAACAGAAAAAAGGATATTGTTCATATCCGGATAGTATTTTGCAGCAATATCCCAACCGGAAATATCTGGGTGAACCATTTTATCATCATCTACGCTATTCGTATGCGTTTGATGACAGACTGCAACTGGGAGTAGTGGCAGAAAAAGACGCCGGTGAACCGTTTTGGAACTCTTATCACAAAGGGTATGATTTCTATTCGATACATCTTTTTTTCAAGGATATGAATAAGTGGTTGAAAAGTCTGGCTATAGGTGACTATAAGATATCTTTCGGACAAGGTCTGGTTATCAGTAATGATTTTACACCCGGGCGTAGTTCGATCGTGGCACAAGCTGAAAGACGAACGAATGGTTTTCGTCGTCACTTTTCAACAAACGAGAATGATTACTTTCGCGGAATGGCGTCTACCGTAGCCTTGAAACAGTTCTATATCAGTCTGTTCTATTCTTACCGGAAATTAGATGCCGGTGTTGATAACAATGAAGTCAGTTCATTTAAAACAGACGGTTTACATCGTTTGGAACGTGATTGGGAAAAGAAACATACTATTCCTATGCAGACATATGGTGGAAACGTGCGTTATGAAAATTCCAATTTTTCGGTTGGGATAACAGCCCTGTCCTACTCTTTCGGAAAATATAGGATACAACCTGATCCGAAGCCTTATAATCTGTTTTATTTTAGGGGGAACGATAATATCAACATGAGCGTTGATTATATGTTGAAAACTAAAAAAGTAAAGTTTTACGGCGAGACGGCCATATCTTCCAACAAGGCGGTCGCCACACTGAATGCCTTTCAGTTAACGCCTGTTTCTTATTTGTCATTACTGGTATTGCACCGTTATTATGACAGGAAATACCAGGCCTTTTTCGGGAACGCGTTCGGTCAGAACTCTTCCGTACAGAACGAACAAGGAGTTTATGCTGGTATGCAATGGACGCCATTTGCCCATTTCAAGTTGTTCATGTATGCTGACGTGTTCCGTTTTCCCTGGTTAAAATATGGTGTGGATGCTCCTTCTTCGGGGCAGGAATATATGGTTCAACTGGATGCTGATCCGGGTAAAAATTTTGCATGGTATTTACGTTATAAGTATAGGAAAAAAGAAAAGAATCGGACATTGGAAAATGAATCGACATTAAATATCCTGCCCTATTCACAACAACGTTTCAGATTACAGTTTTTATATGGTATACGATCGGTATGGATATTGAAAACATCTGCCGACTGTGTTTATTATGATGAATGGAAAGGGAAACGCAGTCTTGGATGGATGATTTCACAAGGGGCAGGCTGGAAACCGTCTAACCTTCCGTTTCAGTCGGATATTTATATGGCATATTTTCATACGGACGATTATTACAGTCGTATTAATTCGTATGAGAAGAATATTCTGTATGCTTTCAATATGCCTTCTTTTTATGGAAAAGGGATCAGGTTATCTTTATCTTTTCGATGGAACATACTGGATAAATTATCCCTTTCTGCTAAGCTGGGACATACTTATTATGCTGATCGTAATGTGATCGGTACAGATCAGGAGGAGATAAAAGGACATAACAAAACAGATTTATATGTACTTCTGCGGTATAAGTTTTAAAATATGATTTTATAACTCTGTTTTTAAGATATAGTCGATGCTATCTTTCAACATTTTGGTCAACTTTTCAGCTCCTTGTTTTGATAAATGGTCACCATCTTTGAAATCGATATCATCGAATCTGTCATCTTTCAGAAAATTGAGATAGAGGATATTTGGGTAGTTATCCACTTTTTCTTTTGCTGTAGAAAACAGTAAATCGAGTTGTTGTTCATTCAGATGTTCATAATAACTGGGATAGGTCGGCGTAGTGACAAGGATTAATTTGATCTGTTTACTCTCACAGAACCGGATTATTTTATCCAAAAATATAAGGTTTTCAGCTACACTTTCCCGGTTATTTAATGTATGTCGTTTAGCTGCTTTTATGCCGCTTATTCCTAAATTTTCAATTGAAGAATTATTGACTATAAATCCCGACGGAGAATATTGTGAAGTGTTTCCTTTTAAGTATTCTTTTATTTTTTCGTAAGTAATGCTACTCGTGATTTCTACACTATATTTATATTTATCATATCCCATATAAATACCGTAATATTTTAAACGGGATTTGTCTGTATAATCCATCCTATCCTGAAGTGTACAATACGAGAAAGAAAGGATGACATACTTTAACTCCGTATATATTTCTTCGTACTTGGTCAGTATGAAATAATCGCGTTCCAGATCTTGTGAAGAATTTGCAAAATTAAAAGCCTTATGAGTGAGAAAAAAAGGATCGATCCCTGACATACAATGCGAATTACCCAATATGAGAGTATTTAAGCTATCCGCATGTTGTAACATCCATTCGTTTTTATATTTGTAAGTATTAGGAATCTGTCTGATTGCATATTCCAATAAGGCGAATATGATCAGGAGAGGAATAAAGAAAACAATCAATTGTTTTATAAACTTCTTCATAACGTTCAGAATTGAAAGTAAATAAAATCAGCAGGTGTACCTTGTAAAAAGACGATTATAAATATCAGTATATAATAGATACTCCACCGGACCACGGGCGATTTAATCTCTTTGTTTATTTGTAAACCATGCTCTTTCTCCCGTTGTATCCATTCTATGGCAAGTAAGAATAAACAGTATATCAAAGCTCTCTTGCCATGAGGAAAAGATATGTCCAGTAAGGAAGAAGAAAAAAGACGGGACAGATAGTCGGCTGCTTCACCTATATTGTCTGCCCGGAAAATGATCCATCCGATAAGAACAAAGAAACATGTGGTGAGTACTTGTACTGCTTCTTTCAAAGAGGGTAAAAACTTACCTTCTGCTACAATCGTTTGAGTATATCTTCTGTTTCGTTTGAGTAACAGAAGAGGAATAAAGAGGCAGGCATGATAAATTCCCCATACAATGAACGTCCAGTTTGCTCCATGCCAAAGTCCGCTGATAATGAATATAATAAACGTATTTCGAATCACTTTTGCTTTTTTACAGCGGCTCCCTCCCAAAGGAACATAGACATAATCACGAAACCAGGTACTTAATGAAATATGCCAGCGTCTCCAAAATTCAGATATGTCTCTTGAAAAATAAGGATAATTGAAATTCTTCATCAAGTCGATCCCGAATAACCGGGAACACCCGATAGCAATATCCGAATAACCTGAAAAATCTCCGTATATCTGGAAAGTGAATAAAAAGGCTCCCAGTAAAAGAGTAAAACTGCTCTGATACTGATAACTGCTCCATATCTCATTGACTGCTACCGCACAATTGTCAGCTATTATCATCTTCTTGAAAAACCCCCATAACATCTGCTGGCAACCATCTATTGCCTTATGATAATCGAACGTCCGCCGTTTATAAAACTGAGGTAACAAGTTGGTCGCTCTTTCTATAGGACCTGCTACCAGTTGTGGAAAGAAACTGACAAAAGCAAAAAAGGCAACCGGATCATGACAGGCTGATATTTTCTTTTGATATACGTCGATGCTGTAACTTAATGCCTGCAGCGTGTAAAAACTTATACCGACAGGAAGAAGTATATCCAATGTGATCCAGTCAGGTTCGAAACCTAACGTATGTAATACTGTTTTCAGATTAGCACTGAAGAAGTTGAAATACTTGAAAGTACCTAAAATACCTATGTTAAGTAAAATGTTGATCGCATTGATTATCTTTTGTTTTTTACGGTTTCCTGTGGCTTGCTCGATAAGAAGCCCGCTGATAAAACAAAAAGAACTGGTCAATATGATCAGGGAAAGAAAACGTATGTCCCACCAACCATAGAATATGTAGCTTACAATTATGACAAAAAAGTTTTGCCACTTTATATTTTTATTTGCCAGCCAATATAGTGTGAATACGATCGGCAGAAAAAGGATAAACTCTATAGAATTGAATAGCACAATAATATAATATTGCTGTCCCCAATTCCACGAAGTGACAGTTAATTAAGAATGAAAGCATAGGAACTGACCGGGTTCATTGCTGTCTCAATAATTCTTTCATAATTTATAATACATAGTCATTGCACTAATATATACATGACTTGTTTATGAATAAACAAATGTAAAATACTAGTGAGTAAAAATACTATAAACTATGAAATATAAATTGAAAAGAATAAAGCCAGATGCTTTCTGTAATAGATAGAGTATTGCTATATAACGGCCATCTATCCAATTGCAAAAATAATAAAATATAGTTTTATAACCTGTATAATCAAAAATAAATTGTGTATGGATAAGACAATGTGTTAAGCTCTTTTGTAGCTTTGTGTCCATAATTCAAGAAATATGACTGTGTTCTTTGTTATATGGAGAACCTGATAGATAAAAAACATATATAGTTATGTCAACAATTCTTTTTGATAAAATAGTATTCGGTCCGATACATAGTCGGCGTCTGGGTGTTTCTTTGGGTATGAACCTGCTTCCTGTGGACGGCAAGCTTTGTTCTTTCGACTGTATTTACTGTGAATGCGGTTTGAATGGGGAACGTCGTACGCATACTAAATTACCGGTTCGTGAAGAGGTAAAAGCTGCCTTGGAAGAAAAGTTATCAGCGATGCAGGCAGAAGGTATTGCTCCTGATGTGATTACTTTTGCCGGTAACGGTGAACCGACCATGCATCCGGAATTCGAAGGTATCATTGAAGATACGATCGCCATCCGTGACCGTTTCTTTCCGAACGCCAAGATTGCCGTTTTATCTAATTCGACGATGCTTCATAAAGAAGGTGTGTTCCGGGCATTAAATAAGATCGAAGATAATATACTTAAACTCGATTCTGTACTCGATAGCCGGATACGGCAATTGAATGTTCCGAATTCTCCCTCCTTTACATTCGATCGGTTGCTGGAACAATTATGCCGTTTCAAAGGGAATTTGATTATCCAGACCATGTTCCTCCGGGGCGAATTGAACGGTGAATCGGTCGATAATACGACTGAAGTAGAAATAAACGGCTGGCTTGAAGCATTGAAGAAAATAAAACCGAAACAAGTTATGATCTATACCATCGACCGTGAAACTCCTTTGAAAGGTCTCAAAAAAGTTTCCGGAGAAGCATTGGATGCAATAGCCAACCGGGCACGGAAAGCTGGTTTTGATGTGACGGTTTCATATTGATTCTATTGTTTAATACCCCGGATTGTTCGGACAGCTTTATCCGTGATCAGTTTGAAGAAATAAACTCCCTGCGGCATGGTTTGGACATCTATCCATTCTGTCGGGTCGTTTACTTTCCGGATCATTTTTCCGTCAGTAGAATAAATCTCTATGCTTTTGATTTGCCTGTAATTCTTTATCTGGATCCGGTCTTTGAATATAGTTGGATAAATGTTGATATCATCCGCTGTCGATATATTTTCAGAACTTACTGTTACTTCTGATGCTGCCTTAGTCGCTTTACTTTCTTTTAAGTCATAAAGAGCTGAAACACTGTAGGTATGTATACCTGCTGTTACATTTTTGTCTGTAAATCGGAATGTAGAAGCTGGAACAGTTACGAGTTTTTCCTGGTTTTTATAGATAGTATATCCTGTGATAACAGGAAAAGCTGCGATAGATTCTGTTGAGGCAGACCGGAGATCCGCTAATTCGCCATCTTCCGAAGTGACAGTGGCGGATATGATAAAATTATTATCATTTTCTTCATCTTTCAAATATTCCCACTGGTTTCCGTCGAACGATAACAGATTTCCTTTTCCATGAATAGCCGGTCCTTTGTCTATATAGGCTGGTCCGTTACTTCTACTGTATTTTCTCGCATATATGGAAATAATCAGTTCCTGACTGGCATCGATCACATATGGAGTTTTTAATTGTATCGTATTCGATCTGTTAGCTGTCGTAGAGCCGACTTCCTGCTGATAGATCCGCTCTCCCTGTTTGATATATATGGCATAGTAAACATTAACAGCAGGAATGAATTTTACATTCGTCAGTTTCTTGTTGTGGATATTTATCAGGTCTTTCGGTTCCCAACGCTGACCGAAATAGAAAGGAGTACTTTGATATCCCACGTGTGTGTATGCATTTTGTGTTCCCCACCCTATTGTTTTCGTATATAGAGGGGCGTTCCATTGTACAAGAACATGGTTGGAAGGTGAAACTTCAGCAGTAACATCTATTGGTGATTTGTAATTGATCAAATTTCCTTCTTCTCCGGTCTGCGCCAGGCCGGGAAGTTCGGTAACACCGGTATTCAACGGATCCAGCCAGATGTCCATACGACCGGTATTCGCCTTGCTGTATTGATCCCAATGGTAAGAAAATTTACCGTATAGATTATTGCCGTTTGTCAGGCGGCAGTTTGAATTACCTCCGCTTAATGTTCCGACAATTTGTTTATTCTCATTGAAAAGAGGTGAACCGGAAGAGCCGCCTTCCGTGACGCTATGGCCATTGAGGGTTTTATCGAAAATTACGTTCCAATGTCCGTCGGGGGCTCCGGTTGTAAATGTATTATCTATCCAGGTCGCTGTCCTTACCGGTCGATCGCCGAAGGTGGATATTTTCATATAATCGCCTGAAGGATGATGGATATTAACTCCTGATGAGGGAGCAATATCACTCCTGTTCCACCCGTTGAAATAAACATTATAACTCTCAGGTATCTTGTTATTCAGCAATAATAATAACCCGTCGGAACCACCTTCTATCGGGATACTTGCGATGTGGCTACAGCCTACCATTGTTTTGTAGTCGGTAGCGGGAGAAGAAGTCTCACATCCGGTCTGTTCAAAATGAAAATAAAACATCCATTGGTTGAAATCTTCTACCGAAGCTATTTTATCGTTATCATAATTTTTCATGCAGTGATAAGCAGACAAAATATAAGGTTTCATATCTTTGGCTGTATTATTTATCAGAGAACCGGAACAAAGGAGCCCGGCGCCACCTACCTTTTCAACCATTTGACAAACTCCGTTCTTTTCATTCTGCCATTCCTCCCCTTCCTCACAGTTGATATTTACCATACAGGAACTGGAAGTTCCCGGACCTGTGCTTCGTAAATTCCCGGATATAGTCAGATGATTGTATCCATATCCTACCTGATTGATAATTATTCCGGCTTTTTCACCGGAAACAGGCGGTTCATATTCGATCGTAAGATCATCCCCTGCCACAAATTCCGTTGCAAAAGCTTTTCCTCCCGGATTGGTCTGTGAAGTATAAGCTCCCAGCAATTGAGTTTTGTCGGCATTATAAATAAATAATTTTCCTCCTTCAGGGATATAAAATGCATTGTAATAGAGCATTAATGCAATTGCTCCTTTTGCCTGCAGACGTAATTGCCATATTTCTTTCCCGTTGGGTAAGGTAAGCCATTGTCCGTCAGTATCCATATTCAAATCCGTATCTATTAAAGTGGAAACAGTCAGAGGGGCTCCCTGGCTTACCCGCCATTCATCGACAGCGATCAAATCTTCTACACTGAAGTTGACAGGTATCCGAACAACCGGCTGTTCACTTTTCAACATGTTTTGATAGTTGAAACTAAGCGGTTTTCCTCCTTCACTTATCTGCGATTTTACTTCACTTGCATACAGCAGGAATAGCGAAATGATACTTGTATAGAAACAATGCCGGAATAGCTTGATACGATTCATTATAGTTTTATATAGATATGTTTCTTATATAACCAATATCCCGGTATCCAGTTCAGTATGACAAAGAGAATTGCCCATACCAGTGAACCTCCGAAATTACCGAATAAGGGTGCTAGTATATCTGAATAAACATAAGATGTTATTCCGCATTTATCGAGTATGACAGCGAAAATAGCTCCCTGCACATAAAGATATAACGGGTTGATACCGAAAGACTCGAAAAATAACGACCATTTCTTTTTACTATTGATATCGATGATCCAGATAAGAAGAGCAAGGAATAATGAACCGAACCCGCAGGTCGTTAAAACGAATGTGCTGCTCCATAATTTTTTATTGATCGGACAACCGTAACTGAACAGGAATCCCAGAAAAAGAATGATTGTTCCGAATATAAACAGATTACGAATGATCAGTTCGTTATTTTTTTTACTGTCCAGAATGATCTTGCCGGCATAAAAGCCCAGCAGAACATGTCCGATACTTCCCAGACAACTTAACAATCCTTCAGGATCGAAAGCGATACGTGTCCCGTCTGCCAGATAATCATGGTACATATGTGTGTTACCGAACAGGAAACGGTCTACTATGGCTATAATATTATCTTCCGATAATGTCGTGCTCCCTGTAAAAGCAAGAAGCATCCAGTAGACGATCAGAATACCGGCGGCTGTTTGTAAAATGTATTTGTGGTTAATGGCGAGTCCGATCAGCGAACCGGCACCATAAGCCAGTGCGAGGCGTTGCATTACTCCCAGGATACGAAGGTTCTCAAAATGAGAAAATCCGTTATAACAGATATGTGAGAATATATTCAGTCCGAGTCCGACCAGAAAGATAAGCACGGTTCGTTTCAGTACTTTTGTAACGCTTTCTTTGGAGAGTTTGAAGTTGTATTTTCGTAAGGAAAAGAACATGGATACTCCCATAATGAACATAAAGAACGGGAATACCAGATCGGTTGGTGTTAAACCGTTCCATGATGCGTGGCGGAGTGGAGCATAGACATAATCCCAGGTTCCCGGATTGTTCACCATGATCATTCCTGCGATAGTAATGCCTCTCATTACATCTAGTGAGAGTAACCTTCCTGATTGTGCCATAACTTAGATTTTTAGGTTGTGAGATACAAATGTAAGTAAAAATCAACAGGGTTATATAATTTGTAAAATAAAACATGAACATCTGGTAGAATGTACCTGGATTTAGTATGTGAAGTAATTCATGGAATCCTTCTGAACTGTTTTAAGTTTGGACACTTTATCATTCGTCTGTATTCCGACATCTTTGGTAACTTTTAAAAATAAGAAAATCAGAACTGTTTATTCCATTATCTTTGGAACATGAAAAAGTTCGTGATAGGATTGTTTATATGTTTATTATCAGTTAGTTCTGTATATCCCCAACTTGCAATAAGGCGTCAGCTGGCAATACCTAAAGCTCCTGATTCGCTTGATCTTTCTTATTATTCTCCAAAGAAAGGATTTCAAGCGGGAGCGACTGTTTTCGGCATTAATATGGGAGTCTGGATCTTTGACAGGTATATCCAGAAAGGAGATTTTGCCTATATTAACGGACAGACGATTAAAGAGAATTTCAAACACGGTTTTATCTGGGATAATGACCGGATGGGAACGAATATGTTCTTGCATCCTTATCACGGCAGTTTGTATTATAATGCAGCTCGTTCAAATGGATATAACTATTGGTTGTCGGGGGTATATGCATTTGGTGGGAGTTTTATGTGGGAGATGTTCATGGAATGTGAATATCCTTCCACCAATGATATTATAGCGACACCGATCGGAGGGATGGCGTTGGGAGAGGTGTTCTATAGGGCATCCGACCTGATACTGGATGACAGGAAAACCGGGGCTGCCCGTTTTGGGTGTGAATTTGCTTCGTTCGTAGTTTCCCCGATGCGTGGCCTTACCCGTATTATCAACGGAGATGCCTGGAAACGAAGACCTACATCGGGTAAACAATTCGGAGTGCCTGATGTGAGTGTGGATATTTCGGTAGGAATAAGGGCACTCGAACTGGAGGACGATATTTTTGATAAAGGGGTTGGTTTGGCTTCCGAAATCAATGTTGAATATGGCGACCGTTTCGATGCGGAAAACCGGAAGCCTTACGATTATTTCTCAGTAAAGGCTGCCCTGAATGTACAGGCTTCACAACCGGTATTGGGACAATTGAACATTATCGGTCGTCTGGCAGGGAAAGAGCTGATAGATAATAAAAAAGACTATCTGAGCCTGGGGCTTTACCAGCATTTTGACTATTATGATTCGGATACTATTTCTGATGTATCTTCCAAGACTCCTTATAAATTTTGTACACCGGCATCGTTCGGTGGCGGACTGATATATAAAAACAAACGATTCAAACGTTGGGATATAGATGCGTATGGTCATTTGAACGGAATACTTTTAGGCGGGGCACTAAGTGATTATTACCGGGTAGACGAACGGAATTATAACCTGGCAAGCGGATACAGCACGAAAGTCGGTTTTAATTTTATATATAAGAAGGATAAATTCTCAGCATCTACCACGTATGAGGTCTACCATATGTTTACCTGGAAAGGGTATCCGAAAGATATTGATTGGGATAATTTTAATCCGAAGACCCTGGATGCGCAGGGAGATCGTTCGAAAGCGATCCTGCATGCAGTCGGTTTGCGGTTGGATGTTAAATTGCGGAAAGGTTTGTATCTGACCGGATCGTTTATGAATTATTCCCGCCATACGGACTACAAATATTTTGAAGAAGTTTTTTCCCATACTTCGGAAGGACGTCTGATGTTGACTTATAAATTATAACGATTTGCATTTAACAGAGTAGGGGGATTTTTCGTTTTTTCTGTCTAATCAGTAGTAAAGCGAAAAGAACATGAAACGATTGCTGTTGTGGATAATGATGCTATTTCCGGTTTTAGCTGGTGCAAGTGAGGATGGATTCAAATTCAAAAGATGGGAGTTTGCCCTCTCCGGAGGATTAAATAATAATTATGCCTGGGAGGTGGAGCCGTCTTTTACCTATTTTATTTGTAAATATGTCGGCGTAACGGGAGGAGTTAATTTTACAGGTCAGTTCTATGATGAATATTATTCCGGACCAGCTACCGGCGGCCCGGATTTGAAATGGTTTATCAGTTCGGATGATTCGAATGCGAAACGGATACTTTTCCGTCCGGCTATCCGGTTACGTACTCCTAATATAAATAAGTGGGGAGACCGTGATCTGCGTGTGACATTCAATGTGGAGCCGGGTATGTATATGGCGATTCCTGTCAACGAGCACCTTCAGATCGGCTATAGGGAAGAAGACCATCTCGTTACGGGAATATTTAAGGAGAATGTTACGAATACGAATGGAGAATGGTTGTACTGGAATGTAAAGAGTTTTATGCAGATAGAAGTTGAAAGCTGGGTATTTTCAGCCGGATATACCATCTCCAATTATGATGTATACGGTGGCAGACGAAATATGCTTATCGAACGGAAACCGTTGAATGATATGCTCTGGAAAAAGAAAATGACACATGCCTTCTTTCTTTCTGTCGGCATTCAGTTTTAAAAGAAGCGGTTATTGGACCGCTTCTTTTGCTTTCTTTACTGCTTCATTGATATTCGAGCAAATATTTTCAGCACCTATTTTTTGTTCGAACCCTGATTTTTTCAGCACCTTCCGCACGTGTTCATTTACACCGGATAAGATCATATGAATATGTTCTGCCTGGGATAACCGGAACAGGCTTTCCAGGTTATGAAGTCCTGTGGAATCCATGAACGGGACTTTACGCATGCGGATGATACGTACCTTCGGTTTGTCGCCTACCGTTTTCATTACACCATCGAATTTGTTGGCTATACCGAAGAAGAACGGTCCGTCTATTTCATACACTTCCACTCCTTTCGGCAATGTCAATACTTCTTCATTATGGCGGATTTCGCCTTCACTGGAGAGATCTATTTCATCTCTGGTGACTGAAATATGTGTTGTTTCTGCCACACGGCGCATAAACAGGAACATCGCTATCAGCAAACCGATCTCGATAGCGATTGTCAGGTCGAAGATAACAGTCAGCAGGAAGGTTACCAACAGGACGGAAACATCGCTTTTCGGATTCTTCATCAGCGAACGGAATGTGCGCCATTCACTCATATTATAGGATACGATGATCAACACCCCTGCCAGGCAAGCCATTGGGATATGTTTGGTAAGCGGTCCGAGGAATAACAGGATCAATAATAATACTATTGCATGGATGATACCGGCAACAGGCGTACGGCCGCCGTTATTTATATTCGTCATGGTGCGGGCAATAGCTCCTGTTACGGGAATACCGCCGAAGATAGGAACAACAATATTGGCTGCCCCCTGTGCAATCAGTTCTGTGTTTGAATTATGTTTATCGCCTGTAACACCATCGGCGACGGTCGCTGAAAGAAGTGATTCTATAGCTCCCAGCATGGCGATCGTGAAAGCCGAAGGAAGCAACAGATTGATTGTTTCCATATTGAAAGAAATAGCTTCCGGCTGCGGGAGGGAAGCGTTGATGGTAAAATGATCGCCAATTGTTTCTATACCGGTAATACCTAAATGGTTACGCATAATATAAACAACTACAGTCATTACGATAATAGCGATCAGTGAACCCGGGATCTTTTTGGAGAGCCGGGGGGAGAAGACGATAATGAATACACTGATGATCCCGATGACGAACGACCAGATGTTGATCGTATGGATATGTTCGAAATAAGCGATCCATTTGGAGATGAAATCGGCCGGTACTTTTTCCATTGTCAGTCCGAACAAGTCTTTCATCTGTGTGGTAAAGATTGTCAGTGCAATACCGCTGGTAAACCCTACAACGATCGGGTAAGGGATGAATTTTATGACTGTCCCGAGCTTTAACGCTCCCATAATCACCAGTATGATACCTGCAATGACGGTCGCAATGGCAAGTCCTTCGATACCGAAATTCTGTATGATACCATATACGATTACAATAAACGCTCCGGTCGGACCGCCGATCTGGACATTGCTGCCTCCCAGGAAAGAAACAATAAAACCGCCTATGATGGCAGTGATCAGTCCTTTCTCCGGACTCACTCCTGAGGCGATACCGAATGCAATGGCTAGCGGAAGGGCAACAATACCCACAATGATCCCTGCCATCAGGTCTGCCATGAATTTTTCTTTGGAATAGTTCTTCAGCGCCGAAAATAGTTTGGGCTGAAAATCAAATTTGCTCTCCATTTCTCTGCCTAATATGTTAAATTTTGATGCAAAGATACAACAATATTTATCGTAAAGCATAAAAGGTAGGATAATTTGCAATGTCGACATTACAAAATTAGAAATAATAGAACTACTTTTCTTTCAAGAGAAAAGTAACATTCAATTCCGCCAACGGGTATACTCTATCTTTCCTGTTATAAATGCTATTTATGAATCGATAGATATATTTTAAGTAAAAGAATGAATTAAAGTTTTAAACATTTTCATACTTTTGGGAGTTATTTGAATAGGGCGATTAGACAAACTCATTTTATACTACATATATAATTAGCATTATGGAAAAAAGTATTAAAGGTACACGTACCGAACAAAATCTGCTTAAATCATTTGCCGGAGAATCTCAGGCAAGAAGTCGTTACACATTTTTTGCAAGCGTAGCTAAAAAAGAAGGTTACGAACAAATTGCAGGTGTATTCATGGAAACAGCTGAACAGGAAAAAGAACATGCAAAGCGTTTCTTCAAATTCCTGGAAGGCGGTATGGTGGAAATTACTGCTTCTTATCCTGCCGGTATAATTGGTACGACAATGGAAAATCTGGCTGCTGCAGCCGATGGTGAAAACGAAGAATGGGCTGATTTATATCCTGCTTTTGCCGATATTGCAGAAGAAGAAGGATTTAAACAGATTGCCGTTGCCTTCAGAATGATCGCAAAGGTGGAAGCCGAACACGAAAAACGTTATCGTAAATTGTTGGCAAATCTGACTGAAGGTAAGGTATTCGAAAAAGATGAAGCTATCTTCTGGCAGTGTCGTAACTGTGGTTTTGTGATCGAAGCAAAGAAAGCTCCGATGAAATGTCCGGCATGCGAACACCCGCAGGCATTCTTCGAACCAATGAAGCAGAACTATTAAAATCTTCTATTAAAATCAAGAATTTAGGCGTCCCTATCCAAAATATGTTGGATAGGGACGTTTTTTGTTTGTATTCATGTGAATAAAATATATCTTTACCAGCCTATTATAACTTAATTCTAATTTTCTCCTGAATAGTTGACCAAATGAGTATATCGATAAAGAACCTTAATAAGGTGTATCCAAATGGAAACCACGCCTTAAAAGATGTGAATCTGGAGATACCGACAGGTATGTTTGGCTTGCTGGGGCCGAATGGTGCCGGAAAATCTACGTTGATGCGTATCCTGGTCGCTTTGATGGAACCGACCTCCGGGCAGGTCGATATCTGCGGATACGATTTACTGAAACAACGTAAGGAGATCAGGAGTATATTGGGTTATCTTCCGCAGGATTTCCGTTTCTTCGCTAAATATAAGACACATGAGTTTCTGGATTATGCTGCCCGTTTGTCGGGGATGACTAATAACAGGCAACGCAAGCAAGCGGTGGATGCCATGCTTGAAAATGTGGGTCTCTTCGATGTACGTGAACGGTATGCGAACAAACTGTCGGGAGGTATGAAACGTCGTTTGGGAATTGCCCAGGCACTGATCCATCATCCGAAAGTGATCATTGTGGATGAGCCGACAACGGGGCTTGACCCTGAAGAACGTATCCGTTTCCGTAATCTGCTGTCGGAGGTGAGTGAGAATGATGTGACGATCATCCTTTCTACTCATATCGTAGGAGATATATCCAGCACCTGTAACTGCATGGCGCTGATGAATAAAGGAGAAGTCTCTTTTTACGGTTCCCCCCAGGATATGATGAAACAGGCGGAAGGAAAAGTATGGCGTATTAAAGTGACGAGTGATGAACTGCATGAAGTGGATAAGAAATATCCTGTTATTTCTACCATTCCTTCCGGCTCCGGATGGGAAGTGCAGGTAGTGGCTGATGAGATCGAAGGATATGAAGTAGAATCGTATCCTCCCAATCTGGAACATGCTTATGTGTATTATATGGAGAATAAGTTAAATCTCTGGACCAATGATTAACAACCCCTTAATTGACACTTTATGTCGTTTATCAACAATATACAATCGGTAGCAAAATACGAAAGCAAAATATTGATCCGGAGTTGGTTCTTTAAAGTGTTTATGGTACTGGCGATACTGATACTCGGATTCTTTGACTTCGGCATGCTCGTAGCAGACGATGGCGGAGGCATGTGGATGCTGAAAGCGCTTCCTTCCAATTTGCCTTATGTCAATCTGTTACTGCTTAATACCGGCCAGGCGGTGATCTGTATCTTTCTTGCTTCGGAATTTTTGAAGAGGGATAAGAAACTGGATACCTCGGAGGTTTTTTATGTCCGTCCGTTGAGTAATGCCGAATATGTGATCGGGAAGATATGGGGAAACCTGCGGGTATTCCTGATACTGAACCTGATCGTGATGGGGATGGCATTGATTTTCAATCTGATCACTTCGGGAATGGCGGTAGATTGGGGAGCGTATCTTCTGTATTTCTTCCTGATAAGCATCCCGACACTGGTTTTCATTATCGGTCTGTCTATTTTCCTGATGCTGGTGTTGAAGAACCAGGCGCTTACCTTTATTATCTTACTGGGATATATCGGGCTGACATTGTTCTATATCAGTGATAAGTTCTATTATCTGTTCGATTATATGGCCTATAGCCTGCCGTTGGTGAAGTCGGGTATCGTCGGTTTTACGAATTGGGAAACGGTATTGAATCACCGGGCTATCTATTTCTTTGCCGGACTGGCTTTTATATTCTTTACGATCTTTCTGTTCCGGCGGTTGCCTAATTCGTCACGCAGCAATTATCCGTGGTTATTCCTTTCGTTCTGTATGTTGCTGATAAGTGGTGCGGCAGGGTATAAACATGTTCATTCCATTCTGGGACAAGGGGAGATGAGGACGTTGTATACGGAAGTCAATAATAAATATGTACATACTCCCAAAATGATCATCGAGCAGTATGATATTTCGCTGGAGCAGCAACCGGAAACATTCGTTTCGGAAGTAACGATGAAGGGGTTGGCATTGGAACCGGCTGAGGTATTTACTTTCTGCCTGAATCCGGGGTTACAGGTACAGGAGATAAAGAGGGGAGGGAACAACCTTGATTTTAAAAGGGATAATCAGATCCTATTGGTTGATTTCGGTCAGGAGATCGTCCCGGGCGATACGGTCACTTTCTCCGTTAAATACGGAGGGAAGATCGATAGTAAATTCTGTTATCTGGATATTCCGGCAGAAGTTTTACAGAAAGAATACAGGAATTTCCTGTTCAATATAGATAAGCAATATGTATTTCAAACGGACGATTACCTGTTGTTCACTCCGGAAACCTACTGGTATCCACGTCCGGGAACATCTTACAGCAATATGAGTCCGGACTGGCAGCAGACCTATTTCAGTAAATTCGGTTTGCAGGTGAAGCCACTTCCGGGATTGACTCCGCTTTCACAGGGGGAAGGGGTAAAGGAGGAAGACGGATCTTATTCGTTTACACCCGAATATCCGGTACAGGCTATTTCTCTGATCGTGGGAAAATATAAACAACAAAGTCTGGAGTCGGACAGTACATTATATAGTATATGGCATATCGAAGGGAATGATTACTATACGGCTACATTCGATTCTATCCTTGATACGATACCGAGTTTCGTCCGTAATATGCGGGAGAACCTGGAACGTACCTATCGGTTGAGTTATCCGTTCAACCGTTTTTCTGTGATTGAAGTGCCGGTACAATTCTCTACCTATACCCGTGCCTGGTCGCAAGCCCAGGAAGCTGTCCAGCCCGAGATGGTCCTTTTCCCGGAAAAAGGGTGTGTCTTCGGACAACTCGATGTAGATAGAGCCTGGCGTAACCAAATAAAATGGTCGAAAAGGGGCGGGCGTGAGATCACTGAAGAAGAGGCGAAGATACGTGCGCTGAATAATTTCTTCTGGATTTTCCAGCGACCGGAAGGGAACTATAATTTCTCTTCTGCCGGACGGGGTAATTACAATATTTCTTCACAGGCAAATCCCTATTTCCTGTTTCCCCAGTTATATAATTACCGATATAACATCTTTTCTCCCGATTGGCCGGTTGCTAATGCGGCTATCGAACTTTACCTGCAGAAGAAATCGGATAACTACGGCTGGGAACGTGATATAAACGGTATCAGTAATAATGAAAAAGCAAGCCTGTTGATGGAAAAACAGGGATTTAAGGAACTTCTGGCTAATGTAGAGTACCGCAATTTACTTGAAAATATCGTCAGCCTGAAAGTCTACCGCCTGTTTGCCGATCCGGAAATCAGTATCGGGGTGAACGCGTTCAGGGATTCTGTGTATGCATTGCTGGAAAAGAATACATTCCGGAATATCCAGTTTGAGAGTCTGCTGGATACATTAGGAAATATCAGCCATACGGATATCCGTTCGGGACTGTCGGAATGGTCGTATCCGACGCCTCTGCCTTATTATACACTGGGACGGCCGGAAGTAACGCGGATCACGAATCGGGGACAGGAGGTCTTTGTCCTCAGGATGCAGGTCAGCAATAATTCTGATCATGACGGAATTGTTCATATAGATATACAGGGAGTGGGCAGGCGTGACCAGAACAACATCGATCCGCGCACCAGCCGGAAGATTCCTTTAGCGGCCCATCAGACAAAAGAGTTGGTGTCCGTATGGGAAGAGGCACCGCGTGATGTCACTGTCAATACTTTGATATCCGGCAATCTGCCGAGTGTGATCAATCAACCTGTAGGGAATATCAAACAGGAGAGAAGACAGAATATAGATACGGAGGGTGATTTCATCGTTTCAACTTCTTCGCAGGATATTGAAGGGGAGATCATTGTCGATAATGAAGATACGACTTTGTTTGTCTTGTCTGAACCGGATGTAGTGGGTATGCTGCCTAAATGGTTGGATAAAGTAGAGGATACCTCGTTCAAGTATTCCGGTGTCTCCGACTGGCGGCCGCCTTTGCAATGGACGGCAACGACAAATGCCAATTATTACGGAAAATACATCCGTTCCGCTTACGTGATAAAAAGCGGTAACGGCAGCCAGACGGCTACCTGGAAGATCCCGGTACCTGCCGAAGGACAGTATGATGCTTATTATTATGTCAGCAAGAACAATGAAATGCGGTATAACGACCGTGCCCAGGGAGAGTACCGTTTCAAGGTAAAACAGGGAGAAGAGACGGAGGACGCTTATATCGACCTCCGGAAAGCGAATGAGGGATGGGAACAGTTGGGTGTCTATTATTTTGTAGCCGATACTGCATTTATCGTCCTGACAAACGAATGTAAATTAAGAAGTGTAACGGCGGATGCCGTCAAACTGGTAAAACGTTAATCATTAAAAGTCTACTTATATGCAAAGAGAGTTATTACGGATGAAAAAGATGCTTCTTACGGTTCTGGTCCTCTTGGGAGTGCCGCTGGCATCTCACGGGCAGTTGTCGCTGACTATCGAGAAAGCGTTGGATATTGCGGAAGAGAACAGTCCGAACCTGCGCCGTTCGCATATGAACCTGGAGCGGTATCAGGAGACGCTGGTTGCACAGCGGGCTTCCCTCAAATCCAAGTTTTCCCTGAACCTGAATCCGGTGGGGTATGAGAAGAACCGCCGTTTTGACAATCGTTTGTCACAATGGTATACCAATGAATCATTTACATCCAGCGGAACTTTCCGGGTCGATCAGCCTATCTTATGGACGGATGGAGAGATCTCTTTGATCAATACGTTCGGCTGGCAGGATAACAACTCCAATATCGATGGTGATAAGAATAGTAATAAAGCGTTCAATAATAACCTCTATCTGCAATTATCCCAACCTATCTTCACTTATAACAAGCGAAAAATGGAATTGAAACAGATAGAATATGATTATGAGAATGCCCATATCAGTTATGCCCTGCAACGTCTGAATACGGAAAAAGATATCACGAATCAGTTCTATAATGTGTATATGGCTCAGAGCCAGCTGGCCATTACCCGCGAAGAGTTGGTAAACGCCCAGCAAAGTTATGATATCATCAAGAACAAGGTGGAGGCCGACCTGGCAGCCAAAGATGAGTTATTTCAGGCAGAGCTGAACCTGGCAACGGCTCGTTCTTCAGTGGAAGAACAACAGGTATCTCTTGAGAATACGAAGGATAAGTTGAAACAATCGTTAGGAATGAACCTGGATGAAGACCTGATGGTATTTGCCGAGATAGAAGTCAAGCCGATCGATGTCAATCTGCAACAGGCAATTTCCCATGGTCTGGAATCACGTCTGGAACTTCGCCAGCGGGAAATAGAGAGCGACGAACTCGGTTTTGATATGATCAAGACGAAGGCGTTGAATGAATTTAAAGGAGATATATCCGTCTCTTTTGGTCTGATCGGCGATAATAAACGTTTTGATAAGATTTATGAGAATCCGACACAGAATCCGCGGGTAGCTATCAGCTTTACGGTACCGATCTTTGACTGGGGGGAAAAGAAAGCCCGTATCCGTGCGCAGAAAGTAGCTCAGAATATCAATAAACTCGATTTCCATGAAGATAAGGTCGATATCGAACTGAATATCCGCCAGGTATGGCGTAACCTGGAGAATCTCCGGACACAGATCAAGATCGCTGAACAAAACGTGATGAATGCACAGCGTACGTACGACTTGAACCTGACCCGTTACCGCGAGGGCGATCTGACCGGTATGGAAATGAGCCAGTTCCAGACACAGTTGTCGAATAAGAAGATTTCTTATACACAGGCGCTTATTAACTATAAGATCGAATTGTTGAATCTTAAAATACTCTCTTTGTACGATTTTGAAATGAATACTCCGATCGTTCCGATGAAAGACTTAATCTCAGAAAAATAATCAGTTATGAAAAAATATAATCATACCCTTGTATCTCTTTTATTACTTGCCGTAATAACAACCGGTTGTAACAACCAGCCGCAAAATGCTCCCAGCGATATCGCTACGCCGGTATCCGTAAAGGAGTTGAAAAAAGGTTCTATCAGCAAACTTATCAATACGACCGGTACGGCACAGCCAACCTATGGTGTCGATCTCAATTCCGAGATGAGCGGTCTGTATAAATTGCAGGTGAATCCCAAGACGGGAAAACCGTTCAAGTTGGGTGACCTGGTTTCAAAAGGACAGTTGATCATCCGTTTGGAAGATAAAGAATATGAGAATGGCATTGCTATAGACGCTAAAGAACTGAGTCTGGAAATAGCCGAGCAGGAACAAACGAAACAAAAGGCTCTTTATGAAAAAGGCGGCGTGACACTGAGCGAAATGCGTAACACCGAAGTGAAGGTAACGAATGCCCGCTACGACCTGGAGAATGCCAAGCTCAACCTGGAGAAAATGAATGTGAAAGCGCCTTTCGACGGAGTGATTGTCAATCTGCCTCATTATACGACAGATGTAAGGGTAGAGCAGGGAAAACCGATGGTCGGATTGATGGATTATGCCCGGATGTATATGGATATCAATCTGCCGGAGAGTGCTATCAGTTATGTGAAAGCCGATCAGCCGGTGTTTATCACGCATTATACATTGCCGGAAGATACGTTGAAAGCCGTGATCAGTGAATTGTCGCCGGCTATCAGCACGGAAACCCGTACCTTTAAAGGGAAGATACTGATCCAGAACGGTGGCCTGAAATTGCGTCCGGGTATGTTTGTTAAGGCGGATATCGTGGTAGACCGTGCCGATAGTGCCATTATCATACCGAAAGATGTCGTACAATCCAACCGCCGCCGTAAATATGTATTCATTGTAGACAAGAATACGGCCATCCTGCGGAATATCAAGACAGGATTGGAGGATGAAGATAATATAGAAGTACTGGAAGGCCTTCGTGAAAATGACAATCTCGTTGTCAAAGGCTTCGAGACATTGAAGGAGAATAGCAAAGTGAAGGTACAAAAATAGGGGCGGAGAGTAGTATTATGAAGAACATTGTCAAATTTGCAGTAAGCAATCCGGTCACAATCTGTATGGTCGTACTGGCAATTCTGTTGCTGGGAAAGATATCGTACGATCAGTTGAGTGTGGACCTGCTGCCCGACCTGAATAATCCCCGGCTGTTCATCGAGCTGAAAGCCGGCGAACGTCCGCCGGAAGAGATAGAGAAGCAGTTCGTCAAAAATATGGAGTCGATGGCGATCCGGCAAAGCGATGTGACACAGGTTTCGTCGGTAGTCAAGGCTGGTTCGGCCCGTATCACTGTGGAATATACCTGGACGAAAGACATGGATGAGGCTTTTCTTGATTTGCAGAAAGCGATGAATCCGTTTTCCCAGAATAAAGATATTACCGAGCTGAAGATCACGCAACACGATCCTAACCAGTCGCCGGTTATCCTGATCGGTATGTCCCATCAGACTATAACAGATATGGCGGAGCTACGAAAAGTAGCAGAGAGTTATATCCGGAACGAATTGATCCGGTTGGAAGGCGTTGCTGAAGTAACTTTGTCCGGCCAGGAGGAAAATACCCTGATCATACAGACCGACCCGTATAAACTGGATGCTTTCGGATTGAAGATAGAAGATATTGCCTCCCGTATCGAGGCGAACAACCAAAGTATATCCGGCGGCCGTGTCAGCGAGCTGGGATTGCAGTATCTGGTAAAAAGTTCCAGTCTGTTCGGCTCGGAGGCTGATTTTGAAAATCTGATCGTCGGCTATAAGCCTGTAACGAAGCAGGAGACGGCAGCGAATGCCTCTCAGAATACAGGGACGGATGCGGCGGCAGACAAGGCTCCGCTTTTCCTTCGGGAAGTCGCTACCGTTCAATTTGAGAATGCGCGACCCGAGAATATCGTCCGCATCAACGGGCAACGGAGTATCGGGCTTTCCATCTATAAGGAAATGCGTTATAATACGGTCAAGGTGGTGGATGGCGTATCCCGTCAGCTGGCTGTTATCGAACAGGCGTTGCCCGGGTATCATTTTAAGGTGATAACCAATCAGGGAACGTTTATCAAGAATGCGATCGGAGAGGTGAAGGAGAGTGCAGTCCTGGGTATTATCCTGGCTGTCATCATCCTGTTTGTTTTCCTTCGCCGGTTCGGGACTACATTGATTGTCAGCATGGCTATTCCGATCTCGATCGTGGCGACTTTCAATCTGATGTTCTTCAACGGACTTACGCTGAATATAATGACGCTCGGAGGATTGGCTCTGGGAGCCGGGATGTTGGTGGATAATGCCATTGTGGTTATCGAAAGCATTTTCCGGAACCAGGAGAGAGGCGTACCTGTGAGAGAAGCGACCATAACCGGAACTTCCGAGGTAGCGGGGGCGGTGATCGCTTCGACGCTGACTACGATTGTGGTGTTCCTGCCGATCGTCTATCTACATGGGGCTTCGGGCGAGTTATTCAAGGACCAGGCATGGACGGTGACGTTCTCGCTGGTATCATCGTTGTTTGTGGCTATATTGGTGATTCCGATGTTGTATGATCGGTTGGTGAAACATTCTCATTCTTCCTGTGAAAATGACACACCCCCTGCCCCCTCTCAAGAGGGGAAAAGGATACCTTTGGACACTAAGAGGAAATTAGGAGGAACAGGTCTTCAGATGACAGGTTACAGCCGTATTTTACGAAGTTTGATCAGTCATCGCTGGATTGTTATCGGTGCGGCTGTCGGCTTGATGGTCGTAACGGTTTTCCTACTGCCGTTTATTGGGACGGAGTTTATGCCGCGGACGGAAAGCAAGGCGTTTACTGTCCTGGTGAAAATGCCGGAAGGGACGCGGTTGGAACGTACTGCCTCGGCTGTCAACAATCTGGAACAGCTGCTTTATACCATTACGGGAGATAGCCTGTCGACCGTTTACAGCCATATCGGTGAAGGGAGCGGCTCGGAAAATGCCATTTTTGAAGGGGAGAACACGGCTATGATGAAAATAATCCTTTCTCCCGCCTGCCCGGTATCGCCGGAAGCGGTTATCGAACAGTTTGTACGTACGGCGGAGAATCCTGACGGATTGGAGTTGACTATCAAACAGGAAGAAAACTCACTGAGCTCGTTGCTGGGTAGCGAAGGCGCCCCTATCGTAGTCGAGGTGAAAGGAGAGGAACTGGACGAGATAGCCGCTATTACAGAAGAAGTGAAGAACCGGATGCAGGACGTTTCCGGCCTTTATAATATCATGTCGTCTATCGAAGACGGTGCCCCGGAGATCACCATCTCCATCGACCGGACGATGGCAGGTATCAATAACCTGAGCGTATCGACCGTGATCGAGCAGTTGAAACAGCAGCTGGGCGGGAAAGAGGCCGGAAAGATGGAATACCGCGGGGAGATGCGCGATATCATCATTAAAGTACCTGATATCCCGTTGCGTGCCCTGGGCGACCTGGTTATCAAGAATGGTGAACAGGAATTCCGTCTGCGCGAGATAGCGACTCTGGAAGAATCGCAGGCCCCGAAAGAGATCTACCGGCGTAACCAGAACCGTATCAGTAAAGTGATGGCTAATATGGATACGGGTAAATCGCTCGATAAGCTGGCGGAGGAGATCCGTCAGTCGGTCAGAGATATCGAATTGCCTAACAATTATTCAATCACCGTAACGGGAGAAGAGGAAAAGCGGCAGGAGTCGATGAATAGCTTGCTGTTTGCCCTTGCCTTGTCGGTTATCCTGGTTTATATGGTGCTGGCATCGCAGTTCGAATCGCTTTTGCATCCGTTCACAATCCTGCTGACCATTCCCTTGGCGGTAGTCGGCGCTATCCTGTTGTTTTTCCTGACGGGGACGACGATCAATATGATGGGTGTGATCGGTATCGTCATGCTGGTCGGTATTGCCGTGAACAACTCGATCATCCTGGTAGACCGCATCAACCAGCTGAAAACGGATCGCGACCTGACTGATGCGATTGTCGAAGCAGGCCAGCAACGTATCCGGCCGATCATCATGACGACGCTGACCACTATCCTGGCATTGCTCCCGATGACTTTCAGTTTCGGTGAAGGGGCTTCGCTCCGTTCACCTATGGCAATAGCCGTGATCGGCGGGTTAGTCACATCTACATTGATGAGTTTGATGGTCATTCCGTGTGTATATTATATTTTGGAGAAGGTGAAAACGGGCTTAATGAATAGAAGAGCATGAACTTTTTACTACATAGAAGAATAACTATCTGTATGTTGTTTATAGCACTGACCATGCTCGGTTACGTGTCGTATAAACAACTGCCGGTAGAGTTATTGCCCAACGCGGAACTGCCGACCCTGTTTGTCCAGGTATCCTCGCAGCAGGATATGGACCCTTCGTATGTGGAGTCGGAGGTGATCATCCCGCTGGAAGGAGCGATCAGTTCGATCGGCGGTGTAAATAAGATAGAATCATCCATCGACAGCCGCCAGTCTTCCATACAGGTCGATTTTAAGAATACGGTGAACTTCAAGATCACTTCCCTCAAATTGCAAGAGAAGGTGAACGAGTTGGCTGCTACCTTCCCCGAAGGCTTTACGGTGCAGTTACAGAAGGTGGATATCAGCCAGTTGGCGAACAACTTTATGGTTCTGCAGGTACGCGGTTCGGGAGGTGTCGACCGGGTGAGGAATATCGTGGATAAAGAGATCCGCACCGATCTGGAGAATGTCGACGGGGTGGCATCCGTAAATGTCTATGGCGGACGGGAGAAAGCGATCGAGATCCGGCTGAACCGGGAAGCCTGCAAAGCCCTGAACCTTACACCGTCTTCTATCAGTGGCCTGCTGACACAAAATACGCAGGATAAAGCCTTTGTCGGTTTTGCGAATGAGCCGGACAGCAAGTACTTTATCCATGTCAACGCCCTTTATACGAAAGTATCCGATCTGGAGAATATCGTGGTCGCTCCCGGTCCGGTACTGTTGAAAGATGTCGCTACGGTCTTCTTCGACCTGAAAGAGGAGACTTCCTATAGCCGTGTGAACGGGAAAGATGCCGTCTCTGTCGCCCTGATGAACGATTCGCAGGCGAACCTGATCGACTTGTCTCACCGTGCCCTCGAGGCGATCGACCGGCTGAACGAGAAGCTGGCTTATCTGGACGTGGAGGTTGTGGTGCAGGAGAATACGGCGGAAACGATGGAGAACAATATCAACCAGATCATTAATCTGGCCCTGGTGGGCGGGTTGCTGGCCATACTGATCCTGTGGTTGTTCCTGAAGAACCTGCGGCTGGTATTCTTTATCGCTCTTTCCATACCTATTTCGGTCTATACGGCATTCAATTTCTTTTATGCGTTCGGTATAACGATCAACAGCCTGACGCTGGTCGGTATGGCGCTTGCGATCGGGATGCTGCTGGACAACAGTGTCGTCGTGCTGGAGAATATCTATCGCCTGTCGGCAGCAGGTTGTACGCCCGAACGTTCTGTAACGCAAGGAACGAAAGAAGTATGGCGTTCTATTGTGGCGGCAACGTTGACGACGGTCACTGTCTTCCTGCCGTTTGTCTTTTCTGATAATTTTATGATCAAGCTGATCGGACATCATATCGGTGTATCGATCATCTCTACCCTGACGATATCTCTGTTTGTTGCTCTGCTTTTCATTCCGATGGCAACATATGTGCTGCTTCGTCGGCAGGCAACTACAAATAGCAAAACAGTCTTTTACGAAAAAGTATCCATCACCCAGCGGGCTGTTCAGATTTATCTGGTTGCCCTGAAAACCTGTATGCGTAATCCGGGTGTGACGATTTTCGGTGCGATCATTCTTTTGTTTGTCACCCTCATTCTTTCCATCACACTGAATGTGCAGGGGATGAAGGAAGTGAATACCGACCGTATCAATGTCTATGTAACCATGCAGACAGGCAGTACGTTGGATAATGCGGATAAACTGGTACGGGTGGTTGAAGAGCGGCTTGATAGCTTTCCCGGGAGGAAAGAACTGATCAGCCGTATCAATGAGAAGAATGCAGTTCTTACCCTTACCTTTACCGACGATTTCGTGGAGAAGGCAGGCAGTAAAATGGCTGAATATAAAGCGTCTGTCCAGGGTCTTTTGTCTAATATACAGGGAGCCGAGATCTCTGTAGACGAAGCTACGGGCGGCGGAGGCGGTGGCGGATCGGCTATGGCCGGTTTGGGGAACTTTATGCGTCTGCTGGGGATCGGGGATAACCGGGAGCGGATCGTGATAAAGGGAGCCGATTTCGATGTAATGCAATTGGTGGCGGAAGATCTCCGCTATTATCTGGATGAACAGGAGTTTATCCGCCATTCGCGTGTCTCCTATAACCAGCGCCAGCCGGAAATACATCTGGATTTCGATCCGATCCTGCTGACTTCCTATGAAATTACCCGTGCTAATATTTCATCCGGGTTGGCTGCGCTCAATCCCGAATATTCTTCCGGTACTTCCTTCAAGATAGGAGAGGATACCTATGATATTATTATCCGTAACGATGTCCCCGAAGAGGAGCAGGAACTGGAGGAAGAAGAGGAAGAAAATGCCGAAAATACCCAGAAGGAAAAGACGGTCGACGACCTGCGCCGTGTACAGATACAGAATGCCAACGGAGGTCTGCATAACCTGCAGGATCTGGCATCTATCAATTACGGACGGGGACGCTCCCGTATCATGCGTGTCAATCAGGACAAGCAGATCGAGGTTTTCTATAACTTCTCCAAAGATGTGGAATCGTCGAAAGATCTGCTGGAAGGATACCGTTCGGATATCGATCAGCTGGTTGCCAATTATAACCTGCCTGCGGGGGTTGCCGTAGAGGTCTTCCATGAGGAGGATGAGTTTGCCGATTTCAAGTTCCTGATATTGGCTGCTTTTATCCTGATCTTTATGATACTGGCTTCTGTCTTCGAATCGCTCGTGACACCTTTTGTATTGCTTTTCTCTATCCCGTTGGCTGCCATAGGCTCCTTGCTGGCTCTGTTGCTGACCAATAACAGTCTGTTGAATGCGAATACATTGACAGGATTCCTTATTTTGCTGGGAGTGGTGGTAAATAACGGTATCATCCTGATCGATTATTCCAATATTCTCCGTAAGCAAGGTTACAGGCGGAACAGGGCGTTGATGACGGCAGGCCTGTCGCGTATCCGTCCGATCCTGATTACTTCGATCACGACGATCGTAGCTATGTTTCCGCTGGCGATGGGAGATTCGGAATATGCCGGTGCGATCGGTGCCCCGTTCGCCATTACGGTCATCGGTGGTTTGACTTTTTCCGCTTTGTTGACATTGATCCTGATCCCTACTGTTTGTATGGGGCTGGAAAATACATTGGAGTGGTATCGCAGTTTATCCCGTAAGGTATGGGTACTCCATTTGGTTTTATTCGTGTTGGGTGTAACCTGTATCTGGCTGTATGGCAACGGCATGTTGTGGCAATCCATTTACCTGGTCATTCTGATCTTCGGCATTCCGGGTGTGACTTATTTTGCACAGACCAGCTTGCGGCGGGCTAAATCGAAAGTGATCGATCCGGGAGAAGAGATACATATCTCTGTCCGTAATCTGGTGAAGATCTATGACTGGCCCGGACGTATCAGCCGCCAATGGAACAGCGGATTGCTTATTCGCCGGCATCTGGGATTGAGTAATGAATATCGTTCCCTGAAAGATTTTGTGAATGTGATATGGCAATTCGGCCTCCTGCTCTTCGGTATCTATTTTACCTGGTTCTTCATTCATAGTAAGTTATGGATCTTCCTGTTATCATTTGCCATCTATGCAACCCTGCTTTACCTGTGGCGGAAGGTGCGGCAATATTTGTTCTTCCGTTTCGGAGATAATAAGTGGGTGAAATATATAAACCGTGCGATCTTCTGGAGTATCCCTCCCGTCATTCTGTTTATCCTGTTCCGGAAGATGGATAATACGGGACTGATTTCCGTTGTCGGACTTTTGTGGGCGTTCTGTATTGCAGTTTATATCTCTTCCCAGTATCTGTATGAGCGGGAGATCAATATCGAACGTATAAAAGGACGGCTTGCCGGTTTGCGCCGTTCCTGGTTCCGTATGGTGAAAAGTATTCCGTTGATAGGAAAACAACGAAAGCCGTTCAAGGCGTTGCGGGGTGTCTCTTTCGAGATCCGTACGGGTATGTTCGGTTTGTTAGGACCTAACGGGGCCGGTAAATCCACGCTGATGCGTATTGTCTGCGGTATTTTGGAGCAGAGTTACGGCAGTATATGGATCAACGGACTGGATACCCGTGTCTACCGGGAGGAATTGCAGAGCCTGATCGGTTTCCTGCCGCAGGAATTCGGTACGTACGAGAATATGTCGTCCTGGGAATTCCTCGATTACCAGGCTATCCTGAAAGGATTGACCGATAACGAGCAGCGGAATGAACGTCTGGAATATGTATTGAAAGCCGTCCATATGTATGAACGGAAAGATGATAAGATCGGTTCTTTCTCCGGCGGTATGAAGCAACGTATCGGGATTGCTCTGATCCTGCTCCATCTGCCCCGTATCCTGGTGGTGGATGAACCTACTGCCGGGCTCGATCCGCGTGAACGTATCCGTTTCCGTAATTTGCTGGTAGAATTGAGTAAGGATCGCATTGTGATCTTCTCGACCCATATCATTGAAGACATATCCAGCTCCTGCAGCCAGGTGGTTGTTATCAATAAAGGTGAACTGAAATATTTCGGTGATCCGACGGATATGGTGGATATGGCAGTCGGTAAAGTCTGGCAGTTCCATATCGACCGGGATTCTTTCGAGCAGGTACTGGATAAAGCGATGGTGGTCCATCATATACAGGATGGTGATACGATACAGGTCCGTTATCTCTCTGTCGATTCTCCTTATGAAGGAGCGGTGCAGGTGGAACCGAACCTGGAAGATGCTTATCTCTGCCTGTTGAAAAATATGGAAGGGGGAAGCCGATAGCAGGATACCAGTGCTGAGCAGTGTAAGATGCTGGTGAAGAACAGTATGGAATGCTAGTGCTAAGCGGTATAAGATAATAGTGATAGATATGTAATAAAAAGATAGTTATGACAATAAAGCAATTGATACCTTTACTGCCCAAAGTAGTAAAATATAATCTGAAGATCATCTTTGCCGGCAAATTCATCTGGTTTTTGCTGGCTGCATTCGTGTTCTTTGCCTATTTTATGTTTCAGTCTGCCTGGAACCGTGCGGAGATCAATGAAGGGCTGATCTATGACCTGTTGATGTTTCCTTGTGTCTTGTTGGTTTTCTATCCTGCCGTATTCGGTATTCAGAACGATGAAGACAGCCGGATACTGGAGATACTTTTTGGTATTCCCGATTATAAATATAAGGTCTGGGGGGTACGTTTGCTGATGATCTATGTCGCTATTTTCTTTATCCTGGTTGCTTTTTCCTATTTGGCTACCTTGCTGTTGTATCCGGTCAATCCGTTTGAGATGTCTATCCAGTTGATGTTCCCGCTTGTTTTCTTCGGTAACCTGGCTTTTATGTTCTCCACGATAACGCATAGCGGGAACGGTACAGCCGTACTAACGATCATCCTGGCTATTCTCCTGATGATTACCAGTAAAATGAATTTCATAGAACGCTCTTTCTGGAATATCCTGCTGAATCCTTTTAAAGTGCCCGATAACTTCCTCCCGGTGATCTGGGAAGGACTGATCGTAAAGAATCGTATTTTCCTTTTGATAGGAGGGATCGTCTGGATGATGATAGGACTACTGAATTTGCAGAAGAGGGAGAAGTTTATATAAAAAGAAAAGCCCGAATCACACGCTTCTTATAAGATAAGAGGCTGTGTGATCCGGACCCGAATTTTGTGGTTGGCTTAACTGTTTCTATCCAGCCAATCTCTGCCTTTGCGAGTCCTGAAAAGGATGATATACCCGATGAGGGCTGCTGCCCCCAAAAGTCCATATAAAAATAAAGCTGGTCCCATGTTTATTTCTTTTTAAAGATTAATATTATTAACCCACAAACAAAAAGGAATATAGCTAAGCTTACTGCTGCTGCTATTACAAGATATTTATCGGTATTAAGCTGTAACACTGTAGTAATGACGGCTCCTCCGATTACTAGTTTCGATACATCCCATAAATACCTTCCTAATTCTTTAGAGATACTTATCTCTTCTTTCCGTATCTGTTTCTGTATCACAGGAACGGCTACAATCCTTGTCTTTTGCTTATTCTTCATAGTTAAATAATTTTGTTACAGGCAAAGATAGGATATATTGTTGAAAGCGAGTAGTGATCTCCGTTAATATTTATATCTCATCCGGCCACGGACAAGGCTTTCCTGTCGCTTTGAACGATGGGCGCTGTGCTTCCATTTTCCGTAACTGTTTCCCCAGGTCTTTGGATAGCTTCTTTACCAGTTTGGGATGAGTGGCGGACAGGTCGTTCTTTTCTCCTATATCGTCGGGAATGTTGAACAATTCCTTCTTTCCGGTCTCATAATAATAGATCAGTTTCCAGTCCCCCTGGCGGATCGTGCAGGTCGCTCCGATACCCGGACCGGTGTTTCCCCAAAGATTCGGGAAGTTCCAGTAGAGGCTGCGTCCCCTGGAAGGATCGCCGGTGTTGGTCAGTAACGGCATGAAGCTGACACCGTCGACAGGCTGGATCGTTTTGTATTTCTTTATGCCTGCCATTTCGAGGATGGTAGGGAAGAAATCTTCGATGATGAGGTATTTATCTGTCTTGGTTTGCGGCTGTACTTTTCCCGGCCAGCTGACGATCATCGGTTCGCGGACACCACCTTCATAGGCAGAACCTTTACCACTGTTCAGCGGAGAGTTCTGGGTATGGGGGACACCGTCACGCCATTCCGGTTCGGCGGCAAGTCCGCCGTTATCCGACATGAAAAGGATAATGGTATTATCTGCCAGGTTATTCTTCTCCAGGTAATCCATGATATCTCCCAGGCTCTTGTCCATTCCCTCGATCAGGGCGGCATAAGCAGCCTCTTTCTCTCCTAGTCCTTTATCAACATACTTCTGGTAGAAACGCATATCCTTGTCGATCGGGACGTGGATGGCGTAATGCGACATATACAGGAAGAACGGCTGGTCGTATTGTTGTGCCTTATCCAAGGCTTTCATGGCTTTCTGGGTTAAGGCTTCCGTGATGAAAATATCTTTTCCCCAATACTCATTTAGTCCCGGAACGGCAAACCAGGGACTCGGTTTTCCGTCTGTCCGGTTACCGAAATTGGCTTCTCCCAGATAGCTTGCCAGTCCACCACCGGCATGTCCTGCAATATTCACCTCAAAGCCAAAATGATATGGGTTCTCTCCCGGTGTATCGAGAGCTCCCCAATGTGCCTTCCCGCAGTGGATAGTATGATAGCCGTTATCTTTCAGTATTTGAGCCATGGAAGTGACTTGGTAGGTGTGTTCGATACCGGGGACCTCGCAGATACCGTTCACATTCCAGTCCGGCAGTTCCAGAACATCACTTTTACGGTCGGTGGAGGCATTCTTCGGATAGGTCCAGTTCGTTACCCGGTGACGTCCGGCGTTCATACCTGTGTAGAGGCTGCAACGGCTCGGCGAACTGATACTGGAAGCATACGCCTGGGTGAACATCATTCCCTGACGGGCGAGACGTTCCATATTGGGCGTTTCATATACTTCGTTGTAATGGGTTTTTTCCTTCCAAAAGGGGAGGGAAGTATCCTGCCAGCCCATATCATCTACTAAAAAGAGAATAATATTCGGCCGGTCCTGCGGGGTTGCCGCTTCGGCTTGTCCTGTCGTTCCCAGTAAGGGAATTGCTATGAGTGATACTAATATTCTTTTGTTCATGTTTGTATATTTTATCTCTTATTTATTCAACGTTATAGACACTGAAGTTTCGTATATCCGGTTGTGCCACCGATTGAGAGACCGTCAGATGCAGAGCCGATGCTTCGACTGCCGGGAATTGTTCGATACGTTTATGTCCGACCGACTCGCCCTCGCAGACGGTTTGCCATTTACCGTTTACTTTGGCTTCCACTTTATACCGGCGGATACGTTCGCCATTAGCGATATTCTCCTGGATAATGCAATGGTTGACAGCCTGCGGTTTGTCCAGTTTCAGTGTCAGGCTTTTCTTTTGTCCCGATGCAGAGGCAATGGGAGAGGAAAAGCGGCGGTTGATCTCGTCACCCCATTCTTTCAGCCGTTGCACATCGCCGGCAGGGATCAGTCCGGTCGTATCGGGAGTCAGTCCGACGATCAATGTGGCATTCCTTCCGACTGACTTATAATACATATTCATCAGGCTGTCTACCGGATAGACGGTATTCTCGTCGTCCGGCTCCCAGAACCATTCATGCCGCCCGTTCATGCCACGCAGCGGAGTGTCTGCCATAGCCGGGACCCAGTATTTACCATCCTGGTCACCATGTTTCAGCAGATCGTTATGGTTACGGCTTCCTTCCGTGTTGTTACTGTGTGAGTAAGGGTAGGGGAAAGAGGACCAGCAGGGATAACCGACCGTACCCGACTCGGAACCGCCCCAACGGAAGTCCGCCCGGTCTACATTATGATAGAAAAGGCATTCAGGCTGGTACTTGGTGACGATGGGTAATACATCCGGCCCGTCGCCTTTCGGATCGTCTGCACCACCGTCAAACCAGATCATAAACAAATCGCCGTAGCGGCTGCACAGTTCTTCCACCATGCGCTCGCAGAAATGTTTATACCATTGTTGACGGTGGGTGGCAAACTCTCCTTCCCCCTGTACCTTGAAATTATGAACGCCAAAAAGTGAATTCCATCGGATGCCGACATAGATGCCGGGCATTATATCGTATTTTCTACATGAATTGACGAAGTCGCGGATGATATCCCCCTTGCCGTCGCGCCATTTCAATGCTTTCAGGCAATACGGATTGACATCGCTCTGGTAAATGGCAAAGCCTGTCTCGTGTGTTGCCGTCAGTACGGCGAACTTGGCTCCCGCTGCTTTGGCGGCCTGTACCCATTGATCGGTATTCAGTTGGGTCGGGTTGAAGATATTATAATCCTCTATCGGCTGGACACGGTTATTACCCTGACCGTATTTAATGCCGTCGAAGACATGGAGGTCATAATGGAAGACGACGCCCATTTCCGATTCGTGCCACTTCAACTGATGAGGTGCCGGGCGAGGTATCTCCGTTTGTTGTCCCATTGCCGGGAGAAAACTTGCTATCAATAAGATTACCAGATAAAAACGTGTATTCATGTGTTTATGTTTATAAGCTATTTGTAAAAGGATCGTTTGTCTTCTTCAACCAGTCTTTTAACCGGCTGGCAAACTGTTTAATCAATTCCGGCTGATCGGATGCAATATTGTTTAGTTGGTACGGGTCTTGCTCGCGGTCGAACAGTATCCACTCGTCAGTCTGGCCGTTTGTAGCGTGTACTGCAAATGTATATTTTTTTGTCCGGAAACCTCTGTAGCCAGTCGTTAAATTTTCAGAGGATACTTGATAATAAGGCTGTATTACCTCCTGGCCCTTGTCGGGAGAAAGGATAGAAGCAGACAGATCGAACGTCTCCACTTCGGCAGGTATCTCTTCCCTGAAGCCCATTAATGACAATAGTGAAGGATAGAGATCGGCAAAACCGATCATCAGTGTCGAGTCGCGGCGCGGTGCGATCTTCTCCGGCCAGGTAAGTATCATCGGGACGCGCATGGCTTCTTCGTAGTAAATATTCTTTCCGATATGATCGTGCATCCCCATACTGTCACCATGATCGGAGGTGAATACCACGATGGTATTCTCGAAAAGCCCCCGCTCTTTCAGTGCACAGATAATGCGGCCGACCTGATCGTCAACGCCGGTCATGCAAGCATAATAATCCAGTACGCTCTTCCGGTAGAAATTCCCGTATTCCGTTCCTTTCGGTGCGATGATGGGAGAGTTGCATAGTGATTCGACATCTACATTCCGGTATACTTCTTTGTATTTATCGGGAACCAGGTCATACCCGGTATGAGGCGGGTTCATGGATACGACCAGGGCGAAGGGTTTATCCCCGTCGCGGAGTTTATTATCTTGATTGGCGATATAGTCGATGGCCCGGTCGGCTTCATATTCCGGCCCCCATTGGTCTACGAAATAGAATTCCTCGCGGCTGGCATCCGTATCCCAGTACATAGGCTTCAGATGATAATCGTACGTCCCGTAGGCGATCCAGTGACTGAAACCGTGACGACGATCTTTAGGACACCATTCGTTCCAGGCTATTTTCCCTTTGTTGTTATTTGTATCGATGTAAGGTTGGTAAGGGGCATCCAGATGCCATTTGCCGATATACCCCAATTCATATCCCTGATCTTTCAGGACGTCCGACCAGCAGCGTGCCGAGGTAGGCAGTTCGACTCCATAAGGGGCTGTTGCCGAATTACAATTTCCGGTAACTTTACTATGTACAGGATACATTCCCGTCATCAGCATGCCACGTGCCGGGGAAGATACCGGATAACTGCTGATTGCATTGGTGAAGTTAACACCTTCTGATGCCAATTGATCCAGATGAGGTGTTTTTACAGCCTCTTTACCCAGGCATCCTAAAGCATCTCCGCGCCATTGATCAGCCATAATAAAGATCAGGTTTGGAGAAGACTGTTTCTCTTGTGCTTGTATTCCCATTGCTAATATAGGAAATAGCAATAATGTGTGAGTGATAGTTTTTTTCATGGTGCAGTAAAGTTACATAATTATAGTGGAATACAATATCATTTTGAAAGAACAAGACCTCCCGGAGAAAATATGGAGGTCTTGTTTTATCATGAATAGATCATTAATCGCCTTCAGGAAGACTGCTGGTTTCTATCTTCCATCCCGGATTCTGATAAATTGTAGAGGAAGCATAATCAGTGGAACCCTCTGTTTCTGTTGTCAGTCGGAAATGGTCGAAGGCAATCGGGTTCAGATATTTGTTCTGGTTCCAATTGTAACCATTGTAAGCAATATTATTCGTATTGATACGGTAAGGACGAAGATACTGGCTTTCTGATTTTGCAGATACGTTTGCATTTGTATTTCCTGATTCTATCAAATTAACGACCGAAAGAGTAACATCTGCTGCCGGAGTGGGAGTTGGCGTTGTATAACGTGCATAATTTTCACTCCATAAATCGAAACCTTCTACGTGATATCCCTGCATCATATCCAATGCACGCCAACGTTTCAGGTCATTCAGACGAAGTCCTTCGGCAGCAAACTCGATGCGGCGTTCACGACGAATGTTGTAGAGAGTCGTTGATACTAATTCAGATCCGGAATAACGGGCAAAATCCAATTCTTTATTTAAATCCGTTGCATTTATTGTTTTCTGATAGTCGGTATCCATATTGGCACGTGCACGAAGAGCTCTCCAATATTTTCCACTGTTGGCATCTAACGAGTTGCTCAATTCATAATCAGCTTCCATATAATTCAGATATGCTTCAGCAGCCCGGAATACTACACAAGCTGTGGTAGAAGGCAGCGTCGGACCTTGTGCAGCATCTGTTGTCAGACCTTTTTTTACCGAATAACCGGTAGGGCATTTGTTCTCATTCTGACCCAGCACGATAGGTGCACGATAATAATAACCATATCCGTTCACAAGATATTCAATATTGCTTCCTCCTTCTGATAATAATTCACCGGGCAAAATGGTATTGTATCCTAAACGTGGGTCACGATCGGCTGCTACGGATTCATAGGTCTTATCACCTTGATAACCGGAGTTATTCGCATAGATCGGTAATCCGTTTTCCATCAGGTAAGATTGCATCATACTGCGTGTCCATCCGGTATTTCCACCTCCGTTACGTTGTATATAACCCACTACAAAATGGTTGACAGCAGGAGTAAGACTTGCATCATAGGCTCTCCATAATAATACCTCAGAAGTGCTACTTAACGATTGGCTGTTGAATAGAGACGGATAATCGTTGGATAACGAATATTTATCGGCAACTATTTGAGCAGCTTCTTTGGCTTCTGTCAGGAAGAATCTTATTTCAGAATCGATGTCGATTGAAAAATCTTTCAGATAATCTTTGTTCGCTCCCGGCCATCCCGGACCACCCGGCACGCGTGCTGTCCCTTTGTGGTATTTTTCCCATGTACCTTCAAATAAGGCTACACGGCTTTTCAAAAGGGCGGCACAATCTTTAGTCAGCCGGTTGGTCATGGGCGGAGTTTCTTTCATGTAATAATAGGCCGAGTCCAGGTCTTGCAGGATGAAACGTGCCACTTCATTGCGCGGACGTCTTTTGCTTGCTTCCCTGACAGTCTCATAATCTTCTGTAATCCAGTTTTTCAATATGGGAAAGTCGCCGAGTGCAACTAGTTTGGTATAGTAGATATATGCACGGAAGAAATACATTTCTCCCAAATAATGTTTATTGTTAGCTTCTGTTCCGTTTAATTCCCCATTCTCCAGCCGGGGGCGTACTTTGTCGATGAAATAGTTGACATTACGGATCTTTCCAAAATCCCAGGCACCTCCGCTTTGCGCTACGCGGGTTTCTCCCTTCACAAATGAACTATTGGGATTACTTGCGGCCTGGTTGTCACTATTGTTGTCGGTGACGAATACCCCCATATTATATTGTCCGGGTGTATGGGAGGGAAGCTGATCGTACAGATTAGCCGAATAAGCAGCCAAATCACTTTCAGTCAATAAATATTTGTCGGTGGGCACAGCGTCCAACGGTTCTTTGTCAAGAAAATCGTTACAAGAGCATAAAGCACCAGCCAATGTTATGATGTATAATAGATTTTTTTTCATTGTTTTTGTATTTTAAAGAGTGATATTTAAACCGAATGAAATAGTTTTAGATAGAGGGTATGTCTTACCATTGCTGAATCCGTTGGCAGCAGTTGCTTCGGGATCGAACATATCAGCTATGCCACTGATAGTGAAAAGATTTTCTGCACTAACATAAATACGGAGCTTTTGGATATTCGCTTTATTCATCCAGGCTCGGGGGAATGTATATCCTATTTGCAGGTTCTTCATACGCATATAAGCTCCGTTTTGTAAATAGCGTGTCTGAGTTTTTTTGTTTTTGTTTCCTTTATCACCCAGATAAGCTTTGGGGTAGTAGGAATCGAGATTTGCTCCGAATACGGAAGTTGTGTTCTCCGGACGGAAATAGTCAAGGTGTTCACTAAAGCCAACCGATTGCCACTCTCCGCCATCAGCTCCCCAAAACATAGGACCGCCTAACCAAATGTCACGTTTCATAACTCCCTGGAAAAACATCTGTACATCGAAACCTTTCCAATCTGCTCCCAGGCTCAGGCCGAAACGGAAGCGAGGCGTATTGTTACCGATTACTTTTAAGTCGCCATGATCTATAGCTGTACTGTTTCCACTGTCGACTACTTTGTCACCGTTCAGGTCGCGATACATAATGTCGCCGGCTCCCCAGGCTGAACCGATTTTACTCTGGTCATTGTTGGCCAGCCATTCGGTCATTTGTTCATCGGATTTAGCGATACCTTCCGTCTCGTATCCCCAGATTTCTCCGATTGTCATTCCGTCGTAGTAAAGCGTATTACCGTCTGCATCCCAAAGAGCTTTAGAAGCATTGGGGTATGAAATAACTTTAGCGCGATAGTCTGAAAGATTAAATCCGGCATTGTAATTCACTTTTCCTATCTGGTCTCTCCAGTTCAGTTGTATTTCCCATCCTTTATTTTTCAGTTCGGCATTGTTCGTGTTCGGAAGAGAGGTCCCTAATATGGCACCCACTTCGGCTGCCGGTCCGACCATGTCTTTGGTTCTGCGGATAAAATACTCGGCAGTTGCATTCAGGCGGTTGTCCAGCATGCCGAGGTCGATACCTATATTAGTATTGTAGATCTTTTCCCAGGTAAGTGTGCTGCTGACCATTCCCGGAACTCCCGCCGTTGTCGGTTTGCCGCCATTCATTAACCAGTTGCCGCCATTAGCCGTTACGCTTTGTGTCAGATAGAACGGATAGTATGAGTCAGTATTCTGATTTCCTAACATACCCCATGAAACACGCGGTTTCAACGTATTGATGATGTTACTTATCGGTTCGAAGAACGATTCGCGTGCTACATTCCATCCTAAAGAGAAAGAAGGGAACACGTTCCAGCGCTGGTCTCTGAGGAAACGGGAAGAACCATCGTAACGAACGTTCATTTCTACCATATACCGGTCCTTATATGAATAGTTGATACGTCCGAAGAATCCGGCAGTCGACCAGTCATTATATTTGGAACTGTTGATTTTATCCTCCCCGGTAGACGCACTGATTTCCGGAACAAGGCTACTGATCACATCGGGACGTTGGGCGCTTAATTCGCGATAGACATATTCTTCGGTATTCATACCAATCAATGCCTTAAAGTAATGGTCTTTCAGCTGTAAAGTATAATCGGTATAAACGCTTGTCGTATAGAAATTACTGTTCAGGTAAGCAGAGCGTGCGAACGAAGCTCCCGGAGAATAACTTCCGCTAAAAGCTAATGCCTGCGGATTCCCGTTTACATCGTGTTCATAGATCGGATTCAAGTTCGTTTGCTTGTTCTGATTGATAATTCTCATGCCGGCTTCTGCGTAAATATTCCATCCTTTAAGCGGGTGGACTACGAGCTGTCCCTGCATATAAATATTATCGTTATGGGTCTTGGAACGTCCGCCGTCTACCAACTGGTTGAGTTTTCCGTTTCTCATATAATAACCGTTCGGGTCTTTAAAAGGCATCATGGGCCACATACGGGCAATATCGTGGTAAAGAAGTCCGCCTTCTTCCAAATAAATAGGGTTGTCGAGGTCAAAACGTACGAACTTTGTGTTAATATTGAAATCTACATATTTGTTTATTTGTGTATTAACCTTAGCTGTTGCATTGTAACGTTTATAATTATCTTCTCCGTAACGCAAGTTGCCATTTTGGTTCAGATAACTTCCGGATGCGTAGTATTGTATCTTTTCCGTACCGCCGCTCAGACTGATATTATGTTCGTTCGACCATGCCCACTGGAAGTGTTTTTTCCACCAGTTTACATTATCATTAGCTTTTTCATGAAAATGCCAGTTGTTACCGTTGGCAATAGTCGTTTCCGCTAATTCTCCGGCCATGTATTTTTGTATGCGACCGATGGTCTCTTCGTCAAAAATGACACTACCTCCCTGATTGATAGAAGCTTCATTGAAGAAATTTGCGAAACGGTATGAATCGAGTTGATTAGGGAGATTGGTCGGACCGGAATAACGGACGTTATTGTTGTAGTTTATTTGCATTTTCCCGGCTTTACCTTTTTTGGTTGTTATCATAATTACGCCGAACGCTGCCCGCGAACCGTAGATAGAGGAAGAGGAGGCATCTTTCAATACAGAGATGTTTTCAACATCTTCCGGATTCAGGTTGTTCATGTTTCCTTCCATGCCGTCGATCAGGATAAGTGGCTCGCCTTTGGAACCTTTACCGATCGTTCCTGTACCACGAATATTAACGTTCATGTTCTGACCCAATTGTCCTCCCAGGTCGGCGGTGGATAAGTTTAATCCGGGAACTGCCCCTTGTAAAGACTGTGAAACGGAAGTTACCGGCCTGGATGCTAATACCTTCTTATCGACAGTCGCTACAGCTCCGGTCAGATTAACTTTCTTTTGGGTACCGAACCCTACTACTACTACTTCGTCCAGTGCCTGAGTGTCTTCATTCAATTCTATTTTTAGACTGGATTGTCCGGTAAGTTTGATCTCTTGTGTAGTGTATCCTATGTAGGAGATCACCAGGATATCATCTTTCGAAGCATTGATAGAGAATTTTCCGTCCAAATCGGTAATAGTCCCGTTTGTTGTACCTTTTATTTGAATGGAAGCTCCGATAACGGGTTCATTCAGGTTCTTGTCAATGACAGTACCGCTAATGTTTTGCTGTTGCGCGTATATATGAAATATACTAACCATTAGCAGCACAATTAAAAAAGTGACTCTTTTCTTCATCCTTTTTAGTTTTAAGGTTGTTAATACTAATTTTATTAAATCTTTGTAAGCAAAAGTATCAGGTCTGCCTGGAAGGGATAACACGTGTTTTCTTCATTAACGATGGGCGTTTTCTTTATTTTTTCTGTTGAAAAACAGGATACTGGGTGTTTTATTCATGAATAGTCGGTAGATTATTCATGCATTATATTTATGTTGTTTTTCTTTGTCTTGTTTAGAGGTAATATCCTCTTTTTTTTGTTTCTTTGTATATGTTTGAAATATCTAAATGAGGAGCTTTGTTAATTAGATGATGAGGAAATTTATTGTCGCTATACTATTCTCTATTTTTTATAGTTTTTCCGGTTATGCCTTTTTTGAAAAGGATATCAGGGTGCTCACCATGCAAAACGGACTGGCCGATAATACAGTCTTGTGTATTCATAAAGATATGGATGGTTTTATGTGGTTTGGCACAGATAATGGTTTGAGCCGTTATGATGGAAAAAATATAAAGAATTTCGGTTCGGATGGGCTTTATATGAAAGTTTCCAGTATCCATGAAACCGGAAATAATCTGCTTTGGTTGAATGTGAGCGGGCAACTCTTCTGTTTCGATCGCCGTATGGAGCATTTTGTTTCTATTAATGAAAACGGGAAATTTACCGGAGTTCAAGATGAACTCTGTCTGTTTTATCTCAGCAATATGCTTAAAAGATGTGATAACATTCTTAACCAGCACATATATATCAACTTCTGACAGTTTTAATTGCACCATTCCGGCTTCTATTTTTTGTACATAGAGTAATTGATTTACCAGGGTAGATAATGAGGTTGCATTATTGTAAACCAATGATAACTTATCATATAGAATTTGTGAAAGGCATTCCGTCTGCAATAACTCCTGTAAAGGAGAAAGAATCAGTGTCAGAGGTGTACGAAGTTCATGAGAGACATTCGTAAAGAAATTGCTGCGTTCCCGGTTGATTTGCTTCTCTTTCTCACGTTCCAGATTGGCAACAAACAATTCGTGTTTTAACCGTTCTTCATGCCTCAGACGTGCCTGCTCCTTTTTTACACGGCGAATCAGATAATATATAATAAAACCGATTGTGATGATGATTAGAAGACGGAACCAAATTGTTTCATACCAATGAGGCAGGATGTTGATATCCATGGATGTCAGATAGCCGCTAGAACCGTCTGCCATAATACTTTGTACTTCAAAAACATATTTCCCTTGAGGTAAGTTTGCATACGAAACCTTTTCACCTTCATTGATTGTCAACCAGTTCGATTGAGCCGGACTTAACCGGTAATTATATTTTTGCAGGTCATCCGAGTAGGTCAGATTACTGAACATCAATGAAAAACTATTATTAGCAGCCTTTAATGTTAATCCGTGAGTATAGGGAATACCTTGTTTCAGAATGACTTGATTATTTATCTTTTGCCCGATTTCAACTGTTTTATTATCTACTTCCAATTGAGTTATTACTACTTTACCGGGAATAAAGTGGTTGTTCATTGCTTCATTCGGGAGGAAATAGGTTATGTTTTTATTATTCCCCCAAAACAGAAAATCCTTATAAAAGATGACTGAGCGGTTATTACCGGATATATAGTAATTATAGAACAATTTCTGATGTCTGCTGTAGTTACAAACACTCGAAGCGGAACCTAGCCAAATACGTCCTTCCGCATCTTCACAAATACAACCTATATAATTACTGCTTAACCCATTATGGGTTGTGTAAAAATTCTCGATTGAATCAGATTGAATATCCATTACCCCAAATCCGTCGGAATAACCTATATAGAGCTTTCCGTCTGAAGCAGCATAAAGGGAACGTATGTCCCTGACTGGAATATCAGCTGTTTTTTCATAGTCCGATCGAATAGGTTGACCATTCAAAGAACACTTTACTAAGCCGTATGACAATCCTAACAAGAAGTATTTATCGGGTACTTCTGCCATTGCCCGTATGGTTCCGGAACCGACAGGGTAATAGACAAAATCTTTTGTCTGGCGATCAAACAACAATAACCCGTTGGAAGTTCCCAGCCATAAACGATTTTGATTGTCAATCAATAAAGACCAGATGGAACCAGACCACTCAGGTTTGTCTTTAATACGGACAGGATAAACGGTAAAGGTTTTATTTTCGGAATTATACTGAATTAGTTCGGACTGACCGTTTCCGAACCACAAGTTTCCTTTTTTATCGTTGAGCACACATAAAACAGTATTGCTCGAGCCGGCAGAGACCGATTCAAACTCCAAACGGCTTTGAGGATTAAAAGGTTCCGTACTTCTCAAAATACCCTTATGGAAAGTGGCTAACCAGATATATTCATTTTCATCCGTCGCCATTTCACATATTTCATTATGTGTTTCCTGATGAAAGCGCTGATAAAATTGCTTTCGCAAATCGGAGGCATACACTCCTCCGCCTTGTGTTCCGATCCAGATGATACCTTCCGTATCATAATAAGCGGAGATCATTCGGGTCTCCAAGTTACGATGAAGTTGAGATGCAGTGTTGTTATAGACTTCTGTTGTATAGCGGGTAGGTTCTTCTTTATCAGGAATAAAAACTGTGTAACCATTCCATGTAGCAGCTAAATACCGTCCGTCTCCCAAAGAAACCATCTGGTAAATATCTCCATGGGAAAGAGTTTTTTTCGTATCCTCCGGTTTATAGCTATATTGAGTATAGACACCTGTTTTCGGATTGTAACAGATCGCTCCGTTGGCCCAGGTTCCAATCCAGACAGAACCGTCGGAATAAAGAAGGCGGTGAACGTGAATTTTATTGACTCTCGGTAAATCGCCTTGGCTTGTCATTTGACGTGTTTTTGGATTGAAAGTGACTATATTTCCCCAATCGGTCGCAATATAAATGATTCCGTCAGGGGATTGACACATAGCCATATAGTTTGTATTGTTCCCGGCCAGACCAGTAAACTCCATTTCTACTTTTAAGTCCACTTTGTCTATATTCCCCATTTTATCCATCTGATAAGCGATTGAAATAAGCGAAAGTACATCAGTGGATATCATCCAAAAAGTCGTATCGTTTTGCATGAGTACATCTTGGACTTTGGCATTCAATCTCTTTATCTCTGGATTGATGCCCCGAAAATAGAATCAGCTTTGAAGAACCTCCTTTCGAATGCGCTCAAATATACCCCGAAAGGCGGAAAGATAAGGGTTGCGATCGCCGAGAAGGAGGTGGACGGGAAAATGTTCTGTTTATTATCTGTTACGGATAATGGACCCGGTATCGCTGAAAATTTGCAGGGACGCATTTTTGAATCTTTTATAACGGGCGAAAATGATCCCTCATTTTCTACCAAGGTGGGTATCGGCTTGCGTATCGTTAAAAACACGATGGATCTCCATCATGGGAAAGTCTTGCTGAACAGTGTTCCCGGTAAAGGTTCCGAGTTTATCCTTTACCTTCCGTTAGGACGTGAGCATTTTAAAGAAGATGTATATCAACAGGTTGAGGATACCCGTGATGACCAGAAGGAGGAAGTATTCATTGCCCCGGAAAAGGTTCATGAAGAGAGATCCCTCGAATCAGGTAAGAAATTGCTGGTCATTGAAGATAACGATGAGATAAGACATTATATTCATACTCTATTCGAGAAAAAATACCGTGTCCTGGAAGCTCGAGACGGTGAAGAGGGCGTGCGGATCGCCAGTGAAGAGATCCCTGACCTGATCATTTCGGATATAATGATGCCGGTCAAAGACGGCTTTACCTGTTGTCAGGAGATCAGGCAGGAATTGCAGACGGCTCATATCCCGATCATCATGCTGACGGCCAAAGCAGAGGAGGAGGATTTGTTGAAAAGTACCCGGATCGGTGCGGACGACTATATCATGAAGCCTTTCAATCCCGAAGTGCTCAAGGCCAAAGCAGAGAACCTAATCCGCATGCGTGAACAGTTGAAACGCATCTATACGAAAACTCTGATGCTGAAACATACGGTAGAAAAGCCGGAGGAAGAAGAGCAGGCCAGCCTTTTCATGCAGCAGGTGATCTGCATCGTCGAAACCAATCTGACAAACCCGGATTTCAGTGCCAAAAGCCTGGCAGGCCTGTTGAACCTCAGCCAGCCTACTTTATACCGGAAGATGAAGCAGCAGAGTAACTTGTCGATTATCGAAGTGATTCGCAGTATCCGTATCAGCAAGGCCGCTTCCCTGATCATGCAGAAGAAATATTCTGTTCAGGAGGTGGCTGAAATGGTCGGTTATAACGATATCAATACATTCCGCAAGCATTTTACGAATCAGTTCGGTGTATCGCCGTCACGGTATAATGCTTTATAGTCTCCATTAGTCCGGGGAGAGTGTTGTCACTAGGGTGATGTTGCTGTTAATACGGCGTATCGTTTATCTTATTACTACGTCCTTCTTTGCATATCACAGTTGTGAAACAAAAGAAATCCATCTGTGAAACAAACGGAATCCAACTGTGATATGAAAGGAATACAGTTGTGATAAGCAATATAAGTATTAAAAAAGAATTATTACCAATAGCTATTGACTATTATGGAATAAATCTTATTTTTGTATGGTATTGAGATAAATGGAGAGAGAGCCTTCTTTAGATTCCAGAGGAGATGAGTAATATAAGTTTCAGCGAGATATACACAAACTACTATAAACGTTCGTTTTTGTTTGTAAAGTCATATGTCAGGGATGATATGGCTGCGGAAGATATTGTGTCTGAGGCTTTAATTAATTTGTGGGATACCAGCAAAAAGGAAAAGGTGGAATATCCGTTATCCTTACTTGTTATGATGCTGAAAAACGGAGCTTTGAATTATCTGAAACATCAGGATGTAAAGCAGTCCGTCTCCGATTCGATCTCATCTAAAATGGCCCGTGATCTGGGCTATCGGATCTCTACTCTGCAGGCTTGTGATCTGGAAGAAATATTTTCCTCAGAGATAACCCGTATCGTAAAAGAAACATTGGAGGCTTTGCCGGAACAAACCCGGCGTGTCTTCGAGTTAAGCCGGTATGAATGCCGTACTGTAAAGGAAATAGCAGAGGAGTTGTCTATCAGCCCGAAAGGTGTTGAATACCATATAACCAGGTCTTTGAAGGTGTTGAGGATTGCCTTGAAAGATTACCTGCCTATTTTTTATTTACTCTTTCTGAAGTGAGGAGCTGTTTCTTATCTGGAAACCCTTTCGCCAAACATAGTACATGACCGTGTCCGGCGAAAGGATTGTTGACAGGAATGATCCCGTATTATCTTACTAACGGAAACTCTGAAACACGTAGCGTTGTACACCCGTAAGGAATCAGAGTGATCTCTTCTACAGGGTTTTTACTTCTGCCGGTAGAGAAGGGGAGAGGGCCTGCCATTTCATTGTATAGTTGCCAGGAAGGTATTTCCTTCGCTTTTACCTTGATTTGGATAGGGGCATTCTCTACGTTCCAGAAATAATTACCTGCCAGTTTGGCTTTGTCGATCGTAATCTGGAAATTCTCCTTTGTATTTTCGGGGGCTGAAGCCAGTATTCCATAATTCCATTTGGTCGGTGAAGTGACTTCGTAGTAGGATTGGCCGAACTGTGTAATATCATCTCCTTCAAATTTTTTCTTTTCCCATTTCTCCTCCATCTTCAGTGCATAGACCAGCGGACCGCGTTCAACGGCGATTGAATTCTCATACCATTTACTTGTCGTTACTTCCATCGGTAAGTGTAAAACGACCTGGTCGCCGGTTTTCCATGTTCGACGTATAATCGCCGTACTGTTTCCTTTGGCAGTAGATTCAGGAACGCCATTGACGGTAACAGTCGCTTCTTTACACCACCCGGGGATACGCAAATGGAGCGGAAAGTCAACCTCTTTGGTCTTGTCGAGTAGCCGGACGGTAAACTGTATCTTATCATCCATTGGGTAATGAGTGTCCTCTGTAACAGTTACTCTATGGCCGTTGCCAACTTTTGTCGTCACCTCCGAAGGAGAATAGGCCAGCGCAGCAATACCATTATCTGGTGTAGCATACCAAAGGCTTTGAGTGAATTTAGGCCATCCCTGATGCATATTGGAGAAACAACAAGGATATCCGGTCCGTGTCCCATAGATAATATCTGTTTCTGCATGGTTGGCATCCTCATAAAAATTGTGGGCGTGGCGTGTGACCATTACCTGATTGGCCTGCTGGAAATATTGTTTATCCATAAAATCATCTGTTATCTGGGTAGGGAGGGCGTTGAAAGCGATCCGTTCCAGATGGTCTGTCAAAGTCAGATCACCCGTTATCTCCATCATCTTTTCCAGTGAATACATAAATTCTACGGCAGAGCATAATTCGGAACCCTGGGTCGGATTGTTGCCATGCAATCCTTCATCTCCTCCGTACATTCCTTGTGGCTGTCCGTTATATTGACGAATATCGGCCAGTCCTTTTTTTACTGCATCCAGATACTTCTTATCCGGGTTTTGCTGGTAATAGATAACCGGCTCCTTGAGTCCTTGTGCCAGGTTCACACAATGAATCGTGTTGAAACGGGTCAGGTCATTCCGGTTAAGGAACATGTCGACGAAATCGTAGCTTTGTTTATGTAAGAGATTTCCTAGATCGAGCAGGAATTTCTCTCCGGTAATATTGTAAAGCCAGTATACGGCCTGCAGGTTGTCGCAGGCACGGTACTCGGCCCAGAAGGTCCAGTTACCCAGTGGGGTAGAAGGAAGAGTCGCTAACTGATAACGGAAGTAGTTACTCATAAAGTCGATCACCCGTTTATCCCCTGTTGCCGAATAATACTGCTGCATGATCTTCAGCATTACCATCCGGGGCCACCAGTCTGCGGAATTATCCCTTTGAATGCCGGGTTCGGGACTATAATCCCTGGCAGGACCGAAGAAACCGTCTTCACGCTGGCTTTTCAAAGTCCATTCTATCCAGGGCTGTACCTTTTGCTTCAACTCCTTATCATCCAGGATATAGGCTAAGGGTAATAATCCGTCTATCCAGTACGGACCTCTTTCCCATTGGTCGCCGTCACCACCGAGCCATCCGTTACGTGCCCCCATCACTTCCGGATACAGGACGTCCATTTGACTGGACGCCCCTTTCTTTTGCCGCTCCAACATCTCCAGAAGCCAACCTTTGGCTTTGATGCTACCCAATGGCAGTTCCATGTAGGGTTTTCTTATGAGCGGATAACGGTTATTGGGGTGGTCGGGGTTATCCGCCTTGGCAAGGGATACAGTGCTACATAATCCTATTGTAAGTATTAATGATAAAAGGAATTTATTGTTCATAATTGTATCTATTTATATTTTATTGATAACAAATTGACAGGCCCTAATAATCCGGAGGTCTGTAAAGGTGAATGAACATTCCATGAATTATGATGCGCCCATGTCGGACGTTCTGCCTCTGGCAGACGCAAATCACCGATCAGACGGTTCATCCAGGTATTAACTACTTCTACCTCCAGTTCATTGATACCGTCTCTTATCACATCTGAAACTTCTATCCGGTAAGGAGCTGTCCAAACACCACCGACATATTTACCATTGATCTTTATTTTGGCCATTGCCGTAACTTGCCCCAAATCTACAAAAAGTTTTCCTTCGGGCTTCTTTTTTACGTCAAATGTTGTTTTGTATATGGCAGTCCCTGAATAATATCTGATACTTTCATCTTCATGTTTACTCCAATCCGTGAGCGTTGAGAATGTAACCGGTTGAGCAGGTCCCCGTTTATATTGGTCTGATTCAAAAAGAACCTGCCAGGGCTGATCTATTTTAGTAATAATTTCCGGTTTCGGATAATTATCCTCCACACCGGTAGCGGCAGGTTTACCTGTTTTACGGAACACGATAAACCCACTTTCGTATGCTTCCAGTTGCAACGGGACGGTTGTCGATTCTTTACCCTGTATGAAAGCAGGTAATGGTCTGATTGACCCGGTTACGACATCCCATAATTCGGGAACTTTCCCTTGTACACGGAATTGTGGAGAAACGGTGATCGTCCGGTCACTTTGGTTCGTGATAAAATAGATTTCATTATCTCCGGCTGTGCGATGAACATAAAGGACCGGATCATTTTCTCCGAACTGACAGTCGGGAATCACGCCTGATCTGTCCAGAACCTCTTTTAACTCCACGTCGGTATAGATAGTCCCTTTTCCATAAGAACGTTGTTTTACGGATAGATCGCCCCACATTTTCTTTGCGAGTGCATTTACTTCCTGATCGGCAACCGGGTAGTTCTCCATACTGGGTGAACGGCTAGGGGGAGGACCGAGGATAACCGCCCCGTCAGCAACCAACTGTTCAATCTTCTTCAGGACAGATGGGCGCATGGTTTCCAGTTTAGGTAATACCAGTACGCGGTAAGATGTGCCGTGTGGCAATACCAACTTTCCGTCTTTTACTGTCAGGTCACGTTCTATAACTTCTGCATTAATGTAATCATATGAATATCCTTTGGGTATTTCAGGATCACGTATGCCTGTCATCTTTGGTGCATCTTCTCCAATAAAGTAAGCGACATCAGCTATATTCTGACCTTGCTGTAACATATAATTGGCACGTTTGATATAAGAAACAAAAAGACCTAAATGTGAGTACCATGTATTCAGGCGGTTAAATTCGTTGCCGAAACTGGTGTTGACTCCGGGTGGTCTGTTTTCGTAAGGTTGGTGGATATAAACATGTAAAAGAGTATTGTTGACACCTTCAGTGAACGACCAGTCACCACGTTGTTTCAGGATTGCAGGATAACGACTGTACGAACCTTCTCCGCAGGTGAATGACTCGGCAGAGACCTTGGGTTTTCCATAAATATGGGCACAGGAAGAAGCTGCACGATTCTCGATGCTCCCCAGGTTACCTTCATTCCAAAATTCACCGCCGACTTCATCGGACTGACCGCCATATTGCAGAAATTCGCCAGGGAATCCCCAATGCCCGTAATTCTCAAGCCAGGTGGTCATTCCATGTTCATGACTTATTTTTCTTAACCCTCCGACATAATCATAGGATATTTTGTCGGCAACGAACCTTCTGACATCCCATAGGAAGCGATCAGACAAATCAGGACTACCTATGATATGGCCTTTGAATACGGGAAGAAAAGGCACGGGATCGTAGCCATAGCGTTTTTGGAATTCTTTCAGAAAATCGTCAGTAAAATTTTGTCCTCCGGTTTCATAACTATCCTGAACCGCAACTTTTAATGTTTTACGATCGTCAGCTGGAATTCGCTCCAGGATCATTCCCAGATAGGCATCGAAATGACTGGCTACATGTTCTTTGCTCATTTTATCCACCTCGAGTCCTGTGCCTTCCGGAGAAGCCGGGCTGTTTGTGACGCCTGTCGGTGTCATTCCCGTACGCATAATAATCCATTCTCCTTCAGGAACATCCCAGGTTAACAGTCCCTGGTCATCCATATAGCCAGAGATGTCCAGGATTTCATCCGGTTGTGTCATTTTGTAACTGGTAACATCGGGTTGTTCATCCCATAAATAATCATGCCAATAGGGAAGTGGTGTCTGATGCATTTTTGCCAATGATTTTTCTGCAAACCTTTCCATTACAGGTGAAGGAGATAAGAGGATACGCTTGATACCGCTTCCCGGATTGGCTTCCATCACAAGACGGAGTTTCTGATCTTTTACTTCCGGTAAGCTGATAGCGACGGGAGCATAAGGTTCGAAACCAACATTCAATGCGGGGTTAGTGCGATTTAAGGTGAACTGTTTAATGTTTTTGAAGGAATCTCCCTCTTGAACCTGCAGTTCAATTTTCGCTCTTATTGGTCGTTCTGCCGGATAGAGAACAAGGCTTCGCGCTGTAGCCTCTTTCGGTAAGGTAATATCGATAGTAATTTCTTTATCATTGAAGGTCAACTCTTTCCCAGTGTTCAGATCCGCTTTTATATTTGAAGGTGAAATGGTATAAGTCCCTTTTTCCAACAAATTAATTAAGTAGTCCTTATTTACGGGCATGGCAATAACCTTAACATCCTGGAAATCCTTTGTCGGCTCTGTAAGATGTTGTTGTAATTTTTTGGGGCCTTTTACTTTGATTTCCGAATATGTAAGATATCGCATCGCTTGTTCAGGCTTGATCCATGGACCTCCTGACTGGCTCCATCCGGGACTGTTGAAAAGTCCTATTTCAATGTTTAATTCCGTAGCGGTTTTCAGTGCAGTATGCATAATATCCCACCACTCATCGGTAAAGATCTTGACTTTTCCGTAGGGGGCTTCTTGTGGAGATAGTCCGATATTACCGATAAAAGCCCGGTTGATACCGACCTCTTTCATCGAGTGCAGGTCTTTTATTACAGCCTCTTTGGATATATTATCGTTGATCCAGTACCAGTATATGGAGGTCTGTATATCAGCGGGGATATCCTTGAAGTTTTTCTCAACTTCTGTGAAGTCCACGGTATTCTTCTGTTGTTTTGTACAGCAACAGAGAAGGCAACAGACTATCAGTGGTGTAAAATAGGTATAAATTATTTTTTTCATTGCTTAAAAACTTGTTATGTTATACTTAACAGGCCCAAGAAGTCCCGAATCTCTTAAAGGGGCATCATTTGAAGGGCCGTTTATAGTCCATGTTTTACGCATCTCTTCCGGTTGTCCGGCATCATAGACAAGACGATTGAACCAGGTACTTGTTATTTCTACAGTCAGTGTATTTTTTCCGGTTTTCACAGCTTCTGTTATATCCAGACTATATGGTGGAGCCCATAATGTACGGAGAGGTTTTCCGTTGACTGATACGGAAGCTATCATTTCTACTTTTCCCAGGTCCAAAGAAACAGTCATCCCTTTTTCAATTTTATCTATATTGAAAGATGTTTTGTAAATAGCAGTCCCTGAAAAGGCTTTACCTTCGGTTGGAAGGTCCATATCTTTCCACGGTTTTAAATCTGTAAGTTCCAATGAAGACGGTGTTCCCCATCCGGAAGGGAAAGTCAGAGTCCATGGATTAGAAAGTAATACAGATGTAACTTTTTTATTCTGTTTCTCTATTTCATATTGGGATTTATTATTTTTTGAGTGATGGAATACGACGAAACAGGAGCCTGCGACAGGTAGAGCCAACTTAACAGATGTACGGTTGCCGTTACTGGAACTTTCGATCGGTTTTGAAGTTCCTGTTACCGGGTCCCAAAGTTCGACCTCTCCTTCACAACGGAAATTGAGAATACCGTTGAAATCTTCTCCCTTTTGCGGACATACAAAATACCAGTCGGCATCTTCAACCTGTCGATGCGACCATAAAGCTTTCCCTCCTGTTACATCCGGAGTTATTTTTAATTCTTTTAAAGCCGTGTCGAGTGGAGTATTTGAAATTATATATCCTTTACCGACTTTTCTGATGCCTTTCTGACTCGCTTTTCCCCAGATGTTTTTAATTGCTTTGTCAAAACGTTGTTGAGCCGTATTTCCTCCTGTAAGAGTTACAAGCTTCTCGGGTGCATTCCCTATTACAGTAGCTCCGGCCCGAAGCAGTTCATATATTTTTTCTAAAGTCTCCGGTAGCATTCTCGGAGTATCAGGAAGCCATAATACACGGTAACTGATTCCTTCAGGAGTCACTATCTTGCCCTCTTTAACGGAAAGCCGGTTCAATAAAATATCTGGGTTGCAATAATCATATTTGAAACCTTCCGGAAATGGTGCATTTTGATTTGGCTTATGATTTATTTCATCTCCTAGATACCAGAGCACATCAGAAACCGGTTTTCCACGCTCTAACATATAACTGCAACGTGAAAGGTAGGTCGTTAATTCAGGCATATATTTCCACCAGGTCTGTCCTCGTAAGAATGGGCTGCCTATGCCTGACCCGAAGGATGTTCCCGGAGCAAAGAACGGATTCTGCGGGTTGTGTGTATAGGTGTGAAAAACAAGATGAGTAACGCCATCTGCATAATTCACATTTGCCACTTCTTTGAACATGCTCATGTGTTCATCCCATGTCAGGTCGAAAGAGGTAAAGGCTTCTGCTGCTAAACGTGGCTTACCGTACAGGCGTGTAGCAGATGCTGCCGGTTTGATAGGTTTGAAATTTGAAGAACCGACAAAATTCTCAGTCATCGGTTGCCAGAATTCGCACATGGGTATATCTGCAAATTTGAAATACTCAAGTATATCAGCGGGGAATACATCTCCGGCAGCTGTCTCGTAGGTCATGTACAGGCCGTTTTCATGTGCCAGTTCTGTCATTCTTCCATAAAAGTTGTGAGTGAACAGATCGTTTGTAGTAGCACGCCAGTCGTGTAAGAAACGTGTAGTCGTTTCGTGGTCTTTAATAACATAACCGAATACAGCAGGTAACCATTTACGGAGTTGATAATTTGCTACACGTTTAAATTCATTTTCCATATTATCGGTCCATGTCTGTGTATAGCATTCCCAGCTATCTATCAACATACCATTCAGTAATCCGTCTGCCAGTACTCCGTTATTTTTGATGAGGCGTCCTATATAACCGTCGAATTGGGCCTCTGCTCCTGATGGGGCAAATTTATTACATTCCCATCCGGTTCCTTCGGGAGGGGCAGGACTGTTCTTTTGTCCCGTATTTACGTGCCCGATTCGTAATATGGTCCATTTACCGGCAGGTACGGTCCAGTTCAGATTTCCGTCTTTATCCATAAAAGATGAAATATCCTGAATTTGATCAATGTCGATGAAGGCTTTTTTGTCTTGCGTAGGAAAAGCCCCGTTGCGTTCAATGCTTCGTAAAGTCCATCCGGCTTCTGACTCCCAGTTGTTTTTACGGGCGGCGGAGTATAAGAGGAGCGAAGATAGAGACATGTTGTGTTTATTGACAATAGATATCCGGTATTTATTTACTCCATAAACATCGGAGCAGGCCAGGGTAAAAGGTTTGTTGTCTTGAGAATTGGCTTGAGGTATATCTGTTTTTATTATGTCTTTCACGGAACCATCTGGTAAAACAGCTTGTATATTTACTGTTACTCCCGGCTCATAACATTGAGGATGATTAAACCAATTGATACTGGGAAATTCTACAGCTCGAAGGGGCGTTGCCTCTGGAAATGTGACCTCAAACCAATGCGGAGCATCTTCTGTGGTTGGTTGGAGTTTTACAGGTTGTTTCATCTTTCCCTGAAAAAAATCATTCCAGTCCATTTCATGGTTACTTCTTATTTCCGTGGGGATGAGAGGGCTATTTGTATCATCCAGGGGAGTCGGGAATGCCAGTACTGTAATGTCTTTGTAATCACGCCAGATTTCTTCACTTGGTTGTGGGACAGATAATCTTTTGTTTATATGTACTCCTCCATCGATATCAGTCCGGCTCCATACCAGATGACGCATGGCATTCGATGTTTCAATCCATGGCCCTCCTGATGTTGCCCATCCGGAACAGTTCAGCATCGTGAAACGTAATCCCAAACGTTTACATTCTTCTGCGGTATGGCGTACAGCATCATCCCAATGAGGGCTCAAACTTTTTATTTGAGGTTCTACTCCCGGCCACGGACCTCCAAACTGTCCGTGAAACAATTGAATCCCGGAAATTCCGGCCTTTGATATTGCTTCCAGGTCTTTGGTAATCCCTTCTTTTGAAACGTTTCCTCCAATGTAGTGAAACCAGGTTTCCGGATAATAAACTTTAGATGGAGATTGGAAGTTCTTTCTATCTGTATTTCCGAAAGGGCTGTTTAATTCATTATCAGAAGGTAGTACCGGATGTTGGGCTGCTCCGTAGGAACTAACAAGGAAAGCAGCAGCGGTAAAACAATTCCTCAAAAAATCTAAATATCTCATGATGTATTTATTTTAGTGATTGGTAGATATATCTCGAATACGTTATTTCCATATAGTAGAAATTTTGTAATCGGGATCTATGGTTTTGAAGTGTCCTCTTTTTTTATTGTTACAGGTCCTATAAGACCGGAAGGCATCAGTCCGGAAGTTGGAGAGAAACCAATATTTGTTTTGGTAATTCTTTCTTTTTCAGGCAATGAAGCATCATAAACCAGTCGGTTCCACCAAGTGTTGGTTACTTCTATTTCAAGAACATTTCCTTTAGTTTTGCAATATTCAGAAATATCAAGTCTCCATGGAGCACACCACACTGTTCCAAGATCATTCCCATTCAGGCGAATGGTAGCCAGATCGTGGACTGTGCCAAGATCAAGGAAAAGCTTTTCCTTTGAAATTTTGTCAAGATCGAATTCTTTGCGGTAAACTACAGCGCCGGAATAATACTTGATTTCGGGAACAGAACTTGTTGTCAGATCCTGTAGTGACTTATAAATTATAGGTTTTTCGGGTCCACCCAATTTCGGGTCAAAATGAAGGCTCCAGGAACTGTCAAGTGTTTTAAGTACTTCATAATTTGTATAATTATTTCCATCCAGCCGGGTATCAGATGTCGGTTTCCGGAAAACAACAAAAATGCCCTGGTATGGAGCTAGTTCCATAGGTATAGTTGTTCTGGAACCACTGATTGAAAAAGCTTTTGCTGAGCAGGAAGAACCATCTACCGGATTCCAGAATTCCGGTAATTTTCCTGTTATACGAAATTTGGCATCTATATTTTCGGTGGTATTCCTACGGTTGATAATAAAATATATATCCGTTTCTCCTTCTTTGCGATGGATAAAATCTATTTTTACCGGAGTCGTTCCATAACTTGCAATTTCATTCTCATTCATGTATGAGAAATCCCTTTCAATCGCTTTTTTCTTCAATACTTCTGCAATTTTGAGTCCGCTGATGACACGTCCTTTGCCAACGGTACGATCCACCGGACCTTCTGTTTTGCCCCATAGCTTTTCAGTAATTTCACGAAGCGTTTTCTCACTTTCAGGGAAGTTTTTTAATCCGGGGGTTTTTGTGAATCGCGGACCTATGACGGTCGCTCCTTCCTGTACTAATTCGAGTATTTTACGAGCGACTTCAATCGGGACAATCCCGGATTCAGGAAGAACAAGTACTTGATAATTCATTCCGTCAGGCAGGTAAATCCGGCCATCCCGAACGGATAAGCGGCTCATGATAATTTCTGTATTACATACATCATAATCATATCCAAAACCACGGTCAGGATCTATATTCTTCGGAGATACGAAACAAGGTACGAGATCTCCTTCATAATAAAGTACATCTGCGACAAAATGTCCGCGTCGAAGCATGTATTGGCAGCGTGCCAGATAATCTGTAAATGATTTTGCCCGGTTCCACCATGTAATCCGGTTATTAAAATGAACTCCGGCTGCAAATACAGTTCCCGGCATACCATTGGCAGGACCGGATGTAGCAGAACCATGGAAGGTTATGTCGTTGATGCCTTCACAAAAAGCGACATTGGCTCGTGGCAATAGAGTGGCAGGCGAACTGACCCAATGAGTAAAACTGGTAAATGCCTCCGAAGCCGTCTTTTCTTTTCCATATAAATGAGAGGCACTGGCTGCCTGTTTAGTATTGACGTTCTGACGTCCTTCATACCATTCTTCCGAAAGTGATCCACTGTGATGCACTGCCGGGATCCATTGGTTTTCACTCCATTGACCGCCATACCAGAATTCTCCGACCGGAACATCCATTCTTCCCAGATTTTTCAAACCGTCATTCATCATTAATCTTGGAAGATGTTGTCCTCCGGCTTCTGCACGAACCTGTACCCCTTTTTCATGGGCACGGTCTGCCCATATTTTATAGTGTCCGTCAGCGACGCAATCAGCAATTGTTCGACGTACATCATTCAAAAAACGTTCTGTAATATCCGTATTTTCAACTATTTCGCCGGCCATAGCTGCAAGATAAGGTTTTGGGTCATAACCCCGTCGATTACGGAATTCTTCCAACATATTCTCTGTCCATGAATAAATACCATGAATTTCAACATTATCCTCATGTAAATATTTAAAAGTTGTTCCCTCTTGTTTTTCTGCTTCGCGGATCAATACTCCGCTGCTGTGATCAAAATCAAAGTCTGTGGATTCTACTGATAAATAGTCGGGCAATAAACCTCCGCCTGCCGGGATTTCAACAAAAGCGGTTCCTACTCTAATGATTTTCCATTTTCCTTCCGGGACTTTCCAGTTTAAACTTCCGTCCGGTGATATTTTATTGGTCAAGTCAATAGCGTCTTCTATGCGAAGAGGTGAGTTTTTAGAAGAAGCTTGTAATGGAGTTAAAGGGAAAGCTTGTTCTACTTCTAGTTTTGATGTGCCAATGGGGGTTAATGGATTCATCAGGCCGCGTTTGGCATTCATTAAAGCTACCTGATGAACGTCGCTTTTAGTTCCGAGAGATACCATACGGACAGATTCGCCTCTCCCCTTTTTCAGGACAAGCCGGAAAAAACGGGCTGTACGCTCGGGAACGGGTTGAAAAACATTTTGATAGACATCACCAATCGAATGAAGTGTATCGACTGGTTGATATGTTTTCCCATCTTCCGAAGACTCGAGTATTGTTGTCCCCTCTCGCTCAAGATAAACAAAATCAACCTTTTGGGGAGATTTAAAATCAAAAAGAATCCATGGCTCTTCCGTCTCATTTTCCGGATTCCAGGCGGTATTGTAATCGCCGTCCAACATATTGTTGATATCTTTGGCATTACTGCTAACTGAAATAGAAGGCTTAAATGAAATGGAATCATGGACTGGATAAGCCCAAACAGCATCGTCTTTGTATAATCCCGTAATTCCGGTTGGAGTATTTAATTTCCCTGAAAACTGAGATGGTCCTTCAAGGATTGTTTCACTAGAGGCTACACGTTTTGCCCCATTTTTCTGGTCAATCCAGGGACCACCGGAAGGCCAGCCGCTACTTACATTAGCCCCACATTCCAGGCCCAGGCGGGCACATTCCCGTACGGTATGGCGATATAGCTCAAGCCAGGCCTCACCTAAAAAAGGGACGTTGGGCATTCCGCCATGATAAAACACAAGAACTCCACCTATTCCCTTTTTACTAAGTTCTTCCAAATGCTCTGTTATAGCAGGTTTATCTACATTATCATACCACCACATAAACACCCACGGGCGGTTTTCTTTGGGTGGATTCAGAAAGTTATCGATTTCTGTATCTGATTTTTTTACCGCATGAACGGTTTCCGATATTAGGCTGGTAAAGAATAGGATAGCAATAATTACAGATATTATTTTTTTACTCATCGTTCTATTTTGATAAACTGTTTTTATAAAGCATTACATTAGTTTTCCTTATGGGGATATAGAGATTAACATTTTTCACATGTTCGGGACGCTTATAAAGTTCTAAGGACTGTATTAGAATACTACAGTCCTTAGATTAAACATATTTTTCAGAGTTAAAACTGAAACTATTTTATCTCATAACCGGAGTTTTGTTCCAGGCTATTATTACTTCTTTGAATTTCAGAAAAAGCAATGGGTAAGCGATAAAATGCATCTTTCCATTCATTTTTCCGGGAATCCTGAGTCAATTTATGGCGATTATAAGTTAATGTTCCATCATTATTCTTTATGATCTCTTGACCCATAATATGAGTAGTTTCTGTTTTTTCAGCAATCTTCCAACGACGTACGTCAAAATAACGATGTCCTTCAAACGCAAGTTCGATCATACGCTCGTGGTATATTTTATTCAGCAATTCCTCTCCAGTGGCTGTTACAGGAGGCATTTTTACTCCTTCACGACCTCTTACCTTATTAATGTATTCACGTGCAAGATCTTCATTTCCCAAATGATATTGAGCTTCTGCATAATTGAGATACATTTCAGATAACCGGAATAACGGGAAAGGACCTGTATAATGTTGGGTTTGTGAAATGCCTTTATCTTCCTCTATGAATTTTCTTATATAGTAGCCAGTCATGGTGGCATCCTGATTTGTTACATCATAACCTCCTTTATAAGTTTCTATTTTACGATCCATAAAATCAGCACCATTATAATAGATCGATGCATAGAAACGAGGGTCTCTGTTCACATAAGGATTGGATGGGTCGTACATCGATTTAGGATTGATTGTTCCCAACTCGCTATCGGTAACCGGTACTTCACCGTCTATTGTTTCGTAAGCATCCACTATATTCAAAGAAGGAACTGCCAATGCGAGTCCACTATTACCCGCAGTACCAATATAAAAGGTCAACTGACAGTAATAGGTCTCACTGAATTCTTTTGCGAATATAAATTCACTGCAGTTTACATCCAGGAACATTTTCTGATAGTCTGCTGCCAGCGTATATCCTTTGTCAAAAAGAGCTGCAGCAGCATCAGCTGCTCTCTGCCATTTCTGCTTATCATTGCTCGGATTATTCAATATACTTGCATCATAGAGTAATACTCGTGATTTAAGTGCGCGCGCAGCATTTCCACTGGCTCTGTTTCTTTCTGAAGGTCTGTCAGGAAGGTCAGCTATCACTTCATCCAGATTCTTAACTATATAGGTAACACATTCATCCCATGTGTTTCTTTCTACCTGTGACCAGTCACTATTGATGTCAAATGCTTCCTCTATAATAGGAACACCACCATATGCCCAGATCAGTTTGGCATAAATATAGGCACGTATGAATTTCATCTCGGCAATAAGTTCTTTTTTTACTGAATCATCAATTGATGATTCCCCTATGTTATTAAAGAACACATTAATATTATGGATGAATTTATACGAATTATCCCATACATGTAGTATATTATTTAATGAACCTACATTATCGGCTGTCAATATATTTTCCCGGATAAGATCACAGCCTCCTTCATTGTATTTGGAGAAAATATCATCTCCAAAATACATTATTTTATAATAATTATCTTTCGTACAAATGCCACTATATTGTTCATTTACAAACATTTTCAATAGGTTCTCATCCTGCCAGACTGCCGGGTCAGGATATCTGTCTGTTGGCGTTATATCAAGCACATCACTGCAAGAAGATAATAACATGATCCATGTTATGCTTACTAAATATATTATCTTTTTCATCATGTGTATTTTTAAAATGAAACGTTTACACCTAGATTTATTAATCGCATCGGATTCAAGTCCCATCCTCCATTGGCAACTTCCGGATCTATACCGAATTTGCTGGTATGGTCGATAGAGAATAAGTTCGTTCCGCTCACATATACCCGAGCTCTTGACAAACCGACTTTGGATATAATATCTTTAGGTATTCTATATCCTATTTCTGCATTTTTGAGTTTGAAGAAATTAGCGCTGATCTGAGTGAAAGTTGTTCCACCTATACCATATGCCGTACCTAACCGTGGTTTTGTTCCGTTCGGATTATCCGGTGTCATCGTATCTTCCGTCCACCACTGTAGTATATTTGCACCACCGTTTGATGTAGCCGGATTCACCCAGTCTTCACGAAGGTAAAAGACTGCCCGTGCCTGTCCCTGGAATCCTAACGTCAGGTCAAATTGTTTCCAACTGAGATTTATGTTAAGACCGTAAGTGATATCAGGAATATTGGTCATATCCTGACGAACCTGGTCGAGTGAATTGATTTCACCGTCTCCGTTGACATCCCGTATCTTGATGTCTCCGGCTACTGTTCCGGGTCTTTTGGGAACATCCGGATTGGCAATATCAGCTTCGCTGTATATTCCGATCGCTTCGTATCTTAATGCTGCACCAATAGGTTTTCCTTCTTCTTTCTGGTATATTTCCGCCATGGGCGTTTCATCCTTGAAAATTACTTTATTCCGGGCATAAGTCAGGTTGCCAGATACAGAATAAGAAAAATCTTTGGTGGGATCATCCCTGAAACCAAGCATCATTTCAACTCCTTTATTTTCGGTCTCTCCGATATTTTCATCAGGTAGGTTCAAACCTGTAAATGCCGGAATTGATGCATTACGCTTTGTCAGGATATCTTTTCTGTTTGTTTTGAACCAGTCAAAGTCAAATGTCAGACGGTTATTCAAAAATCCAGTTTCCAATCCGATATCGTATGTTTCGGCTTTTTCCCAGGTAATATTGGGGTTAGGCACATTTGCCTGAGAAATTCCTGAATATTGTGTTCCGTTAAAAACTGAGCCGTCTGCTAATGTATACATCGTCAGGTATTGGAATGAATCTTTGAGATAATCATTACCCATTTTACCCCATGAACTACGTAGCTTTAAATTGTTTAACCAGGTAATATCCTTCATGAAATTTTCTCTGGATATTGTCCAACCTCCTGAAATCCCAGGGAAGAATCCAAACCGTTTTCCGGAAGGGAAGTTGTGGGAACCGTCATATCTGAACTGGAATTGTAGCATGTATTTATGGTCATAGTCATATAATACACGTCCGAAATAGTTTCTTCTGGCTGTTTTTGAAGAACTACTGTGATTTGTCTGTGTATTGGCATCTCCAGCATTCAGTTCTTCTAACGTACCTGTAGGAAAATTTGTGCGTTTACCATCTAATGCCGTGCTTTTGGTTTGATTTTGTTCGAAACCGACAAAGGCATCGACTGTATGTACATCAGCAAATGTATTCAAATAATTGACACGTACATTTCCGTTGATATACTCAGTCCGTTTTTCCTCAATAAATAACTGAGGGGCAGAAGTATGACCCTTTAATTTTTCGTAAGTATTAGTACTTTCATCGTAACTATATACATAATATACATCTTCGAATTGTTTATAGTTCTGACCAAAATAGTCATAGGCTATACTTCCTTTTACCGATAGACCTTTCACCCAGGGTATCGATATGTCGATGGTGGATTGTCCGTTAAACACCCATGTTTTGGAAGCAGTAGTACCGGCATCTCCTGTAGAGATAACCAATGGATTATAATTACCCCATCCTTGATTTGTCGGATAATCTGTTCCAGGCCAGTATGCATGGGCTGTAGGAGCACTTAAACCAACCCAACTGTACATCCCGTTACCGCTGGCCTGACCATTATACGGTAAAGTCCGGTCTGTGTTTTTGCCGAACAAGTCAAAAGTAAGTTTAATGTAATCGTTTATTTTTGCATCTATGTTTGACCGGACATTGTACATGCGATTCTTCATAGAACTTTCTCTATAAGGAGAACCTTGATCCAGGAAACCTGCGGAAACAAGATAAGTTAAATTATCCATACCTCCGGTAAGTTGTATATTTGCTTTGTCCTGACCTGACCAGTTTTTCTGTACTACATCATACCAGTTTGTGTTAGGATAATGTAATGGGTCTGACCCATCGGCAAATTTTTGTATCTCATCTTCTGTCCAGCGAGGACTGATTCCTCTGATTTCATTTGCCAGATTCTGTGCTCTTGCATATGAAGCGGAGTTTGCCATTTTTACAGTCCGGGTAGGTTGTGTAAATGAATGATTATAAGAGAGTGAAATGGTCGGTTTTCCCACTTTGCCACGTTTGGTGGTAATCAATATAACTCCATTTGCGGCACGAGAACCATATATTGCTGCTGAAGCATCCTTCAATACTGTGATCGATTCGATATCTTCCGGATCGAACCGGCTGAATATACCTCCTTCTTCGGAACGAACGACACCGTCAATAACATAGAGCGGGTCATTTGATACTAATGAGTTCTGGCCTCTGATACGTATGGTAGATTCGTCAGCTCCGGGTTCTCCGTTTCGTGTGTTAATGATAACACCAGAAAGGCGTCCTGCTAATCCGGAAGCCATATTTGCTGTTGGACTGAGTGAAATATCTTCAGATTTTAAAGATGTTATCGCTCCTGTAACCACTTCCTTTTTCTGAGTTCCGTATCCTACGACTACAACTTCATCCAATGCCTGTAAGTCTTCTTTCATGGTTACATTTAATGAAGTCTTATTTTGCACGGAAACCTCTTGTGTAAGATAACCGATAAAAGATATCTGCAATGTAGAAGAAGGAGAAACATTTAGCGTATAACTACCATCTATACCTGTTATGGTACCATTTGTTGTCCCTTTTTCTACAACATTTGCTCCAATGATGGCTTCTCCGTTCGAATCGGTTACTTTACCGGAGATCTTTTTACCATTTTGTTGCTTTTTCATTTCTGCAGCATTCTTCATTAGCAGGATATTGTTGCCTTCTACTGCATATACTACATCTGAGTTCTTAAAAAGAATTTTCAGCACTTCTGCAACGGAGATGTCCGAAGCCTTCAAGGAAACTTTTTGTGATAGATCTACATTCTCATAATTGTAAACAAATAGATAATCTGTTTGTGACTCGATCTGACTGATAATATCCTTCATGTGTGCATTTTCGGCCTGGATATTTACTTTAGTCGTCTGAGAATTGGCATTATTTGCCCAAACACTTGAAATACATAACAGAAATAATAAAAAGGTTAACTTCATAAGTCTGAATATGTGTTTAAAATTCGATAATAATAGGGCATACTTCTTCCCTATAGGTTTTTTTTTCATAACTTTGAAAAATCTAGAAAGTTAGTACTAAAATCAATTTGCTGTTGTGTCAGAGTACTGACTGTGATAACCGGGTTATGTTGGAGCATGATCCGGTTAATTTTTACATCTCATTTTTATCTCATAGGCATATTTATTTTATAGTTATTAGATTCAAATCACTATTTTTGGTATAGCTGAACTTATGTTCTATCTGCAATACTTTCAATACTTGCTCTATACCATCTTTGGTCCTGAATTTACCGGAATATCGACTGTTTAGGATCCTCTTATTATAAATTTTGATGTCAATATCGTAGTATAGTTTAAGCTTCTCAATGATTGTTGCAACTGATTCGTTATTGAAACAGATGAGTCCTTCCTTCCATCTGAAATAATCATAATCGGCTATTTGATCGATAATTAACTTGTTGTCTTTTAACTGGACGTGTTCTTTCTCCTTCATCCTGTAGTTGGATGGGAGGTTGGGTGAAGATAGCTCTATACTTCCTCTTAATAAAGATACCTCAAAATCAGAAGAGTTGGAATAGGAGGCCACATTAAATTCTGTACCTAACACCTGTATATCCATTTGCTGAGTTTTCACAATAAAAGGTTGTTTCTCATTATGGATAACATCAAAATAGGCTTCTCCATTTAATTCTACCTGGCGGGTCCCTTTACCGAAACTGACAGGGTATACAAGTTTACTATGGGCATTGAGCCAGACTCGTGTACTATCCGGCAAAATCAATTCGGCACGTTGTCCGGCAGGTATGTATAGTGTTTGGTACGTCGCAATACTTTCTTCGGTAATGTTGTTTGTTTCGAATAATTTTGTACCTCCCCAGAATATGATCAGTATTGCTGCTATTTTGGCCAGTTCATAACCTATCTTTTGGAAAGAGATAGTTCTTTTTACCTTTTGGATATCGACCTGCTTATCCGGTTGATTCAGTAGGGAGATGTCGTTCAGTTTATGTAATGCCATAAACTCCCGGACGTTATTTTCGTCTGCATCTAACCAGTCAACGACGGCTATGATTTCTTCCGGGGTGACATTTCCTTCTACGTATCTTTGTAATATCTCTTTATCCATTTATAGGTCTACTAATGTGTTCTATTTTGTCTTGTATAGAAGAGACAACACAAGTTTGAAAATCCCTAGTAGGAAAATGAGATATTTTTCTGTTTTACTGTTTTTTTCTCCTACAAATGTCAGCAGGCAGTCAAATCATTGTTTTCTGATCGATTGATAATCAAATATAATGTTGGAAATGCTATATGAATTGTTATGTAGACACAACAATATACTTTAGTACTTGAAATCGGCAGGATATGCCAATAACTGATAAGCTAAAGCTTTAGCCATCCGGTAATGGCCTGCTGCATTCGGGTGGAGCCGGTCGGTTTTTTCGTTATGGAAATAAGGAGTCTGTGCATCACGCATCGGATAAAGTCCACTAATACTGTTTAAGTCGATGACTGGTACTGCCCATACGTTGGATGCTTCTTTGATGACATTGACATAGGAGTCTACATATAATCCTGATTTATTAGGAAAGGCTTCTTCCGGCTGAATGTTATCTTCTCCAAAATAAGCCTGTGCACGATGAATCGGGGTCAGCAAAATGATCTGCTGTGTGGGGAAATTCTCTTTCAGATACGCCATAACATTGTTTATACGTCCCCTGAAATTTGTATCATCTGTCTGTGGGATGCGTTTAAGGCGTATTTCCCGGGAAGGACCAGACACTTCTACACTGGTCTTTTCCGTGCGAAACCAATCTCCCAAAGGTATTCCTTCATTATAATCATTAGTTCCCGCAAAAATGATTATCGCATCTACCTGATTCCCTTTTTCTTCTTTCAGTTTTTTCGCCTGTTCCAGCACACCTATCCAATGATGTCCATTGATACCATAGACCAGTGCCTCCAAACCCAGCATCTCTTCCAGATATTGCCAGTAATTTTTTGTTGTCCCTACATGCGATTTATCTGTAATGGAATCGCCCAGGAAAGCGACCTTTTTACCCTTCCATTGGGTTTGTATGACTTCCGTTGCTACAGGTTCTTTTTGATGTGAATGTATAGCGGCGATACAAGGACTTACATCGGTTGATAAGATCAGGCCGGATAGTAGAATTGCAGAATATTTTGTGTTCATGGTATTAATAATAGGTGTATTTTATACTTTCAGTTTGTTTACCAGTTATCTGTACGGAATGAAGAGAGAGGTAAGTTCCCTTCTACCGTGAATATTTCAGTTGCAGAAGTATCATCGAAACAATAACGTACGGCTATTGGTTGAGATACATAAGGAGAAAAGAGATAAACTTTATCGCTTGTCAAAGCAGCCTTTGCCGGATAGAAATGTTTATTAGCTCCTGCAATCATGAAATTTTTTATCTCCTTGCCATACGATGTCAGTCCGTTGATACCCGTATAGTCGAAAGTAATCACAGCCACTCTCCCTTCCGTTTCAAAAGACTTGACCTCAGGGCTACGATAATGTATTTTTTTCATTCCATATGTATTCGCTAATGCCCATAAAGCTAAGCGTTCGCCTGCCTCTTTTTTCTTGGGCGGATGGATGCAGTCAGGACTATCTGCATCCATAAGAACAGCCATTCCTGTGTTTGTGATCTCCATCCCTTTGGCTTGCGCTTCACGGATATAAGCAGAATTGATCCTATCTCCGTAATTGTAAGGAGCTATCTGGCAATAATAAAAAGGAAATTCACCTAACCCCCACAAATTACGCCATTCATGGACCATACGCTCGAATTTTTTTACGTAAATAATCGGTTCTTCACGATTAGACTCGCCCTGATACCAGATAGCGCCACGCATACCAAATCCGATCAGTGGGTAGAGCATTCCGTTATAAAGAACGGTTGGATCTTGGCTCGGGATTTTTATATCTGCTTCTGTTTGAGGTATCTCTTTTCCCGGAATATCTTTTAATGATAATGGTGTCATCCATGCTTCAATGCGGGAACCTCCCCAACTACAATGGATAAGTCCAACCGGAACATCCAATGCGTTATTGAGCAATCTGCCGAAAAAATAGCCGGTAGCGGTGAAATTGGGTGTTGTTTCCGGTCCTGCAATATCCCATGTGCCTTCGCAATCGTCCTGAGGAATCGTTGTCGAGACTTGCTTTACTGTGAAGCAACGTATCCCTTTATTCTGTGAATAGGCTATAGCATCCGGACCGCCTTCAACCGGCTGATTATTGTATCCTTTCATAGGCATTTCCATGTTCGACTGCCCTGAACAGAGCCATACTTCTCCGATTAGGATATTTTTGAGGCCAACAGCTTTACCATCGCTGACGGTAAGAGTGTAAGGTGTATAACTTGCTGCAGGCGTCTGTATTTTAATTTTCCAGTAACCTGTTGCATCGCTTTTGGCAGAATAGCTTTTCTTGTTCCAGGAACCGCTTACACTTATGTTCGTGTTTGGCCTGGCCCAACCCCACACAGCAACTTCCGACTGTTGTTGCAGCACCATGTTGTCACTGAAAATGGTAGCAAGTCTGACATCGGCTTTGATCTGCCAAATGGAGAGCACTGCAAAGAGCAGAAGTCCAAGACTCAGATTAATGATTCTTTTCATGATTTATCTTATTAATTTTGTATTCATTGTAAAGGTAATCATAAGAAAAGACAATGCAAGTTTGGAAATCCCTAGTGGATCATGAAATATTTATTGTCCTTTTTTTACCGGCGGATAATCCAACGTATAATGTAACCCCCGGCTTTCTTTTCGTTCGATGGCCTGACGCATGATCAGATAACCGACGTTGATCATGTTACGCAGTTCGCAGATATCTTTCGAGGCAACCGAACGTTTGAACAGGCTTTCTGTCTCTTCGTAGATGATATCCAGACGGTCCCAGGCGCGTTTCAGGCGCAGATCGGAACGGACGATGCCTACATAAGTGCTCATGATCTGCCCGACCTCTTTTACACTCTGGGTGATCAATACCATTTCTTCCAAGGAAGTCGTTCCTTCATCATTCCATTCCGGTATGCTTTCCTGGTATTTTAACGAGTCGATGATGCTCAGGCTGTGTTTTGCCGCTGCATCGGCATAAACGACTGCTTCGATCAGCGAGTTGGATGCCAGACGGTTTCCTCCGTGCAGGCCGGTACATGAACATTCACCTACCGCATACAGGCGGTCGATAGACGAACGGGCGTCCAGGTCGACTTTGATACCTCCGCAAAGATAATGGGCGGCAGGAGCGACCGGGATATACTCTTTGGTTATGTCGATTCCCAGGCTCAGACACTTCTCGTAGATATTGGGGAAATGCTTCTTTGTCTCCTCCGGATCTTTGTGCGTGACATCCAGATAAACATGATCGTCACCGCGGGTATCCATTTCGTTCTTAATGGCACGGGCCACAATATCACGTGGAGCCAATGAAAGACGCTTGTCATATTTCTGCATGAATTCCTTCCCGTCTTTCGTACGGAGCACGCCGCCATAACCGCGCATTGCTTCCGTAATCAGGAAAGAGGGACGGTCGCCCGGATGGAACAGGGCAGTGGGATGGAACTGTACGAACTCCATATCTTTTACCGTTCCTTTTGCCCGGTAAACCATGGCAATGCCGTCGCCGGTTGCCACCAACGGATTGGTGGTTGTCTGATAAACGGCACCGACACCTCCTGTTGCGATCAGGGTCACTTTAGAAAGGAAAGTATCGATCCGGCCATCCGGGTCCATGATATAAGCGCCATAACATTCGATATCCGGAGTCTGGCGGGTGACGGTAACACCCAGATGGTGTTGGGTCAGTATTTCGATTGCGAAATGATTTTCAAATACGGTGATATTAGGATGCTTCTGGATTGCCTGGATCAAGCTGTCCTGTATTTCGGCACCAGTGTTGTCTTTATGGTGTAGGATGCGGAATTCGGAGTGGCCGCCTTCCCGGTGCAGGTCGAAGTTCCCTTTTTCATCTTTGTCGAAATCGACTCCCCAGCTGATCAGTTCTTTGATTTGCTGAGGGGCATTACGCACAACTTTTTCTACTGCACCACGGTCACTGAGCCAGTCACCGGCTATCATTGTATCTTCAATATGCTTGTCGAAATTGTCAACAATCAGGTTGGTTACCGAGGCGATACCGCCCTGAGCGAAATAGGTGTTGGCTTCTTCCAGATTAGTTTTGCATACAAGGGCTACTTTCCCTTTATTGGCTACTTTAAGAGCGAAACTCATTCCTGCAATACCGGAACCTATCACTAAGAAATCGAATCTTTGTACCATAAGACATTACTGTTTAGAGCGCCAAAGTTAGGAATTAACTTTTATGGTTGTACCATTCGGGGTGCCCTTTCGGTTAAAAAGTCCCGAAATACTTATTCTTTTGCTATTTTTAAAAGAAAAGCCATAAACATTCGCAGGCTTCCTCTGTTTTAACAACGCATTGGATATCCGGCTTATTATTAATACTTAAACGTTATAAATATGAAATCTAAAGTTTTACTGTTAGCTTTAGCCTCTATGTTGGCAGGCGGGGCTATGGCACAAGATTGTACATTCTTTTTCCCGACGACAAAAGGAACTAAACTGGTGAAAAAGAGTTATGATGGCAAAGGCAACCTGTCAGGTGTGATGACTTATGTTGTGGATGAGGTGGAAAGTAAACAATCCGGCCTGGAAGTCGAAGCCGATTACGTGTTCACCAATAATAGCGGGACAGTTGTCGACAAAGGTGAACTGGAGGCTTTTTGCCAGGATGGCGAATTCTTTATGGATATGAAAGAGGTCCTCACTAATCCGTCTTTTGTCTCTACAACGAATACCGCAGTGGCAGCTACCGATGCTGTGATCAATTATCCGAGCGTATCGAAAGGAGCTTCTCCGGACGATGTGTATTTCGACGATGCAGTAATCAACATTTATTCAAAGAAGAATCGTAAGGACAGGAAGAACATCTCTATTTACGATCGTGAATATGTGAAAACAGAAGAGATCACCACTCCGGCAGGTACATTCGACTGTACGAAAGTAAAATTTAAAATCAAATCACGTTCTCCGAAAGAAACGATCGAGGGTTACGGTTATGAATGGTATGCTCCGAATATCGGAGTCGTTCGTACTGAACAATACAATAATAATAATGTATTACAATCTTATTCAGTACTGGAAGAGGTGAAATGATACAATGCGATTTTAGGAAATAAGAGAATTTACATAAAATATATTCCTTTTTGGGAATTGTTTGACCGGTTTAAGTGGATACGTCGTTACTGTGAAGTGGCGGCGTATTTTCGCTTTTTTTAATGATCAATTGAATCATAACAGAACTAAAAAATTCAGGAACGCGGATAACTCCGCGTTCCTGAATAATCTCTTGATACAACTATTTATTCCGACAACGCTTCCAGTATTTCTCTTCTTGTCTTCCGAAAATGATCGCCTTCCGTATCGTAGAGTGTCCAGTGGAAGACGGTCAGGCGACACAGTTCTTTAGCCAGTTCCGGGTCTTTCCGTTCCAGCATCTTCAGTAAGGTATAATCGGCAATGCCGTCACGCATGGCTTCCAGACGGATAGAACCGTATAACTTGCCATTGTCCGGATAGACGATCCAGCTATCCCCTCCGGGTAATGTGTTTCCGCTTTCCGTGTTCATCAGGGTTGTTTCTTTATAGGGATCATTATTGGCAAACCATTGATTGAATCCCCAGTGCAGATACCCTGTTGCGCCATATTTGAAGTTCAGCCAGTGGATTAACCGGGTCTTTATAAGCGGTTGTTCCAGGAAGCGGTTGGCAAAGTCTCCTTGCGGAGCCAGGCAGGTGTAAAACCATACTTCGTCGCCCTGCTTCTGTCGTTCGCGGTAAAAATCATATCCGTCTTTATAGAAGTTCAACTGCGGTACCCAGATATCCAGAGTATTTTCCAGGTCGTGTGAATGACAGGCCTCTATGATCTTGATCTCCGGTGCCAGTTGTTTGATAAACCGGGCAATCTCGACATAACTTTTTATATTGGAGCTGATCGGCTCGTCCGCAATGTGCTGGGCATAGATTTCTCCCATTTGCTGCTCTTTCAGATGAGCCGTTAATGAAGGGATGAACTGTTTGTAGAAGTTTTGTGCCCGGGGAGAAGACATCGGGTATTGTACCCGGGTCTTTTTGCCGTCTTTATATTCCGGAACATAGGGTTCGAACTGGCTGTCCCAGTTGCCGGTGCGTCCCGCTATATGTCCGCCTTCGATCATCTTTAGAGCACCCGCTTCTTTGAATATAGAGACCATCTTGTCGAACTGGGTGTAATCGAATGTATATATCCCGTCTTTCTCTGAAAATTCAACGTATTGCAAGGGGGAGATCAGGATGACATTGGAATAGCATTCTTTCAGTTTCAGGGCTAATTCCTTGATCATATCCCAGTAAACAGGGGAGTAAAGTTCTACCTCTTTTCCACCGTTAAATATCTTCATTTTCTCAGGTGAAGTACCAAACCAGTTGGTCACCCATAAAGAAGGTTCTTCCATGATGACCGGATATACTTTGATCCGTATTTCTTTCTCCTGGCGGAAGAGCTTGCCGCCAGCTTTGCCTGTTAACCGGAACGTCGCTTTATAGTCGCCGGGTGCGGCATCCGAAGGGATGTTTGCCGTCAGCCAGATAGGCTGTGCCATATCCCGTTCCACATTCCACCGGTCTTTCTCGATGATCGGGTCCGGATAGTAATGGGATAAGGAGGTGATCGCATCTTTTGCCCGGTCAGGAGTTTGGCGGCCTACCCGTACAAAATCGACAAAGCCTGAACGTACAGCCGGTAAAGTAGCTCCCTGTTCATTCGTGAAAGGAGACACCTCTATCGCTAGGTCTTTCAATGTTGCAGCACTACGGACAACGAACTGAAATGTCGCATGTTCGCCTGCCGCCACTTCTTCCGTCTCGTTGTATTCCGGAAAGAAGTTTGATTCCCTGAATACTTTCAGGAAAGGATCTACCTGTGCGAAACTGATCGTATCTTTCGTATCCGATGTGTTTGCACATGCCATAAGTAAAATGCAGAAAGATAAATAGGCTAGATGTTTCATGGTGTATAGCTTTTAAACTTATGATTGACAAATTATAGGTAAAACCCAGTAAGGATTCTCCCGAATGCTTACTGAGTTTATTGAGTTATCGATGTATGTTGAAAAACTTTATTCCAGTGCGGATGCGCTGGCTACTGTCGGCCAGTACGGATTCTGATACAGGTTGGATGTCTCCAATCTGGAATCCGGAGAAGCCAGAGTCATTTCCAGGATGGAATAAGGACTCAGATAGTAGGCTTTCATCCAGTTATATCCGTTCCATACCTCGTTGTTTTCTTTTACGACACGGTACGGACGTATATATTTGCTGTCATTCCGGTTTGAAATGTTCGCAGAAGAAAGTCCGTCTTTCTGTTCGATCAAGGCAGATTCATTCGTCAGTTCACCGGCATCGTTCCTCTTCAGGTAAGCCGTGTTCTTGTGCATCTCTGTCCAGAAGTTGACACCTTCGGGAACGTACGGCCCCATGTTTTCCGAGAACAATGCATCGAACGAACGCCAGCGGATCAGGTCATCCCATCTTCTTCCTTCCCCGATAAATTCGCAACGGCGTTCACGGCGAATGTTATAAAGGGTAGGATCCACTTTCTGCGAGCCGGAGTAAACGCCCCAGTCCGGTTCCTTGGAAAGGTCGGTCGCAGCGATCGTTTTCGTGAAATCGGCATCGATACCCGCCCGCTCACGCAACTTTCTCCAATAAGAGGCCGCTGTAGCATCGATCGATCCGTTCTTCAGGTAAGATGCTTCCAGATAGTTCAGATAGGCTTCGGCAGCACGTGCGGTTACGATACCGTTCGTACCTCGTACCCCGTTACGTATCTGCGCAAAATCATAACAGAAGGATTTACGCTGACGGAAACCGGTACGGTCGCGATGTTCTGTCAGACCGACTACCTCCGGTGCGTTATAATATTGAAGCGAATCTTCATTTCCGAGCACAGTCGTTTCACCGAATAAGAATAACTGCAGACGGCCGTCGCGGTCTTCTTTCTGCTGGTCGATCGTTATGTCTCCCTTGTAGCCTGAATTGGCGGCATAGATAGGCAGCCCGTTCTCCATAAGGAAAGCATCGACGTAACTTTTCGTCATACCGTTGTTTCCTCCCTGCTGTATGTAAGCCATAAAGCCGTGGGTCACACTCAGGTCGGCATCGAAATCACGCCAGAGTATCACTTCATCCAACGTGCCCGGAGTCGGCATCGAGAACATTTCAAAATAAGGATTCCATCCGTAGATCTGGTTGATTGCCGGATTTATCACCATCGTGTTCTGTGTCAGTTCATGGTTGTCGGCTACTTCTTTCGCAGCGTTCATCGCTTCCGTCAGGAAGAAACTGACTTCACCGTCGATATTGAAGCTCTTCCCTGAGTTGTAAGCTTTGTCGGCACCCGGCCAACCTTGTTCTCCCGGAACACGGGGTGTCCCTTTATGATATTTTTCAAATGTACCTTCATATAAGGCTACCCGTGATTTTACTAAATAAGCCAGTTCCTTTCCGATACGAACCTTGTTGAAAGCAGTACCGCTTTTCAGCATGGAGATAGCGCGGTCGAGGTCTTCCAGGATGAAACGCGCCACTTCATTACGCGGGGAACGTTTGCTCAACTCTACCAGTTCCGACGTTTCGTCGACCGGTACGGTCGTTATGATAGGATAATCGCCATACGATCTTAAACGGTCGAAGTAAACCGAGGCACGCATAAAATAAATCTCCCCGATATAATGCCGGATATTTTCCTCCGTACCGGAGATACTGCCCGCCTCATATTTCGGTAAAACTTGTTCCAGGAAATAGTTCATGGCACGTATCAGCGAGAAATCAGGGCTGCCGGAAGAGGGTACCAACCAGCGGTTGGAAGCAAAATAAGTCGTATTGGCTTCCCCTACAACCATATTGTCCGTGTTTCTGTCCGCATTCAACGGACCGGCTGCATAGGCATCTGCATAACTGGGGATGATCGAATTATAATAGTTGATCGCATAGGCTCCCAGTTCTTCTGCCGAATTGAAGTATTGCTGGGGAGTGATACTGGAGATCGGCTCTCTGTCCAGAAAATCATTGCACGACGGCATCGACAGACCGGCTGCCGCTACAATCGAATAGATATATATGCTTTTAAAATTCAGTTTCATGATCGGATAATTTAGAAATTAACATTTAAACCAACAGATATAGTTTTACACAATGGATACAGCTTGCCGTCTCCATAATCTCCGCCGAGAGTTTCCGGGTCGAATACGCCGGTAATGTCAGATATCGTAAGCAGGTTGTCGCCGGAGATGTAGACACGGACAGAAGACATGCCCGCCTTTGAAACCCATTGTTTCGGCAATGTATAGCCTACCTGGATGTTTTTCATACGGATATATGCCGCGTTCTGCAGGTAACCGCTCTGTACATATTGGTTTTTAGCTCCGTCAAAACTAGCCCGCGGGTAATAAGCGTTCAGGTTCGCTCCCAGAGGATCGTCGGCTCCGCGCCAGAAGTCCCAGTGTTCTGTGAACCCGGCCGATTGCCACATTCCGCCTGAAGCACCCCAGAAATACGGGCCGCTTAACCAGTAATCACGTTTGGCTATTCCCTGGAAGAATACGGAAAAGTCGAGACCTTTCCAGGAAGCATCCAGCGTTAAACCGAAGTTATAACGGGGCGTGCTGTTACCGATGACCTTACGGTCGCCCGGTTCGTCTACCGTATTGGCACCGCTGTTGATAACGCCGTCTCCGTTCAGGTCGGCATACATGATATCACCTGCACTCCAGCTGGCTCCCCAACTAGGCTTGTTATTGGCAAGGTGTGCGTCCATTTCTGCCTGCGACTGGGCGATGCCTACAGTAGTGTATCCCCAGATCTCGTTCAGCATTTTCCCGTTGTAGTGAGCGATATCCAACGATCTCGACTCATTCGGGTATCTGGTGATCTTCTGTTTGGCGTCAGACAATACGAATTTTGCTCCGTAGTTGAAATCACCGACACGGTCTCTCCAGGACAGTTCCAGTTCAAAACCGTACGATTTCATATCCGAGTTATTGATTTTCGGCGGGGTAGCACCCAGTACGCCCGGTAGTTCGGGAGCCGGACCGATCATGTCGTATGTGTAACGTGTAAAGTAGTCGAATGAACCTGTTAAACGGTTGCCGAGCAAAGCCCAATCCAGACCGACATCCCACGATTCGATCGTTTCCCATGTTTTTAAAGAACTGACGATACCCGGCAGTCCGGCTACGTTCGGTTTCGTTCCGTCGACCAGCCACGTACCTGTAGCAGTCCCTGTCGGCATTGTCTGATAGAAAGGATACCAGGCATCTTTCGTGTCCGTATTTCCCAACTGTCCCCAGGAAGCTCTCAATTTCAGAGTGCTGAAAAGATTCGACCAATCACTGAAAAACTCTTCACGGGCAATGTTCCATCCTCCTGATACGGAAGGGAAGAATCCCCAGCGTTTATCGCCGATGAAACGGGAAGAACCATCGTAACGACCGTTCAACTCGACCATATAGCGATCTTTATAGTTGTAATTGATACGTCCGAAGAAGCCTGCTACCGAGTTTTCTGCCCGGCCGCCGGTCACTTTCTGTTCCGATGTTGTCTGGCTCAGGTAAGGAGTTTCTCCCGAGATCAGCTTGTCGCCTCGTCCTGAAGTCGTATCGTATTTCGTTAATTCCGCGTTGAAACCGGCCATCACTTTGAAATAATGGTCATTGATCGTTTTAGAATAGTCGGTGTAGATATTTGTTGTAAAATAATCTTCGGTATACCGATATTCATATACACGGCTGGCCCCCGGCGAATAAGAAGCGCCGCCATCCCAGCTGACATAATACGGAGATCCGTCCGCGTAATAGGCGGAAACCGGTAGTACGGCGTAATGCTGGTTATTGGTATGCGTACGCATATTGCCATCCACATTGATCGTCCAGTCTTTGATCGGTTCGAACTTCAATCCTATCTGTTGTGTATAGTAGTTTTTCTGGTGTGTCTGTTTACCACCATCCTGCATCTGGATCAATTCCATACCGTCGGTCAGGTGACCGTTGTCATCATATACCGGACAAGTCGGCCAGCGGCGGGCGATATTATGGAAGAACAAGCCGGTCATATAAGTAGGACGGCTGTAGTCCTCGCGTGTCCATTTGTTGGTGTAATTCAACGTTGCCCAATCTGTCAACTTTGCCGAGATCTTTGCGTCCATGGTGTAACGTTTGAAACGGTCTTCCCCGAAACGTATCAGACCCTGCTGGTTCAGGAAACTACCGCTGACACGATAAGTGACTTTTTCTGATCCGCCGCTGACACTCAGATTGTGCTCATGCGAAGGTACCCAGTCGCGGTATACTTCTTTAAACCAGTTCGTGTTGGCATTCGCTCCTGAATACATATTCCATTTACCTTGTGCGTTGGGTGTCGAGACAGTCGATATTTTTCCAGCTTGGTAATCCTGGATACGCTGCATCACCTCGGCACTGAATACGGCACTTTGTCCGGCATTAGCTGCGGCTGCATTGAAATACTGGGCGAATTGATATGAATCCATCATTTCCGGTATCTGCAGTGCATCCGTGAAGCGGACGTTACCCGTATAGTTTACATTTACTTTTCCGGATTGTCCCCCTTTTGTCTTGATCAGGATCACACCGAAAGAGGCGCGTGAACCGTAGATCGAAGAAGAGGCGGCATCTTTCAATACGGAGATAGATTCGATATCGGCCGGGTTGATCGTGTTCATATTACCTTCGATACCGTCGATCAGGACCAAAGGGGATGAACCGGAACCGTCACCGATCGTACCGGCACCACGAATGTTTACATTCATCGTGTTATCCAGTGTTCCTCCGTTACTGTTCACCGTAAAGTTCAAACCGGGAACAACACCCTGCAGGGCTTGAGATACATTCTGAACGGGTCTCGATTCGATCACTTCCGCATTGACCATACTCACGGCACCGGTCAAATTGACTTTCTTTTGTGTACCGAAACCGACTACAACCACCTCGTCGAGTGTTTGTGAGTCTTCCTTTAACTGTACTCTGATGGCATCCTGACCGGTGTATTTTACTTCTTGAGTAACATAACCGATAAAAGAGATTACGATGACGTCTCCTTTTTTCACGTTTGATAAACTGAACTTACCGTTCATGTCTGTGACGGTTCCGTTCGTTGTTCCTTTTACTACCACGGAAGCGCCGGTTACGGGACCGAACTCATCCTCAATGGTCCCTGTGATTTTTTCTGCCTGTTGCGTGATTGAAGTTTCAGTACCCACTTCAGAAGCATACACGTTTCCTCCGAAAGAGAGGGCTAATGATAGCAGCAGAAAGCTAACAGTTTGTGTTTTTTTCAGCATAATAGTGTCTTTAATTTTGTTTAAATTGAAAGCTTTTAACTCTAAGGTATCCCTAAGTTAATCAGTTGTTTACGCGTCTAGCGCAGCTCATTTCATACTTCTCCTCTATATAAGTTCTGATAGAACTTATTCTATTTATAAATCTTTGTATGAATGATGAGCCTATATGTTCTATGTTATAGAGGAATTATCCGGGTTGATATCATTTATATTATATATGTGGTGCTTATTTTAAATAAATTATACAATCACTAGCCTTTGTTGATAAAATCTTGCGTTAAAAGATGAAATATTAAAAAATATATTATATATTTGTGCCGATAATAAAAATAGTTCTATCAGAACTATGATACTATTTTTAGGGCAATTTCTTTTCTGCTGCTGTACTCTGAAAAAAACACTCATCTCTTTTGCCATATATAGAATAAATCTAATAATTAAACTATTCCATTTTAATATATCACTGATATGTCAAAATGCTATTTTATCTTCTAATGGCTGGTTTGTAATGAACCGCTTATAAGATATTCGGATTTTGTGCTGTTCTCAAGAAGTTGAGGAATATCATAAAGATTTATTTACTTGGATAATGCGTTCAATTAGCTTGTTGTATTTCTGTTTATTGTCCCAGATTATATTCTTATGTGGTGAAATTGTAGTCATAATGTAATTTGGATGCTCTCTTTTGTTAGTCTTGTTTTAGATGGTTAATCCTGTTGAAAAACATATATTGTGTTCTCGTCTTGTTACTTTTTGATGCGTTTTTTGAGTGTAATTAACATATATTTCATTTAAAATGAATCACCAACTCATTTAAAACAAAAAATAATTCGTTTAAAACGAGTTTGCAAAAAAAATTGAAAAGGCTGAGGAATGGGTTTAGAAAGGATTATAGTTAATATATGTTTAATTGAATATTCTAAAAGGACTTTTTATCAGATGACTTGGTTACGAAAAGAGGCTTTATTCGAGTATTGTGTCATAAAATACGGTACTTTGCCTTTATTTTGTTATTTATGCTTTTATATGATGATATTAAAGCCCGTAAACTTTTTAATATGAGCAGAATTTCGTAATATTGCTTATTACTAACTTTAATAGGTGAGATTATGGAAAAGCAGACGTTTAGAAAGAGACTAGTGACTCCAAAACATGTTGCGATAGCAGTTAGTATGCTTATCCTTTTTGGATTACTGTATTTGAATGAGATACGGCAGCCGGCAGCCTATATTCTGATCCTTGTTTTTATTGTGCCTGCATTATACCCTTATAAGATTGACAAGGGTTATCTGACACAGGGTAACTTTGTGGCAATCCCGGTAAAAGATATAGAGAAGTTATTTATCAAGCAATCGGGCAGCGTAGTAATCTATTATGGCAAGCCTTATAAAGACAAGGAGTATACCAACACCGTCCATCCGGTCGATACCGAAGGTTTTGTGGCTGCTTTACAACAAGTAAATGAAGAAATGACTATCTTGCGCGAAAATTCGTGAAATGGATAGAGTCTTTAAATCTAAGATCGGATGGTGGTACCATCTGTTGATTATTGTGTTGGCAATCCTGTGTGTCGTATCCGTATTGCATCAGAATGTTGCAGCAATTGTTAGTACATTAGTTGCCAGTGCGTTGACATTGCATGTGTTTTTCAATACCTACTATGTGGTTACGACTGACGGAATGTTGTTGCTCCGCTGTGGCTTTTTTCCTAAAAAAGAAATCGCCATAGCCGATATAGAGGCGTTGCAACCGTCTATTCTTCCCGTTTTCAGTTATTCTTTATCTCTGGACCGGATCGTGATCTGGAAAGAAGGTAAAATGTGGATGCTGATATCTCCGCAGAATGAAAAAGAGTTTGTAAAGCTGCTGAAGAAGTTCAATCCGGATATCGAGATCAAACGCAATGAAGGAATCCAAATATAAAACTTAATTAAATCTGATAACATGAAATACGATGTTGCTATAATTGGCGGGGGACCAGCCGGTTATACAGCTGCTGAAAAAGCGGCAGCGGGTGGATTATCCACTGTGTTGTTTGAAAAGAATGCATTGGGCGGTGTCTGCCTTAATGAAGGTTGTGTTCCTACAAAAACACTTCTTTATTCGGCTAAAGTGTATGATACCATAAAGCATGCACAGAAATATGCCATCAAGGCGGAGAACCCTACTTTCGATTTTCCTAAAATCATTGCCCGTAAGAATAAGGTCGTGAAGAAACTGACTGCCGGTATCCGTATGAAGATGACGGAGCATGGTGTCGTTGTCGTTAACGGCGAAGCGGAGATAAAAGGGCGTTCTGCCGACGGTACGATCTCCATTGTATGTGGAGAGGAAACGTATGAAGCTGCAAACTTATTGCTGTGCACAGGCTCGGAAACGGTTATTCCTCCTATCCCCGGATTGGCAGAAACCGACTATTGGACAAGCCGGGAAGCCTTGCAGACGAAAGAACTTCCTGCTTCCCTCGTCATTATCGGCGGTGGGGTGATAGGTATGGAGTTCGCCTCTTTCTTTAATAGTATGGGAACCGAAGTCCATGTGGTGGAAATGCTGGATAAGATACTGGGCCCGATGGATAAGGAGCTTTCTGAAATGCTTCAGGCTGAATACGCCAAGAGAGGCATTCGGTTTTATCTGGGGCATAAGGTGACAGCCGTTCACGGAGGCGAGGTGACCGTAGAGAAAGATGGGGAGAGCTTCGTGATCGAGGGTGAAAAAGTGCTTTTGAGCGTGGGGCGTCGTCCGGTGACGAAAGGATTCGGACTGGAGACTTTATCTCCGGAACCTTTCCGTAACGGTATAAAAGTAAACCAATATATGCAGACATCTCTTCCGAATGTCTATGCCTGCGGGGATATCACTGCATTCTCTCTGCTGGCCCATACGGCAGTCAGTGAAGCGGAAGTAGCGGTTAAACATATTTTGGGCAAGGCTGGGGCCGGTATGAGCTATAAAGCAATTCCGGGTGTGGTCTATACCAATCCGGAAATAGCCGGTGTAGGCAAGACGGAAGAAGAATTGCAGGCGGAAGGAATCCCTTATATCGTGAAGAAGCTGCCGATGGCTTTTTCCGGCCGTTTTGTGGCGGAGAACGAACAGGGTAACGGCGTTTGTAAACTAATCCTCTCGGAAGACGAGACGGTGATAGGAGCGCATCTGTTAGGTAATCCGGCTTCCGAACTGGTGGTTATCGCAGGCATCGCCATTGAAAAAGGAATGACGGCCGAGGAACTGAAATCGATCGTATTCCCGCATCCGACAGTCGGTGAAATTATAAAAGAAGCATTATAATAAAACCTTTTATACATGAATATCCCGGTCACTCGATGAATGGCCGGGATATTTTATTTTAGCAGTACCGCTTCTTGTTATTGTATTGTGCGGAAAGGTATTTGCAACGTCTCTTCCGAAGATGTACGAGTGCCTGCCTTTGTCTGGATTTTTGGTCCCGGGATGAGGGGGCTGTAATTTAAGACATGGCGTACTCTTGTGTACTGGTCTTCCGTAAATTTGTTCGTGAGACTGTATGCGTAATCCATCAGATTGTCGGAAATGAACTCCTCTCCCTGACAGTTGCTCCGCTGCGACAAATATTCGAGATCATAATTACCTGCGGGTAGTCCTCCCAACCACGCATCATATTCGACTTTGTTGTAGGAAGGTGTATCTTCACAATAGTCCGTATCCTTGCACTCATTGGCCGCTGCACCGTTCTCGTCTTCAGCAAAAGGATGATGCAGGCCCAGATAGTGCCCCAGCTCATGTGCGAGGGTAATAATCGGATCGTTCGGACTGTATTGGCTAACTCCTGCATTTATATAAGTCGTGTTGATGGATACACAGTAAATGTTCGAAAGTTGTGACGCCTGGATATTTGAATAGTCTGTCAGTGTCAGCCCTTCCAGATAATTTTGTTGCGTTGTCAGCGGTAAATGTGAGACACCTAGTACATCCTCCTCCTCGAAAGCATAAAGGAATACATTGATATATGAGTTAGGATCTTTCATTAGCTTGTAATGGTCGGTCCCTTTTTCACTGTTCATGAATTCTTTACAACTGATAGAAGCTGAGGCGGATGAAACGGGTTCTATTTCAGCTATTTTGAATGTGAGATTCATATTATTATTCTGATAGAGTTTGTTGACGGCAGTCAGGATCGTTTCTATCCTGCTTTGCGGAACATTCTGCGCACTGTTATTGTACAGGACGTGGAAGTAAACTGGCAATTCGTAAGCATATCCGTCTATATCGCCGTTACCTGCGTTTTGTGTGACGGTGACGGTTTTCTGTGTCCGGTGGGATGTCACGATGATCGTCGCCCTTCTCGGTTTGTCATTCAGGTTGGCCCCGACAGAAAGGCTGAGGGTCTGATTTCCTGTTCCTTCGGTCTGGGAGATGCTGCACCAACTAGCCGAACTTTCTGCCGTCCAGGAAGAATTACAGATGATATCCACCGTCAGGGAGGCACCCTCGCTGCTGACTTCGTCGAATGCCGATGCCGATAATTCAACTGCCGAAGAATCGGAGTCACTACAGCTTACGGTAAAGAGCGCCAGGGTGCATAAAGTGCATATAAGGAATAAATATTTCGTTTTCATAATTGGAAATTTTGTTATTGAGAGTACATGATACAAAGATAATGTTTTTATCCCTACCTTTGCACGAAATAAAAAATACATGGATTTGTTTGAAGGATATGTAGGCATTCGTTTGTGGGACGGACAGCTGATAGATGATGTCATCTTCACGCTGCTGCTATCCTTGCTTATTGCCTTTGCCATAATATTCCGATCTAATTTTCAGCATTTTATAAAGATGATGAAAGATGTGATATACCTGAAGGAGCGGCAGAACCTGTTTGACGAAACGATAGGGAAGAGCGGATCTTTCTTTCGCAATTTTATGACTTTTCAGGCATTGTTTCTTTGTAGTATCGCTTTGTTTTCGATAGGCCGGACACGGGGAATGGTCGGTTTGCAGGGGGAGAAAGAGGTCTTGTTGGCTATTGCCGCCCTTTTTGGCGTGCTGTTCTTGTTTTATCAGTTCAAACAACTGAGTTACTATCTGTTGGGATTTGTGTTTGCAGCACCAGATAAGTACAAGTTCTGGAAAAAAAATTATAACGCCATTATGGGGGCATGGGGCATTTTGTTATATATTCCGGTAGTGTGGTTGATGTTCGTAGGAAGTAAAACATTGGCTCCCGTAATAATGTTTTGTATTTTCTATTTTTTGTGTCGTTTTGTAATAATTTATAAGACAATACGTATATTTCACAAGAATAATGTCGGTTTTTTATATATTAGTTTGTACCTTTGCACCCAAGAAATCTTACCCCTTATATTTTTGTATGAAGGTATGATTTTTTTGTATAACTTTATTGAGACGAGTACTCTATGGCATTGAACATCAAAAAGTTGCTGGTATCACAACCGAAGCCTGCATCCGAGAAGTCACCGTATTTCGACATTGCAGAGAAATATGGGGTCGAGATCGACTTCCGTCCTTTTATCAAAGTAGAAGCTCTTTCTTCCAAAGAGTTTAGACAGCAGAGAATTTCTATTCTGGACTATACGGCAGTAATATTTACCGCCCGTACAGCTATCGACCACTTTTTCCATTTATGTGAAGAACTACGTGTCACTATTCCGGAAACAATGAAGTATTTCTGTATGACGGAAGCTATTGCAGTTTACCTTCAGAAGTATATTGTATACAGGAAGCGTAAAATCTTTTTCGGTCAGACCGGAAAGCCTGAAGATCTGGTGACTGTTATTGCAAAACATGCAAAAGAAAAATATCTGGTGCCGGTTTCTGACGTGCATAAAGATGATTTGTTAAGTTTGCTTGAAGCGAAGAAGATCAACTATACAAAGGCCGTGATGTATAGGACGGTAAGTAACGAATTTGCTAAAGATGAGGAGTTCGATTACGATATGTTGGTATTTTTCAGTCCTTCAGGTATTTCTTCTTTGTTGAAAAACTTCCCGAATTTTAAGCAGGAAGATATAAAGATCGGTTGTTTCGGCCCTACGACAGCAAAAGCTGTAAAGGATGCCGGTTTGCGATTAGACGTGGAAGCGCCAACACCTGAAGCTCCTTCAATGACGGCTGCTTTGGATTTGTATCTGAAGAAAGAGTTGGGCGGAAACAAAAAGAATGGAAAATAGAAGGTATACCCTTTCAAAAGAAGAACGCCTGTCGTGGAAACGTTACATTGACCTGTTATTTGAAAAAGGACAATCGTTTGTAGCGTTTCCACTGCGGGTCGTTTATTTACCGCTGGAGGAAGAGATGTCTGTTCCCGTCTCTATCCTGATTAGTGTCCCCAAAAAGAAATTCAAACGTGCCGTAAAACGGAACCTGATCAAACGTCAGGTACGTGAAGCTTACCGGGTACGTAAATACGATCTGATCGATCCGTTGACAGAAAAAAATAAACGCATGCTGATTGCTTTCCTCTATCTGGATAAGGAAATACATTCCTTCACCGATATGGAAAAGGCGATGACGAAAGCGATCCGGATCTTGCGTGAAAAAGAATAATGAAGAAATTCTTTACTGCACTTCTCCTGTTGCCGGTCTATTTCTATAAATATTGTATTTCTCCTATGACACCGGCTTCATGCAGGTATACACCTACCTGTTCCGAATATGCTGTGCAAGCCCTGAAAAAATATGGTCCTGTCAAAGGACTTTACCTCGCAGTCAAACGGCTGCTCCGATGCCATCCCTGGGGTGGGAGCGGGTATGACCCGGTTCCCTGAACCGATCCCAATCCTTTACTTTACTTCAAATTCTTTGTTGAAAGAGATGATTCTCTTGTCATCTGTTATCACGTCGATAAGTAGGCGGTATTTTCCCGGTTGCGACGGTGCTTTGATATGTTTGGCTGGTTGTTTATCTGTGATAGTGAGTCCGAAAGGATAAACCATTTCACCTAGTGGATCGTTTTCATATATTCGAGGTTCTTTTAATGTTTCGATAGCAATTGCCCCGTTGGGTGTTCCGTAAATCGTACAACGGGTATCTGTCGGTCTGATTAATTCTATGGATTTAATATCTCCGGCAGCCCACTCTAGTATATGATCGATATTACTGAAAATTACTTCCCCGTTGATGACTACATTTAGAGGCGCAATATCTCCATTAAAAAAGGAATACTTTCCTGATGCTTTCCAGGTTATGGTTGTTTCCCCCTCTTCTCTTCTCATTTCTCCATTGGATATCCTTGATTGGTTTCTGGCAAGAGCGTTTTGTCTTTTTATTATTCCTTCACCGCTGCCAGAGCCTCCTTTTGTGATCTTAATAGCTGTAAAATTGTTTAGCAGGGAGCGTACACTTTTACCGGGCCATTTCTTTAATGTTTCTTCGCCGATGAAATTATTGGGTGTTCGACTCATCTCCTGTATGTTTGCAGATTTTCGAGATTGTACAGTTATATTATCAATATGATAAATGCGTTGCTGATCTTCGTCTACACTATATCGTATAATGGTGTCTCCCACGATAATATCTGTTTGTAGACGAGTTTTTGTGAACAATGGGTTTGGGATAATTATTTTCGGATATATTTCTTCTGCTAAAGTAAATGAGCTGTTTACCGTTTTCCCTTTATTGTTTTTACTGATCAGTAAAAATCCAGTGCCTTCTGGATAGTTATCGACAGGCAAAACAAAGTCTCCTTCCTGATTGATTTCACCTGTATAAAAGGAGAGGTCTTTTTTGTTTTGTGCATCGATCAGACCAGGTCCGAAAGGTTTATCTTTCCTTTTCCAGGCTGTTCCTTTCAAAAAAAGTCCGTCTTCAATAGGATATGGAAAATTTATTCCTTCCTTTAATACTGTTTCTGGTGAGAAAAGGATAAATCTGGCCGTGTATAGCCATTGATTTAACTCTGTTTCCTGTTCTTCCTGTATTTGACTGTTTATTAATGGAAAACGTACTGGAGACAGAATCTCTCCACCCAACCAAAAGCTGGAATAAGCCTGTGTGGCAAGTAAATCATCCTGCTGGGCTATCCGGATAAAGACTGTGCTGTTGTGTGGTGAGTCTAACTGAAATTGCAAAGGAGATTGTGGCGAAACAATTCTCTGTGATAATGAGCAATTGAAAGTAGTCTGCGACACTTCCGGCTTCTCTAGCCATAAAAGACGCTCGCTCAGCAGATTTAAATCTTTATCCATTAGAAAGACAACAAGAATACCTTTTGGATAGTTGGATAGCTCGACTGCGGCAACTTTTTGCCCTGTGTGAAAAGGAATTTCCTGTAGGCCTTTATGGGAATGATAGAGGAACAGGCGATAATGTTTTCCTTCCTCATTCGACAGGAGACGGCATGACAAACGTTCTCTGTTTATGACTGCTTGTAAAGAAGCTCCCTTGGAATCTGTTTGTAGTGGAAAAGTAAAAAAACGGTTGTTATATTCCACCAGCAATCGGTATTGTTTGCTTGCTTCCGGTAGGAAGGTCATCTTTCCCAATCCATTTTCAGATACGATAATATGATGTCTGATTGTATCGTTTTTCTCATCCAGCAGAAAAGCATCCGCAGTAGAGATTGGAAAACCGTCATCATCGGTTAACCGGAATACTACATTCTGTTGAAATCCGTTCAATAATTTACCACCTTCAGGATAGAAGACGCCATGAATATCTTGAGTAATGTCTTTTTTTTTCGGATGTATGGCTCCTAATAGAAAAGGAGCTACAGCAAAACTTTCTATGGAATAGTTTTGCATCAATCGGGTATATGCCCGTAAATAGCAGATATTTGATTCCCATTCGAATTGTGTCGGAACTGCTGTATAAAAATATCCTCTTTCATCGCATGCTACTTTCTGCCGGAGTAAAAGAGAATCTTTCTGATCGATACATTCCAAATAGATATATCGGCTATAGGGATAAAAATCCTGATGGTTTGTTGAGAGTAACTGTCCGCTAACTCGTAGTGTGTCGCCTGGCATGCAACTTTCTCTTTCTGGTGACAGAAAAATCTGTTCTGCCCGAAAAGTCTGGGCAGAACCAAGCTGTAAACAGCATAACCCAATTAATATCAATACAAGTTTATACATAATCTAATATTCTTTGAAAATAATTCGTATAATTCCAATTCTAACTAGATAGGGTATATACCCTGATCCAGACCACATATTATCAGAAATATTAACTTGGACATCAAAAAAGCCATTTTCTTTATGTGGGGATTTGTAAAGTTTCTGCATAAACTCTTCATTACTAATTGTAAAACTAAGGTGGTTGCCACTTATGGATACGGCAGCAAAAGGTAGCCCTATATTCATAGTTTGTCCATAATTTAAAGGAATAGTTCCACTATACTTAAATTCGGGTTCAGTGATAATATAGCTCTCAGCTCCAATAAAAAATGTTGGTATATCACCGAGGGGCTTTACAAGACTAGATGTTGAAGTCTCTTGTTGTCCACATTTAATATTTTGTGATTGTGCATAAAATGACACAAATAACAAAACTGAAATTAAATAAAAATGTCCCAACTTTTTCATAGATATAATATTATTAGTTATTAATTAGCACAATATACACATTTGTTTAGATATAAATAATGTTGTTATGAATTTTTTGTAATGAAACAAATTGGTTTTTTATTTGCTCAAAATATTCATTATTTTTGTTTCTTATAATGACAAGATTGACAACACCATCGATTTTTATGTATTACGATGTACATACTCATTCGAAGCAGACTACTGTTTCGGAGGAAGTTATGACTGTTTACAATATAGCTGTAGGAAAAGATAGTTCATTAAATATACACTCTGGCCAACTGGTATCCTGTGGTATACACCCGTGGTATATTCAGGCGGATACAATAGAGGAACAGGTAAGACTATTACGGGAATTAGTCTGTAATGAACAGGTTGTCATGATTGGAGAGGCTGGTTTGGACAAGCAAGTATCCTTATCGTTAGATTTACAGATAGAAGTCTTTGAAGAGCAGATTCTTATTTCTGAAGAATTGAAAAAACCTCTGATAATCCATTGTGTCAAGGCATGGGATGAATTGATCGTAATTCGTAAAAAGCACAATCCCTCGATGCCTTGGATTATTCATGGTTTCCGGAAGAAAGGAGACTTGGCAGAACAATTGTTGAAACAGGGTTTTTATCTGTCTTTTGGGGAACATTTTCAGGAATCGGCTTTACGAAAAGCATGGCCTGATCATCTGTTGATGGAAACAGATGAATCGTCTTACCCTATACAGACTATTTATCAACGTATTGCTTTTACTCTCCAAGTGTCTGTTGAAGAATTAAGTAGGCAAGTAGAACAAACAATACGTCGCTTGTTTCTGGTTAAATGAATGTTCTTTTTATGTTGCGTTTATGTTCACTTTATAATTTGTGTATCCGCATAAAGTCGTATCTTTGCCCGTATTAACTATATAATAATGAATAATTAAAACGATGAATTTTGTTGAAGAATTAAGATGGAGGGGCATGATTCATGATATGATGCCCGGAACAGAAGAGCAGTTACAGAAAGAAATGACTTCTGCGTACGTAGGCATTGACCCGACGGCCGATTCATTACATATCGGACACCTTGTTAGTGTAATGATGCTGAAGCATTTGCAGCGTGCCGGACACCGTCCTATCGCTCTGGTCGGTGGTGCCACCGGTATGATCGGAGACCCTTCAATGAAGTCGGCAGAACGTAATCTGCTGGATGAAGTAACACTTCGTCACAATCAGGACAGTATAAAGAAACAGTTGGCTAAGTTCCTGGATTTCGATTCGGATGCTCCTAACGCAGCCAAGTTGGTGAACAACTACGACTGGATGAAGGATTATTCCTTCCTGAACTTTATCCGTGATATCGGTAAGCATTTGACTGTAAACTATATGATGTCGAAAGACTCGGTAAAGAAGCGTCTTAGCTCCGAATCGAGTGTAGGGATGTCTTTCACTGAATTTTCTTATCAGTTATTGCAGGGGTACGACTTTTTGTTCCTGTATCAGAACGAAGGTTGCCGCTTGCAGATGGGTGGTTCCGACCAATGGGGTAACATCACTACCGGAACGGAACTGATCCGCCGTAAAACGGGTGGTGAAGCATTTGCCCTTACTTGTCCGTTGATCACGAAAGCCGACGGTGGTAAGTTCGGTAAGACTGAATCGGGTAACGTATGGCTGGACCGTCGTTACACTTCTCCTTATAAATTCTACCAGTTCTGGTTGAATGTAAGTGATGCCGATGCAGCAAGATATATCAAAATCTTCACAGACTTGAGCAAAGAAGAGATCGCTGCCCTGGAAGAAGAACAGGCTGCTGCCGCTCATCTTCGTCCTTTGCAGAAACGTCTGGCAAAAGAAATCACTGTAATGGTTCACTCTCTGGAAGATTACGAAGCAGCTGTTGAAGCTTCCAATATTCTGTTCGGCAATTCAACTTCCGAAGCATTGAAGAAGCTTGACGAAGATACGTTGCTGGCTGTATTCGATGGCGTTCCGCAGTTTGAGATCAGCCGTGATGAGTTGAGTGCCGGTGTAAAGGCAATCGACTTGCTTACTGAAAAGGCTGCCGTTTTTGCGTCTAAAGGTGAGATGCGTAAATTGGTACAGAGTGGCGGTATCAGTCTGAATAAGGAAAAACTGGCTGATGCAGAAACGGTTATCGACTGTTCTTCCCTGTTGGATGAAAAATATCTGTTGGTTCAGAGAGGTAAAAAGAACTATTACCTGCTGATCGCAAAGTAAGAAAAATAAGAAAAACGCTTGCAGGGTAAGATTTTATTCTTACCTTTGCATCGCTTTAGATAAAGCGCCGGATTGTCCCATGGTGTAATGGTAGCACTACAGTTTTTGGTTCTGTCTGACGAGGTTCGAGTCCTCGTGGGACAACAGAGTGAAGAGGTCTGAGACTTATGTCTCGGACCTTTTTTCATAAATACCCTTCTTATAAAAGTTATTTACCTTTGTTTTATCTGTTTTATTAAAAAAGATTAAAGCTTTATCTAATCTATCTTTTTCTTTAGTGAAGTTGAGTAAAATTTCTTGTTGTAAGTGTTTCTAGTATAAATACCAAAGTATCATGACAAACATTTCAAGAAGAACTTTCCTAAAGACCGGGGTCTTTGCCGCCGCCGGTCTTACCATCGTTCCCGGACATGTATTGGGGCGTAATTTCGGATTTACCGCTCCGAGTGATAAACTGAATATTGCAGGGATCGGGGTCGGTGGAATGGGACGCCGCAATCTGGCGAACATGAATACGGAGAATATCGTGGCCCTTTGCGACATCGACTGGCAGTATGCCGGGAAGACGTTTAATGATTACCCGAATGCCCGTAAGTTTAAGGACTGGAGGGTGATGTTCGATGAGATGGGCGATTCGATCGACGCCGTGATGGTGGCTACTCCCGACCATACCCATGCAGGGGTGACAGCTCATGCGATGACGTTGGGGAAACATTGCTATACCCAGAAACCGCTTACCCACTCTGTTTACGAATCCCGTCTGTTGACCCGCCTGGCAAAGAAGTATAAGGTGGCGACTCAAATGGGTAACCAGGGCAATTCGTTTGACTGGTGCCGCCAGATAGCCGAATGGATACAATCCGGCATAATAGGAGATGTATATGAGGTGCATTGCTGGACCGACCGTCCTATCTGGCCGCAGGGTCTGCAGGAACCGAAAACGGCCGTGAAATGTCCGAAGACGCTGGACTGGGACCTGTTTATCGGTCCTGCCCGGAAACGTCCGTACAATCCGGTTTACACTCCCTGGAACTGGCGCGGCTGGTGGGATTTCGGAACCGGAGCCCTGGGCGATATGGCCTGTCATATCATGGACCCGCTCTATTGGGCCTTGGACCTGAAATATCCTACGAGTGTGATTGGAAGCTCCACCCTTAGCAACCTGTATTCTCCTCCTCATGCCCAGGTGGTGACTTATACTTTCCCGGCCCGTCCCCCGAAAGGGAACGTGAAAATGCCGGAAGTAAAGGTCTATTGGTATGATGGCGGCCTGGTTCCTCCCCGTCCGGAAGAATTGAAGGACGGTGAAATGATGGGTGATGAGAACGGCGGTATCATCTTTATCGGTACGAAAGGCAAGATCATGACCGGTTGTTACGGCATGAATCCGACTTTGTTACCCTTCTCTGCCATGGAGAATTTCAACCAGCCCAAACCGACCATACCCCGCATCAAAGGCGGCAATGGCGATATATGGAATACGAATGCACATGAACAGGACTGGATTCGCGCTTGTAAGGAATCGGCTGCGAACAGGACGGAAGCCTCGTCTAATTTTCAGTTCTCCGGTCCGTTCAATGAAATGGTCGTGATGGGTGTATTGGCCGTGCGCCTCTCCGGCTTGTACGGGTTGCATCGTGAATTGCAATGGGATGGCGAGAATATGCGTTTTACCAATATCTCACCAAACGACAAGATAAAGATCGTGACGACAGACGATTTCAAAGTGATCGACGGAGATCCGCGCTTCGACCGCCGTTATGCCGATTTCAATGCGGCTGAAATGGCTGCCGAATGGATCAAACATACGTATGAGAACGGATTCTCTTTACCTGATATGCCTTAATAACCGATAAAGTGTAATAAGATGAAACGACTGAATAAAATACTGTTGCTAATCGTTTGCTGCCTGTTCTTTACGTATTTTTTATCTGCCGGGGAACAGGCAAAGACCGGAAAACGGGATTGGAGGATAGCGATCCAATCTTATACCTTCCATCTCTTTCCGTTGACGGAGGCGTTGGATAAGACCCGGGAGCTGGGTGTGAAGTATATAGAAGTATATCCGGGCCATAAGCTGGGAGGAAAATGGGGTGAGAAGGTTTTCGATTTTAACCTGGATGCCCGGACGCAGAAAGAACTGAAAGAACTGGCCGCCTCCAAAGGCATACAGATCATCGCTACTGGGGTATATGTGGCGGAAAAGCCGGAAGACTGGGAAAAGATGTTCCGGTTTGCCAAAGGGATGGGCATGGAGTTCATCACGTGCGAACCGGCTCTGGATGACTGGGACCTGGTAGAGAAGCTGGTCAAGCAGTATGGCATAAAAATATCCGTCCACAATCATCCCAAACCTTCCGATTACTGGACCCCGGATAATCTGCTGAAAGCAATCGACGGACGTAGTAAAATGATCGGTTCCTGTGCCGATGTCGGACATTGGCGCCGGGAAGGTTTGAACCAGTTGGATTGCCTGAAAAAACTGGAAGGCCGTATCATCTCCCTGCATTTTAAGGACATTGCCTCCAAACAGGCGGGAGAAGCAGAACAGCATGACGTCATTTGGGGAACCGGTATCCTCGATGTAAAAGGAATGTTGCAGGAACTGAAACGGCAACATTTTAAAGGTGTTTTCTCTATTGAATACGAATACAACTGGGAAAATTCCGTGCCGGATATAAAAGAGTGCATCCGATATTTCAATGAACTGACCGAATAAGTAAGGATATAGAATAATATCCCATTCACATAAAAAATGAGGTGCAAAGCTATTTTTGTTATAGTCTTTGTATCTCATTTTTTATGCCTGTTTCTCCAGGCTATATAAATTAAAGGATTCCGGTTATTTCCCCCGTTTTAGGTATTGGTATGAAGTTCTTGAGGAACTAATATATTTCTCCCACCGCAAATATAATCTATTTATACTATAAATAGTTAATTTAATAGGACAAATCCATTGAGCTGTTATAAACAGAGAAATAATATTTAAAAATGAATATTTGAAGATAATTGTATTGTTTTCTTTAGATGCCTGATTTTAAGTGATTTATCGAAAAATGATAACATAGTTCCTCAAGAACTTGGTATTACCACTGATAGATATTATTGTTAATTAAAACTATTATAACTTGGGGCCTATTGATATACATGGAATACAGGAAGGGGATCAGGAAGCATTTAAAAGATTCTTTGTTCACTTTTATCCGAAACTGCTGTCGTTGGCTTGTCGTTTTGTGGATGAACAGGCAGCGAAAGATCTGGTGCAGGATATCTTTATATTCTATTGGGAACAAAAACAACAAATTGATGTAAATAGCGTACAATCCTATCTCTTTAAATCCCTTCAGAACCGTTGTTTAAATTATCTGAAACACCAAAAGGTTATAGAAGAGTATAATGCTAAAATACGAATAGCCGAAGCACGTATTGCTTTTTTGAATGACCGGACCGATACAAATGATGTATTGAAACAAGTGATTGATTGGGATATTCGTGAACAGATCGAAGCTTCCGTGATAAAATTGCCACCTAAAGCGGCAGAAGTGTTCCGTTTATGCTACTATGAAGATTTACCTCACAAAGAAATTGCAGATAAACTTGGAATATCACCACGTACAGTTGCAGTTCATGTCCGTAATGCGGTACTTTTCCTGCGGGAAGATTTAAAAGATTTACTGATACTATATATAGCTTTTTGCCAGATTATAAATTAATATGAACTTTTTTCATTTTTGACTACGTAGTTTCCGATGCCCCAGTTGTCTTCTTTATATAAACGATAAGAAAGATCTATGAATGAAGAAATACTAATACGATTTTTAATCCACCGATGTACTTCGGAAGAAATAAAGGTGGTCGATCAATGGATTGCTTCTGATCAGGCAAATGCTGATTGGCTGTTTGAGATGGAGCGTATCTGGAGTTTGAAAGACCAGCTACGTTTTTCCGACAAACAAGAGGTCGAAAGGGCCTATGCACGTTTTATGTCTGGATTGCAGGAAAAGGAAGTAAAAGTGGAAATAAGCCGGAGACGTCCTGTTTATATTTCATGGATGAAATATGCTGCAGCAATTGTGCTGATCGGATTATTAAGTACTAATCTTTATTTTTTATTGCAGGAACAGCCCTCTTCCATGAATACGATTGAAGTCCCTAATGGTCAAAGGACTTCTTTAACCTTATCCGATGGTACAAAAGTCTGGCTGAATTCTCATAGTAAATTTACCTATCCTGCTCAGTTTTCATCAAAGATGCGGGATGTTAAGCTTGAAGGCGAGGGTTTTTTTGAAGTCGCACATAATGAAAAAGCGCCGTTTATCGTACATGCTGATTTACTCCAGGTAAAAGTATTGGGCACGAAGTTTAATGTGAGAGCATACAATGAAGAACCGTCTTCCATAACGTTGGCAGAAGGAAAAGTGGAAGTCGCTACAAATGACAATGAACATAAAGTAACTCTAAGACCGAATGAGCAGGTTACCTATTCTAAAGATGACGGCCTGATAGTCAATAAAACGGTCAACACCTCTTTAGTCAAATCGTGGACGGTGGGCGAAGCGGCTTATATTAATAAACAACTGATCGATATTGTAGTCGATCTGGAACGTCGTTTCAATGTTCATATCACAGTGAAGGATCACGAACTCAATACGGAATTATTTACTTGCCGTTTCAAGGAAACAGCTAAAATAAATCAGATACTTACCTTATTGAAAGATACCCGCAAACTGGATTATAAAATTCAGGGGAATCATATACAGATTTATAAACCTATAAAATGAGAATGCTTATGAAGAAGACATGGATGTTATAAAAATGAAGAACCGAAGATGCTGCAAACATCCCCGGTTCGGATTAAGCGAGTAACGCATTAGAGACAACCTAAATTTATTACTAACTAATCATTTACAAATGTATGAATTTTATTAAGAAGTGTATGCCATGGGGTACACATAAATCGTCATGGCTCCGGAAATGTCTATTTATTATGAGGTGTATCTTATTGTTTTTATTATTGGGTACAATGCAAATCACGGCGAGTGTCACTTACTCGCAATCGGTAAAACTATCGTTGAACGTGGAGAACATGACAGTGCAGGATGTCTTGTCAATGATAGAGCAGAAAAGTTCATTCTATTTTACTTACAACCTGAATCAGGTAAATGTAAACCGTAAAGTATCTGTTAATGTAAAGAATAAGCTGGTGACGGATATTCTGGATGAAATATTCAAAAGTGAGAATATCAGGTATACGATCAGTGATAAACATATTGTATTATACAGAGCTGATAAGTCTGAATTACCAGGTGTGAATCAGAAACTTAAAACGATAACTGGAGTCGTGCTTGATAATAATGACGAACCTATTATCGGTGCGAACGTGTCCATTCCGGGAACAAGTACAGGAACAACTACGGATATGGACGGAAAGTTTACCTTGGAAGTGCCCGACAATGCAACAATTGAAATCTCTTATATTGGTTATATAACCCAAAGAATATCTGTAAGTAAAAAAAATAAATTTTCGATTATTCTGAAAGAAGACACCCAGGCTTTGGAAGAGGTGGTCGTAGTGGGCTATACCTCCCAGAAGAAAGGGCTATTGGCTGGATCTGTTGAAACTACCAAATTCACAGAATCGTTGGCACAGATTCCGACAAACAGTGCCGCACAGTCGCTGGTCGGTAAAATGGCAGGTGTGCATATCTCCGTTCCTTCCGGTAAGCCGGGCGAACAGGCCAGTGTAGGAGTACGTACCGGTACGACGTGGAATTCCTCACCGATGTTGTTTGTAATTGACGGGGTTGTACGTGATGCGGAAACGTTCAATAATTTAAGTCCGAATGAAATTGAATCGGTAAGCGTGTTGAAGGATGCCGCTTCGGCTGCTGTTTATGGAGCACGTTCGGATGCGGGGGTTATTTTGGTTACGACACGTTCCGGAATCTCAGGGAAGATATCGGTTAACTATACAGCCAACTTCTCTGCCGATTTTGCTACGCAAGAAGTAGCTTTGACGAATCTTTATCAGCAAGGTATGGCTATTAATCAGGCATACAAAAACTTCGGCTTGACTGCTCCCCAAGGTTCAGGTTGGAGTGATGAAGAGTTGGAATGGGCCAAAAACCTTCCTGGGCAAGGGTTTAACATGCTTGATGATACATGGCATACACCTTACGTGATGAATCATGCATTAAGCGTCAGCGGCGGTTCGGAAAGAATCAAATTCTTTGGGGCTGCTAATTACTATACACAGAGTGGTTTCATGGAGTCAACCGACTACAATAAGTTGAATATACGTTTGAATGTGACGGCTAACATAACCGACGATTTGCAATTGTACGCTTCTGTTGCTAATACGAATACAAACTATGCTTCTTCTCCAACAGAAGGTACAGATGCAACTTACACGAAAGCACGTGTATCATTTGAATATATGCCTTCACGTTCGCCTGACGGTAAGTGGATTGGCGACGGATGGGCATATGGTAACCCGGCTGCGGCTGCCGAAGGTGCTTCCGGTTACAGAAAAAATAGCTGGATACGACCCGAAGCCAACGTCAGCTTGACTTATAAATTGCCATGGATAGAAGGAATGAGCGTAAAGGCTTCTTATTTGGGAAGTTGGAACTCATCGCGTAGTAAAGACTACACTGAGCTGCAAAGGTTTTATTATCCAATAAAATCGGGTGAAAACAACCATATCATCGATGTAAACAATTTGACTAATTATTATGTCAGCAATGAAGGTGCCGGTGTTTCTGCTTCGGGCAATTGGTGGACTTACCAACAGTTGAACTTCCAGGTTAATTACGATAAACGTTGGGGAGATCATCATGTGAATGCGGCTGCCGTATATGAGGCTTCGAACTACAATCACTATTATGTATATGGTAGACGCGACCAGTTCCCGTTGTACCAGACCGATCAGTTCTGGGCAGCCGGTTCTTCTGCCGATAAACAGTTCTCCAATGGTGGTCCTGATACAGACGGTGGACGTGCTTCTTGGGTATTTATCGGCGGTTACGATTATGCCAACAAATATATCTTGAACCTCTCTGTTCGTTATGACGGCTCCATGAACTTTGCACCTAGCGAACGTTGGGGTGTGTTCCCCGCTGTATCGGCTGCATGGGTCGCTTCTGAAGAAAGCTTCTTGAAAGATGTTGAATGGCTCGACTTCTTGAAATTGCGCGGATCTATCGCTTTAACAGGTAACGACGCTGTCGGTGGATGGCAATGGCAGACCAGTTATAAGAGTGGCGGTAACTACATGCTTGGCGAAAACGCTGCTTTGAATAATGGTTTGCAGTATGGAAGTTTGGTGAATGAGTTCCTGACTTGGGAAAAATCTACCGGTATCAACGTCGGTGTAGATTACCGCTTCCTGGATCACCTGCACGGTGCTGTTGAATATTGGCACAAGCATACGTTTGATATCCTTGGTAACCGCCAAAATTCACTACCGACCACTTTCTCCAAGACGATGCCGGCTGAGAACTACGGTGTGATCAACGGACAAGGTTTTGATTTCAGTGTGGGATGGGAAGATAAGACAGGTAATGTCAATTGGCATGCCGGTTTGAACTTGTCATACGGATGGAACAATGTAAAGGTTCAGGATTATGCTGCCGGTTTGTTGGATTGGGAAATTCCCGTAGGTAAAGACCGTAGTTATATTGCTGCCTATGAAGGACGTATCCTCCGTTCGCAAGCGGAAGTAGATGCTTTCAAAAAGGAAAATCCTAATTATGTCATGCCTTCAGGTGGTGGTGTAGATCTTCGTCCCGGTTCGTTCGTCTATATTGATAAGAGTGGTCCTGATGGTGTGAAAGACGGTGTTATCAACAAGTATGATAAGGATATCCTATACAACAACAATAACCCGGTTTATATGGGCTTGAATTTGGGTGCCACTTGGAAGGGACTTTCTGTAGAAGCTACTTTCACCGGTAAATTCCATAATCATAAAAACTTTGGTGTAATAGGAGATTATCATGACAACCAGATGTGGAACATGGAATGGATTGAAAATTCTTGGACTCCGGAAAACCCCAATGCAAACCTGCCTATGTTGGCTCCGCGCGACTATCGTTCATATGGTTGGACAGATGTTGATTTTTTCTGGAAGAAGGCGAACTATATCCGTCTTTCCAATTTAAATATCGGTTACACGTTTAATTTTGCCCAGCCTCTAGGTAACGCAATCTCTAGTATCAAGGTGTTTGCAACAGGTACGAACTTATTCTACATCTCTGGATTCGGTCACTGGGATCCGGAATTGAACCCAGGATGGAGCGGTGTTGGTTACCCTGTGATGAGAACTCTGGGTGGTGGTATAAGTGTTAATTTTTAAACATAAATTCTATGAACAACTTAAATATAATAAAGAAAAGTGGACGTAAATTCCTGACTTTGTCGGTATGCGTATTGGCGTTGTCTTCTTGCCAATTAGATTACGAAAACAAATCAGCGATTAATCCGGATAATGTGTGGCAGAATGAAACAATGATCCAAGCATATCTGACCGATATCTATAGCGGCATAGTGCCGGGATGGTCTTCTACGTCTGATACCGACACGGACCTTACAACGGATTCAAACGATAGCATGAGCGAGTGGTTACGTGGGGTAAACATTTCAGCTTCCAGCTATGGGGTCGATTTTAATTATACAATTATTGACAAGATTAACTACCTGCTTGAGCAGTTGGAGACAGTACCGGAAAGTGTCATGGCTCTTGAGGATAAAGATGCAGTGGTGGCACAAGCCAAGTTTTGGCGGGCTTACCGGTATTGGTCTTATGTAAAGGACTTGGGTGGTGTTCCTCTGATTCTTAAATCGCAGGATGTGAACGATCTGTCTTCATTGATGGTGAAGCGAAGTTCTACTTCTGATTGTATGGCACAAATTGTGAAAGACTTGGATGATGCCATCCAAGGTTTGCCAGACCGTTGGTCGGGTGTTAACTATGGGCGTATTGACAAATGTGCTGCCATGGCTTTCAAAGGACGCGTACAAATGTGGTATGCTAGTAAGTTATTCAATCGCTCCAACGACAAGGGGCGTTGGGAAGCTGCCTATCAAACTAATAAGGCAGCTCTTGAATATGCTGAAAAGAATGGCTATAAATTGATGGATAAATTTGGCGATATTTGGTTGACAAAAGGGAAGTCTAATACGGAAGCCTTGATCTATAGACATTACAAATATCCAGATTCGTATTATGACATGAACCAATATCTTCCTGAAGATATTACCCATGGATGGGCATGCCGTCAAGTGCCGCAAACACCTCAACTTCTTTCATTCCCGTTGAAGGATGGCTCTTCTATAGCTATCTACGAAAACGAAGAGTATAAGAGCCAGAAACTGGATGTAAACCGCCTTTCTACGGATGCTACTTACAATGCAGAAATTCTTGACAAATTGGTGAACGGAATGGATCCACGTTTCTACGACTCTTATTCAGTTCCAGGTTGCGAGTTCCCGTCGTTGGAAATTCCTGCCGGGCAGTATTTCTGGACTTCGTATGTGAAGACAGAAACGTTCTATAAAGCGATGTCCAACATACAGCTTGAGCGTAATGCCGGAACTACCCATTATGGATCATTCTTCCCGTTAAAAGCCATTACTCCGGGATTGAATAATGCAGATTCATATAAAGGTGAAAATAATGCTATCAGTTTACGCTTGGGTGAAGTTTACCTGAACCTTGCCGAATGTGCTGCCGAAGCAGGTCATATAAATGAAGCGTTGGGTTATGTAGCTGCAATCCGTAAACGTGCAGGTATCGATAAAGGTGCGGGCGCTATCGGGTATGGGCTGGATGTATATAACACGATCGAAGGGGTTCGTCGTTTATTATACAACGAACGTGCAGCTGAGTTGTCTCAAGAGAACTTCCGTTATGGCGACCTCCGTCGTTGGATGAATTTCGGCAACATCAATGCCCAGAAACATTACAACAACCTGTATGTGGTATTTAACGGGGATGAGGAAGAAGCTGGAAAATTCGACTGGACACGTACGTTGGAAGATGCTGAAACGCAGAAATTTTTCCATATTGATTTCGTGCCTAATGTGAAGCAAGTTGAAGTTTCCACGTTTAATATCTCCACCAAGCATTGGTTTGGTGCCATTGGGGACAAGACTATAGGAGCAAACTTCGACAATGATATGTCACAACAAAACAACGAATGGGGTGGCTCATTTGATCCATTGAAGTAATACTGAAAACTCATTTATTTTTATAGCGGAGTAGAAGATATTTGTTTTAATGATCTTTTACTCTGCTTTTTCGAACCTGTTCAAATCTTATATGAGACAAATGAAAAATATCTTATTAAAATGGGTGTGGGTAGTTATATCTTCACTATTTTTTTCGTGCAATCAGGCAGAGATGAATATTTGCTTTGAAACGGATTATGCAGTATTAAAGATGGATTCTACAGGATTCTTAACGAGTATCTACAGTAAAGTCGATAATATAGAATATTTATCTGATAAGAAAAGTTCTCCTTTATTGGCTCTTTATGCCGGTAACGATCAGGTAATTTTGCCTGTTTCGGCTCGACAAATCGACGAAAAGTTGATGTTGACATATATAAATGGAGCTGAAGCTATTATAGAAGTAGGAGAAAAAGAAGAGTACTTGACGTTTAAACTTATATCACTGACTAATCGTGGTAAAACGGATCATGTAGTGTGGGGACCTTATTATACCACGATACGTGAATATATTGGAGATTTGTTGGGAGTGGTCAGTAATGAACGTTGTACGATCGGTATGGTAGCCTGCAATGACAATACGAATACCGGTCTTCCTACAGATGGAGATATGCACCAAATGTATTACAGAGTACATACATCAGATCCGATCAAATATCCTTTGCCGGATTCATTATATGAAGGGCAGCGATTGCGTATAGGTGGAGATGGCATTAGCGATGTTGCTTTTACGAATCGGAAAGAAGGTCATTTCTTTTTTAATAAAGGAAATGGGGCAGAGTATATACCGGAATATGGTTCTTACATTGTAATGAGTTCGCGTGATCGCCGTGCTACCCGTGATATATTTTTTACACTTATACCTGGTTTTGAAAATGTGAATGTACCTAAGCATCATCAGGTGGAGGCTGTAGATGAGGATGTTTTAGGATCATCGGTTGCATTTTTTGTTTGTCCTAAAGAACATACGTTAAAACTTTATGAAAAGGTCGTTTTGGAGGAAGGGTTACCTTATATTACTCAGCAAGGGAAATGGGTTCGTGATCCGAAAGCTGCTTGTGCCGATTTAGCATGGTGGGGACGGCATGATAGTTTGATCTCTTATGCAACTCAGCTGGGAGTACGCGCTGTACAGGATGAAGGTCTGGGAGAGTATTATGTCAACCCGGCAAATCGATGGGCGGATAAGATGATTTCTTATGGTGGAAAACAAATTTCTATCGCTGAGTTTACAAAAATGACGAACGAGGCTGGAATCGCTTATGGGTTACATACGTTGTGTGAATTTTTGCAACCACATTGCAGTGATGTCAGTCCCATTCCTAATGATAGCTTATGTGTGGTACTGAAAACAACGATCACTCACGATTTGAATGCTTCTCAAACGGATATTTGTGTGGCTGATACCAGTTGGTTAAATGAATGGGGAACTTGGCATTGCAATAAACTCAATGTTTTGAAATTAGGAAAAGAATTACTTACTTACGAAGGAGTTACAACAACCCAACCTTATACATTGAAAGGAGTGAAGCGTGGTGCTTACAACACCGTGGCTCAAACACATAAAGCGGGTGAGGTGTTAGCAAAATTACAGATGAACTGTTATAATGGTTTTGTTCCGGATATGAATCTGCAAGACGATTATGCCGATTATTATGCGCGGTTATTGGTTGACGGTGGCATGGATTATGTCGATTATGATGGGCAGGAAAGTTTCATGTATCAAGGACATGGCTATTATTCTATGAAACGATTCTATCGGAATTTGTTTGAGAAGTTTCATACATATGGCGGAAATGAACTTCGTGTGATGGGATCTGGTATCATGTATGGTAATTGGCTATATATGGGGAATGGAAATATTGGTGGAGGAAACAATATGTTTAACCCTGTAACCAATTCTTTCGGAATTCAGGGGAAAGATGAAAGGAACGGTAATGTTAATAATTTCATTTGTCCCACTTTCGGTATCCAAAATTTCCAATCGGAATGGGATGAACAAGTGATAGAGAATCTACAATCAAAGGCTGTTGCATGGAATGCTACTTATATGCTTGGTTTAAGTGAAAACGCTGTTGAAAAATGTTTGGATAAAAAGCGTGTGTTTAAGGCTTTTCGTGTGTGGGAAGACGCTCGGCGTGCCGACATTTTTTCTAAAGAATTGAAAGAAGAAATGAAAGCTCAAGAGAACCGGTACCATTTGGAACGTACCAATGATCATACGTGGACGCTATATACAGTGAATACTTCCGGTGAGCGTGTCGATCCGAGAACTCTTTCATCGGATATTGCGCTTAAATAGATCCTGAAATTTTTTGATGGTAGTTTCTTATAAATTAGACAATATGTTAAAACATAAATTATTACGTGCATGTGTGTTGCTGTGTTTGGCTCTGAATATCCAACAAGGAAAAGCACAAGAGACAAACGGATTGGAATATGGAGAGGCGATCCGAGGAATGAATCAAGATCCGAAGCAAAAAAGCATCGGGAGTAAACCTTATGAAATGGAAGGGCGTACAGAAGCCAGAGAGCCACTGTTTACTTTTGATGATTGTACGCAGTGGCAGGTTCGGGCAAATCAATCCGAAGTCACATTATATCGAACTAAAGAGCAACGGGTAATAGGTGATTACAGTGGAAAAGTTGTTTACAAGACTAAGCAGGCAAAAGCCGGATTTCGTGTAGAGCTCGTCAAACCGTACAAGTTTGAGAAAGAGTGGGATTGCATCAACTTTTGGAATTATGGAAACCATTGGTTATGGGAGAACAGCGGAGAAGCCATGACCCATTATGCCGTTATCCAGGATGCCAAAGGCCGGGAGATAACAATTCCGTTCATGCAAGAATGGTTATGGCGGAATATGAATTACAAGTATTGGTTTTTGAACCATATCAAATTGAATGATAGTATTGCCCGACCGATTACATTCATCGGATTGGAGTTTAAAGGGAATGGCACAAAACCGGATGTGGAGAACAATATTTTCTTGGGCCCTATCTATGGATATCAAGAAGTTTTGAAGCCGATGAAGTTTAAACCGTTCCCGGAGAGATTACCTTTTCCGCTTCGTGAAGAGACGATCTTACCGACGAATAAGACGACCGGATTTAGTAATCGTGTGGAGCAACAAGACGAGAAATTCCTTTTCTCATACGAAGGGAAAGATGCTAAGCTGATGTATCAAGTAGACCCGGCCTATCCGATAGGCGGCGTGACACTTTTGTGTGACGGGCAAGAGAAAAAGGTGAATGCCAACGCTAAGATCCTTTTTGAAAAACGAACAGAAGCAGAGTGGATAGTTATGGATAAGAGACTAGAAAACGATACTTTGTTCATTCGTTATAAAGCAGTAGGAAAGGGGTTGAGCCAACGCTTTGATTGTTCTTATACGATCAAGCAGAAATCTTTGATTTGGACGATTGAAGAAAAAGCAGCGGATGGGAAAGTGGAAGAGATCTGCTTAGGCACAACAGGTAACGTGTCGGATGGTAAATTGGTGGGGGTCCCTTTCTTGGTGTATAACCCTTTTGCCAATGATTCCTATACGGCTGATGCTCCCAGCATACTGTATGCTGACAATCTGTTCTATTTGACAATGTTTGATTGGTATTATACCAATGCTTCCATGTATTATGGTGGAGAACAGGGTATCAAAGAGGGTAAAGCCACTTACAATGGCGGAGTAAAATATTATCCGTTGAATAACAAAAAGCGTAATCCCTTACGTGAACGTCTTTTCATTAACGTATCACCTGATGTACACGAAGTATTCCCGACGATTGATAACCCGGCTTCTCCAATGCGTTCTAATCAGGTAGATCGTTTGTGGGCGATCAACGGTGGAAGTGATCTTCCTAAATTAGGAAAGTTCGTGACCGATTTACGTTCTAAAGGTGTAGAAAAAGTTAGTATTCGCTATCACGAAGATTTTTGGCGTGCCGATGGAGAAAGTTATACGTTTCGAACGATACCTAATCCTGATCTGGGAATAGAGCGCCTGAAAGAATATGTCCGTTTTGTACAAGGACAAGATTGGAGGATTGGTTTTTACTCAAATTACATGGATTTTGCCCCTGTAAATGCTCTGTGGAATGAAGATTGGGTACGTATTAGCCACAAAGATTATGGTTGGGGGCCTGCTTGGTGTAGATGCTATGCTAATAAAGTAACTATAGGTTGGGAACAACAGGCCATTTTGGCTCCACAAATACATAAGACATTTGGGACCAACTTCTCTTATTGCGATGTAGAGACTTGTATTTCTCCTATGGATCGGGTGGATTACGATTATCGTACTCCTGGAGCAGGAAAATTTCGTACTGTATTTGAATATATTGGTATGACTTTGATGAACGAACGCCGTGCCTACCAAGGTCCTGTTTATTCAGAAGGTGGTACACATTGGTTCTATGCAGGATTGTTAGATGGGAATTATTCACATATGAATCATAGTTTACCTATATTCCCTGATTTTCAATTATTGAAGATTAATCCGTTGGAAATGGACGGAATGTCTAATGTATCTAACGAGGCCTATGTTGCTTATGCCTACGCTTTCGGTAATATTGGTATTTTGTCAGAGGGATTCGATGCGGTTCGTAGATATGCTTTCTTGCAACCATTCCAAAATAGCTATTCGATGATTCCGGTGAAAAGTATCCGGTATTTTGATGGCAAATCTTATGTATCATCTTCAGATGCAATCAAAAAAGATTTATTAAAATCTCCTTGTATTCAGGTTGAATATAATAGTGGTTTAAAGATTTATGCCAACTTTTCCGATCAGCCGTGGGGAGTTAAAGAGAATGATTGCGACTATTCATTGCCTGAATATGGAACTTTGGCTGTTTTGCCTGGAAGTCGTTTGTTTTCTGTTTCTTCTACAAACCCAGCCTCATCAACGGGTAAATTACTTGACAAGGTTTATTCCGATCATTTATTTTATATCGATACGTATGGGGAAGTAGAAAAGGGAGAACTTGGTGGTAAGGGGTCTTATATGTTGAAGAAAGAAAAGTTTGGTTGGGAAATTATCCCTCTGAGAGATTTAGAGGAGGTTGATTTCAATTTGTCTCTACTTGGATTTTCAGCATTAGGTGTAGATATAGAAGCGGTGGATAAGGATGGAAATAGTATGACGGTGGTTAACAAAGCGCCTATAACCAACCAAGTTCATTTTGAACACAAACCGCACTATTACAAATATAAGATTTGCCCTGTCTCATCTGAAAACTGACTACTGTAGAAACAATAATAATCCATGGAATAGACAATTATTTGCTATTTTATGGCTTATCAGTAAGCATTATTTTTGTTTGTGAAAAATGAGTATAAATAGGAAAATCAGATAAATAAGCTGTAAACAATGAGATTGGGAAAAATTAGCAGTATTTGTGTAGTAGCATTTCTAATGCTATGCGCATGCAATCAATCATATGTCGATGAACTATCGACTCAGTATGCCACATTCAGTGTAGATGGAAAAGGGTTTATCCGTCAAGTGGCAGACAACCGAACCGGTGTGAACTACTTGGCAAAAGAGGGTTCCTCTCCTGTGTTGAGCCTCTATGACGGGAAAGAGTATATCCTGCCTACTGGCTTGAAAACCGAAGCAGATAAATGGATACTGACCTTTGCCAACCAATCGGAAGCGATCGTTTCCAAAGAGATAAAAGACGGATATATCCGTTTGTCATTGGTTTCGTTAAGTAATCGTGATCAGATTGAAGCTATTGCCTGGGGACCTTATGCAACCGATATATCTCAATATATAGGAGAAACGGTGGGAGTGGTACGCGATACCGTGTTTGCCGTTGGAGTACAGGCACTCGGTATCAACACGACAGAAGGACGACCTCATCTGGGCGATGATGCTACAGGCGGTTGTTACATCGATCCGCTGCCGGGACAAGAGGTGCCCGACGATTTGAAAGATAAGATCGGACAGCAAACGTACGACATCAATGTGAATGAAGAAGGAGATATGCCCGAATATGTACGTATGATCAGGGGGAATGCGGCTGTAGCACGTCCGTATGGTAGTGATATTCAATTTTTCGCACGTGATTGGCGAAAAGAAAAAGTGATAGATTATATAGGAAGAAGACAGACGGTGACGGCTTTGGATCAGGATTTCATAGGAAGTTCTATTGCCTTGTTTGCCGCACCCTCTTCGGAAGTGGTTGATGTCATAGGGAAGATCGAGGTGCAGGAAGGATTGCCACATCCGATGATGAACGGAGAGTGGATCAAAAAACGGAAACTCCGGAATCCGGCTTATATGTTATATGAGGGTCGTTCGTTGGATAATGCATTGAATTATGCCGATTCTTGTAACTTCAATTTGGTTCATATCGGGGACCTATTCAAAAGCTGGGGACATTTTGATTTACACACCTCTCGTTTTCCGGAGGGAGCAGAGCAAATTAAAGCTTTTACCGACAAAGCGAAAGCTCGTGGCATTGAAATCGGTGTACATACACTGACGATGTTTACTTCTACGCATGACCCGTATGTCTCTCCCGTGCCTAGTGATAGCCTGGCCATTTCAGGAAGTTCTGTTTTAACAAAAGAGATCAGTGCTACTGATAAGGATATAGAAATTGAATCACCGGAATTTTTTACCTATTTGGGTGAAACGCATTCGGCAAAGATTGGGACAGAGATTGTGTCGTATCGGGAGGTGACATCGGATAAACCTTATAAATTGTTGGATTGCACTCGCGGACAGTTCGGAACGAAACCAACGGCTCATAAAACGGGTGAAAAGATCGATAAGCTGCTGAATAATTGTTATAGCGGTCTTTTCCCGGATATTCATTTGAGTGATGTTTTTGCAAAACGTTTGGCTGAAGTGTGTAATGAAACGGGAGTCGGATTGATGGATTTCGACGGTTATTACGGTGGGTCACCTACGGGACATGGTTTATATGGGGCTTCCAGGTTCTTGAAACAATGGTTTGACGACCTGGATCAGAAAGGTATTATCTCTTGTGGCTCATCACCGTTCCATTATTGGTGGCATATCTATTCTTTCATGAACTGGGGAGAACCTTGGTACGACAATCTGCGTGAAAGCCAGGTCAATTACCGTTTGGAAAACCAGCGTTATTTCGAACGTAACCTGATGCCGGGCATGTTGGGTTGGTTTAAATTGGAACAGACTTATCGGCCGGAAGATATTGAATGGATCCAGGCACGTAGTGCCGCTTTTGATGCCGGCTATTTATTGCGTGTAGACGAAAGCATCGAACAGAGCGGATTTAAGAGCCGTCTTTTTGATGCCATCCGTGAGTGGCAGAAAGTGCGCAACAACCATTTGTTAACAGCTGCACAAAGAGAGAAGATGAAGAATCCTAAAAACGAATTCCATTTGGAAAAGGCGGGCGATAAGGCTTGGAACCTGTATGAAGTAACCTTGAAAGGGGATAATATCCACAAGTATCGTTCCGTACAAACGGGAGAACCTTTGTTAAGTAAATTTACTTTCGACAATCCGTATGAGAAACAACCGGTGCAATTCTATGCGGTGGTTAAAGCCGGTGAAGACGTATCTGCTCAAATAGCAAACATGCAAATACTGGTGGAAGGATGCGCTCCGATCCAAATACAGGAGCTGCTGAAAGCGGGAGATAAGCTGTATTGCGATGGCACGTCGGTCTATGTTTGCGATGCTTTCTGGCAACCGCGTAAGCGTTTTGATGTTTCTGAAACGACCTCTTGGAATAAAGGGAAAAACAATGTGACGGTACAATGCGACTTCTCTTCCCCCCAAGCCCCCTCTGTCGATGTGGAATTTAAGGCATTGGGAAATAAGGAAAGTATAAGGGAATAGATTTATCTCGAACGCATCCTTTACGGTGTAGCCAAAGCCATCACCGAGCATATCTCGCTGGGCGAAGGCTATCGGGATATAAAGAAAATCTACTCCATCAGCATCCTTTATTTCGACCTCGGCGTGGGCACAGATTATATCTACCACGGGCAGAACCATTTCACGGGTGTACATACCGGTGACCGCTTGCGAATCAATACTCGCGACCGTGATGCCGTTATCACCCGCCTGCCCGCAAATATCTTCCCCGAGTATATCCTGATTCGTGTAAACGAGTTCGATAAAGTAGCCATGACCCCTCTGGACGAATGGATCGAATATCTGAAAGACGGAACGATTCGTCCTGACACGACGGCACCGGGTCTTCGTGAAGCCCGGGAAAAACTGAAATATTACTCGATGTCTACAAGTGAGCGGCATGCATACGATGAACATCTGAATGTAATCATGATCCAGAACGATGTGCTCGACACCGCCAAATGGGAGGGGCGGATCGAAGGACTTGCAGAGGGAGAAGCCAAAGGCAAAGCAGAAGGGCTGGCAGAAGGACTTGCCGAAGGAAAGACCAGGTTACGACAAACAGCAGTTAACATGAAACATATGGGCATAAGTACAGCCGACATTGCCGAATGTACAGGGTTGCCGGTAGCGGAAATAGAGAAGCTATAGAAATTTGAACCCAAATAACAGGTTCTGTAGGGGCGGGGTTTGCCCGCCCTTTGCGACGATAATATAACAACCGGTGAAGATGGGCGGGCAGACCCCGCCCCTACGTTCACATCTGACAAGATATGCGCTATAATAGACAGGCCTTATTTCCCCTTCTCCTTCAACAATTGTTCCAGCAAGGCGGACTTTTCCTTTTCAACAGCCAGCATGCGTTCAAAAAGGTCGGTAGCCTGTTTGTTTAATTCCATGATTTTATCCAGAGGATTGTTGATCGTGTTTTCGTTGTTTTGATCATTCTGGATTATTCCTAAATTACCAATACTGCCATAACCTGTTTCAAAATTGTTATTCTCAATCACGATCGACAGCGGGTTCTCATCCAGTTCTTCAATGATCTTTGGGGAAACATGGAGGATATTCGCGATTTGGAGCAATGTGTCTTTTTCGATCACCCGTTGGCTTTCGATGCGTGAAACCTTTTGCTGCGTAGTACCGAGCTTTTCCGCCAATGAGCTTTGTTTGACACCCATTATATTACGTAATCTGCGGACGTTCGCACCCTGGTGAACGTTCTTTCTGGTTTTCTCTTCTGTTTCTCTTTCCATATCGAACTTAGTTTATTTGAGACAAATATAAGGACAAAACGATAAAGTCCTTGCTTGTCATATGGGAAATAACAATCTGCCTTGCTTTTTTCTTTTCCTGCATGCCAGGTAAAAAACTTAGTCGTTTATGTTTTTTACCTAGGCATGAATATTGGGGTATGGGAATATTCTGCCTTTCTTTGTAAGGAAGAAATAACAGGTTTTAGATTCATAAATGTAGATACAAATGAAAGAGGAGATAAGACTGGTAAACATTAAAAGAGGGTTAGAGCTTTCCATAAGCTCCCAACTATTCATATTTGGAAGAAGTATACGACTCATTCAAATATGTAGATGACTGTTCGGTTCGTGAGGATAGGGCAGTTTTTTAGTCTTGACATTGATTTTCTTGCTTATTCTGTTGTTTTTTTAATCATATCCGTTACCTTTGTCCTTGTAGGGAATGTTTTAGAAGCCATGGCGTTGACTTTCTTCTTTTATATTTTGACTTAAACTAAACTATTTATATTATGATGAATTTGTTAACTAGATTACGCGATTATGTAAAACATCTTTTTACCTACGACCCGAAGCTTAGCCTTGTAAGTAATCCGCTTCCTGACCCTGCCGCAACGTCGTCGAAGGAAGCTTGCGTTGTCCCTTCAACGCCCGATAAACAATCTCCCATGCCTGAACAAGCGCCCATGCCTGAACAACCTCCCGTATCTGAACAACAAAGCGCAGAGACACAGCCACAACCTGTATCCCCCAAAAAATATGTGACGGAGAAAGAGTTCCTGTCCGAATCATTTAAGAAGCTCACCCCGGAATATCTGTTTATCATAACGGAAATGCGCAATCTGCTTAACTCCGAGAGAAAGAAATTCGTATTTCATGCGTTGGCAACCCACATAAGTATCAGAAAGGTGGCAAAACATCTCAATATTACACAGCGTAAAGTAAAGATCATATTCCAGGATGCCCTGACGGATATCGGCATTCAGACCGGATTTGTCAGGAAATATCTGGATGAGGGCGTAGAGAAAGAAGAAGAAATCAGAGTACTGAAATCAAAGATAATATCGTTGAATACCAGAATAGAGAAATTGGAGAGTGCGCTAGCCTTGCGGATAAAGTTTTCCGGAGAGAAGATCTCTATAGAGGACCAGCGGCACTTACTGGATAAGCCGTTGACCGTACCTTTCGAGCTGGATAGAAGAACCGTCAATGCGTTAAGAGGCAATGATATAGAGACGCTCGAGGACTTGATGAAGTATGTTATAGAACACAAAGGTCTGGATAAGTTGAAAACATTGCATAACATGGGAGAGGTGTCGTTTAAGAGGCTGGAAAGCGAATTATTAAAAAAAGGCATACTGGATATCGACGGGAATTGCGAGCTTTTACGGTATGTGACGGTTACCGGGGAATAATTGTGTATTCTCTTGGCAGCGATTGTTAACTTTTTTCAGCCCTTTTCAACCATCTTCCCATTTGCTTTGTTATTGAATGACAATGTAATTACAGGTAAAAAACGCTAATAAAAACCTCTAACCTGGCCTTTGATAGATAAGCTAAATTTAAACTAAAAAAATTACAAGTAATGAGAAGATGTACTCTTGTTTTCCTGGCCGCCTTGTTGACGATGTCGATAAGTGCCGCCCCTGTCGATGTTGAACAGGCACGGAGCGTTGCGCTCAGTTTTTTGAAAAGCAATCATCTGCAGACCCGGTCTTCCGTTCCGGAACTGGCATTGGTCTGGTCGGATGCCGGGGCCGCCACCCGTTCGGGCAACCCTTCGCAGGATGCTACCTTTTATGTATTCAGCCAGACCGATGGTAACGGCTTTGTGGTCGTTGCCGGCGACGATCTGGCTTATCCTATTTTAGGATACGGCATGCAACAGTCTTTCCGGAAAGACTCTATGCCGGTGAATGTGCGCTCCTGGTTCGACGGCTACCGGCGTCAGATCGACTGGATGCGTGAGAATAAGTCGATGGCAGCCAAAGAGGTGACGGCTGCCTGGAGCCGGTTGAGGCAAGGCAATATGCAGTTGAAGTCCGGAGGCGTGCAGCTGACCACCGTGCTGTGGGACCAGATGACGCCTTACAACGATCTCTGTCCGATCGTGGATAACCAGCGTACGCCGACCGGCTGTGTGGCTACCTCGACAGCCATTGCCATGCAATATCATAAATGGCCGGACATAGGGACGGGAAGCCATTCCTATACCTCCCAGACATATAATTTGTCGTTATCCGCCACGTTCGATACGCCTTACCAGTGGGATAATATGCCGTCCACTTATACGGCGGGACAGTACACCAGCGCACAGGCTCAAAACGTAGCCACCCTGATGTACGACTGCGGTGTTTTCTCTGAAATGAATTATGCGCCGGGTAACAGCGGTGCCCTGACATTGACTGCCGCCCGGGGGCTTGTCAATTATATGAAATACGACAAATCCCTCCATGTCCTGCAACGCGATAATTATCAGAAAGACGAATGGGAAGCCATTATCAAAGGCGAACTTGACGACAACCGCCCTGTTGTCTATGGCGGCGAGAACGACCAGAAAGAAGGCCATCAGTTTATCATCGACGGCTATAATGATGCTGACTATTATCACGTGAACTGGGGTTGGAGCGGACTGGCGAACGGCTATTACCTCTTATCCGTCCTCGAACCCGAAGTGCAGGGGACCGGCGGGAACAGCGGAGGCGGTTTCTCGCTCGGACAGGATGCCATCATCAGCATGAGAAAACCGGTGGAAGGTTCCGCCTATCAGGACATGCTGGTATTTTTCTATGGTGAAAACGAAGGTACTGTCTTTGCCGGCCTGACTGCGACGACGGATGATTTTGAGCAGAACCAGCTTTTCGCTATCCAGTACGGTTATGTTGGTAATATGAGTATCCGTACGTTCTCGGGTAACCTGGTCGTTGCTCTTGTGGACAAGGACGGGAATACGAAAGAATTTATCTCCGGCGAAGAACCTGTCACCATCGAGATCGAACGCGGAGTAGCGCAGGAAGTGCCTTGTACGATCACTCAGACGATTGCTCCCGGCGACCGTATCCGCCTGCTTTACAAAAGCAGCGACGGTAGCGAATGGCAGTGGGTGAGAGGCAACGGCAATACGACCGGCGAGATCGTCGTGGCTGCCGACCCTTCTACTTCGACGGAGGATATAACCGCCGGAACCGGTGTTACTGTTTCTTATGATGCGGCGGGAACGGTTCAGGTAACTGCTCCTGTGGCTATTAAAGAGGTCGTTCTATACGATATGAACGGCCGCCTGATGAAAAGGCAACCGGCGGCAGGCAATACGCAGTTATCGCTTTCCTACGACAGCTATCCGGCCGGTATTTATGTGCTGGAGGTTGTGACTGCCGAAGGGAGAAGCAATCATAAGCTGATAAGGAAATAACCGGATTTTTTTGTAGATAACCATTTCGTCTGCTCCGACGAAATGGTTATTACTTGTTTGGTTTATTGACAGATTAGGATAGTTTCTTCGTATCTTTTGTTTCTATCTTTTTAATGCTTTCTGCGACAGGCAAATCTTCAGGCATTGTACCGCCTAATTCTTCAATTGTTTTACGAACTTTAGCTCCTACATTGTAGTGTGTCTGGTTGGCTTTTGCCTTACCTTGAATATTTTCCCTACGTAACTTATCTTCTGTTTGTGTGGCACGGAACAGATTGGCAGCCAATTCTGTACTACCCATGTGGTCAAGTATTTTCTGGCTTTTCTTTAATCCTTTATGGGTGTGGATATCTTTTGCATTCATACCACCGTATAACCCCATATATCCGTGATTCTGGAAGATAGCATAGTCTTTGGGTTCAATAACTCCGGCACATTTGGCAGCATCAGCAAGTTGAATATTATGTCGGCTTAACTCTTCTCTGAGAAATAATCGCTTTGAATTTTCTGTATTCAGGCGGTTATATTCGTCCATCTGTTTGATTTCTGCAATACGGGTCTGTACGGCAAAATAGGTTTGCCCATTAGCAACAACCCCCTTGCTGGGATCTGCATTTTGGACGATAAGATAACAAGCGTAGCGGGAAAGTTTGACTGAATCTATCTCTCTTTTACCTCCTTTTCCTATTTCGATCATTTCGTTGAAGCCAACGAAATGATCGAGAACTACCTGATGGCTGTTTTCGCAGGCTTCTTGCGCTTTTTCAATTACTTTTTCGAAATTACGGTAATCCGTATACTCCAATGCTCTGGCTAGTTCCCGGGCAGACCAGTATTCGGCCCCATTTTCATCTGTTCTTTTGATTTGTTCAAAGATACTCTTGTTTACTTTTTTCATGTTACGGTTTGTTTCCATGTTCTTATAGTTTAAGATTGTTTATAGTGCTTACAAAGGTAGGATAAATAAGGGATATATAAAATGGAAGCAGGCTGAATTAACCAATAAAATAATTCAGCCTGCTTTAATATTTCCATTCGATCATCTCGTTGAAGCCAACGATATGATCCTTTATTTCTTCAGCAGCGGCCAGTTCGGGTCTTCGATATGTTCACGGACCATGATCTCTTTCAGTTCGGCCACTTTATCCGGATATTTGTCCAGGATATTATGTTTTTCCGAAGGATCGGCTGCCAGGTTATACAGTTCATAATACGGTTTGTCGCCGCGGATATTCATATGGACCAGTTTCCATGGGCCTTGGCGGACAGCCTGGCGGCCATTCATTTCCTGAAATTCGAAATACAGGAATTCATGCTCCTTCTGTCCTTTGCGGTTTTGCAACAGCGGCAACATACTTACGCCGTCCATCTCTTTCTGTTTCGCCTTCGGATGGATGATCTCTTCGAACGTAGGCAATACATCCCAGAATGAACACATGAAGTTCGTTTCCGTTCCCGGCTGTATATGTCCCGGCCATGAAATGATCATCGGTACACGGATACCGCCTTCGTATAAGTCGCGTTTGTAACCCCGGTATATGCCGTTGCTGTTGAAGAAATCAGGATCGGCACCCCCTTCCATATGCGGGCCGTTGTCGCTGGCAAAAATGATGATCGTATTGTCGTATAGACCTTTATCTTTCAGTTTCTGGATAATCTGTCCGACATATACATCCAGGCGGTAGATCATGGCAGCAAACGTGGCATGCGGATAAAGCTGCGTGCAGTAACCGCCTTTACGGAAAGCCGGATTTCCCGGTTCTGTTCCCTTATATGCCTTTTCCGGATACATACCCCGGAATTTCTTGATGATGCTGTCTTCCGGAACGATCAGTTCGGCGTGTGGTAAGATGGTCGGATACCACATGAAGAAAGGTTCGTCTTCCTTGATATTATCCAGGTAATCGAGTGCTTTGGAGTGGATCAGGTCTTGTGAGTAAGTACCTGTCCCGTATTGAACGTCCACTACGTTGTCTTTCAGTTCCACCCGTTGGTCATTATCCCATAGATGGTCGGGGTAATAACTGTGGGCCAGCAGCTGGCAGTTATATCCGAAGAATGTCTTACATCCCTGATTCCTGGGGTCGCCGGAAGTACCGATGTAACCTAATCCCCATTTACCGAATGCCGAAGTCTTATATCCTGCGTCCTGCATGACATGGAAAATGGTCCGTGCATCTTCCGGTAATGGAAATTGCCCTTCCGGATCTAATTCCTTGTTTCCACGGATGGGAGTATGGCCGCTGTGTGTACCTGTCAGCAGGCAGGAGCGGGAAGGCGCACTGACGGTGGTTCCCGAATAGCACTGGGTGAAACGCATGCCGTTTTGGGCCAGTTGGTCGATGTTGGGAGTTTCGAATTTTTCCTGTCCGTAGCAACTCAGGTCGCCGTATCCCAGGTCATCCGCCAGGATGAATACCACATTCGGTTTTTTGTCTTTGTTTTTCTGTGCATGCACAAAAGGAACGGCTGCAATCAGGCCGGAAGCGAGTAAAATAGTTTTTTTCATGATTCTAAGATGTTTCTTGTCAGACATGTCGGCAAAGTTATATTTTTTTTTATTGTACCTTTGTACGGTCTAACTAAAATGATAAAAAATTATATCCCGTGGCTAAGATAGTTGAAACCCCATTGATGAAGCAGTATTTCGATATTAAGGCGAAACATCCGGATGCTGTCCTTTTATTCCGTGTAGGAGACTTTTACGAAATGTATGGCGAAGATGCCGTGGTCGGTGCCGAAATACTGGGAATCGTACAGACTAAAAAAGCCAACGGACCGGGACAATTTATCGAAATGGCGGGTTTCCCGCATCATGCGCTCGATACCTATCTGCCGAAACTGGTCCGTGCCGGTAAACGTGTTGCAATCTGCGATCAGCTGGAAGACCCGAAGATGACCAAGAAACTGGTGAAACGAGGGGTTACGGAGTTGGTTACCCCGGGAGTTTCTATCAATGACAATATTCTGAACCATAAGGAAAACAACTTCCTTGCTGCCGTTCATTTCGCTAAAGATGTTTGCGGCGTCGCTTTCCTGGATATTTCGACCGGTGAGTTCCTGACAGCCGAGGGAACGATCGATTATATCGACAAACTGCTTAATAATTTCTCTCCGAAAGAGGTTCTTGTCGAGCGTAACAACCGTAAGAAATTCGAGGAAGTGTTCGGTCCCCGTTTCTTCACTTTCGAGATGGAGGACTGGGTATTTTCCGCCGATGCTGCCAACGACCGCCTGCTGAAACATTTCGAGACGAAGAACCTGAAAGGCTTCGGGGTGGAACATCTGAAACTGGGGGTTGTCGCTTCGGGAGCGATCCTCTATTATCTGGATCAGACACAACATACGCATATTTCGCATATTACAGCGCTTTCACGTATCGAGGAAGACCGTTATGTGCGTCTCGATAAATTTACGGTACGCAGCCTGGAACTGGTCGGTACGATGAATGATGAGGGAACCAGCCTGCTGGATGTGATAGACAAGACGGTTTCCCCGATGGGATCGCGTATGTTGCGTCGCTGGGTGCTGTTCCCCCTGAAAGATGTCAAACCGATCCGGGACCGTCAGAATGTGGTGGATTATTTCTTCCGTCATCCGGAGGTAAAGGATATACTGGATGAACAGATCGAGCAGATCGGCGACCTGGAACGTATTATTTCAAAAGTGGCTGTAGGCCGCGTTTCCCCTCGTGAAGTGGTGCAGCTGAAAGTTGCTCTCCGGGCGATCGAACCGATCAAAGAGGCTTGTATGGCAAGTGATGAGCCGAGCCTTTCCCGTATCGGCGAACAGTTGAATGCTTGTTCCGAGATACGCGACCGGATAGAAAAGGAGATCAATAACGATCCGCCGTCTTTGCTGAATAAAGGCGGTGTCATAGCCAAAGGGGTCAATGCGGAGCTGGATGAGTTGCGTGCCATTGCTTATTCCGGCAAGGATTACCTGATTCAGGTACAACAGCGGGAAAGTGAAAAGACCGGCATCCCGAGCCTGAAGATTGCCTTTAACAACGTATTCGGTTATTATATCGAAGTGCGTAATGCGCATAAGGACAAAGTACCTGCCGAATGGATACGCAAGCAGACATTGGTGAATGCCGAACGTTATATTACAGAAGAACTGAAAGAGTACGAAGAAAAGATATTGGGCGCTGAGGAAAAGATATTATCCCTCGAAGGCCGCCTGTTTACCGAGCTGGTGACTTGTCTGGCGGAGTTTATACCCCCTATTCAGGTGGATGCGAATCTGATCGGTCGTCTGGATTGCCTGTTGTCGTTTGCCAAAGTGGCGGAAAGTAATCGGTATATCCGTCCGAACGTGGATGATTCGGATGTGATCGATATAAAGTCGGGCCGTCATCCGGTGATCGAGAAACAGCTGCCGCTCGGCGAGGCCTATATTGCCAACGATGTCTATCTGGATAGCGAACAGCAACAAATCATCATTATCACTGGTCCGAATATGGCGGGTAAGTCGGCGTTGCTGCGTCAGACGGCATTGATCACGCTGATGGCACAGATCGGTTGTTTCGTCCCTGCCGAGTCTGCCCGTATCGGTATGGTAGATAAGATATTTACCCGTGTGGGGGCTTCCGATAATATCTCTGTCGGTGAGTCTACCTTTATGGTGGAGATGAACGAGGCGTCGAATATCCTGAACAATATGTCTTCACGCAGCCTGGTTCTTTTCGATGAGCTGGGACGGGGAACAAGTACCTACGACGGTATCTCGATTGCCTGGGCGATCGTTGAGTATATCCATGAGCATCCGGATGCCCGTGCCAAGACGCTTTTTGCCACTCATTACCATGAACTGAACGAGATGGAACGTTCTTTCAAACGGATAAAGAATTATAATGTCTCGGTGAAAGAAGTCTCCAATAAGGTGATCTTCCTGCGTAAGCTGATTCCCGGTGGTAGCGAGCATAGTTTCGGTATCCATGTGGCGAAGATGGCGGGTATGCCTAAAAGTATCGTGAAACGTTCCAGTGAAATCCTGAAACAACTGGAAACGGATAATCGGCAGGAGAGTATCGATTGCAAAGAGAAAGCAAAAGGCAAAGGTAAGGTAAAAGCGAAGCCGGTCAGGGAAATTGCTTCTGCTGCCGAAGGTTATCAACTCAGCTTCTTCCAACTGGACGATCCTGTTTTAAGCCAGGTTCGAGATGAGATCAAGAATCTCGATGTCAACAACCTTACTCCGATCGAAGCCCTTAACAAATTAAGTGAGATACGGAAAATTATTACAGGGAAATAAGGGAGATTCAGGTATAACGAAGTAGTACCATAGTGGTTACATACTGATTTTATTACAAAATATTGCTTGAGTCAAATTGTCAAAATGCTACTTTAAGTAGTTTCTGAAGAGGCTGTATGAACAGTGGACAGTTGTGACTATTTTTACGCAAACGTAGCAAAGTTCCATATTGTCATATTGGATGCAATAGCATGGTTGATCATTCCAAATTGCACCCCAAAAACAGATAATACGGAGTTTTTTTCTTTGATAAAAGATATTATTGAGAATTATGTCGCTGCTATCGTAGCTCTGGTTTGAGAGCTTCCAGAGCAAGAAATAGCTATAAAACATAGAATTTGAGGATAAAAAAAGAACCAAACAGAGGCGTATTAACGTATATTTACACTGTTTTTGGTTTAAAATAAACCTTCATTCCGTTTAAAACAAAAAAATATTCGTTTTAAACGAAGTGGAAATTTGTTTAAGACAAACTGGAAGTAGGAAGTAAGATGTTTAAATTGTTAATTATTGTGATAATAAGATTCCTGGAAGTTACCTTTCGGCAGATTGTTGAGTTGTCAGATTAAGATATTGTCTTACATATTGAAACCTAAAATTTGTTTTTTAAATCATTATGTCTTCAGATAATAATCACATTGTTAATTCATCTCATTCTTCTTTCAGTTAGCTTTGAAAGATAAGTTATAAAGACAACCTGGAGACTGAAATGTGATGTTTGAAAAGAATTAAAAAGGCTTGTCTGGAAAAAAATAGCTAAAACTGCATTCGAATACTTTCGCTATTTCATTCAAATGATTTATATTATATTTTGCCCTTTTGTGGGGGCTTTCACAATCACGGATAAAACCTTGGCTAAGGTTAATGTTATCAGCAAATTCTCTTTGTGACATTCCTTTCTCAATTCGTAGTTGTTTTACTCTCTGTATTACAAAGTCTTCTATTTCCGTCATCTTCTTTTTTTGTTAAAGAAAGATTTCTTTTAGAGAATAGCTGAGCGTATATGTATTCTTATTATCTTTGTGCGTATAAAAACGAAGGTTCTTCTTTGGGAATTTTATTGAATAAATAATATATGTTAATATAATAAATAGAATTCAAATATAAATGTTTATTTTGTGAATGGGAAACGACTATTGTGTAATTCTAATTCCGATAAGTATGCATAAAGTAAGAAAAGAAATAGTATTGCCTTTACATGTTAAATATTTAATCTAGTATATATTGAATGCCTCTATAACAGATGAAAAACTGATTGCTGCAATCGGAAAAGATGATTACAGTAGTTACAATAAGCTGTTTGTCCGTTACTACAGCCGCCTGTGCTGTTATGCGTACCGTCTGTTGGAGGATAAAGAGGATGCCGAAGATGTTGTGCAGGAGCTGTTTCTTACGCTTTGGAATAACCGGAAGAAGATTGTGGTCGGGGAGAATGTTTCCGGCTACTTGTATAAGATGGCGAGAAATCTGGCACTGAACCATATCCGTACGCAAACAAATTACAGAACACTTTTGGAAAATCGGGAAGAACAGCTTCCCTATTATGAGGAAAATCCGCTCGAGTCTGAAGAATTCCGCATGGCTCTTTACGATTGTATCAACCTGCTGCCCGGCAGGTGTAAAGAGGTATTACTCCTCCACCGTGTAAAAGGACTGAAACAGAAAGAGATTGCCGACCAGTTATCCATCTCTGTCAAGACAATTAAAAATCAGATATGGGTATCCCTTCAGAGACTGAAAAAGTGTCTGGAAGTAAAGGGTGCATAATTTTTTTTAGGTCCGTATAGGACCTTTGTTGTTTTGTGGTGTCTTACTTATAAAAGGAATATTTATGGAGAGAAAAGGACTCATAAGCGATCATATAGTAGACTACCTGCTCAGTGGTGGGAAAGAGATCACCGACCCGGTGCTGCAGGAATGGCTGGACCGGAATGAGTCGAACCGGCAGGAACTGGACCGGTATCGCAGGATCTGGGAGGAATCCGGACATTATATGGATATCGGCCTGTTCGATACGGATCGCGCCTGGGAGAAGATCGATACGGTCAACCGGCAGAAGAATATCTTCCGGAAACATCTGAATAATATGTATTATACTTTATCGGGTATCGCAGCATCTGTCTTATTAATGGTCGTCCTTTCCTTGAGTGGAGTGTTTGAAGAGGAACAGGATATCTCGGTCAGCCTGACGGCCGATTACGGGAACCGTTCGGAAATAGCCTTACCCGACGGCTCGATCGTTAAGTTGAATTCGGGGTCAGATATTACCTATGTATATAATTCGAAAAAGAAAGTCCGGGAGGTCCGTTTCCAGGGAGAAGGATTCTTTGACGTATCGAAAAGTAAAACCCCGTTCGTCGTGAAAATGGCAAACGGAGTGGAGGTAAGGGTGTTGGGTACGACCTTTAACCTGAAGGCTTATGCCGACGATCCGACCGTACAGGCATCTTTGGTGGAAGGGCATATCGAACTGGGAGATCACACTAACAAACTGAATATGAAGGCCGGCGAAATGGTGGAATTCGACAAACGGACCAACAAGCTGAAACAGCTGGATGGTGATTTGTCTCATGCCTACGGATGGTTGAATAATAAGCTCTATATGGATAATATGTCGTTAGGGGATGTCTGTAAATATCTCGAAAGATGGTATAATGTCAATATCACTATTCAGAAGAATCTGGGAGAAAAAATACATTACAATGGCGTTATCCAGGAAGAAACTATAACGGAAGTACTGGAGGCTTTGTCCCATTTAAGTAATATTGCCTATCACGTGAAGGGAAAAAATATAAGTATAACCTCTAAATAATTTGCCTATGAAGAAACTATCATAAAACACAAAAACGGGAAATGCAGCAACACTTCCCGTCCTATTTTTTGATCATTAATACACAGTGTGTCCAGCACTATTGTTAACTAACAATCAAATTACAAATATATGAATTTTTTTAATTTGTCAAGACCGGAATCGTCTCCGGCCCTTAAAAAGGTATACGCTATTATGAGATTGACAACATTAGCTTTAATTGCTTTCTCGCTCAATATCTCGGCTACCGTTTATTCCCAAAAGACGAAGTTGTCGTTGGACGTAAGCAATCAGTCCATCAAGGAAATCCTTTTCCTGATAGAGAACCAGTCCGAGTTCCGGTTTATTTATGAGAGTGGAAAAATCAACCTGGATAAGAAAGTTTCTGTCCGCGAGAAAGACCAGAGTGTCGAAACGATCCTGAACCGTCTGTTTGCAAAGGAAGGGATCAAGTATGAGATCACAGAGAACAACCTGATCCTGATCAACCCGGCGGAAAAGAATGATGGTCCGGGAATACCGGTTGTGGCACAGGGAAAGAAAGTTACTATCACAGGTGTGGTTATGGATGCTAATGGAGAACCGGTTATCGGTGCCAACGTGGTGGAAAAAGGTACTACGAACGGAACGATCACAGATGTTGATGGTAAATATATTTTGGATAATGTTTCCGGTAAAAGTCTTTTGGTTTCTTATATCGGTTATATCAGTCAGGAAGTGACTGTACGCGATGGTTCTCCTGTTAATGTGAAGCTGTTGGAAGACACCCAGAAACTTGAAGAAGTGGTGGTTGTTGGATATGGTATCCAGAAAAAAGTGAACCTTACCGGATCAGTTTCTTCTGTCAGCGCAGAAGAGATACAGGATACACCGGCTTCTAGTTTGTCGAATGCACTTGTCGGTAAAATAGCCGGTGTATTGCTGACACAATCCGGAGGTAAACCCGGAGCCAGTTCCGATATGACGGTTCGTGCAAAAGGTACCTGGAATGATACGGAACCGTTGTATGTAATAGACGGTATCATACGTGATAAATTTGCTTTTGATGGTTTGGATGCCAGTGAAGTAGAGAATTTGTCTGTTTTGAAGGACGGTGCTTCGGCTGCTATTTACGGGGCACGTGCAGCTAACGGGGTTGTTTTAGTTACGACTAAGAAAGGAAAAATGGGAAAACCGGTCATTTCCTATACCGGTTCTATCGGTTTGTCGGATGCTACTAAAATACCGGAGACACAGAATGCTTATAACCAGGCTCTTTTTATAAACCACAATCGCGATGTGGAAAATGTGGATCCAACAGATTTGAGTTATTATACGGATGATGAATTAGAATATTTCAGGAAAAATAACTATAACTGGTTGGATGAAGCATGGAAACAGCCGTTGGTTACCAGACATTCGCTGAATGTAAGCGGAGGTAACGAACGTGTTCGTTATTTTATAGGTGGTAACTATTATTATGAAACCGGATCTTTTGATAATCTTAGTTTCAAAAAATATAATCTGAGAAGTAACATCGAAGCAAATATTACTAAGGATTTGGTTGCTACATTAAACCTGAATATGGATATAAGGAATGATCATAAACCTTATTGGAGATATGATAATGACAATGATACGATGAATGACTTGTATAAAGCCCTGTTGTTCCGTACCGGACAGGTTCCTCCTTATGTCAATGGCTTGCCGACAGGCAGTTTTGTAGAATGGCATCCGTTGGAGATATTAGGCGATAATACAGGTTATAACAGAAAGAAATATTCTAACTATGAAGCGAATATTTCGTTGCAATATAATGTGCCGTTTGTAAAAGGACTGAGTTTGAAACTATTGTTCAACAAGTATAACAGACATACTTTTATCAAACAGTTTAACCGTCCTTATTCGTTGTATGAGTTTAAAATGACCGGCGGCCATAACCATATTGTAACAGATGTAGTTGATTTTGTTAAGGTGAGAAATGACGGTGATTATCTGGAAGAAAAATATGATACGAAGGATAGTTACCAGTTGAATGGTTATATCACTTATGCCAATAAATTCGGAAAACATGATGTAGGAGCACTATTTGTTTATGAGCAGACGGAAGGAACTGTAGATTGGTTTAACGGAAGAAGAAATTATTTCATCTCATCTGCTGTAGATCAGCTGTTTGCAGGTAGTTCGGATTCAAAGAATTCGACAGTTGACGGAAAGGGAGAAGAAACGGGACGTATCTCTTACATCGGTCGTTTGAATTATGGTTACGATGATAAATATTTGGTGGAGGCTTCCTTCCGTTACGACGGATCGGTGAACTTCGCACCTAAGAATCGCTGGGGGTTCTTCCCTTCTGCTTCATTGGCATGGAGAGTTTCGGAAGAGAAATTCTTTAAAGAAAATGTACGGTTTATGAATTACCTGAAACTGAGAACCTCCATCGGCCTTCTGGGGAATGACCGTATCGTGTTGAAAGACAAGAATGCTGTTAGCGGATGGCAATGGATGCAGCGTTATAATCTGGTGGACGGTGCTTATTTCGGTTCATTGAGCAGTGGTGTTGCTGCCGATGTAATTCCGAATGTGGATATTACCTGGGAAAAGTCTTTGACGTATAACTTTGGTCTTGATGCTACTTTCCTGAATAATAAGCTTTCACTAAACGTAGATGCATTTTACAGACATACATATGACATTCTCGGCGATCGTGCCGCCAGTGTCCCGGCTACTTTCGGGGCAAAAATGCCGTCTGAAAACTATGCGGTCATCGATGCAAGAGGTTTTGAAGTGGAATTGGGATATAATGACAAGATCGGTGATGATTTCAAATATTATGTAAAGGGAAATCTGGGATATGCTGTTAATGAGGTGATTACGAAAGATGAGGCAGAAAATCTTCGTTCCTATAAGTCGGAAATTGGTTATAGTACGGACCGAAAAATGGGATATATCGCAACAGGAATTCTTCGTACACAGGCGGATCTGGATGCACTGCCGGAGGGCTATACCATTTTCGGACAAAAACCGGAACTGGGTATGCTGAATTATCGGGATTTACGTGGCGCCAATAGTGACGAACCCGACGGCGTGATCGATGATAACGATAAAGACTGGATTATTAATCACACGACTCCTCCTTTGAATTATGGTATTTCTTTGGGGGGCTCATGGAAAGGGATCTCTCTGGATATTTTCCTGCAGGGTGTTGCCGGTAATGATATTATGATTGATATGAGAGGTGCTCAGGCACGGCCGCAGGAAACGAATTTCGACTTCTGGACTGACCACTGGACTCCGGAGAATGTGAATGCTGCTTTTCCGCGTGCATCCCGTAATGCGGCAGGTGAAGAATCGACGTTCTGGGTACGTGACGGCTCTTTCATGCGTTTGAAAAATGTGAATCTGGCGTATGCTTTACCTAAATCTGTTTTGACCAAATTAGGTGTTGCCCAGCTGAAGTTCTTCCTGACAGGCAACAACTTATGTCTGCTGCAAAATAAAATGAAATATTATGATCCTGAAAATTCAAGCATCAGGGCATATCCTCTAATGAGAAGTTATTCTTTCGGTGTGAACCTTAGTTTCTAATTTAATAATGCACAATAGTATGAATGTAAAATATTTCTTATTCGGCTCATTATTAACAGTGAGTATGGGATGTTCAGATATCCTTGATAAAAAAGATTTGTCTGCCGTTACGGACGACCAGGTGTGGGGTGATGCTAAGTATGCGACTGCTTATCTGAACCGGTTATATGAAAGGAATCTGCCCAAATGGGATGGAGAAGCAGATGGAGATGCTGATGCCGCTATCCCCTATTTTTCAGCTTATTCGGATGAGTCAGAAGGAGGGGATGCTTATCTGTATGGTCAGTTGACGACTGCATCTGTGGATTATTGGTACTATGGCTGTATCCGTAATATCAACTTGTTATTTGAGAAACTGGAAGATAATCCGGCTATAGATGCTGAGACTTGTACCAGCCTGAAAGCACAGGCCTCTATTTTGCGTGCCTGGCGCTATTTCGGTATGGTACGCGTTTACGGAGGTATGCCGATGATCCTCAGACCACAGAAACTGACGGATGATCTGTTGGTGACTCGTAATAAAACCTCCGAATGTATAGATATTATCCTGCAGGATCTGGATTATGCTTATGAAAATTTACCTTGGAGCTGGACTGGTGATGATCTCGGCAGGGCTACTAAGGCTGCTGCACTTGCATTCAAAGGACGTGTGTTGTTGTATTATGCAAGTCCGCAGTTTAATCCGGATAATCATACCGATCGTTGGGAAACTGCCTATAAGGTGAATAGACAAGCAAAAGAAGAACTGGAAGCAAATGGCTATGGTCTATACCCCAGTTACGAGAATTTGTGGTATGATGAAATGAACAAAGAAGTCGTTTGGGGACGCAGGTACCAGGAACCGGGTGCTGTAAATTATTGGAATGCATCTACACGTCCTATTTCTGAGGCACAGAATCATGCGGGAGCAAATCATCCGACATTGGAAATGGTTGAGTCTTATCCGATGGTTACAGGAGTACCTATTTCAGAATCGAAGGACTATGATCCTGTTCTATATTGGAAAAACCGTGATCCGCGGTTTAAAACAACAGTTGCATATAATAGTTGTACATGGGAATTAAGCGGTAAAAGCGGAAGAAAGCAGTGGACTTACGTTGGTGCTGAATTAAATATGCCAACTGCAACAGGATTTTATTGCAGAAAGGCTGTCGATCCGTCTTACACACCCTATTATACGGAACGAAGCAGTACGGACTGGATCGAAATCCGTTATGCTGAAGTGTTGTTGAACTATGCAGAATGTGCAGCTATGTTAGGCAGAACAGATGAAGCTTACGCTGTTTTGAAAGCGATCAGAGAGAGGGCAGGAATACTTACCGGAAATAATGGAATGTATGGTTTGAAGGAGGGGATGACATCGGATCAGATGATTGATGCAATCATGCTTGAAAGAAAGATCGAGCTGGCTTTTGAAGGAAAACGTTATTGGGATTTGCGACGCAGACGTATGTTTGCTTCGGAATTGAATGGTAAAGTTCGTCACGGCGTTCAGCCAAAACTGAATATTCCTGAAGAAGAATTCAATAAAATAAAGGATACGGTTGACTTTGAGAATGATTATGGCACTTACTTCAGAGACTCATTGGTTGTTCTGGATAAGAAGTTTACAATCGATTTTAAAGATAACTATTATTTTTATGCCATACCGAACAAATATCTGGAAACTAATTCCAAGATGGAGCAGACACAAGGATGGAGCGGCGGAACATTCAATCCGTTAGATTGATTTTAATAATTATGGAGGCGGGGACGGCGTTCCTGCCTTCTTATCAAATATGTAGTATAATGAGAAGATACCTGACACTAATTTGTGTACTTGGTTTTCTAAGTGCATGTAATCATTCTACAGAGAAAAAGACTGGAGTAGAATGGCAAGAAAAAGCGGCTGGAGTATGGAATATTTCTGTCGGGACGCCTGAGAAGGTTAATTTATTGAGTGAATTACACATAACTCCGAAGTTGGATGCTATCCGAAAGATGGGAGATGTTTCACTGCCGGTATCTGAAGAGGATATCAGTTTTGAGCAGATCGACGGAAAGACCTATATCCGTTTTCCGCTGGAGAAAGGGGAAAAGATATTTGGTTTAGGATTGAATTTTAAAACGGTAGAACAGAGAGGGCGTATCATGCGTTTACATGTGGACCATTATGGTGGTAAGGACGATGGCCGTACGCATGCACCTGTTCCTTTCTTTGTCTCTTCCCGGGGATATGGTGCATTAATCAACTCAGCCCGTTATATAGATGTATGGGTGGGTACTTCCGTGCGTAAAGACAGTAAAAATCCTCCGGTTGTGAGAGACCGGAATAGTGATAAGAATTGGGAAGCTCAGCCTTATTCGGATAATCTGGAGTTTCTGGTACCGTCAGATGGTGTTGAAGTCATTCTTTTCGGCGGACCGACGATGTTAGATGTGGTACGCCGTTTTAACCTCTATAACGGGGGAGGAACATTGCCGCCCCGATGGGGATTAGGATTCTGGCATCGCGTACCTTCCTTATTTTCTGATAAGGATGTGAATGATGAAGTTGCCGAATTTGAAAAGCGTGGTTTTCCTCTGAGTGTGATTGGCCTTGAACCTGGCTGGATGAGCCGTTCATATCCTTGTACCTATGAATGGGATCAGGGACGTTTCCCGGACCCGGAAGGCTTTGTGAATGGATTGAATGATAAGAATATCAAAACAAATGTCTGGATAAACCCATATGTATCTCCTGATGGAGAACTGTATGATAAAATAGAACCCTATACCGGCTCCCATACTGTCTGGTGTGGTATCGTTCCCGATTATTCAATGCCGGAAGCAAAAAAGATCATGACGGAACATTTTGAAAAGCACCAGCTGGATAAAGGTGTTAGCGGATATAAGATGGATGAAAACGATGGCTTCGATTCTTGGCTTTGGCCTGATGTTGCAACCTTCCCATCCGGACATCCAGCCGAACAAATACGTCAGATTTACGGTTCCCTGATGCAGGATATAACCACGCAAATGTATCATAAACGGAATGAACGAACATACGGACTGGTTCGTGCCGGTAATGCAGGAACGTCTTCTTATCCGTATGTAATTTATAATGACTATTATAATCATAAAGATTTTATTACAGCATTGATTAATAGTTCGTTTATCGGAGTTTTGTGGACTCCTGAGGTGCGTGCTTCTAAGACTTCAGAAGAGTGGTTGCGTCGTATGCAGACGGTTTGTTTTTCTCCTTTGGCAATGCTGAATGCCTGGGCAGACGGAACAAAGCCCTGGTCGTTCTCGGATGTGACGGATGAGGTGAATGAGATTGCAAAATTACGTATGCAACTGATCCCTTACCTCTATACGGCTTTTGCCGATTATGCTTTTGAAGGAATACCTCCTGTTCGTGCCATGAATCTGGAAGAAGGTTATCAGGCGGATGCCCAAACAGAAAAAGGGGTGTTGGATGCGACAGCCAATCCGTATGCGATGGCTGTAAGGAAAGAGGTGAAGGATCAGTTTATGGTAGGTCCGAACCTGCTTGTCGCCCCTCTGTTTGCAGGTGAGAAAGAACGTCAGGTGATCCTGCCGCAAGGTAAATGGTATGATTTCTATACAGGAGAGTTTGCTGGAGAAGGAGAGGTGATAACAGTTTCTCCCGGGTTGTCAAAAATTCCAGTATATGTGAAAGATGGAGGTATTATTCCTCTATGGCCGGTCGTGACAAAGGTGAAGGATGAAAAACTGCCGCTGGAAGTACGTCATTATGGCAAAGCAGCTTCTTCTTATAATTTGTATGATGATGACGGGAAAAGTTTTGACTATGAGAAAGGAGACTTCTCCCGTATCGTTCTGAAAGTGGATGTAGATGCGGATGGAAATAAAACGGGAAGAGCTGTCATTCCTGAAGGGGCTAAAGTCTGGTCATTCAGTGATTATAATTTCCGCTTTATGACTGTCAAGTGAGTATCGACAACTGCTAATAGTCTGTCGGTGACCAGAGCTGCAAATTATAAAACATCTATATCCGGGATTAGGGCGGTGGTGAAACAGGTTTCCCTAATCCCGGATTATGCAAAATAAATCTCGTATTTTATAAAAGTCTCAACCGGATTGTTTCCTATTTTTACCATTTCAAAGTTTGGAACCCTAATATAACTTGAGATGAATAATCATGTATCGAAAATTTTAGTGATAGCATTGCTTTTATTGAGTGTTAATCAGCTCGTAAAAGGGAAGAATGCAGAGGGGATTGATGCTGTGTCTGGTGCTACCCCGGTAAAGTTGAAAGTAGAGGCGAATGCCGATAAGCAATTGGTGCTGGATGTCTCTTATGAGGAAAATCCAGTTATCCGGGAAGCCCCTTTGGGGCTGAATATCGACCACCGTCAGCTGGGGAAAGACGTTCAGCTGCTTAACAAGGAAAAAAAGGAAAATAATACGCTTGTCTATGAGTTACAGCAAGCCGACGGAAGCCGTTTTTATATGGATATCCGAATATTTCAGGACGGTATCGCCTTGCGTTACCGTGTTCCGGCAGAGGGACCTGTCTGTATTTACGGAGAGGAAACATCATTTATTTTTCCGTCACAGACGAAAGTCTGGTATGCCAGCGGCCCTTTCCAATATGGCTGGTTACAAGAGTACCAGGAGCGGGAGACCGACCGTATAGAAGGTGAACTACTGGCTCCGCCTGCCACTTTCCATCTGCCGAATGGAGTTTATGCAGCGATCACGGAAGCGAATCTGTTCAATTATCATGGAGCCGTACTATTTGGAACAGCTCCGAACACGGTACAATTCGGTTATGTAGAGAATAAAGGGCATATGGAAACGGGGATAATAACTGGCCTTCCACCTACAAAATTCTGGCATGAAGAAGTTCGTAATGTCCCGTGGATTGCATCTCCGAAAGAGCAGAGTCAGGAAATCGTAACTCCCTGGCGCGTTCTTATGCTGGCAAAAGATCTGAATGGTCTGGTGAACAACCGGATTATCGCTCAGGTATCCGACCAACCGGATAAAACGCTTTTCCCCGATGGGGCAAAGACCGATTGGATCAAACCGGGCAGAGCGACCTTTACCTGGTTGGTGGAAGGCAATGATCGGCTGAGTGTTGCCAATCATAAAAAATATGTGGACGGATGTGCCGAACTGGGTATTGAGTCTGTTGTGGTAGACGACGGCTGGGAGTTGTGGCAGCAAACGGAAAAAGAGGTAAACGGACGGAGTAAATGGGAGATGTTGAAAGACCTGGTCGATTATGCCAAAGCAAAGAATGTAGATATCTGGGTATGGCGTTCTTCGTCTCCCCGGTTTGGAAATAAATCCGATGTGGGTCTGGTAGATGCGGAAGAGCGTGCCGATTTTATGAAGAAGTGTGCGGAAGTAGGAGTGAAAGGTCTGAAAATAGACTTCTTCCATACGGAGAATGTCTTTACGGTCAATCTGATGGAAGATATTCTGAAAGCTGCAGCCAAAGAAAAATTAATGGTCATCTTTCACGGCGTGAATAAACCGACAGGTGATTCGTATACCTATCCGAACTTACTGGCGAAAGAAGCAGTAAGAGGACTGGAATGTGTAGGCGGAGAGAATAGCTGGGCTCCGGGTCCGCCCTGGCCTTATCATAATACGGTATTGCCGTTTACCCGTTGGCTGGTAGGTCCGGCTGACTATACACCTTTGAATTTCCGTGGTTTTTGTCATCCGTCCGTAACTTTTGGCCACCAACTGTCATCGATCTATATGTTCACTTCTCCGATGTTGATCTTTGCGGCAGACATGGAAGATATGCTGTCGTGCCCCGGTAGATCGTTCATAGAAAGTGTCCCGGTGACCTGGGATGAGACAATCGTGTTGCCGGAAAGCGAGATCGGGCAACTGGCTGCTTTAGCACGGAGAAAGGGAGATGTCTGGTATCTGACCGTTCTCAACGGAGAGACCGCCAGGACGTTTGATGCAAAGCTGGATTTCTTGCCAAAAGGTAAATATCATATGGAAATAGCCTCGGATACTCCCGGTAACCGGAAACAGATCGGGGTAAAGAAGAGTAAAATACGTTCCGGACAGCGAATAAAGGAAGAACTAATGTCGGGAGGAGGTTTTGTGGCACGCATATCCGTAAACGATAAGCAATAATAATCCACGCAATAGACAATTATTTGCTATTTCCGGGAGGAAGATGAAAGCCTATTTTTGTATTAAATATCATGCAGATATTACCCCTGGGTACAGCCAGTCTGGTTAATAGAATTTGCAGAAATTGTCAGATGAAGAAAGAAAGTTTGTTCATTATAGCACTGACCGGGTTGCTACTGGGTAGCGGTTGCCGGTCTTTGTCTCCGGAGGAGAACTGTCGGTATCAGTCGGAGGCGGTAGGTCTACGGATCATATCGGCTGATAGTTCCCGGGTGACCGGGCATTCCTGCTTTCAGGTGGACGGGCATTTTGTCTGGGGGGCATCACCTATTCAGGGGGAAGACGGTAAATACTATCTTGTTTTTACCGGGTTTGAGGCGGGTACTTATAAGTTTTCCGATGCCTGGGTATTGGGCTCAAAACTGGGACTTGCCGTATCCGACAGGCCTGACGGCGGTTTCCGTTTCCTCGGGTTCTTCCTGAATCCGGACGGATATGCTCCCGATACCTCATCATGGGATGCTCAGACAGTCCATAACCCGCATATACGGCGGTTCAACGGTAAATATTATCTGTATTATATCGGAGGAACTGATCCTGCAGGACAGGTTCCCATACGATGTTCTTCCGGTGAGCTCGACCGGCGTAGCCGTATCCAGCAGTGGCTGAAAATCGGGGTAATAGAGTTCGAGTCGTTCGATCGCCTGTTGAAAGGAGACTATACTCATTTCGACCGGCCTTTGTTGATACCCCGAACCCGGGTGAAACAGGATGCTATCGTAGACCCTTCCCCCGAGGGAACGAAACCGTTGCCGGATAATATTATCGTAGTGAATCCTTCGGTCGTTTATCGTCCTTCCGATCAGAAATATCTGCTTTATTTCAAAGGGAATATCTATGACCCTACCTGGAGAGGTGTGCACGGGGTGGCTATCGGCGATTCGCCGGTGGGGCCGTTCGTCCCTCTCGACCGGGAGATATTTACCGTAGAGACGACAGGTGGCGAGAAGTTATCTGCCGAAGATCCTTATGTCTGGTATAATCAGACCGACAAACTCTTTTATGCCATATTCAAGGACTTTACCGGGAAGTTCACGAAAGGAGAGCCTTCTCTGGCCCTGATGTATTCGAAAGACGGTATCGACTGGTTACTGCCTGAGCATTCCCGGTTCCTCAAAAAAGAGTTGATACTGGACTCCGGCGATACTATTCGGGTAGACCGTCTGGAACGTCCGCAACTATTGTTGGATGACAAGGGGAATCCTTTGATATTATACGCTGCCTGTGCAGTTGTCGATGTCAATCCACGTACGGACGGAGGATGTTTTAATGTACAGATCCCGCTGAAACGAATGACAGGGAAATAAAACGATTATTAATCATAAGGTCACCGGATATATATTTGAGTATCTTTGGGGGACTTATACATATGTTGAATTTTACCATGAAAAAGACAATCTCTTTATTTCTCCTTCTGGGAGGATTTTTCTTATCCGGGCTGACTGCTAACGCCCAGAATACCCTCTCCTTGCCGGAGATGGATTTATCTCTTGCCTATCAGCAGTACGGCTCGCCTATGAAGAATACCGCAGTTACCGGCGAAGCGTTGACGATAGCCGGTGAACAGTTTAAACAAGGAGTCGGCGTACAGGCAAACAGTAAGATCAAACTGAGCCTGCGTAACAACACCTCCCAATTTACCTGCAAAGTAGGGGTGAACGATCGTTCGCTCGATTACAGGAAAGAAGATTTCAGTAAGATACCTATGACGGACGGGACGATGCTGTTCTACCGGACAGATGGTACCGGAGGGAAGAAACAGTTTGTCGGAGTAGGTTCCGGTGACGGCTCCCTGGGGAAAGGGAGTGTTGTCTTCCGTCTGGTAGGTGACGGGAAAGAGATGTATAACAGCGGGATGGTTCGTGGAGGCGAGAAAGCCCGTGAAGTATCGTTGAACGTATCCGGGGTGGATGTCCTGGAGCTGATCGTGGAAGATGGCGGAGACGGTGTAAGCGGCGACCATGCCGACTGGATCGAGCCGGTCTTCTCTTACAACGAGATCAAACCATCGCTGGTTAATGCCGATTATAAAGGAGCTGTCGAAACGATGCCGGCAGCGGTGGAAAAGAAATTACGTAATAAGATCGCCACATTACCGGTTATCGATCTGCCGGTGGCACGTCCCGGGAAGGATTGGCTGCTCGATGCCAAAGGAGTGAAAGCCGGTATCTTCCAGACGCATAACGGAAAAGATATTGTCCTTTCCAACGGCCTGGTAAGCCGTGTTTTCCGTGTCTACCCGAACCTGGCAACGGTCGACCTGATCAATCAGATGACCGGTGAAAGCATGCTGCGTGCCGTCAGCAATGAAGGTATTTTGAAGATAGACGATAAGGTGTATACGTTGGGCGGCCTCGACGGGCAGTTCGAATACGGATATACCCAATACAAATGGATCGACAGCCTGACCATCCTGCCGAACTCGTTCCGGGTGACAGGATTCGATATTACCGAACTGGCACCTCGTATCGACTGGGCGAACAAACGCTGGTCGCTGGTGAAGCCGGGTGAAACGACCGGGAAGGTACTCTCTTTCTATCTCGAAGGACCGGACTACCTGAAAGGGGTAAAGGTGAAACTCAACTACGCCCTCTATGACGGCATCCCCTGCATCAGCAAATGGATGGAGATCGAGAATACAAGCGACATGCGTATTACGCTCGACGAATTTACGCTGGAGCAGTTGGCTATGGCGGAACCTGAGTCTCCGGTGGAAGCCAAGCGTCCCGAACAATTCCTGAAACCCAATATCCATGTCGAAAGCGACTGGGCGTTCCTGGGCTTTACCGAGCGGGAAGCCGATCGGACCGAGTTCTGGAATACCGACCCGCGCTATACTTCCCAGTGCAACTATCCCTTGCTCACCCCTTGCCTGCTGGAGGTAAAGCTCCCGATGGGACCGGATGAAGATATTGCTGCCGGTGGCAAGTTCAGGAGTTTCCGCACCTGGCTGATGCCTTTCGACAGCGACGACCGTGACCGGAAAGGTCTTTTCCTGAAACGGATGTACCGTAAGATAGCTCCGTGGACGACCGAGAATCCGATCTTCCTCCATTGTGTATCGTCAGACCCGAAGGTGGTGAAGACGGCTATCGACCAGTGTGCGGAGACCGGTTATGAGATGGTTATCCTCAGTTTCGGCTCCGGACTGAATATGGAGGATGAGAGTGAAGCCAACATTGCCAAGTTTAAGGAATTTACTGAATATGCCAACTCCAAAGGCATCGAACTGGGCGGTTATTCCCTGCTGTCGAGCCGCTGGATCAGTGATGAGGTGGATGTTATCAACCCGGAAACAGGAAAGCGCGGAGGTATGATCTTCGGTAGTTCGCCTTGTCTTTCCAGCGAGTGGGGGTATGACTATTTCCGCAAGATACGCTCTTTCTACGAGAAGACGGGAATGACGGTCTTTGAGAACGACGGCTCTTATCCGGGCAACGTCTGTGCTTCGACCAGCCATGCCCATCATAAGGGTTTGAAAGATTCCCAGTGGAAACAACGCCAGCAGATCGTGAACCTCTACCAATGGATGTGTGAGAAAGGTATTTATACGAATATCCCCGACTTCGGTTATATGCTGAACGGTGGGACGAAGGTTGGTATCGGTTACCGGGAGGTGAACTGGTCGCTTCCGCGTGAAAGGCAGTTGGTTCTGGGACGCCAGGTGATGTACGACGGCCTGTGGGAACGTCTGCCGGGTATGTGCTGGACATTCGTTCCGCTAACCCAATATCATGGCGGTGGGGCAGCCGCCACACTCGAGCCTTTGAAAGATCATATCCCCGATTATAAAGCACATATGATCCAGAACTATGGGGCCGGTGTACAGGCTTGTTACCGTGGTCCCCGTTTGTACGATACCCCGGAGACGAAAGCTGCCGTGGTGGAGGTGATTGACTGGTACAAGAAATACCGGAATATCCTGAACAGCGAACTGATCCACCTGCGCCGTGCCGACGGACGTGACTGGGATGGCTTTATGCATGTCGATCCGCAAGGAAAGGAGAAAGGTTTTGCCTTGTTGTTCAACCCGACCGACCAGGCTATCACCCGTACCATCCAGCTTCCGCTTTATTACACCGGCCTCTCCGATGTGGCGAAGATCAGGGAGAAAGAGAATGCTCCGGTTACCTATAAGCTGAACAGAGACTATACGGTAGATATTAAGGTGACTATTCCGGCCCGAGGAAATACATGGCTGGTGGTTGAAAAATAATTTACCTTGTTTTTTCAACGTCATATATTTTATATTGTGATAGAATGAAAGGGATCAGGACTGATACGCAGTCCTGGTCCCTTTTACATATGTATGTGAGCACCGTCGGAATAGTAGTGCAAAAGGAGTTGAAACAGCTATTCCGCCAACAAAAAGTAAATGATAATAAGTTTTGCATAAGCAACTTAAGAAGATATTATTATCTTTGATGAATAGAATTATCGAAAGAAAAGTTTATCCGGTAAGCAGAGGATAAACACTTTTATAAGGCACTTATGATACTGGTCAGCCGGATTTGAATCTTAAATACTAAGTATATGAAACAATTACTATTTACTTTGTTGGGTTTGTTAACCTTCGGAGGCTTGCAAGCTCAGAGCATACCTGCCGGCGAACTGTATGGTTTGGGTTCCTGGGATGCCGACTCGTTGGGAAATCACCGCGTTGTCGTAGCGGTGGAGAAGCCGGCAGACGCAGTGCTTGCAACTGTAGAATGGCGTCGCCGCGATCTGAATCCGGAAGATAAGAACCTGATCGTTGTGGATGCAGCTACCGGAAAGCAGGTTACGAACGTTTGCCGCTTTACGGTGAATCGGGAGAAAGGAGAAATCGCTTTCCAGCCACAGACCGTTCCGGGAACCTATTATATTTATTACCTGAAGAATGTGATGAGCGGCAGCCGTTATTATCCGACCGTCGATTACCCTCCTTTTGAAAATACGGCTTCACCCGAGTGGATGAAGAAGAATAAGTTGTCAGGGAAGAAAGCCCCTTTGCTGCCTGCGGCTAAGGTGGTGCAATTCCAGGCGATTGATCAGTTGAACAGCTTCTACCCGATGGAGGTGATCGCAACGGCAGCAGAGACTACCCGATTGTTGAAAGAACATCCTTCCGGGAAGTATATCCTGTTTACCGAAGACCGGAAATATCCGATCCGGATGACTACCGATATTCCCTATAAATGGATTGAGGAAGACCGTCATGACCGATTCACCGGGCAGGCGGATAAAGGCGAATATTATGTGTTCCAGTTGGGAGTATGGGCGGCCCGTTCCAATGTGGAGAACCTGCATGTCGACTTTTCCGGCCTGGCTAATACGGCGACGGGCGAACAAATCCCGGCTTCTTCTTTCACTTGCTTCAATACGGAAGGGACAGACGTGACCGGTACTGTCTTCAAAAAGAACTGTTCGGTGGATAAAGGGAAGGTCCAGGCCTTATGGATCGGAACCCAGCTGCCGGAACATCTCTCTGCGGGAACTTATCAGGGAACAGTAACCGTGTCTGCTGCGAATGCGGAAACTAAAACGGTACAGGTCGCTTTGAATGTTTCGGAGAATGTGATTGCCGATCATGGGGACAACGAACCCTGGCGTCATTCCCGCCTGCGCTGGCTGAACTCACAGATCGGTTTTGACGATGAAGTGATCGCCCCCTATACACCGTTGGTACTGAAGGATAAAACCATTCGTTGCCTGGGACGTGAAGTGACGCTCTCTCCTTTAGGCTTGCCTGCAAATATTACCAGTTATTTTAAAGAAACGATAACCGGTATCGGCAGCGACGGCCGTTCCATACTGGCAGCCCCGATGGTACTGGCAGCTGACGGCGGTGCGTGGGAGAACCTGAATTTTGAGATTACGAAACATAAACAGGGAGCTATTGCCTGGAAGGCTCTGAATCAGAACAGCCGTTTCCTGATGGATCTGGAAGGAAAGATGGAATCGGATGGAAATATCGAATATAAAGTGACTCTGGTTGCCCGCGAAGATGCGGCTGTGGAAGATATCGGCCTGCGAACTCATCTGGCTTCCGGTATTGGCCGTTATATGATGGGGTTGGGTGAAAAAGGCGGTTATTGTCCGAAAGATATCCGTTGGAAATGGGATGTGGAAAAGAATCAGGATGGACCGTGGATAGGAGATGTCAACGCCGGACTTCAGATCCGTTTCTATGACGATACATACGAACGTCCGTTGAATACGAACTTCTACCACCAGAAACCGTTGCACATGCCTGTTTCCTGGTGTAACAACGGGAACGGAGGTATCGATATCAATCAGGCTGCCGACGGGACACGCATCAATGCTTATTCCGGTAAGCGGCAGGTGAAGAAAGGCGATAAGTTGTACTATTATTTCAATGTGGCTATTACTCCGTTCCGTACGATCGATACGGATAAGCAATGGCGTGAACGCTACTATCATAGTTATGATTTTATAGAGAAGGTTGAAAAGGTGGGTGCTAATGTGATTAATATACATCATGCAAACGGCATCAATCCTTTTATTAACTATCCGTTCCTGCGGACAAAGGAGATGAAAGCTTATATCGACGGTGCTCATGCACGGGATATGAAGGTGAAAATTTATAATACGGTGCGTGAACTGTCTAATAGTTGTGTGGAGATGTACGCTTTGCGCAGTTTGGGGAATGAAATATTTTCGGAGGGGCCCGGCGGAGGCTTCTCCTGGTTGCAGGAACATCTGGATCCGAATTATATAGGTGCCTGGTTTGTGCCTCATCTGAAAGATGCGGCAATCGTTAACAGCGGTGTTTCCCGCTGGCACAATTATTATCTGGAGGGTCTGGATTGGCTGGTTCGGCACGTTGGTATCGACGGGTTGTATATCGACGACCTGGCGTTCGACCGTATGACGATGAAACGCATCCGTAAGATACTGAACCGTTCGAATCCGGGAGCGATGATCGATCTGCATTCGGCGAACCAGTATAATCCGAGGGATGGTTTTGCCAATAGTGCGAATCTTTATCTCGAACATTTTCCTTATCTCGATCGCCTGTGGTTCGGTGAGTATTTCAACTATGATTATCCTCCCGAGTTCTGGTTGATAGAGGTTTCAGGTATCCCTTACGGTCTGATGGGGGAAATGCTGGAAGGTGGCGGTAACCCGTGGCGCGGTATGCTGTATGGAATGACAGGACGTAGTCCCCGTGTGGATAACGGACCGTTATGGAAATTGTGGGATTCATTCGGTATGCAAAAGAGCGAAATGATCGGTTACTGGGTGAAAGATAATCCGGTGAAGACAAACAGTGAAAAGACGTTGGCTACCGTTTACCGTCATATGGGAGATAAGACGTTGATCTCATTGGCAACCTGGGAAGATACAGATGCGAAAGTAACACTTTCCATCGATTGGGCTAAACTCGGTCTGGATGCTTCTAAAGTGACATTACATGCTCCCTCTGTTGAGAATTTCCAACAGGAAGCCAGTTGGAAACCCGGTGATGAAATGGTTGTACCAAAAGGCAAGGGACTGTTAATTATTGTGAAATAAAGTCTTCCGACATAGTATAATTTATCCGGAATGTACTCCTTATATATAAATGAATTACCATGAAAAAGATTCTCATCCTTCTTTGTGCAACCTCTTTGTTGCAACCTTTATTTGCACAGCAGCAAGCGACTGTGACAGAGACGGTACAGACAGTTAAAACCTATCCGTTCTCTGATCCCGACCCAGTGGCAGATCCTTCCGATCTGTTCTATCCCTATTTCCGTTTTGACGGTTTCTCCGCTGAAGGGATCGATAAACAATGGAAAGTCGTTTCGCTTGAAAACGACTATATCAAGCTGACGCTCTTCCCGGAAATCGGAGGAAAGATATGGGGGGCGACGGATAAAACGACCGGAAAGGAGTTTATCTATAACAACCATGTCGTGAAGTTTCGCGATATAGCCATGCGCGGTCCCTGGACATCGGGGGGGATCGAGTTTAATTTCGGCATTATCGGCCATGCTCCGACTTCCAGTACGCCGGTAGACTATGTGACCCGGCAGAAGCCGGACGGAAGTGTGAGTTGTTATGTATCCTCTTATGAACTGGTTACCCGGACACTTTGGACCGTGGAAGTGAATCTGCCGAAAGATAAAGCTTATTTTACGACAACGACGACCTGGCATAACGGTTCTTCCATCGATCAGCCTTACTATCAGTGGATGAATGCCGGATATGCGGCAGCAGGGAATGCGCAGTTCTGTTATCCGGGAACCAATTATATCGGGCATGGCGGCGAACTCCATTCGTTTCCTTTGGATGAACAGGGCCGGGATATCTCCTGGTATGAAAAGAATGATTTCGGCAATTCCAAATCATACCATATAGTAGGAAAATATAACGATTTCTATGGTGCTTACTGGCATGAGTATGATTTCGGTTCGATCCATCATGCCGATTATGACGAGAAGCTGGGTATGAAGATCTTCCTTTGGGGACTTTCCCGTGAAGGAGGCATCTGGGAAGATCTGTTGACCGATACCGACGGTCAGTATATCGAATTGCAATCCGGACGTATGTATAACCAACCGGCTTCCAATAGCAGCTTTACTCCCTATAAACATACGGCATTCGGTCCGCAGGGTACCGACCGGTGGACGGAGTATTGGTTCCCGGTAAAAGGAATAAAAGGAGTTTCGAAAGCCAGCCGTGTCGGGGCGCTTAACGTGTTGAGGGAAGATGGCTTCCTGAAGTTGTATTTTTCTCCTTTGCAGAAACTGTCTACGACGCTGAAGGTCTGTGAAGGAGACAAAGAAGTACGTTCCGTCCCGTTGAATTGCGGTGTGCTTGAAACATGGAAAGATTCAATCCCTTTGAGTGAAGCAGTCGCTGCCGGAAAACTGAAAGTGGTGGTGGGAGAAGATTTATTGGTGTATTCGGAAGTCCCGTCGGATAATATAATCAATCGTCCGAAACAGCTGCCTGCCGACTTTGACTGGAACTCGGTGTATGGTCTTTATACGCAGGGAGAACAGTGGATGAATCAAAAAGTACTTGATAAAGCAGAAACATTCTTATTGGCATCTTTGGATAAAGATCCTTATTTCGTACCTGCGCTGACAGACCTGGCTTCCCTGTATTATCGCCAGGGGCGTTATGACGAGGCTCTTGCCCGTTGTAAAACGGCGTTGAGCATTAACACATATGATGGAGACGTCAATTATCTGTATGGGTTATGCAATAGGGCGCTGGGGAATAACACGGATGCCAAAGACGGCTTTTCGATAGCATCCTATTCGCCGGGCGTACGCAGTGCTGCCTATGAAAAATTAGCCGAAATGTTCCTGATCGATAAGAATTGGGCGAAGGCGGAACATTATGCGTTGAAGAGTAAAGAGTTTAACGGGATGAACCTGACTGCCGACCATGTGCTAATGGTGGTCTACCGTAAGACTGATCGACCGGAAAAAGCAAAAGCACTTATCGAGTCGTTGTTGGAAGACCTTCCGTTATATCATGCCGCACGTTTTGAACAGCTCTATCTGGGTGAAGGTTCCGGACATCCGATCGATGATTTCCAGTCGTTGATACGTAATGAACTGCCGTTTGAAACCTATATGGAGCTGTCTGAATGGTATGAGTCGGTGGGGTGCACGGAAGAAGCGCTGTCTCTTTTGTCATGCGTGGGTAGTTATCCGGTTGCCCTTTACAAACAGGCTTACTTGTTGCACCGGACAGGCAACGAGGATGAAAGTCGGCAGATGTTGGAACGAGTTGCCGGGATGTCCCCCGCGATGGTATTCCCTTTCCGTCCCTCCTCTTTGAAAGCGCTGGAATGGGCGAGGACAGTGCGCCCGGACTGGAAGATCGATTATTATGAAGGGCTGATCCGGTGGGCCAATCAGGATAAGGCAAAGGCGTTCGCGTTGTTTGAGCGTTGTGGCGACGTGGACTATGCGCCGTTCTATTTGACCCGTGCCTCTTTGAAAGAAGGTGAATCCCGGTTGGCCGATCTGTTGAAAGCGGAACAGGTCGGGCTGTCATGGCGTACCGGTTTTGCCTTGATCAACTATTATGTAGCCGGCAACCAATGGCAGAAAGCAGTCGAGACGGGAAAGAAGTATATGAAGAAGTATCCGTCGAACTATTATATCGGTTTGAAGTATGCGAAGGCATTGTGTGAAACGGGCGAGTATCAGTCATGCATCTCCTTGTTGAGCCGGATGCAGGTACTTCCGAATGAAGGCTCGTATGCCGGACGGGCTGTTTACCGGGAGGCTAATCTATATCGGGCAATGGAACAGTTGGGCCGTAAAAATTATAAGCAAGCGATGAAAAGCGTGGAAGCCTCTAAGGAATGGCCGGAAAATCTGGGGGTTGGGAAACCTTATGACAACATGATCGACAGCCGTCTGGAAGATTATATGGAAGCGAAAGCGATGGCAGGGCAGGGGGATGACCGGAAAGCTGCTGCCTTATTCGCTACTGTAGCCGGATATAAGACATCACATTCGTATTTCGGTTCCGGTAACTTGTTAAGTGCGCTGGCTTTGCGTGAGTCAGGTAAGGAGCCGGAAGCAGGCCGTATGGTAACTGCCTGGAGTACGGATTTTCCGGAAAACCGTATTGTACAATGGTGCACTGCTATTTATCGGGGAGAAAGAGAAAAGGCTGCGGGGATGATTAAATCACGGAATGATCAGGCGGATACGACACCCTGGGAAACCTCTTTCCGTGATTCCGATTTTGACCTGATCGTACGCCTGTTTTCAATAGCCGGATTATAATCCGGTATAAAAGGCTTAGTTCTTGTCAGCCCTGTTATCGGTAAGGCCGATAACAGGGCTGACTATTTTTGCTACTGTCAAAAATGAAAAGATAAACATCAAAATTGAATGTGGGATAACCTTGTACTGCCTTAACTTTGTATTTGTAAAATAACCTCTTAATTTTTTGTCTCAATGAAATACACATTATTACAGCTACATTGGATATATTTGTTGGTAGGCTATCTGTTTCTTTGTCCGGCATATGCCTGGTGCACTACTTCCATTCTTTCTCTAAAGGTACAAAATAAGGTAGAGCCACTTGCTGTCGAAGATAAACATCCGGTATTCAGTTGGCAGATGCAATCGGATGAAGTGGGACAAAAGCAAACTGCCTACCGGATAGTCGTCACACGTAAAAGTGATAACCGGGTGGTGTGGGACAGTCGTAAAGTCGATTCGGATATTTCTACCCAGATAAAATACATGGGAGTGGCATTGCAGGCTGAGATGGCCTATGACTGGAATCTGACGGTCTGGGATGCACAAGGTAAAAGTTATACGGCATCTTCCTTTTTTGAAACCGGATTGATGAATCCCCATATTTCGGCCTGGGACGGTGCGGAATGGATCGGCTCGAAAGAGTTGATACTGGATGCTGCGGCTACCAACTATTTTATGATCTCGACCCGGTTCAAATTACTCAAGGGGGATAGGGCTTCGTTCATATTAGGGGCAAACGACTTTCGCCTGATCGATTCTTTTCAGAATGCTGATAACCTGCGAGGGGAAAACTATGTGCGTGTCGAATTGGATCTGTCCGGTGTAGGTAGTGCTCAGGGGGCAGCTTTACATATTTACCGTGTCGGCTATGCGAAATCCGACCGTGCCGATATTCCTTTCCTGACTGTTTCCGCAGAGAAATATCCGGAAACCAATATCAACTCCCTTTTTACATCAGACAATAAAAATACGGAACATACGATAACCGTAAAAGTCGAATCCAGCAATCTCACTTTTACTATCGACGGAAAGGCATTGACTACCACTGCTGCCTCCGGAAATACACCGGCTCGTTTTAATGTCGGTCCCTGGGGAGATACACATGACCAGAATACATTACCGCATCTGGCCTCGATCGGTTTTGCGGCTATGCCGGATTGTGAGGTCCGTTATTCCGGTTATCGGGTACAGAACTGCGGACGTAGTGAGGATAACGTAACTTTTGATAAACAGCATTATAACATTTTTGAAACATTGCCGAATGTCCGTGTGGAAGGAGACGATATTCTTGTCCGGAACGATACGGAAAAGATGACAATAGGGTATGCCGATCCAAGTCATGGCGCTTTGACGATGCTGCGCTCTTCATTCTCGACCCGGAATGGGAAGAAAATGACCCGGGCAAAATTGTATGTGACGGCCATGGGTGCTTATGAGTTGTTTATGAACGGGAACCGTGTCGGTGAAGATTGGTTTGCACCCGGTAATAGCCAGTACCGGGAGGTATTGGGCTATTATGCATATGATGTTACCGACCGGTTGGCGGAAGGTGATAACTGCATTGCTGCCCGGTTGAATCCGGGGTGGTATACCGGCTATATGACCTTTACGATGCCTAATTTTAATTTCTTTGGAGATCACGAAGCTCTGTTGGCCCGTCTCGTCATATCTTATGAAGATGGAAGCGAACAGGTGGTAGTGACCGATAAGGATACCTGGAAGATTTACAAAGAAGGGCCGGTCCGCTCCGGTAGTTTCTTCCATGGGGAACGTTATGATGCGAACCGGGAACCGGCTGTAGAAGGGTGGACTACTACGGCCTATAACGATTCGGCATGGGGGCAACCGGATATCATACAAAAAAGAGACTGGATACATTTTGATATAGTATCACGCTACGATGATCCGGTACGCGTCCGTGAAGTATTGACTGCCAGACAGGTTATGCCGGTACATAGTGCCGATAAGCATACCTATGTATATGATATGGGGGTGAATATGGTCGGTGTTCCGTCAGTGACTATTCCGGCAGGATGGCTGAAAAAAGGGGATGTTGTTATCATGCGTTATGCAGAACAGCTCTATCCAGGTTTAAAGGGAGATGATGCCTGGTATATCGGTGAATACGGGAAGAAGGGAAGAAATATAGCCGGCCGGCCGTTGCATGAAACGATGCGTGCTGCGCTGGTTTCTGATTTTTATATTGCGAAAGATGACGGAGAAGTGACTATCCGGCCTTCGACGACCTACCGGGGCTATCAGTATATACAGATTACGTTGCCGTCTCATTCGGGGGCTTTACCCGTCAGCAGTGTGAAGGGATTGGTCCTTTCTTCAGACAACTTGCCTTCCGGAAAGTATGAGGCTGTTACGGCTGATGGCAGGACTGGTAAACTGGTAAATCAGTTATTCAAAAATATACAGCGTAGCCAGATGGGTAATTTCTTTACGATCCCTACCGATTGTCCGCAACGGAATGAACGTATGGGGTGGACTGGCGATGCACAGGCTTACACGCGTACAGCTACTTACAATTCGGATGTACAGAATTTCTTCCGGCAATGGATGGTGACCTTGCGGGCAGACCAGGGAGTGGGTAGTGCTACAGAAGCTCCGGGTGGAATAGGCAGTACGGTCCCGACTTATAACCTGGCAGACGATACGACGTTTGCCGATGGTACGACTTGGGCGGCTGCTGTCTGCATGGTGCCCTGGCAACTCTATATCCAGTATGGCAACAAACAGGTCATAGAGGAAAATATGGAAGCGATGATGGATTGGTTGAACGGTATGGATTTTTATGATTTTAGTGAGACCTATCCTCATTTGTCGAGCAAAGCAAGCGGATTGTCTGACTGGCTGGCAATGGACCCGAATACTCCTGCTGATCTGGTTAATAATGCTATTTATATGTATATGATGGAAGTGACCGCTTGTATGGCCGATGCGATCGGTCGGGCAGACTATGCGGAGTTGCTCCGTGAGCGCCATGCCTTGGTAAAAGAGGAATGGAATAAGGCATATGTAGATGAAGCCACAGGTAAAACCAAAAATGTAGACGGAAAACTGGTTCATTCACAGTCTTCTTATGCCACACCGCTGAACTTCAATTGTTTTTCCGATAGGAACAAGGCCAGGGCGGAAGCCTATTTGGCAGAATTGGCTGCTAATCCATCTGCAAGTGGTCTGGGTGACGCCAGCTATCCGGCTTATACGATTACGACCGGTTTCTCCGGAACACCGAATATCCTGCCTGCATTGAGTCGTTCCGGCCATGTTAAAGAAGCATATCGGATGTTTACCTGTACTGATTTTACATCCTGGTTATATCCGGTTACTAAAGGGGCTACTTCTATTTGGGAGCGTTGGAACGGTTATGAAGTCGCCTTTGCTAAAGGTCATAGTAATGCTATGAATTCATTCAATCATTTTGCTTTAGGTGCAGTCGGGCAATGGATGTATGAATATCAACTAGGTATTACAAGCGATTACGGTCAGGGAGAAGCCGGATATAAGCATTTTGTTCTGCAGCCTTCAGCCGGTGCCGATTATCTTTCTTTAGCAGGAAGTTATGTCTCCTGCTACGGTGTTATCCATAGTGCCTGGACTGCCGATGGGAAGGGTACATTGACCGCTTATCGCACGACAGTACCGGCAAATACGACGGCAACCCTTTATTTGCCTGTCTCTGAGTCTGTTTCTGATTGTAAAGAAATTAAAGGAGTGAAATTTGTAAGAAAATCTTCTCGTAATGGAATACCTGTTGCTGTTTATGAACTGGAATCCGGCTCTTTCGAGTTCCTGGTACAGGACGGTCAGGTAGAGGTGCGTTAATAGTCTTATTCGGGTTTTAGCTGTGTGTCGTATGTGATTCAATCCTTTGGATCATCTTACACTCCCTGGTGATGCCTTCACCGGGGAGTGTGAATATATGTTATTACATCATTCTTTATAAAAGTCTTTTAATGTCTACGAAGCTTAACGGATAAGTGGGTTTTGTATGATATAAACTATTCTGTCATTTTTATAATATCTAAAGTCATTTTTCTAAACATTCTTTATTTTTAAGTGAATAATTTTGTTGCAATAAATGCGCTAGCCATGTGAAATAAAGAATTGAAGATGTTTAACATTAATATAATATGCCTATGGTTTAATTCCTTTTGAAAACACTAGTATCAAATTTATGTAAAGTACAATTTTGATAATCTTAAACGTATCAGGTAAGACTGATAAAATACTCTATTCTTAATAACATAATAAATGTGAAATAAGTATGAAAAAATGTTTAACGGGGGGGGGGGGA
>NZ_QUGR01000006.1:283389-349867 GCF_003479145.1 Parabacteroides sp. AF18-52
ATATACTCCTATATTAAGATCTACACTCCCATTATTACTTTTAAGCGTGCTCTCAGGAGCAAATGTATCTGCGGCTAATGGCTCCAATTTAAAAGATGCGTCTGTGACGATTAGCCAGCAACAAAAGAAAATCACGGGTGTTGTGACGGATAAAACAGGAACCCCGATTATCGGTGCAAATGTGCTGGAACAAGGCACGACGAACGGAACCGTTACCGATGTAGACGGACGATTTTCTTTAGAAGTTTCTCATAATGCGACATTGCAAATTTCTTATCTCGGTTATAATACACAAAACATCGTAGTAGGTAATCAAACAACTTTTTCAGTAAAGCTATCGGAAGATTCAGAAGCGCTGGATGAAGTCGTTGTTGTGGCTTACGGTACTCAGAAAGCCCGTTCGGTAACCGGCTCTATGAGTAAATTGAATAATGAAGAACTGGAAGACATTCCTGTTCCGAATATCAGCCAGAAGATGCAGGGTAAATTCTCGGGTGTACAGATCACTCAGGCAAACGGTGAACCCGGCGGTGGTATGGCTATCCGTATCCGTGGCGCTGCTTCCGTGAATGGTGGTAACAGTCCTCTTGTAGTAGTAGATGGATTCCCGATCACTCCGAACGAAGGTACGGGACTGGAGTCGATAAGTCCTGAAGAAATTGAAAATATTACAATTCTTAAGGATGCTGCTTCTACCTCTTTGTATGGTTCCAGGGCTGCCAACGGTGTTATCTTGGTAACGACCAAAAGGGCGAAAGAAGGAAAAACAGATGTAGAGTTCAGTGCTTATTTCGGTGCAACACAAGTATCGAAAAGAGGACGTCCTGATGTGATGAATGCTCAGGAATTTGCTCAGTTCAAAAAAGAATATTACGAAGATCAGGCTAAGTATGAAGGCTATACCGGAGGAGTTCCTGAATGTTATCGGAATCCTTCTTCGTTACAGAATGGAACAGACTGGTATGATGTGCTTTTGCAGACTGCATTGACGCAGAATTATAACCTGAGTTTACAATCAGGAACCACAAAAGTGAAATCGGCTGTGAACCTAAACTACAACAAGCAGGATGGTGTTATTATCAATACCTATTCGGAACGCTTCTCGGCACGTGCTAATAATGTATATGAAGCTTCGGACCGTGTAACGTTTGGCTTGAATTTATCAGGTTCTTATATGAGCGGGCAGATTATCCCCGGATTGGGTGGCGGACGTTATATAATTGGTTCTGCCTTCTTGATGGATCCACAGTTGAAATATAAGAATGATGACGGAACATATCCGATATCTTATTCACAACCAGGTATGTTTGCCAATCCGAACTTCTATCTCGTGTTGAGTGAACGTGACGATCCTAAAAGGAAAATGAGAGGAACGCTTAACACCTATGCAGATGTCAAGATTATAGACGGATTGAAATATCGTATCAGTGCGAATGCCGATTTAGGATCGGATCAAACCGAATCGTGGGTGCCTTCTATTGCAAATGGTGCCATGTTCACTGCTCCTCCTCAACCGGCTGTCGGTTCTTATGGTACCAGTAAATATGTGAACTGGTTGATCGAAAATACGTTGACCTACAATAAGACATTTGCGGATAAGCATAATGTAGATCTTTTGCTCGGATATTCAACCCAGAAGACAACCTCAGAGAATGCAAAAATCAATGCATCAGATTTCCCTGATGATGAAGTGGGGTGGTTCAATGTTGCCACGACAAAAACAGGTGAAGGTGACAGAAGTTCATGGGCAATGATCTCTTATCTGGCACGTGCCAATTATGATTATATGGGTAAATACTTACTGTCTGTATCTTTCCGTCGGGATGGTTGTTCTCGTTTTGGTATGAATGCGAAGTGGGCTAATTTCCCCTCTGTTTCTGCAGGTTGGATTGCTTCGGATGAAAGCTTCATGGAGAGATTCGATAGGTTGAGCTATTTGAAATTACGTGGAAGTTATGGTATCGTAGGTAATTATAATATCGGTAACTATAATCATTTGGCTACGATCGGAACTTACAACTATGTCTTCAATAACGGAATTTCTGCCGGACGTGGAACAAGTGGTATCGGTAATGCGGACCTTACCTGGGAAACAACCAAACAGCTCGACTTCGGTGTAGATTTAGGATTATTCAATGACCGTGTATTCTTGGTTTATGACTACTATTGGAAGAAAACGGATGGTTTGTTGTATCAGATTGATATTCCTTATTCTTCCGGATTCGAAAACATCCAATCCAATATTGGTGAATTCAGATTCTGGGGACATGAAGTTGGCTTGGAAACGAAGAATATGACAGGCAAGTTTAAATGGAATACCAGCTTGAATTTGACATTTAATCGTAATAAAGCAATGAAGCTGGGTACGAACAATACGCCGATTGGCGGTAATAATAATCAGGAAGATTACAACCGTACGGAAGTCGGTAAACCGTTAGGTCTGTTCTACGGCTACGTCTATGATGGCGTTTTCATGACTCAGGAAGAATATGAAGCCGGACCTAAACATGCCTCTTCTATGGTCGGTACTGTCCGTATGAAAGATTTGGATGGAAATGGTATTATCGATAACAATGACCGTACTTTCATTGGGGATCCGAATCCGGATTGTATTTTCGGTATGACGAATACTTTCTCATGGAAAGATTTTGACGCGAGCGTTGTATTTACCGGTTCATTAGGCGGAGACATTATAGACGGAACTTATGAATGGACGGAAAATATAGACGGTGTATTCAATGTTCGTAAGGAAGTTGCAGAACGTTGGCGCTCAGAAGATAATCCAGGTAACGGTAATATTCCGAGAACAAGAACAGGTACGACGGAATTATTCCGATATACCAATTCTCGTTGGGTATTCAAGAATAATTACATAACATTGAAGAATATCACGTTAGGATATACGATTCCGATGAAATCAAATCCTTATATCAAGGGAATACGTGTTTATGGAAGTGCTCAAAACCTGTTTACTGTAGGTTCTTATCCGGGAATGAATCCGGAAGTAAATAAGAATACAAGCGGATTATATCAGGGAGTGGATCATACAACATATCCTGTTGCCAGAATTTATACAATTGGCTTGAATGTTAAATTTTAAAGAGCATTAGAATATGAAAAAGTTAAATATATATATTTTTGCGGCAAGTGTGTTGTCTCTTTCTTCTTGCAGTGACTCTTTCCTGAATCTGACTCCTGAGACAACTATTACGACGGAAACGTTCTATAAGACTGCAGATCATTTCGAGCAAGCTACGGTTGCTTCGTATACAGGTTTGAGAAATATCGCCTTGAGTGGTATATTTATGGATGAGATGCGTTCGGATAATACATTCTATACCTACTATAGCGGTGATAGAGGTCCTTATAACTCGACTGAAAAACTAGCTTTGTTTTTAGATGACGAAACTGTCGGTTGGAGTCCGGACCGTTATAAAGGCGTTTATTCTAGTATTGCCAAGGTAAATACGATTTTGGGTAGACTGGATGCTTCCGAATTGACGGAAGAAGAGAAGAAAACGGTAAAAGCAGAAGCTTTGTTCCTGAGAGCCTTCTATTATTTCGATTTGGTACAGCATTGGGGTGGTGTTCCTCTTATGTTGCAAGAGGTAACTACCGAAGCAGAAGCTTTTGCTGCTAAATCTCCGGCAGAAGATGTTTATAAACAAGTGCTTACCGATGTATCGGAAGCGATTTCTTTGGGATTGCCGGTAGCAAGCACTTTCCCGCAGAGTGGCCGGGCAACGATGGGAGCTGCTAAAATGCTGCGTGCTTATTGTTATATGTCACAGCCTACTCGTGATTACAAAGCTGCTGAACAGGATTTGAAAGATATCACACAGATGAATTACGGTCTTTTGGACAGTTATGAAGCTGTATTTAATCCTGCCAATAAGAACTCGAAAGAATCTATTTTTGAAATACAGTACATCGAAGATGGCTCTAATGCAGGCGTACATAATGATATTCCTTGGCGTTTGATTCCGAAATGTAGTAATAATGACTTCCTGATGGGTATCACCTTTTCGAACTATGCAGGTACAAGCGGTGGCTGGTGTGTTCCTACGGAAGAGATGATCCAGTCTTATGAACCGGGTGACAAGCGTTTGGATGCTTCCATTGCTGTAGCAGAAGGTAAGACTGATGACGCTGAACAGTTTACTTGCGAAGAAGTCAAGACGGTATCGGATTTTACTCCGACAACTGGTAAAAATTTCTACTACTTCATCCGGAAGTATTATCACCCTCCTTATCAGTATGCTGGGCGTGCAGGAGATAACTTCCCGGTTTACCGGTATGCAGGTGCTTTGTTGTTACTGGCAGAAAACTTGGTAGAGCAGAATCGAAATGCAGAGGCTTTACCTTATGTTAATGAGGTAAGAACCCGCGCCGGATTGGAGCCGCTGACCAGCGTTACTGCAGAGGATGTAGCTGATGAGATGCGTCATGAGCTGGCCTTTGAAAACCATCGTTGGACAGATCTGATTCGTACAGGTAAAGCGATAGAAACAATGACCGCGTTCGGAAAGACGATGAAGGCGAAGTATCAGTGGATTCTTCCTTCCGCATTTGAGGTAACGGAAAACCGTTTGGTATTCGCTTTCCCGTTAAGAGAAAGACAGATCAATTATTTGCTGGAACAGAATCCGGGATATTGATAAATAGATAATAGCAAGGAGATTGTTACAAAGAACGATCTCCTTGCTTTGTTCATATTTTTAAAGAAAAATACCATGAAACATACTGGATTAAAGTCTATCTTCTTTTTACTGGTCATATTTCTCTGCTGCAATTCGGTTGTAGGTCAGCGAGCAGGCGATCTTAGTGACTTGTTTGTCTCACCGCCGGATCATGCAAAGCCAAGAGTCTATTGGTGGTGGCTCTATAATCGTGTAAATGAAGGCTCTATTACCCGTGACCTGGAAGAGTTTAAAGCAAAAGGGATCAGTGGTGTCAATCTGATATGTACGGGTGGATATGCCGGGGAAGGGGCTTTATTAGGTGTTGAATGGCTGAGTCCTGAGTGGCGTGCTCTTTATCGGCATGCTATCCGGGAAGCTAAACGTTTGAATATTGAAATAGGATTTAACCTGGCGGGAGGCTGGACCATGATGGGGCCTTGGGTTACACCGGATAAAGCGATGAAGAAAGTAGTTCAAAGTGAACAGATCGTTACCGGGCCTGTAACCTTTTCCAAAGAATTTCCTCAACCTGAAACTGTCGATAATTATTACCATGATGTATGGGTTCAGGCATTTAAAATAGAACGCCAAACAAAAACAGTACATCCGGAAACTGCTATAGATATCACGGACTGTATAAATTCTGACGGGAGATTGCATTGGGATGTTCCGGAAGGCGACTGGCTCATTTTACGGACAGGATATACATTGACAGGTCATCCCTGGAGCAAATGGTATGCATATCCTAAAGGCGATACGTTCGAAGGAGGAGACGGATATGAAATAGATTATTTGAGTACGGTTGCTTTGGATGATCATTTTGATCATTTAGGTAAGTTAGTTATTGAAGAGACCCGACAGGCCGGCGGTAAATTGGCTTATTTGTGGTCGGATAGCTGGGAATGCGGAAAACTGACATGGACTCAGGATTTCCCGGAGCAATTCCGGCGTTTCCGAGGATATGATTTAAAGCCATATATGGCTATATTAGCGGGATATACAGTGAATGATTCTGTCTTTTCGGCTCGTTTTCGGGATGATTTTGACAGAACGATACAGGATTGTGTCGCAGAAAACTTTTATGGACATTTCTATGAATTATGCCATGAGAATGGCATGGATGTAGGTAATGAGGCGGGAGGACCGAATGATACGCCTCCTCAGGATGCACTAAAAAATTTGGGGCGTTGTGATATTCCGGCCGGCGAATTTTGGGTACATTACAAATTACCTGAAGACGGAATGAATTCGCGTAAAAGCGCAAGACTTAATTTGAAACAAACAGCTTCGGCTGCACATATATATGGCCGGCGTGAAGCGCAGGCGGAAGCTTTCACACAGATGGAACAGGACCGTACGCATTGGTCTCTGGGTCCCTACGATTTAAAACCCTATGCGAATGATGCTTTTTGTGAAGGCATAAACCGCTTTATGTTACATCAGGCAACCTGCCAGCCTCCGGAAGATGGGAAACCCGGATATGAATTTTGTGCCGGTCAGCATTTTACTCCTAATATAACCTGGTGGGAACAGTCTTCAGCCTTTTTTTCTTATTTGTCTCGTTGCCAGTCTTTATTGCAGGAGGGTAAGTTTGTGGCCGATGTCTGTTTCTTTTTGGGCGAACGACCGCCGACGCTGGTCCCGCCTAAATATGTTGTGCCGACTCTCGGGGTAGGCTATGACTGTGATTATACGAATGCAGAAGTACTACTGACACGTATGTCCGTCGAAGATGGAAGGATCGTATTACCTGATGGTATGAGTTATCGTCTTTTATATCTTCAGAATTGTGTTTCTCCTGTGGAAGAGATATGTGAGGCAGTAGGGCATTATCAACAGTTGAAGGTTTTATCCGATCCTTCGGATGCCATGTCTCTGCCAGTAATCAAGAAACTTCGGCAATTGATCAGGGATGGGGCTACTGTAGTTGGGGCACCTCCTAAAAGGTCGGCAGAACTGAACGGGTATCCGGATTGTGACACAGAGGTACGGAAGATTGCCGCAGAAATTTGGGGTGACCTGGATGGGAAAACTCGTACGGAACGGAAGTTTGGTAAAGGACGTATCATCTGGGGGAAGACAGCACGTGAAGTTTTGCTAGCGGATGGAATACAACCTGATTTTTCTTATGCGGGTCAGACACGTGAGCCTGAAAAGTTCGATTATATCCATCGGGTGGATGGACAGTCCGAGATTTATTTTGTGATTAATCGTACAGGAAGGACCGAAGTCGGAGACTTTTCCTTTCGAGTTACCGGAAAACAACCGGAGATATGGGATCCGGTAACGGGTGAGATGAAAGAGGCGGGTTCTTTTGAGCAGAAGGGCGGACTTACCGGTTTGTCGTTGGAGTTGGCGCCGTATGGCTCTTGTTTTATTGTATTCCACAAATCTATCTCTAAGAACAGTTCCGGCAAAGGAGTTCCTAATTTCTTGAAATATGAGAAGGTCAAAGAGTTAAGCGACTCATGGCAGGTTTTATTTGACAAAGACTGGGGTGGTCCCGGTGAAGTACATTTTGATAAGCTTTCTAACTGGATCGATAGCCCCGAAGAAGGGATTAAGTATTATTCGGGTAAAGCAACTTATCGGAAAGTATTTGACATGGGGAATGTGCAGAAAAAGCTTTCTCACGCAGGTGAAAGGCTTGTCCTCGATTTGGGCGATGTTAAGCATGTGGCGTCTGTTCGTTTGAATGGTAAAGAGCTGGGTGTTTTGTGGTGCTCTCCCTGGCGCGTCGATATTACGGATTGTATAAAGGATACAGGAAATGTTCTGGAGATTGATATAGTCAATTTATGGGCGAATCGGGTGATTGGAGACTGGAAATTGCCGGTAGAGAAACGTTTTACAAAAACACATGATGTTTTCCGTTTCGATATGCTGAGGGGAAGTACCCCGCTGACTGACGCAGGTTTACTCGGTCCGGTTAATATATTGCGGGGATTATAGTGTGAATAGTTTTTCATTTGTTTACTTTTATAGTCCTTTTATGAAAAGATAAATAAGCTGTTGATATTTGTTTCATCCGGATAAAATTGTTTTGTAGTATGGCAATTCATAAGGTATTATTTATAACACTTTTATTTTTCGTAGGTATGTCTTCCTTTGCAAAGGAAGACCGGAATGGAGCTTTGGATCTGTCTCCTGCGAAATGGATTTGGTATCCGGCCGGCCGGACGCTGCAAAACACTTTTATTTTATTCCGGAAAGATGTCATACTGAAAGAAAAGCCGTTGAAAGCGAATGGATGGATACTGGCGGATAGCAGATATCGTTTGTTTGTGAACGGGAAAAGAGTGCAATGGGGGCCTGCTCCGTCTGATCCCCGCTGGCAGGAAGCCGATCCGCTGGATCTGGCGGGATATTTGGTCGAAGGTAAAAATACAATAGCCGTCGAAGTCTGTTATTTTGGAACCGGTGATGGAACTTCTCCGATGGGAAAGCCCGGATTTATCCTGAATCTGGATATCGATGGGCAAAAAATACTGACGGATGACTCGTGGTTCAGCTATTTATCCCGCAGTTGGCAGCCCGGAAAATACAAACGATGGTTTCTGCGCTCTTTACAAGAGACTTTTGATGCCCGACTGTATCCGTATGGATGGGATACGCCTGACTTTATCCAGAATGCGGACTGGGTAAAAGCATTGGTTGTGAGTGATGACGGATGTCATCCGTCTGTCTGTAACGGAGTCTCAGAATATGTCTGGGAGATATCCGGGGATAAAAACGTATCAGAGATCCGCCGGAGGAGTATTCCTTTGATGCGGGAATATTCGGTGGCCTGGCCCAAACTGGAAGAATCCATGTGGATTCATTGGAAGAGACCGGCGGAAGATTATTTTGATATGTTGGTCAGTGATGCTTTCGATGTTATACATCAGCCGGTTGTCAGACAGTCCGGAGACGAGTGGCTGGTGGAGCCGAATGGAAACAATGCGGCTGCGCTGACCTTTTCTTTTAGTGAACAAGGCGTCGGGTGGCCTTATTTTACTATTGACGCTCCGGAAGGAACTGTGGTGGAATTGTTGGTGCATGAAGCACATCGGATCGGAGGTCCTGCTATTATAAATTCTCATTTTAACTCCTGGACCCGGTTTGTTTGTAAAGAAGGGGTTAATACCTTTGAAACATTTGATTTCGAGAGTTTCAGATGGCTTCAGTTACATATTCGTAACTTTAATCGTCCGGTCAGGATATCTTCGGTCGGTATGCGCCGTAGAATATATCCCTGGCATAAAGAACCAGATATATTCATAGCAGACGATACTATTCAAAAGGTGGTCGATGCTGCAGTAAATACATTATATAATTGTGCCCAGGAAACACTGGTCGATGGAATGGCGCGGGAAAGGCAACAATACAGCGGAGATGGTAGTCATCAGTTACATGCTGTTTTTCAGACGATGGGAGATTGTTCGCTTCCTTTCCGGTATATAAATACATTCAGCCAGGGATCTTCCATAGACGGATACTTTATGGATAGTTGGCCTGCCTGGGATCGGTTGGCACGTACGATGGAACGACAGATGCAACTGACCGGTTGGGGCCCTATTCTGGATCATAGTATCGGATTTTGTTTCGATGCTTATCATTATTACATGTATACCGGTGATTTAAAGGGATTGGAAGAAGTCTATCCGAGACTTCTTAAGTTTTTTGTTTTTCTCTGTTCGCTGACGAATGAAGAGGAGCAATTGGTACCGGCAGAGAACTTAGGAATGTGTTCGGTTTACATCGATCATGAGGCATATAAAAAGAACCGTCATAAACAATTGGCGTTAAATCTTTATATTACAGCAATGTGCAGGAATGCTTTGGCTCCTTTGTGCCGTTTGTTTGGAGATAAGGAAGAAGCTGACAGGATTGAAGCTTATGGCAATAGGATACTTCAGGGATGTATCCGTAAGTTTTGGGATGAGGAACGGAAAGTTTATGTGAATAATCTACCCTGGATAAAGGAAGAAGGAGAGATACGTTATTGTGACCGTTCTTTGTCTACGGCATTGGTCTATGATTTGTGTCCGGGTAATTCTGTAGATAAGTCATTGGAAATATTGGAACAGACTCCTGCAGAGTTGGGTATATCATACCCGTGTAATGCCGTGTGGCGTCTGTGGGCATTGGTTAAATACAGGAAGATTGAATCCGTTCTGTCTGACTTGAGAACGAAATGGGGACGAATGAGCTCTGTTTGGGAAAATAACACATTACAGGAGTTTTGGACTGCTTATCCGGATGAAGGCTCTCAGTGGAGTCATTGCGCCATGCATCCTTTGATCGCTCTCAGTCAGGGGATAGCCGGTATTTGCCCGATAGAGGGAGGATCTGGTAAAATAAAAATAGAGCCGCAGCCCGGTAGCCTGGAGAAAGTAGATTTTGATGTATACACAGCAAAAGGGGCAGTACATTTTTATTCGCAGGGAAAGAAAGGAATACGGACCCTTCGGTTGAGGATCCCGGATACAGTGTCTGTCGAATTATGGCTGGATGCACGGGAAGAAATCAAGCTACCGTTCTTACGGACTGAGAAAAATGGAATCAAAGTATATAAGATGGAAGGTCAGGAAAAATACGAACTTCATTTGAAATATACTTGATACGTATCTTTGCATGACAAAGAATAATTTGTTAACTAAATTCATTAGGAGATGAAAAAGGATAAGATTATTAGGGGGATGGTTATGGCGTTTCTATGTTCTGTAAACATCTGTGGACTAAAGGCGCAGGAGAAAGCCGAAGAGTGTGTGCCTGCGGATTTGAAGTGCGAGCATCTGATTGCTCCGTTAGGTATCGACCGCCAGGCTCCGCGTTTTTCGTGGCATCTGGAAGATAGCAGGGACGGAGCCGTTCAAACTGCCTACAGGATCACTGTAGGAAAAGATTCTGTCGCTTTGTCCAAAGGAAAGAAGATCCTGTGGCAGGAGAAAAAAGCAGACGGGAAAACGATGGCAGGTTATAAGGGGAAAGCCCTGGAGCCTTTTACGAAATATTATTGGAGTGTTACTGTTTGGGATAAAGACAAGCGGGAATCCCGGAAAGTAATTTCTTCTTTTGAAACAGGTATGTTGACGCCTTCAAACTGGAAGGGAACATTTATTTCAGATGGACAGGATATAGAGTCCCGTGAGACTCCCTATTTCCGGAAAGCTATTCGATTAGACAAGAACATCCAATCGGCAAGGGCGTACATAGTGGCAGCCGGATTATATGAACTATCCATTAACGGGCAGAAGGTCGGTGACCATTTTTTAGATCCGGCTTTTACCGATTATGACAAGCGGTTATTGTATGTTACGTATGATGTCACCGATCTTTTGAGTAAAGGAGATAATGCTGTGGGGGTAATTCTCGGAAATGGCTGGTATAACCATCAGCCGGTTGCTGAATGGTCCTTTGATAAAGCTCCATGGCGTAAGCGTCCTTCTTTCTGCCTGAATTTGCATATAACATATACGGATGGGACAAAAGAGATTCTGGCATCCGATGAAAGTTTCAAGGTGAAAGGTGGTCCCATTACATTCAATGCTATCTATGTGGCGGAAAATTATGATTTCAGAAAGGAGTTACCGGGTTGGAATACCGTATCTTATGACGATTCATCCTGGAAGAATGCAACGGAAGTCGCTATCCCCTGCACGAATATAACCTCTCAGGCGATGCATCCGATCCGTATCACGGAATATTGCAAACCGGTCGACCTGAAGAAAATAAGCGATACACTCTATCTATGTGATTTCGGGCAGAACTGGTCAGGCATTACGAAGTTCACAGCGAAAGGCATACCCGGCACAAAGGTGAAAGTACGTCATGGAGAACAACTGGATTCCCGTAGAAAACGATTATTCGACGATAATAACACCCAGTTTTATCAAAATGTAAATGAGCCGTTGAAGTATGGCGTTCATCCGGAAGACGAGCTGTTCCAGACGGATGTATTGATATTGGATGGCAATACGAATGAATATATGCCCCGTTTTAATTATAAAGGGTTCCAATATGCAGAGATATCTTCGGATAAGCCTTTGCATCTGTCGACAGAAAATCTTACTTCTTATTTTATACACACGGATACTCCGGTAAACGGCTCTTTTGAGTGTTCCGATGCGTTTGTCAACAGATTATTGAAAGCGACCAACTACTCGTATCTGTCGAATCTGGTCGGATATCCGACAGATTGCCCTCACCGGGAAAAGAACGGTTGGACAGGCGATGCCCATCTGGCGATTGAAACAGGACTATATAGCTTTGACGGGATTACATTGTATGAAAAATGGATGGATGACCATCGGGATAATATGTATGACGGAGGACGGTTGCGCTGTATTATACCTTCCGGTGGTTGGGGTGGTGACATTGCCGACTGGACATGCTCAATGACCATTATTCCCTGGGCTTTGTATGAGTTTTATGGTGACCCGACCTGCCTGAAGGATAATTATGAAGCCATGAAAATGCATACGGATTACTGGTTGAAAAAGTATCCGGAAGGACTGATCAGTGATTATTGCTTGGGAGATTGGGTGCCTCACAAATCTGTCTCAGATAAGAAATTGACAGCTTCGATTTATCATTATAAAAATGCGGATATCGTTTCCCGTACTGCCAAACTGTTCGGTTTTGAGAAGGATTATGAGTATTATAAGGCAGCGGCAGAGAAAATAAAGAATGCGATCAATGAGAAGTTCCTGAATAGGGAAACCGGTATTTATGCCAACGGCTATCAGACGGAGCTTAGTATGCCTTTATATTGGGGGATAGTCCCGGAAGACTGTAAAGAAAAGGTTGCAGAACAGTTGACCAAACGGGTAAAAGCGGACAAAGATCATTTGGATGTGGGTATTATGGGATGTAAAACGATCCTTAATGCATTGACGGAGACGGGAAATGTAGAACAGGCTTACCGTATGGTAACCCAGCAGGATTATCCTTCATGGGGAAACTGGTTACGTCAGGGGGCGACAACCCTTTACGAGAATTGGGATTATAACGGCCTGGCCTGGGGATATTCGCAGAATCATATCATGTATGGTGAAATTGGAGCATGGTTCTATAAGGCATTGGCGGGGATTAATGTCGATCCGCAGAACCCTGGTTTTAAGAATGTGATCCTGAAGCCTCATTTTGTAGAAGAACTGACCTATGTAAAAGCTTCTTATAATTCTCCTTACGGGTTGATAAAATCAGCCTGGGAAAGAGTGGGTGATAAAGTTATTTATAAAGTAACTGTGCCTCCCGGTACAACGGCTACATTACATCTGGAAGGAGAGAATACTCCTAAAGAATTGATTGCAGGTACTTATAAGTTTGAGGTAAATAAATAATGACGGATATGAAAGGCATTTATTTAAAAGTATTATTTGCGTTTGTCTCGCTGTTAGCCGTTTCGTGCAGTACCCGTTCGTCATTGGATATCGATGGTTTGCAGTGTGAGAACTTAAATGAGCCGTTGGGAATCGACAATACCTCTCCTCACTTCAGTTGGGTGTTAAACTCAAAGGAACAAGGTGTCGAACAAACTGCTTATCAGATACTGGTCGCTTCGGATAAAAAGTATTTGTCGGAAGGAAAAGCAGACCTGTGGAATTCGGGAAAGATGGAGTCAGACAAATCCAATGGGGTTTTATATCAGGGTAGTCCTCTAAGTTCCAGGAGCTTTTCTTATTGGAAAGTGCGTGTCTGGGATGGAAAAGGGAATGTGTCCGCATGGAGTGAACCTGCTTGTTTTGGAGTGGGATTGCTGCATCCGGAAGATTGGACTGCCCGATATATCGGCATGAACCAGGCCGAAGGCCAAATGGAATCGCCGCTATTCCGGAAAACATTCCAATGTAATACACTTGGAGAAAAGATGTTGCTCCATGTGAATTCGTTGGGTTACCATGAGGTATATGTCAATGGAAAACATGTCGGCGATGCTGTATTGACGCCGGCTGTCTCCCAGTTCGATAAACGTTCCCTGATCGTTACTTATGATGTTTCCGGACTTGTTCAGAAAGGGAGTAATGAGATTGTTCTCTGGTTAGGTAAAGGCTGGTACCGCGACGGACTTCCGGGCGTTGTGGAAGGCGGTCCGTTTGTCCGTGCCCAGCTGGAAAGCAGAGACGAAGGAGATTGGACTACGGTTTTGGTTACGGACGATTCCTGGCTGGCTCGTAAAAGCGGTTATGTCTCGACAGGAAACTGGAGGCCGCATCAGTTTGGCGGGGAGGTTGTAACGGCTTCCGAACTGCTTCCCGATTTAACTGCTTCTACATTGAATAGCGTTGAATGGGAAAAAGTAAAAATAGCTTCGATACCGGTCCATAAGGCTACGCCGCAAATGGCAGAGTTGAACCGGATTCAGAAAGAGTTCCATCCGGTATCATGCCAGGCATCCGGTGATACCGCCTGGATCTTCGATATGGGAACGAACTTTACGGGGTGGACGAAAATAAAGTTTCCGGCATTGGCTTCCGGTCAGAAGATACGGATTAGCTATTGCGATTTTCTGAACGAAGAAGGGCAGTTCAGAGACAGACTTTATGAAGATTATTATATCGCTTCCGGTAAAGCAGGGGAGAGCTTCGTTAATAAGTTCAATTACCAGGCCTATCGGTATCTGAAACTGACGAATCTGAGTGAGGCTCCGGCGCTAACCGATATAACAGCTTGCCTGGTTCATACGGATTATAACGGAAGTGCCTCTTTTAGTTGTTCGGATGAAGACTTAAATGCAATTCACGATATGATCCGCTATACACTCCGTTGTTTGACGTTAGGTGGGTATATGGTAGACTGCCCCCAGATCGAACGACTGGGGTATGGTGGCGACGGGAATGCCTCGACGCAGACCGTTCAGACAATGTATAATCTTACTCCTTTATACATGAACTGGATGCAGGCATGGGCAGATTGCATGAGAGAAGACGGAGGTATGCCTCATACGGCTCCTAATCCTTATATGGCAGGAGGAGGCCCGTACTGGTGCGGATTTATCATTACAGCTTCGTGGGCTACCTATGTAAATTATGGCGACAGCCGTCTGATAGAACGTTATTATCCTTATATGCAGAAATGGCTGGAGTATGTGGATGAATATACCGTAAACGGTCTGCTGAAAACATGGCCGAACACCGATTACCGGAATTGGTATCTGGGTGATTGGGCTACTCCGACCGGGATCGACCAGACAAATCCTTTATCGGTTGATGCCGTTGATAATTGCTATATATCGGTTTGCTATCAAACGATGTGTAAGATAGCGAATGTATTGGGTAAGGAACAGGATAAACAGGCGTATGCGGCTAAATATAAAGACCTGAATACGCTTATCCATAAAACGTTTTATGATCCCGGGCAGAAGAGTTATGCTACAGGTACGCAGATCGATTTGATCTACCCGATGCTGGTCGGTGCAACACCGGAAGATGAACAGTCTGATGTCAGAAATACCTTGTATCGTGTCACGAAAGACCGTTTTAACGGACATCTGGCAACAGGACTGGTGGGGATTCCTGTAATAACCGAATGGGCTGTGAAGAATAAACAGGCCGATTTTATCTATGGAATGTTGAAGAAGAGAGAGTATCCGGGCTATTTGTATATGCTGGATAATGGAGCGACTACGACCTGGGAGCACTGGAATGGAGAGCGTAGCCATATCCATAATTGTTATAATGGTATCGGCTCCTGGTTTTACCAGGCTTTGGGAGGTATCAACCCAGACGAAGCGAATCCGGGATACAAGCATGTATTTATTCAGCCTCAACTGGTAAAAGGTATTTCATGGGTGAAAGCAGCGAAAGAAACTCCTTTCGGAATGTTAGATGTAAAATGGGAAAAAACGGACGTAGCCTTTACCCTGGATCTGAGTATTCCTGTTGGTTGTAAAGCTACGGTTTTGTTACCCGTTAAAGCCAAGAGTGTTTCGATTAATGATGTAAAGTCGGACAAATTGGATCAGTTGGAAATACAATCGGGGAATTATCGGATTACATGTGCTCTGTAGGAATGACAGGCAGTAGTGAAATATCATTTTTATCAACTAAATTGTCAATTTTATAATTTAGAAGAAAGGCTTAACCTATTCTTTTGTACAAACGAATAAATCTTTAAGTATATGAAAGCACAAAACATTGTAAAATACTTATCCGGTGTTATTGCAGGAAGTGCCCTATCATTCGGTTTGGTTAGCTGTCAGAATACCAGCGTGCAAACGCAGGATTCTTTTACCACTATAGAAAAGGATTTTAAAGATCCGCCTGCCGATTTTAGAAGTGCCCCGCTGGCAGTCTGGAACAGTAAAGTGACCGAGGCCGAAGTAGAGCGTACGATGCGTGAGCTGAAAGAGGCCGGTTTCGGAGGTCTTTTCATTCATCCCCGTCCGGGTATGATCACTGAATATTTGGGTGACGAATGGTTCTCTCTCTATAAACATGCGGTAGAGTTCGGGAAAGAGATAGGTATGAACGTCTGGATTTATGATGAAAACTCCTATCCCAGCGGATTTGCCGGTGGCCATGTGCCGCAGGAAATGCCGGAATCTTATAACCAGGGCCAGGGATTGGCTTTGACAAAGGCTGAATTACTTCCGGAGGATACAGCCCCTTATTACATGTGTTTAAAAAAGGAAGGCGATGCCTGGAAAGATATTACAGCCCAAATGGCTGAATATAAAGGAACCAAAGGAGAATATTACCTGTATAAGAAAACTTATATGGGGAAATCGGATTGGTACGGCGGTTATTCGTATGTGGACCTGTTGGTTCCGGGAGTAACGGAAAAGTTCCTGGAAGTAACGATGAAGAACGGATATGAAAAGACGCTGAAAGGAGAATTCGGTTCATCCATTAAGGGTATTTTCTCTGACGAGCCGAATATTAGTACTCCGGGCGGACTGCGCTGGACTCCGGATCTGTTCGATGTCTTCCAGCAAAAATGGGGATATGATTTAAAACCGTTGTTGCCGTTGCTGGAAGAAGAGACCGGCGACTGGAAGAAGGTGCGTCATAACTATATGGAGACTTTGTTGCAGTTGTTTATCGACCGTTGGTCAAAACCTTTCCATCAGTATTGTGAAGAGAATAACCTGGAATGGACCGGTCACTACTGGGAACACGGATGGCCTTATATGAATGACGGGCCGGATAATATGGCCATGTATGCCTGGCATCAGATGCCTGCGATCGATATGCTATTCAACCAGTTTGATGAGAAAAGCCCTGTAGCGCAGTTTGGTAATGTCCGTTCGGTAAAAGAATTGCGTAGCGTCGCCAATCAGATGGGATATTCACGTACGTTGAGTGAAACGTATGGTGGCGGTGGCTGGGACGAAACCTTCAAGGATTTCAAACGGCTCGGAGACTGGGAGTATGTCCTGGGAGTAAACTTTATGAATCAGCATCTGGCACATATGACTCTTACGGGTGCCCGTAAATACGATTATCCGCCGGTATTTACCTACCATTCGCCGTGGTGGGCCGATTATAAGTCGCAGAATGATTACTTTGCCCGTCTGTCTTTACTTATGAGCAAAGGGGTTCAGCAGAACGATATATTGATCATAGAGCCTAATGCTACATTATGGAGCTATTATTCACATACTAAGAGCAGTCCGAAACTGATGGAAATCGGTCAGGCTTTCCAGACTTTTATAACGACTTTGGAAAAGAGCCAGGTAGAATATGATCTGGGTTCAGAGAATATTATAAAAGATCATGGGACCGTTGCCGACGGTAAGTTTATTATCGGTAAAGCGGCATATACGACAGTCGTATTACCTCCGATGATGGAAACATTGAATAAGCCGACATTCGATTTATTGCAGAGCTTTGTGCAACAGGGCGGACGTGTGGTCACTTTCTCTTCTCCTTCCTTGATCGACGGTGCTGAGAATGCGGATTGGAAAACAATACTTTCTGCCCAGTCTGTAACTTCCGTTCCTCAGTTGACGGATGCAGTTATTCAGAATACATTTGCGGATGCAGATTGCCGGTTCTCGTTTAACGGAGGCGATTTATACCACCAGCGCCGTCAGTTTACCGATGGGGAATTATTGTTCCTGGTAAATTCATCCCTGGATGAAGCTGTGGACGGAACGGTTACTGTCAACGGGAAATCAGCTGTTCAGATGGATGCGATGAGTGGAAATATCTATACGTATCCTTCGACGAAAGCAGACGGTAAATTGACAATGAAGTTCCATCTGGAACCAGCCGGAAGTTTATTGTTGTATAGCTCCAAAGGTTCACAGAAGTCTTATCCTGAAATGCCGGCCGTTGCAGGCTCTACTCCGGTTCCGGCTGTTAGTCCGCTTCAGGTTAACCGTTTGAAGGATAATGCACTGAATATCGATTTCTGTGATGTGAGTGTCAATGGAAAGACAACAAAGAATGTTTACTTTGCACAGGCAGCCGATATCGTTTTCCGTGAATATGGTTTTGCGAATGGTAACCCCTGGAATACTTCCGTACAGTACAAGCGGAATATTTTAGATCGGGATACCTTTAAGAACGGTGGCTTTACGGCGACTTACCGTTTTACTGTAAACGATAAGTTCGATTATTCAAATATGAAACTGGTTTCGGAACGTCCTGAATTATTTACTGTTAAGATCAACGGTGAACAGGTGAAACCGATACCGGGAGAATGGTGGTTGGATCGTTCGTTCGGTGTTTATGCTATAGGAAAACAGGTGAAGACAGGTCTGAATACTGTGGAATTGAGTGTTAGTCCTATGAGCATCTTTGCAGAGATAGAGCCGGTTTATGTCCTGGGAGACTTTGCCGTTGTCCCGGAAAAGTTAGGATGGAGTATCAGTGCTCCGGTTGAAAACCTGACATTGGGTAGCTGGAAAGCACAGAAGCAACCGTTCTATTCCTGGGGAGTAAGTTATTCCAAAGACTTTGAGGTAGAATCTCTTTCAACCCCATATGCTGTTCAGCTGAACGACTGGAAAGGAACGATTGCCGAAGTCTATGTCAATGATCAGAAAGCAGGTATTATTGCATACGATCCCTATCGTTTGGATGTAACATCTTATCTGAAGGAAGGTAAGAATAAGATAGATGTCCGGGTAATCGGTAGCCATAAGAACCTGTTAGGCCCGCACTATCGTAATCCGGCCCCGGGCCTGGCTTCTCCGTGGCATTGGAAAGGAATAGAAAAGCCTATTCCTGGTAATGAATATCAAATGATGGATTATGGTCTGATGACTGATTTCGATTTAGTACATTAGTACTTCTTCGATCCATATAAACAACACAATAGTCCTGAATAGCTTATAACTATAGTCCTGATCATAGTAGCACTATAGGATGGCAGCCATTCTCACTATTGTGTTGTTTTATTATTTTAAGGTAGAATGGGTGTTGCCGTGGATAGACAAGGTGCTGAAATAGATTCTTTTCTTATATTTGTACCATCTAATTAATTATCAATTCTGAATAACATGGAAAACATCTCAAGAAGAACAGCCATTAAGACCGCACTGGTGGGTGGGGCTGCGTTAGCCGTATCCGGACTGGATGCAGCGAATCCTGCAAAGAAGAAAAAAGTAGAAACAAAGGAACCGCTTAAGGGGAATATACGCCACTCCGTTAGTAAATGGTGTTTCGGCGACTATCCGCTGGATGAATTTTGCGGAATATGTAAGAATATAGGCATTGAATCGATCGAGTTACTCGATCCGAAAGATTGGCCGGTGGTACAGCAACATGGGTTGACGGTAGCTATGTGTCAGGGAGCCGGTTTAGGGATCGACCGTGGGTTTAATGATCCTAAACTGCATGATGAACTGGTTGCCAGTTATGAACAGGTAATTCCTTTGGTAGCAGAAGCCGGATTGACCAATCTGATCTGTTTCTCCGGTAAACGGAACGGCCTGACCGATCTTCAGGGATGGGAAAATTGTGAAAAAGGTTTGAAGCGTCTGATGCCTTTGGCAGAGAAGCATAATGTGGTCCTGACAATGGAATTGCTGAATAGTGTGGGACACAAAGATTATCAGTGCGATCATACTGTCTGGGGAGTGGAACTGTGCCGCCGTGTCGGTTCGCCTAACTTTAAACTTCTGTATGATATCTACCATATGCAGATCATGGAAGGAAATATTATTGAGAATATTCAAAAGTATCACGAATATTTCTCCCATATCCATACCGGCGGTAATCCGGGACGTGCGGAGATCGACGAGACACAGGAACTTTATTATCCGGCTATCATGAAAGCGATAGTGGAAACCGGTTATAAAGGGTTTGTCGGACAGGAGTTCGTTCCGCGCCAGCAGGATAAGATCGCCTCTCTTGAAAAATGTATACGTATTTGTGACGTCTGATCGTATGAAGAAAGGTCAGATTATACAGTTGTGTATCCTGTTGTTTGCCGTTGCTTTTATGAGTTGTAAAAGTAAAACAGGGGCAGAACAGGCAGGGGGCGTATTTACTCCCGGTGAACTGTGGCCGGATAACAACGGGACGCATATCAATGCTCACGGTGGCGGTATTCTTCATGCCGGTGATACCTATTACTGGTTTGGCGAGCATAAGACGGAAGGAACAGCCGGAAATAATGCCCTGGTCGGTGTTCACTGTTATTCCTCCAAGGATCTGTATAATTGGAAAGACGAAGGCATCGCTCTGTCTGTCGTGACGGATGATTCGACACATAGCATAGCGAAAGGCTGTATTCTGGAACGTCCGAAAGTGATCTATAATAAGAAGAATAACAAGTATGTCATGTGGTTTCATCTGGAGCCGAAAGGGGCGGGATATTCCGGTGCTCTTAGCGGTATTGCCGTGAGCGATCGAGCGGTTGGTCCTTATACGTTCCTTCGTGCCGTACGTCCGAATGCCGGTCATTGGCCGATCAATGTGCAGGATATTCATAAACAGCGGGTTCCGGAATCGGATAGGAGTCAGTTTACAGGCGGTAGTTTGCCAGCTCATCCGGACAGTCTGAATTTACTCGGGCGTGACATGGAAGGCGGACAAATGGCCCGCGATATGAATCTGTTCGTCGATGAGGATGGCAAAGCCTATCATATCTATTCTTCCGAAGAGAACAGTACGTTGCATATCTCTCAACTGACGGACGATTATACCGGTTATTCCGGTGCTTATGCCCGTTTCTTCCCCGGTCGTTTCATGGAGGCTCCGGCAATGTTCAAACGTGACGGGAAATATTACCTGATCATGTCCGGCTGTACCGGATGGGCGCCGAATGCGGGACGCTCGGCCGTCGCTTCTTCTGTTTGGGGACCCTGGGAGGAACTGGAGAACCCGTTTGCCGGGGCGGATGCCGACCTCTCTTTCCATTCCCAAAGTACGTATGTTTTACCGGTTCCGGGCAAACCGGGGCAATTCATTTATATGGGTGACCGATGGACTCCCGACAATGCGATAGATGGCCGTTATATCTGGCTTCCTATCCGTTTCGATGGTGACCAGCCCGTCATTGAATGGCGTGATAAATGGAGTTATTGACTGCCTGATCCGTCGTAATAGAAATTTAACAATCTGTTTTTTATAAATTCATTGGAATCATACCGATAAATTGATTTAATCTTCATTAATTTTGCAGCTTCGTTTTTGCGGAGCTGCAAATTAATAAACTTTTAAAATGAAACCAACTTTATCGATTACCTCAAGGCAGTTAATGCTGAGAGAGCTGCACGATTACCTGATGATCGCTCTTGGCATGCTTTTCTATGCTATTGGGTGGACAGTTTTCCTTTTGCCCAACGACATAACTACCGGTGGGGTGCCAGGTATTGCTTCTATTGTGTATTGGGCGACCGGACTGAATGTTCAGTACACGTATTTTGCAATTAATGGCGGGCTATTGATCGCTTCTCTGATCATTCTGGGGTGGAGGTTCAGCGTAAAGACCATTTTTGCCGTATTGGTCATGACTTTTATTCTGCCGATTATTCAAGGGGCGACAGCCGGTTTGCATTTACTTGGTGATCAGCCGTTCATGGCTTGTGTTATCGGTGCTTCTTTTTGCGGAAGCGGTATTGGTATTGCTTTTTCTGCTAATGGCAGTTCCGGCGGTACGGATATTATTGCTGCCATTATCAATAAGTACAGGGATATTACGTTGGGGCGTGTCATTCTGATGACGGACATGATCATTATCTCTTCCAGTTATTTCGTACTGCATGATTGGGAAAAAGTGGTTTATGGTTTTGCTACTCTGTATATCTCCAGCTTTGTGCTCGACCAGGTGGTGAATAGTGCCCGCCAGTCAGTGCAGTTCTTTATTATTTCCAAGAAACATGAAGAGATAGGACGTCGTATCAATAAAGATCTCCACCGGGGTGTAACGGTAATAGACGGAACCGGCATGTATACCGGACTCGGTGTGAAGATGATGTTCGTGTTGGCAAAAAAGCGGGAGTCGACTACAATTTTCCGTTTGATCAAAGATATAGATCCGGAGGCATTTGTTTCACAGAGTGCTGTTATCGGTGTGTACGGGGAAGGTTTCGACCATATCAAAGTAAAATAAATAACTCTTTATATTCACTTTCTTTCAGGCATGGAATTTATATATTCCGTGCCTGAATAGTTTGTAGAAAAGCCTTTTCTACTTAGTTCTCCCCACTGCAATGGGGAAAAGAACCCACTATAATGGGGATTTATCCCCACCGGTGCGGGGAAAATTCCCCACTCATTTTTTTGAGTGGGGAATTTTTATGGTAATTTAAGACGGTAAAGCAGGAAGAACAGGTTGCGGTATTAGATTTGTATGTTAATGCCATCGTTCTGTTAGAACTAATAACCCAACGGATGCAAATATAGCTCATTTTTATTATAATAGGTTAAATTGAGAAGAAGAATGAACGTTTTAAGGAACGTTTGTTAACAATCGAAGTATTATGCATAGGAGTAAATCATTGTTTTCAGTAAAAAGTAGCAATATATACTATAGTTCTAACAGAACTATTTCCAACCTTTTATTTTCAAAGAGATAGATATGTTGAAAGTGTAATACTATTTATGGACTTATGAAATTATACGATCTGAATACTAATACTTACTTAATTTTGATGTAATATGAGTGTAATAATGCGTGTTTACTTTTGCACACCAATTGTTGTTGATAGGCTATTACAATAATTATAAGTAGATATTTATATGCAAATATCCGATGAGAAATTATGGGGATTATGTTTGACAGGGGATAAAGAGGCTTTCAGGGAAATCTATTGCCGCTTCTATTCTTTATTGTATAATTATGGCTCCAAATTGGTATCGGATAAGGATTTAGTAAAGGATTGCATCCAGGATATTTTCATAAAACTAATTCAGAACTATCAGTCTCTTTCCGCTACCCCGAATGTGAAAGGATACCTGATCAAAGCCTTACGTAATAAATTGTATGATACACTTGAAAAGGAGAAAGCCACGGATGATATCTCCTTGTATGAAGAAGTGTTTGTGACCGATGAACTGATGCCTTTACTTTCTTTTGAAGATTCGGATGCTGATAATCGGGCTAAACATCTGATGCAGGTCTTTTCGCAATTATCTCCCCATCAACAGGAAATAATTTATTTGTATTATGTCAATGAACTAAAGCATGATGAAATAGCCGAGATAATGGGAATAAATTATCAGTCCAGTAAGAATCTGCTATTCAGGTCTTTGACGTGTCTTAGGAAATTATATCTAAAAAAGAATTGATTTTATTCAAAAAAAGTGAGTACCAAATGAGACCTATCCCGTAATAAGGATAAAAAGAGGTTACTTGTGAATAGAAAACAAAACATATTAAGTAAGAAATCATTTGAGCAGGCCGGGAAAGACTTACTTAGGAAAGTTCATGAAGCAGAGTCGGATAAATTACCGGAAGCTCTGGCATCATGGCAGGAGATAGAAGCCCGGTTGGATCAGCCACATACTTCATTCAGATTACGCTACCGTTATATATGGTCTGTTGCTGCATCAATAGCCATACTTCTTTCTGTCGGTCTTTATTTTGTAATGGATACGAAGAATGATACTTCTATGTCGCTTGCTTTGCTTGAAAACAACACTTCTTCTTTGTCCGGCGATGAAATCGTTTTGATCGAAAGTGAGGATAAGATGCAACTGAAAGATGAATCGTCTATCAGATATGATGTGGATGGAAAGTCGAATGCAGAGGAACACGTTGTAAAGAAGGAGACAGCAGAAGATAAGAAAGAGAAAAAAGAGGAAATAAACCAGATCATTGTCCCGAAAGGTAGAAGGGCGGATATCACTTTCTCCGATGGAACAAGGATGTATGTAAATGCCGGTACGCGTGTATTTTATCCGGCAGTATTCAAAAAGGAAAAAAGAGAAATAATTGTGGAAGGAGAGGTTTACCTGGATGTAACGAAAGATCCTTCACGTCCTTTTATTGTCAAAACAAATGGTTTTGATGTAAAAGTGCTTGGTACACAGTTTAATGTTTGCGCCTATAAGGAAGATGCTTTTGCTTCGGTCGTGCTGGTTGACGGACGGGTGGAAGTTAATTCCGGTAAGAATAACAAGTCGGAACTCTCTCCTAATCAAATGTTTGAGATAAATGATAAAGGTACGGCAATCAAGGAGGTGGATGTTTTTGAGTATATCTGTTGGAAGGATAATATGATGATGTTGAGCGACCGGAAGGTTGGAGAGACCTTGGACCGGTTGTCCCGTTATTACGGGCGTACCATTTGGTATAATGAAGAGATAGGAGATATCCCCATTTCCGGAAAACTGGATTTGCGGGAGAACATGGAAGATGTGATCAATATCATCTGCCAGTCCCTGTTCCTTCAATATAAGACGGATGCGAATAACAACGTAATAATATCAAAATAGAATTGCCTATGTGAAAGACGTCGAATTAAAAAAAGAACCGAACGATACGGCCATATCACTCGGTTCTCAAGTTTCTTGTTTAATCTATTAATTTATGTATCAAAGAAAAAACGTTACAAATGTATGAAAAAGAATGAAGAATTCAGCCGAAAACCGGCTCATTTTCTTAAAAGTGCATGTTTAGCCTTATGTCTGGTAAGTTATGGGGGATCTGTAGTCTATGCAGAATCAACCTATGCGGAACAAACCACATTGACCGTTCGCATGAACAACCGGACTGTAAAAGATGTATTTTCTTACATCGAAAAGAACAGTGAATTTATTTTTGTGTACCACGGTTCAAATATCAATTTGAACAGGAAAGTAAATGTGGACGTCAACAATCAGACCGTTGAATCCATATTGAAAAAAATGTTCGAAGGAACGGACATTGAGTATATCATTAATGACCGCCAGATTATTGTTCGTAAGAACGAAACGAACAGAAAACAAGTTGCTGTTGCCGCTCCCCAGCAGGAAAAGAAAATTACTGTAACAGGTAATGTTAAAGACGGGACAGGAGAACCGCTGATCGGTGTGAATATCCTGGTAAAAGGAACCACTATCGGTGGTATAACTGATGTCGATGGTAATTTCTCTTTACCGGAAGTTTCTCCGAATGCTGTTATCAGTATTTCTTATATCGGTTATAAGACACAGGATATTCCTTTGAATGGAAAAAGTGCATTGAATGTGACTTTGAGTGAAGACAGCGAAACACTGGACGAAGTGATCGTTGTTGGTTACGGTACACAGAAGAAAGCTAACCTTTCAGGTGCTGTAGATGCTATTACTTCCAAAGCGTTGGAAAACCGTCCTATCACAAATGTAGGGCAAGGTTTGCAGGGAACAATCCCTAACCTGAATATTACCGTTCCCAGTGGTAGTGCCAATGAAGCCAGTAAATTCAATATTCGTGGTAAAACGTCTATCAACGATGGCGATCCGCTGATCTTGGTGGATAACATTCCGACTACAGCTGGTGAACTTTCCCGTTTGAACACTAATGATATCGAGAGCATTTCTGTATTGAAGGATGCGGCTTCTGCTGCCATTTATGGTGCGCGTGCAGCTTTCGGTGTGATTTTGGTAACGACTAAAACTGCTAAGACTGATAAAATTGCTATTGGTGTAAATGCATATTATTCAACCAGAAAGATCAGCCGAGTACCTAAGCATGTAACGGATCCTTATGTGACAATGGATTTGAAGAATCAGGCAGCATGGCCGTTGTATAACCCGCTTTATACACAGGAACAGATGAATGAGGCCAAAAAATATTCAGAGAATCCTTCTTTGAATCCGGTGGCTCTGAATCCTACCGATCCTAATAAATGGGCTTACTATGGTCATACGGACTGGATGGATGAAGTTTATAATTCAACCGCTCCTTCTTACACGGTAAATTTCAATATTTCTCAGAGAAGTAAGAAAGTTGGTTACTATTTCTCCGGTGAATATTATGATCAGGATGGTATGTTCCGTTACGGTAATGACCTTTACAAGCGTTATAACATGAGAGGTAAGGTGGATTATCAGATTACCGACTGGTTGAACGTTAGTAATAATACTTCTTTCACATATCGTACATACGATGAACCTTCTTTCGGTGAATCAGGATGGTCAACCAAAGACTTCTTCCATATGGTGAACAGAACTAACTCTTTGGATGTTCCTAAAAACCCTGATGGAACCTGGACCAGTAGTGGAGGTGCACTGTTGGGAAAACTACAAGATGGTGGTCGCAAGGTAAACAACAGCCGTGAGTTCCAGACTTCATTTGCAGCAACAATTGACTTGATGAAAGATGTATGGCAGTTGAAAGCTGATGCTACATTCAGAAGAGACAGCGAAATAACAAGAAAATCATTCTTGCCTTATACTTACAAGACCGGTCCGGAAAGACCGCTGGAAACAAGCAACGTGACTCCTTCTGCAAGAAATGAAAGTGCTTTCTATGATTACAATGTATTCAATGTCTATACGGACTTCCACAAGACATTCAATGAGAAGCATTATTTGCAGGCAATGGTCGGTTTTAACCAGGAATATCGGAAGACAAATAGCTTCTGGGTGTCTCGAGACCAGTTGATCAGTGATGGCTATCCTACTCCGGAGCTGGCTACCGGTACGGTGAAGACTAGCGAAACGATAAAGGAATGGGCCGTTCGCGGTACTTTCTTCCGTTTGAATTATATCTATGACAATCGTTATATCCTCGAATTCAACGGACGCTATGACGGAACATCTAAGTTCCCGAAGAATGACCGTTACGGTTTCTTCCCTTCTGCATCTGCTGCATGGACTGTTTCTGAAGAATCATTTTTTACGAATGTTAAGGATGCTTTGAATATGACTTCTTTCAAACTGCGCGGATCTTATGGTAGTCTGGGGAACCAGGGTGTAGATGAGTATACTTATCTTCCTAGTATGTCTACTTATGAAATCGGTTCTATTCTGGATGGAAGTCGTCCTATCGGTATTTATATGCCATATATCGTTGCTCCTAACCTGACATGGGAAAAGGTATCGACTGTGAATGGTGGTATCGACTTGTCGTTCCTGGACAACCGGTTGACGGCCAATTATGACTACTATGTACGTTATACAACCGGCATGCTTACAACTGGTAAAACATTGCCTAACGTAATAGGTATCCGTGAACCGAAAGAAAATGCGGCAGATATGAAGACTAGAGGTTGGGAATTGTCTTTGATGTGGAGAGATCAGTTTAATCTGAAAGACTCGCCGTTTAATTATAGCGTACGTTTTGTGTTGGCCGATAGTCGTTCGTTTATTACGAAATTTGATAACTATGTGAATATTACAGATAAGAATGGTAATGTAATAGGTAGAACATCCAAATGGGATAAGTATTATGTTGGACAGGAAATCGGAGAGATGTGGGGATTGACAACCGAAGGATTCTTCCAAAGTGAAGAAGAACTGAAGAATCATGCCGATCAGTCTAAAGTGGGTGAAGACGACCAAAGTTATCAGTTCTATGTTGGTGACTTGAAATTTAAAGATATAAATGGGGACGGTAAAATTGATAATGGTGCTGGTACATTAGCGGATCCGGGAGACTATAAGAAAATCGGTAATAAATCTAACCGTTTACCATTCAGTGTTGACCTGAATGCAGATTGGAAAGGTTTTGATATACGTGCTTTCTTCCAGGGTATCGGAAAGAAAGACTGGTATGCAGAAGGTGGTAACCATTATTTCTGGGGAATTTATGCACAGCCTTGGACAAACGTTCAGGAGCAAAACCTGGATCACTGGACTCCAGAGAATCCGAATGCTTACTTCCCGAGAGTAAAAGCTTATATTGCCGAATCTACAGGTCATGAACTGGCCGCCGTTCAAACAAAGTATTTACAGAATGCAGCTTATATGCGTTTGAAAAACTTTACTTTCGGTTATACATTACCTAAGTCTGTAACTAAGAAAGCGGGTATCGAACGTCTGCGTTTCTATTTCAGTGGTGAAAACTTGTTTGAAGTGAGTGGATTGAAAGCAAATCTAGACCCGGAAGCATTGGACGATGATGGTAAAGTTTATCCGTTGCAGCGTTCTTTCTCTTTTGGATTTAATCTTAATTTCTAAATAATAACAATACTGGATAATTATGAGATCATTAAAATATATACTAACTGTTGGAGCAAGTTTATTTCTGGTAGCTTGTAACGATAGTTTTATGGAGAGATACCCACAGACAAGTATTAGTGAGGAGAACTTTTTCAATACTCCTCAGGACTTGGAAACATACACGAACGGGTTGTATGAAATCTTACAGTATAGTACAGATGATGTTTATTCGGATAATATCAGTACATACAGTGGTTCCAATGAATGGGATAATATGTTGAGAGGTAAGATCGATGAAAAGAATGTCGGAGGATGGGCGAATGATGGTCGGCCAGACTATGTTAACGGTAGCCATAGTGATTGGGGTACATTGCGTAAATGTAATGTATTGTTGGTTAACGGATATAGGGCACAGGGAGATGAAAGTGAAGTTAAGCATTACGTTGGTATAGGAAAATTCTTCCGCGCTTGGTTCTATTTCTCTCAAATCAAGAAATACGGATCTTCTCCTTGGTATCCTAAACCACTACAGACCTCTGATGTGGATTTGTTGGAAAAAGGCCAGGATTCAAGAGAGTTAGTGGTCGATTCGATTATGGCTGACCTACAATTTGCTGCTGAAAATATTAAAGCAATAGAGAGCCGTACACGTATTAATAAATGGGCCGCTTTAGCTTTGATGGCTCGTGTTGCGTTGTATGAAGGTACATATCGTAAATATCATACGGAACTGAATCTGCAGGGTACTGCCAATGCGTTTTTGGAAAAAGCAATATGGGCAACCAATGAAATTATGACAAAGGGTGGCTTTGAAATTACCGGAAACGGAGCAGAAGGGTATCGAAACTTGTTTATTAGCGGAGACTTGTCTGGAAATAAGGAAATGATTCTTTATGCTGATTACGATCGTACAATCGGACATGGTAACAATACATCTTCCGTATTAGACTGGCAGTGGCATTTGAGTAGAAGCTTGGCTGATAGCTATCTGAAACTGGATGGAACCCCTATCTCTTTGGATCCTTCTTATGCTAAAAGACAGTTCACTCAGATTTTTGAAGACAGAGATCCCCGTATGGCAGAAACAATTATGCCGGCAGGTTTCATCGCTTCGGGTGACGTTCAGGCTAAGAAAGTAAACCCGACTTATGGCGGGTTGGGACAGGTAAAGTTTTATCCTAGAACACAGGATCTGAATGGTGGATACGGTAAGAATTATAACGATCTTCCTATCTTCCGTTATGCGGAGGTTTTATTGATTAATGCAGAAGCAAAAGCAGAGTTGGGATCGATTACTGCGAACGATATCAATAATACGATTAATTTGTTAAGAAACAGGGTTGGAGTAACTCCGATGGATATGGGTAATCTTCCGAATGACCCGGTGATTGCTGCCCAGTATCCTAATGTAACAGGTGCCAATGCAAAAGTTATTCTTGAGATTCGGCGTGAAAGACGTGTCGAAATGGCTTGCGAAGGTCTGAGAACAGATGATATCAAAAGATGGTGTGTTGGTGAGTTGATGGAAAGACCTTCTGAAGGTATGTATATTCCTGGCTTCGGACCGCTGGATATTACAGGTGATGGCGAACCTGATATTGCTATTTTCAAAACTCCGGCAGATAATAATCTCTCAGGCGAAGATAAGGATAAGCTGACTGTTTACACATTGTTCGATGAAACAGGTAAAGAACAAGGTATCTATTTGAGTGAAGGAGATAAAGGATATATCCGTTTTGTAAAAGATAAGAATATCCCTATTACATTCATCGCTCCTAAATATTATTATTATCCGATACCATTTACACAGGTACAGTTGAATCCTAATCTGAAACAGCCTACCGGCTGGTAATAATCTTTGTTCTAGTTATTATTCAACATAATAAGTTAGATTGCACCAAGAAAAATATCTTTTATTGAGTATTGGTGCAGTCTTTATCTTAATAATCTAATATAATTAACATGAAACGTTATATAATTATAGCTGTAAGCTTTGCATTATGTTTGTTATTCAATGATAAGGTAGCTGCTCAGTCTATTGTAGAGCAGGCTGTAGAAACTTTAAAAGTAGATGCCAATCAACAAGTACAGGACCTTATTGAACGATCTGTTGCAAGATGGCAATCTGAGGGATATACAGTTGTCCCTTATACTGAATTTAAGACATCTTCTAATCCATTACCACAAGAAATAGAAGTTCGTTTTCAGGAAAATCTTGTTAAATATGCAAATAAGGAATTTGGTGGCGAACATAATTCATTTGTAATATATAAACGAGAATATTATTATAGTACTGTCTATATATTACAAGTAATTGAAGATTGTCCTAGTGGAATTATTCCAAATAAATTTACTAAGGCAGATACATATTCACTATTAGATTAGAAGGCTATTTTTTAATAAAGATATATAGCTATTTATTTGGTATAAAAGAGTGTATCAAAAAGATATTTTATTTTTTGATACACTCTTTTATTCTATCTTTGTGATAATATTTTAACAAAACATTGATAAGTATTATATACATGAAAACACAAAGTCTTGTCTGTATTATATCTGTAATACTCTTTATAAATATGTTCCTTTCTTGCTCAGAACAGAAAAAAGAGCAACAACTCACCGTCCTGTCCTGGAACGTCTGGCATGCAGGTCACTCAAAAACTTATGGACAAAAAGCCTGTGACGGCATCATCGGCATTTTGAAGAAAAGCCAGGCGGATGTCATTCTGATGGTTGAAACTTATGGGGCGGCTCCGATGATCGCGGACTCGCTCGGATACGAACATTATCTGATTTCCAGTAACCTTTGTATCTTTAGCCGTTATCCGATCGTAAAGAGATATTCTTATCCCGATGTGATCGATACGTTTAATTTCGGAGGGGTAGAAATAGATATGGACGGGACACCGGTCCGTTTGTTCGATACCTGGATACATTATTTACCTGATATGCGTTTGACCCCCACCGATAAGTCGGAAGAAGAAATACTGGCTTGGGACGATGCCGGTACACGTGACGATGAGATACGCAAAATATTGGGTGCCCTGAAACCGATGATAGCGGAGACAGATAGCATTCCGGTCATTATGGGAGGTGATTTTAACAGTCACTCTCATCTGGACTGGACGGAAGCGACCAAAGACATGTACAATCATGGGGGCGCTGTTGTCAACTGGACGGTATCTAAAGAGATGGAGGCGGCCAATTTCAAAGACAGTTTCCGTGAGATCAACCCCGATCCGGTGAAGAACATCGGAACGACCTGGCTGACAGATGCCGACTCGCTGGAAACGGTGAACCGTCAGGATCGTATCGACTTCATCTATTATCAGGGTAAAACGATACAGGCAGTAGAGTCCCAATGCTATGACAATATCCTGGGTGAAACATTCTCATTTAAAGGAGATGACTTCTTCTATGCTTCCGATCACGGATTCGTATTGACAACCTTCAATATCAAAAAATAGTTATGATGAAACACTTATTCCTATCCCTTCTTATCTGTCTGGGATTCGGTTCCTGCCAGAAAGAAACGAAGCCTGTTACATTTGCCATCGTATCGGATATACATCAGGATATCGCACATGATGCGGAAGAACGTTTGAGTACCTTTTTACATGCAGCCGAAGAGAATCAGGTCGACTTTATCATCGAACTAGGTGACTTCTGTATGCCGAAAGAAGAAAACAAGCCTTTCCTGAAGCTCTGGCAGGATTATCCCGGCGAGAAGCACATGGTATTTGGGAACCATGATATGGATAACTGTTCGAAAGAGGAGTTTATCCGGTTCACAGGGATGCAGAGTCCGTACTATTCTTTCGATAAGGGAGATTTTCATTTTATCGTACTCGATCCGAATAATATCTATGATGGAGAAAAGTATCTCCCTTACGACAAAGGGAACTATTATAAAGCGGAAAAGATTTCGTTGGTGGATCCCGAACAAATGGAATGGCTGAAACAAGACCTTCAGGCTACCGACAAACGTTGTATCATCTTCTCACATCAGAGCTTTGAATGTTCTTCAGAGAACCGTGAAGATATCCGGAAGATCTTTGAGGAGGAGAATCGGCGTGCCGGATATAAAAAGGTGGCGGTCGCTTTCAGCGGGCACGATCATACGAATTATATGAAGGAGATCAACGGGATTGCCTATATCCAGATCAACAGTGCTTCCAATCAGTGGGTAGGCGAGAAATATGCCTGTCCGGAACGTTTCAGCGACGAGATCAATCAGAAAAGACCGGCTTTGAAATATACGCTGCCTTATAAAGACGCCCTTTACGGGATCGTTACATTGACAGATAAAGGTATGGACCTGAAAGGAGTAAAGAGCGAGTTCATTGCTCCCGGACCTGAAGAACTGGGTATTACAGACCGTTCGCAACCTTTAGTACCTTGGATAGAAGATTTACAACTAACATTCTAAATATAAACACATCAATCACATGAAAAAAACATTTCTGAACATCGCCCTGTTGAGCTGTGTGGCATTCTCTGCCAGCGCTGCCTATACAGGACGGGTCTTTGTAGATAAGAACAATAACGGAGTTTTTGATAAGGGAGAGAAACCGATGGCTGGTGTAGCTGTTTCCGACGGACTGAATGTCGTGAAAACGGCTTCCGACGGTTCGTTTTCCTTGCCGGGACATCCGAGGGAACGGTTTATCTTTATCACCACTCCTTCGGGATATAAGACGGATAATAAACATTATATCCGTATCGACGGTGAACAGAAAGGGTATGAATTCGGTTTGCAGCCTTATAACGGAGGGATCAAAAAAGATGGCAGTCATAAATATGTCCATATCGCCGATACGGAGATCTTCAATACGGAGAATCACGGTGACTGGGTAAATAATGTGCGCGATTATGCAGCCAACGAACAGGTTGCCTTTATTATGCACACAGGCGATATCTGCTATGAAAAAGGTCTGAAGGCACATATCCAAATGATGAATACCGCCAATATGGATTGCCCGATGTTTTATGCCATCGGTAACCATGACCTGGTGAAAGGGAAATATGGTGAAGAACTTTTTGAAAGTATTTACGGTCCTGTTTATTACTCTTTCGATGCAGGTAGCACGCACTATATCGTGACTCCGATGGCCGGAGGCGATTATCAGCCCGGTTATACGAAGGAAGATGTCTATCGCTGGCTGAAGAACGACCTGGCACAGGTTCCGCAAGGCAAGCCGATCGTCGTTTTCAACCATGACCTGCTGACGTATGGCGACCAGTTCATTTTCGGAATCAACGATCAGGAACAGATCAACCTGAACGAACATAACCTGAAAGCCTGGGTATACGGACACTGGCATATCAACTATATGAAGAAGCAGGGAGATGTATATTCCGTTTCTACGGCAACGTTGGATAAAGGTGGTATCGACCATTCAACCAGTGCTTTCCGTGTCTTGCATGTCGATAAGAAAGGAGATTTCGTTTCCGAGCTTCGTTATACTTATCTGAATAAACAGATTCAGATAACCTCCCCGGTTGAGGGACAGGTGCCTGTATTGGCTTCGGGTGCTGTGCCTTTGGCGGTAAATGTCTATTCATCCGTAACGCCGGTAAAAGAAGTGACTTATACCTGTCTGGTAGACGGTAAGGCCTTGTTCAGTAACAAAAAACTGCAAGAAGCTACCGATTGGTGCTGGAATGCCGAAGTTCCTTTGACTGCCAAACAGGAGGGAAAGGCTGTTACTTTAAAGATAAAAGCCCGTTTCAATAATGGAGAAACAGCTGAAACAGAAAGTGCCTTTACATATCATGCTGCTCCTGTGGAGGTGAAACTGAGTGGTAACTGGGTGAACCTGCTGGAGAATCCTCAGCATGCCGTACCTGCTCAACCTGCACTGAACCAACCTTTACAGATGGCCTGGATAAAGAATGTAGGAGCGAATATTTATATGACATCGCCTTTGGTTTATAATGGAAAGATCTATATAGCTTCTGTGGATGAGAACCTGAAAGGGGAGGCCCATATATATGCCCTCGACGGTAAGACTGGAGAACTTATCTGGAAATATCCGGTACGCAACTCAGTTAAGAACACGATCGTTATAGATAATGGTCAGGTTCTGGCACAAGATGCACAGGGGTATTTATATGCCATTCATGCCGAAAGCGGTAAACTCAGCTGGGAAAAACAGTTACCGATAAACGGTCTGCCTTCCCTGATCGAAGGACTGGTTGCTTCTGACGGTGTTGTTTATGCAGGTACAGGTAAAGGGCTTTGTGCTATCGATACGAAAGACGGTCGTGAAATCTGGCGGAATAAAGCCTGGGGGCAGGGCGAAGGAACAACAACGACATTCTCTATAGCAAAGAATGTATTGGTTGGTTCTTCCCAATGGCGTGCACTTTACGGAAACGACCTGAAAACCGGAGAACTGAAATGGGAAGCCAATACGAACGGCCTGCGTAACCGTGGTGCTTCGGCAGCTGTCCATGGTGACCTGCTGTATATCATTTCGAGTGAATCGTTCTTTATTCTGGATGCCAATACGGGTCGCGTGGTTGTGCGCAAGGAGTTACCTTTCAGTGTGGATGTGACTTCTACACCTTTGCTGACGGATAAAGAGATCATCTTCGGTTCAGCTAAAGACGGTTTGATCGCTCTGGATAACGAGACACTGGAGTTGAAATGGAAGTTTGCAACCAACGACGCTTTGGTATTCACTTCTCCTTATTCCCGTAAACCTTCCGCAACGATCGAAACCAGTCCGGTTCTGGCAGGTAATACGGTTTATGTAGGTGCTTCCGACGGAACTATCTACGGAGTGAATAAAGAAGACGGTAAACTGGTATGGAAACATGCGACAGGTGCTCCGGTATTCGGTTCGGTGGCTGTTTCAGGGAATGCTTTGATCGCTGTTGATTTCGGTGGAAATGTTTATACATTTGTAAGGCGAAGTTACGAAAAGAGTGTAATTTATTGGAACTGAGCGTAGGTTAATTGCTCATGATAGTAATAGGTTACGATTTAGTTAGTTATCTACTGCATCATCCTTCTGCGCGTTGCGTAACCTTCAAAGAACTCTTCGTATGCAAAAGTAACAATAAAACGGGAGATTTTGAAATGAATCTCCCTAATTTTTTCTTCTCATACAAGTTTTTCCGTAAAAGCGGTTTTGTCCGTCGGCACACCATCGCCCAAAAGGATTTTGGTCGAACGTATGCCGACTACGCATAAGCGGAGAAAAGGGCTTTGCCTCACGCCTAAACAACAGTTTAGACTAATGATGCAAGGCCCATTTCTTTTGTGCTTATGCCAAAGAGGTGCTTTTACGGGTTTCTGACGATTTTTCTTTTTCCACTGTTCCTTTGAGCCGTAAGCGGAAAGCCGTGTCTGACCGCCCGATCCATAAATGGAACAAGCCGTCACACACGGCAGGCAAACCGGGAAGAATGATTTTATCCGTCCGACCGTACACGCTCGGCCAGACATATAAAATCATACTTCCTTGCCGGTGGTTTGCCCGGTTTCACGCCTCCGGCTATGTCCCTTTTCCTTTTGGCGTTTTCCCTTTTTTACGGATTTCTCTTTTGAAGTTTTCCTGTCCAATCTGCCTCCACTTCCGTTTACCTCCATTTTCGCGTCTTTCAGTGAGCCGCATCAGATAGTCATTTCCGTTCTGGGCGCAAAGGTAATTCCGGGATTGGACGGGAATGCAAGGTCAAGCCTCCTGTTTTCGGAAAAAATCTCCAGCCCTGCGGGTAGTATTTTTCCCGAAAAACCTTGCATTCCCTAATCCCTACCTTTTCAAGCACCCGAAACGAAAACGACCGATGCGACAGAAAGACGCATAAAAAAAATGTCGGATAAACGAGAGGCAGATAAGATAGTTTGAAACTCAACTCCCTCAGCTCTTGAATCCGCATTAAAAAACAAAAAAATCAAAAACAGCGAAGATATGACGGCAACGGCAAATTTCAGACAAATGGCGCAGTACATAGGGCTTGCGATATGCGGCTTGATGGTACGCACCGCCTTCGGGATGTTCGGCATCTTTTGGGGCATTATTAGAGAGATTGTAAACGGAGTGTTCCGAGTGGCGATAGGTGTAATCGTGGCTATCCTTTCCACTATTGCCTTCTTCGGCTTCATCCTTTGGTTATTCACCCTTTAACCCCTACTGACATGGCAAAGAGAAGCAGCAAAACGGCAGCGCAGCAGTGCAGATACTACGAGGTGGACAACATCTTCGTGTACATGGTGGAAACGTACATCAACGGCAACATATCCGTGTTCCGTGAACTCTACCGAGAACTGAACAAGGACGCACGGAGGGACTTTACAGACTTCCTTCTGAGCGAGGTAGAGCCGACCTATTGGAGAGAAATACTGAAACAGACAATCTAAAAAAGACAGCGATATGAAAGGAACAGAACATTTCAAGAGAACGATACAGATGTATCTGGAGCAGCGTGCAGCGGAAGATACGCTCTTTGCGAGGAACTACCGCAACCCTGCCAAGAACATAGACGATTGTGTCACCTACATTCTCAACTACGTGCAGCGGAGCGGTTGCAACGGCTTCACGGACGGGGAGATATTCGGGCAAGCCGTCCACTACTATGACGAGAACGAGATAGAGGTAGGCAAGCCCATTCAGTGCCAAGTGGCGGTGAACCACGTTGTGGAACTCACGGCAGAGGAAAAGGCGGAAGCACGGCAGAACGCAGTCCGCAGATACCAAGAGGAGGAACTCCGCAAGTTGCAGAACCGCAGCAAGCCGAGAACCGCCACCAAAGCGACCGCACAAGAAGTACAACAACCCAACCTATTCAATTTCTGATTATGAAACCGAGAACACCCATACAGCAGGAAGTCGCACGATTGAGCGAGCGACTGCCGAAATTGACCGCCACACAGAGGGCTTACGCTTTCCGCCATTGCTTCAAACATTACGCCATCAAGAGGGCGGACGGCACGAACATCTGCACCGAGTGCGGACATTCGTGGAGGAGTGAACACAACCTTGCGGACACCGTTTGCGGATGCACCTGCCCGCATTGCGGCATGGAGTTGGAAGCGTTGCGCACCCGAAAGAGCGTGTTCAGCGAGAACGAGTATTTCTGCATCATCACCACCTGCAAGCAGTACCAAGTGATACGCTTCTTCTTCGTCAAGTCCCAATACAAGGCAGGGCAGGCAGCCGGGTATTCCATTTATGAAGTGGTGCAAAGGTGGATTTCGCCCAAAGGCACAACCGTCACCATTGCCCGACTGCGTGGAATGTCCATACTTTACTACGACCTATGGGCGGAATACAGCGACATGGAGGTACGCAAGAACAACAAACTCCGTGCATACGATATAAACCCCGTCTGCACCTATCCCCGACAGCGTTTCATACCCGAACTGAAACGCAACGGCTTCAATGGCGAATACCACAACATACTGCCTTACGACCTTTTCACGGCTATCCTTTCCGACAGCCGAGCCGAAACGCTGTTGAAGGCAGGGCAATACCCCATGTTGCGCCACTATATCCGCAGTTCCTTTGACATAGAGAGGTATTGGGCATCCGTAAAGATATGTATCCGCAACGGCTACACCATTGCTGACGGCTCCATGTGGCGTGACACCATAGACCTCCTGCGGCATTTCGGCAAGGACACGAACAGCCCGAAGTACGTCTGTCCCTCCGACCTCAAAGCCGAACACGACAGACTTATGCACAAGCGCAACAAGGAGATAGAACGCAAGAAGTTGGAGGAACGCATCCGCCAAGCGAAGAAACACGAGAAGGCATACCGCAAACTCAAAGGCATATTCTTCGGCATCGCCTTCACGGACGGCACTTTGCAGGTGCGTGTGTTGGAGAGCGTTGCGGAGTTTGCAGCGGAAGGGACGGAACTGCACCATTGCGTGTTTTCCAACTCCTATTTCCTTGAAAAGAACTCTCTTATCCTATCCGCTACCATTGACGGCAAGCGCATAGAAACGGTGGAGGTTTCCTTGAAGACATTGGAAGTGGTGCAAAGTCGTGGCTTGCACAATTCCAATACCGAGTACCACGACCGCATTGTAAACCTTGTGAACAGCAACGTGAACCTTATCCGCCAGCGGATGGAAGCGGCATAGTATCAACCTATAATACCCAATAGTATGGAAGTAAAAATTGAAAGCATGGTTTGTCTGTGGGACGATAAAATCCCCACGATGTTCCTTGAATTTGTGAACCTCCTCACTCTTGCAACGAGTGAGGAGCAGTTAAGACGGAGTGTAAAGAACTTTGCCGAGAAGCACGGACTTGACAGGTTTTTCCTTTACGGCTTCGGTTCCCACCATTTCTACCTGCACCAACGCTACACGAGCGACCCCGAAATGGTGATGAAGAACAGAGTTTTGTCAGTACATTTTTAACCACCCTAAAATCAACGATTATGGCAACACGGATGACCATCAACGGAGTAAGCACCTGCACGGAAGCAGGTACGGAGAAATACGAGCGTTTCCAATTAGGTATCGGCAGACGCAAGCGGACACTTGTGCAGTACGACTACCGCCACCCCACAGACGGAGAGTTGTTCTCTTGTGTCAAACCCACATTGGACGAGTGCCGAGAAGCACGGGATGAGTGGCTCACGGCAAAGGAAGGAAAGGAGGACAGACGATGAACGCAGCCTATCAAACGCTGATAGTGAAGTTCAGTGAGCCTATCAAAGTATTGGACGGCATCTTTGACGATGCCGAAGCGTGGGGAGTTGATACCCTAAAAGGGTGGATAGACGACTACGAGAGCAGCAGGTTTACCGCCATCAACAGCCATACGGCAGTCATCACAAGCGAGTACAATATGGAGTGCCTGATGGAATGGTTGAAACGAAACACACCCATTGCCGAGATAACAGAATGTTAAACAAGTTGGCGGTGTCCGCACCGCCAACCTACAACCAAGAAAAGCATGATAGCGAAGACTATTTTACAGCAGATAGGCGGCAGACGCTTTGCCGCCATGACGGGAAGCAAGGACTTTATAGATATGGGTAACGGACTGCGCATGAGCCTTGCGAGGAACAAGACGAGTGCCAACCGCCTTGACATCATCTACGATGCCGGCTTAGACCTCTACAATATGCGTTTCTACCGCAGGACGTTCAGCAAAAAGACATTCGAGTGCAAGACGAAGGACATCGAAACACACGATGGCATATATTGCGATATGCTGGAAGAAATGTTCACGATGGTAACAGGACTCTACACCCATTTTTGAGTGGCGGCGGACAAAGCCGCCCTACTTTCTTTCGGTGAGCATGACGGCGGACAAAGAAAGTAGCAAAGAAACCGCTGTCCCAATCTACGATAGTATTCACAAAAACAAGTTTCAATCATGGAAGAAATCAGACAGAACGGAAAAATCATCCTGCACAGCGATGACGGAACAAGCATAAGGATGATTTTCAAAAACCTCACGGGCAGGATTTTTCAAGGTCAGGAATATGTGGAGTATATCCGGCATATCGCAATCGGGGAGATGGGATTTTCGCCCGGCATCATAGAGCATTGCAGGGACGGTGAAGTAATCGGCAAAGGAAAAATCCCGAATGTATGAAAAGCGGAAACTCCGATGAAGTTGCGGCTTCATCGGAGTTTCATTTGTCAGGCATTTGCCATGTTACGGAATGTACAGCAGCGCAAACTCCGCCTTTCTCCGTTTGAGCAGCATGGCGTGCCGTTTCCCCTTGTAGTTGCAGAAAGCGATATATTCCCGGTAAATGTTCCTGTCGCCCGCCTCCAATTTTCGGATCAGCGTGCTTTTGGGTATCTTCCCGCTCCCCAAAAGCCGGTATGGACCAACCTTATGTAAACTTTTACATAATGTGGGTTATGTAAGCAATTTTATTATGTAAATAAAGAAAATATAAATCATTGATTAACAAATAGTATATTCATTTTTCACAGGATTACTTTTTACATAATATTCCTAACTTATTAGGTAAAATCATAGCATTATTTCCTAATAAGAGATATATTGAAGCTCCATCAAATCAAATAGATGGAGCTTCAATTAATATCAAACAATAAATAATGTTTTTATGGAAGAAAGTAATTTTTATGATTTAAGGAAACAAGTTGTCCAGCAACTGCGTGAAAGACATTATGCACCTTTAACTATTTGTGCATTTAAGAGTAGTTATAATAAACTGGAATGTTATATGCTGGAAAATAGAATTGAAATCTATTCTGCTCGTGTAGGGGAAGATTTTTTGAAAACTCGCCATAAAGGTGTTGCATACGCCCAACTGTCTGATTTTGAGAAGAACATGGTTAGACATATAAGAATAATGAATGAAGTTCTGCATACAGGAATTATCATTGGAAAACCAACACCGCGAAGTCCCATGTTTGAATTCAAAGGAGATTTAGGCATACAATTCAATGAATTTATTTGTCATGAAAGGAGAATTAAAAGTCCTCTAACAGTAAGTAAATATCACTTGTATTTGAGAGATTTGTTTAATTTTCTAAAAGAGAACAACAAGCTCGTTAAAGACTTTGACATTCCCAGTTGCTTATTATTCTTACGTGATTTGAAGCGACAGAAACGTCCTTGGCCTCATGTTGTATCTTCTGTAAGGGCTTTTATTAGATACTCATGTGAACGTAACTTATTAGGAGATTGTAATTTTTTTCGTTGGGATAAAATATTATGTCTCCATCGTCCAAGAAACCCTCAATTGCCATCGTATTATAGTAAGGAGGAAATAGAGAAATTATTGGTCACAATAGACAGGTCTTCTCCGAAAGGCAAACGTGACTATGCAATGATTTTACTTGCAGCACGTTATGGGCTCCGCGCTTCAGATATAGTAGGAGTTACATACGCCAACTTTGAATGGGAACTCAATCGTTTGTCCCTTGTCCAGACAAAAACAGGAAAACCTGTTTCATTTCCATTATCAGAAGAAATTGGAAGTGCCATTATTGATTATATCAAATTTGGACGACCAGAAATTGACAGTCCATATGTCTTTTTGGAACACATGGCTCCATACCAAAGAATTTCCCCCCAGGCATTACCAGGAATTGTTTCTGAATGGATGCTTTCTGCCCAAATAGATATCTCAACACGTAAACACGGTCCTCATTCTTTACGTCATAGTCTTGCTATTAACTTGTTTGAGAATGGTGAAACTCCAAGCGTTATAGCTGAAATACTTGGACATTCTAATTTATCAACCACTTTAAATTATGTGAAAGTTGATTTAAAGCATCTAAGACAATGTGCACTTGAAGTTCCTCAAATTCCTGAATTTTTTTATTTAGATATATATGAGAAAGAGAACTGGTAAATTATGCAGCGTATTCTCCGGGTTAATTACCCAATATGTAGAATATAAACAAAACATAGGTTGTAAAACAACCGTAATGGAATTTATGTTAAAGCGATTTGACAAGTTTGCTAATGACAGAAACGAGAAAGCCCTTGGTATTTCCAAAGACTTGGCAGATGCCTGGTGCTGTAAATTTTCTGGAGAGTCCGAAGAAAACCGCTATTATAGGATCGTCATTCTTCGAGGATTCTCTTCTTTCCTACAAATAATTGGATATGATTCATATATTCCAATATTACCAAAACATCAATCAAATTTTACCCCCTATATTTATACATCTGATGAAATAGAGAAGATTTTCAAGGAATGTGATAGGATTAACTCCTATTATCACTTAGTCAATTCAGCCCGATTTTCCATGCCATGCCTAATCCGTTTACTATATGGAACAGGAATCCGTGTAGGTGAAGCTCTAAAATTGAAACACAGTGATATCGATTTCAAAAATGAATGCTTATTGCTTAGAGAATGTAAAAATGGGAAAGACAGGTATGTGCCTCTTTCTCCTTCCTTGGTACTAATGTGCCATGATTATGTAGCCCAAAAACAGAAATTTGGGTTTAGCATTAATCCGGAAAGCTATTTCTTTGTAAAATGTAATGATACTTCCATCTCACCAAGGACTGTTTCAAATCATTTCAATCATATATTAGAACGTGCTGGTATTATGCGAAACGAAAATAGAAAAGGTCCTCGTCTACACGATCTCCGACATACATTCTGTATAAATTCATTTGTGCAATTATGCAAATCAGGGAAGGATATACATAATGTGATGCTAATACTAATGACATATATGGGACATCAATCCATTAAAGCCACAAATAAGTATGTCAGAATAGTAGAGGCTATGTTTCCTGATATTGTAGAACAGGTGGATATGGCTCATAATCATATTTTCCCTAATATGAATGAAATGATTGATTAATTATGCGTTAAGACTTGAAATTATGACAGATTTTGGAAAATATCTCACAGATTATTTAAACCGTTATCTTACAATGGAATGTGGTTGTTCCTATCAAACGGTAAAACAATATAGTGTAACATTTATGCTTTTTATACAATACATGTATAAAATTGAACTAATAGCTCCAGAAAAACTATGCCTTAAAGAATTTACAAAAGAAAGAGTTTTGGGATTTTTACATTGGCTGGAAGATACAAGAAAATGTTCAATATCAACAAGGAACAACCGTTTATGCGCCTTACGGTCGTTTTTTAAATTTCTTCAATATCGTGAGGTTAAGGGTATGGCTTATTGGCAAGCTATATTGAGTATCAAACAGAAAAAGACACCTTTTAAGGAAATGTCTTATCTGACTACGGAAGGAGTAAGGGTATTGCTTGAACAACCTGATTTATCAACTCGCAAAGGGCGTAGAGACTTTGTTCTTATGGGGCTATTGTACGACAGCGGTGCCAGGGTTCAAGAAATCATAAACCTCACCCCGGAAAATATAAGATTAGGAGAAACTACGACTGTAAAATTACATGGGAAAGGTAATAAAATCAGAGTAGTTCCTCTCTCTACCAACCAAGTGAAAAATTTAAGGTTGTATATGGAAGAAAACAATCTTTTTGCAGCACAATATAGATGTCATCCATTATTCCCTAATCCCAAAGGAGAAAGGTTAACAAGAATGGCTGTATTAGATATTGTGAAAAGGCATGCAGAAAATGCAAGGAAACAATATTCAGAATTGATACCCAATAATATATCTTGTCATACTTTTCGACATTCAAAAGCTATGCATATGCTGGAAGCAGGTATAAATCTCGTTTATATTCGTGACTTTCTTGGACATACTTCTACAACAACAACGGAAATATATGCCAGGGCAAGTGAAAAAATAAAAGAACAGGCATTGAAGAAACTGACTTCTGGTATTATTCAAGAAAGCAAAACTACATGGCAAAAAGACGGAGATTTAATGGAATTCCTAAAAGCTTTACAAGTAAAATATAAATAGAGGAATAGAATAGAGTGAAGAGTATTAGTTTAAAATTCTCTTCACTCTATTAAATATAATGTAAACAATCCAATAACTACAAAGTTAATAATCAGATAATTAACAGATGCTTTTTACATAATAAAATTGCTTACATAACCGACATTGTAGGCGAGCGTGGCAAGGAGCAGACTGTCACGCCCGAACTTACGGAACATGGCGCAGAACTTACGCAAGTCTTTCCGCAGGAGTGCGTCCGCCTGCCGCTTCGTCATGGTGCGTGCCGAATACCTTTCCCCCGGCTGCACCTGATGACCCCAGCCCACGTATGGGTGGTGTTTCTCCGAGTGCCAGCCTTCAAAATACTTCGTACAGCGAACCGCCCGCTCAAAAGGCGGCAGGCGGTAGATTGCCGCCTGCCTGTCCGTCCCCTTCCGACGGCTGTCCCGTGCGGACACGGAGCAGACCGCCAGCAGCGAACAGAGGATAGCCATGAATACACGCATCATCTTGGCAGAGGTTTGTAATTGCCTATGGGGATGACGGTCTGAATGTCGTCCTTCACGTTCCGGTTGTTGAAGTCAAATTCCAATTCGTAGGAATTTTTGAAATTGTCCTCCACCACCACGATGAAGTTGTGCGCCTCGTCGCCCTCAGCCGTATAGTACAGCCGGAACTTCTCGTTTTCGAGCAGGTAGCGGTCATTGGGCAGAAAAGTAATGCCGCCCGCCATTTTCAGCGTGCCTTCCCCTTCGAACTGGAAATACCGGATGGTGTAGAGCGTGTTGGCGTAATCGCCCGTCCTTTTCAGTTCACAGCGGATTTCCACCGTCTGCCCCTTTGTGACCTTGTTCGGTACGGGCATCGTTTCCACCGTGAACGGATAGGATTGCTGGATGTCCATGTCATCGTCACACGATGCGAGCGTGAGCGACACGGCGGCGAACAGGCAGAGTGCCAACGCCTTGAAGATGGATATTCTCTTGTTCTTGTTGTTCAGTATGTTCATTGTCCTTTGATTTTTAAGTTATTGTTCATTTCTTTTTTGCTGTCAGTTGCAGATACTCGTTCAAGTCCTTGCAACCGTCATAGAGTGCGGAACAGTTACAGACACGTCCGCCGTAGTGTCCTTTGAGGGCTTCCAGCGTCCTCCGCCCGGCTTCGTCACGGTCGAGGAAGCAGTCGATGCGCCCGTACCCGTCTAAGTGTTTTACCGCCTTACCCACGTTGGCGACGGAGTTCAGCACAAGGCTGTCGCCTGTTTCCAATCCAAGCGTGGCAGCGGAAAGGAAGTCCATAAATCCTTCAAATAAACTGCACACGCCAGTCGGAGAACTTTCCATTTTGACCAGCGACACATCCTTCGGCGGCACGCAACCCTTGAAATAACGGCTCCGGATTTCATAGCCGCCAACCACGTTCTGGAAACCGATTGCGAAATACCGTTTTCCACGCACGCCGTAGTTCAAGCGGCAGCAGTGACGGGATGCAACGGCATAAGGGATGCCCCGTTCCGCCAGATACTCTGTTAATGGTGAGCGGAGCAGTGGGACGGCTTCCACCCCCTCAAAGGCAGGTTCGGACGGTTCCGGCAGGTACAACGGCTTTTCCGATGCGACAAACGGCATACGGGCGGTTTCCGCTATGAATCTTGCCTGCGCCATGAAGTCACCGCTTCGGGCAAACTCCCCGGCAAGCGTGAAGATGTCACCGCCCTTGCCCAAACCGAAGTCGTACCAGAGCCGTTTCGCCACGTTCACACGGAAAGAGGGCGTGCGCTCACTGCGGTACGGCGCACGATACCAAAGTTCGTTTCCGCTCCTTCGGACAGGCTCATGCCCCAACCGCGCGAGAAAGTCCGCGAGGGATATTTGCCTCATGGTGTCTATATCCGTCCGTTCCATGCCGCGTGTCAGTTGATGACGAACTTGATGCCCACCCCGAATTGGGTATGGAACTTCTTCGTGTCGCCACCCCACAGGCAACGCTCCCGGAGGTTGGCGAGCAGGGCGATACGGTCAGCCACGTAAAACTCTACATCGAGCGTCAGCGCACCGCCGTAGATGAAGGCGTCCCGGTCGTGCAGTGTCGAACCGTCATGCAGCACTTTTTCGCCCCAATTCACCGATTCATACCCGGCGAGAGCCGAAGCCCCCGCATAGACGAACACGATTTTACGGGCATCGGAAAGTATCTTGAAATAGTAGCCGCCTTCCGCCGTGAACTGCGCCACAGGTATGGCGGTGTCCTTGTACGGGTTGTTTTTCAGGAGATACTCACCTCCGAACACCCATTTGTTCCCCTTCTTCGTGTAGGTGGAGAGAGCCGCCCCGAAACTGTACCCGCCGTCGTTGCCGCCGGGTTTGAAGCCGTCCGCCAGATTCGCCCTGACCTCGATGCCCTGCATCTTCGGCAGGCATCGCTGGGCGTGCGCCTGCCCCGTGAACAGGGCAAGCGACGCGATGATTATTGCGATGTACTTTCTCATGGTCAGCGCACTTGAAGTTCGTTGATGGTATTGGCGCGCACCAAGTCCTCGTTCTCGATCACGAAGGACTGGTGACGGCCGCCGTTCTTCTCGTTCAGCTCCACCACGAGGCACTTGCCGTCGGGTATGGTGAACTTCGCCATCGTGAAGACCGTGCGTTCGCTTTTTTTGCCCGGCACGAGCGTGGCGTAGTTCTGCGCGCGGAGCGGCAGGATGATACGCTCCTGCACGGCGGTACGCTTCGCCACCTTCTTGTCCACGATTTTCCATGTGATGTAGTCCACATCGAAAGGCACGTTGCTCTGGTTCTTGATTTCCGTGTGGAAATACAGAAGCCCGTTGTGCGTGTAGATGCCTTTCAGAAGGTACTGGATGCCGAAACGCTTGCAGCCGATATGCTTCACCTCACGTTTGTTCTGCTTGTGGATGGACTTCATGATAAGGCGCACCAGCATCGGACTTTCGCTGCCTAATTCTTTCAGGTAGATTTCCTGCGCGTTGTTCGGACGGTTCACCGCCTCGCCGTCATGGATGAAGTCGCACATCTCCACGTTGAGCAGCAGCGGTTCGGCGGCGTATTTCACGTTGAAGGTGTAGAAACTCCCGTCCTCCGTGATGACGGACATGTTGGTTTCGTTCGGGAAATTCCTCACGGTAGCCTTCACACGGATGACGTTCTCCGCTCCGTCGGCTTTGCCCGCAATCAGGTCGGGCGAGCCTAAATCGACATAGCGCACCTCCGCCGGGAAGATGACATGCACGGTCTTGTCGTAGGTCACTTCCAAGCCGTGCGGGGGAACCATGCGGTCAAAGCCCAGCTTTCTCGTCAGACCGTGATACAGGTCGCCGTCCGCCTCCTTCTGCGGATAGACCTCTTTTGTCAAGGTCAGTTCTTCACTTCCGTTGGTCGTTTCAACGGTTACGTTTTCCTGCGCGTTGGCAGTTGCGATGCCCATAGCGAGGGCAAACATCATGATTACTTTTCTCATTTTACTTTGAATTTAGTGGGTTGTTGTTATTGATTGGATTTCTTATGATTATACATCAGTTCTTCTCCTGATAGAGCATGACCCTGTACCCGGCTTTCAGATGCACTTTGACGGTGCGCATCTTCTTGGCAATGTACTGGCTCGTGCCTTGTATCAGCCCCTTGCCCAAGTCGGAGGCGAGCTGCGCCCCGGCATTGGTGGAGATGTTGATGCTACTGCCGAGCGAACCGCCCATGTTGGCGGCAACCTCCCTGACGGCGTTCATCTCCATCGAGTTGGGGATGAATATGCCGGGCTGCCCGTCCGTGTCATAGACCTCCAACTCCACCGGGATAACCGTACCGTCGTGTTCCAGCGAGGTGATTTCGATGCCGAGCCGTTCACCCTGAATCTTGGCTGCGCCGACCACCACCGCATTACGGGGGATGATCCGGTCTGCTACCGCCATCGGCTCCAACAGCCGCAACCTGACCGCCTGCCCGTCCGTCACGCTCTGCGCCCCATAGACGCATGCCGGTATGGTGTTCCTGTCCGGTACGGTTGTAACGCCCACCGCCGTGTTGAAACTGCGGTTGCGTTCCTGCGAGAAGGAAGCGACAAATTCGGCATTGCTCATGGGCTGTCCGAGCGAGGACACCACCTGATGCGTCACTTGCCTGACGGGTTTTGCCGTGTTCTTTCCGGTTTTCTGCACGGGGGACGGCTCTGCGGTCTGTCCCGCTGCCGCCTGCGTGCCGTTCTGACCGCCCATGTACTTCGCCGCCAGTTCGTAGGATTTTTCCATGAGTGCCACCTGCTCGTCCATCGTGGAGCTTCTCTCTTTTCCGCTTTCCAGTTCGGATTCGAGGGTGGCGATGCGTTCCAGCAGCTCGTCCATCTCCGCATTGTCGTTCTTCGGCTGCTCGTAGAAGTTGCCGAGCGTGGCATTGAGGTCACGGTAGGCGGCTGCCGAGGACTGGATGGTCTTCGGTGCTGGCTTCACCGCCTCTTCCGTTCCGCCGGGATTGGCAAGGTCGAAGTCGCTGTCCCCATCCGCTTCCACCGTTTCGCGGTCGAACAGGTCGCCCAACTGCTGCATGGCGCGGCTGCGGTTCTCCTGCCGTTCCTCCATTGCCCCCTGCTCGTAGGCTTTCGCCTTGTCACCGATAATCCGGCGGTTCTCCTTGTCCGCATCGGGCATCTCGATGTTGTAGCCGCTTGTTCCCGGCTCCTGCTCCTTGCCGGAGGACGGGGCGAATATCAGCCACATAGCCCCGATGAATACCAGCACCATAGCGGGAAGCACTATCATTTTCTGGCGTTTCAGCCGTTGGGCTTCGGTCAGCGGCTTGCGCTCCTTTTTCGGCTTGTCGTTGCCGGGAGCCGCCTTGTTTTCGTTCTTGGGTTCATTCTTCGTCTGTTCCATATAAATAAGGTATTACATTGTGATTGTTATCCGGCTTCACGGACAGTTCCACCTGTCCGGCATGGTCTATCTCCATCCGGCTGCCGTCATTCCTGCCGATGTCATAGACGGCTTTACCGAAGGTGTAGAGGGCAAGTGCGGCGAATGCGATGAGCATCGCCAGCACGATGCGCCTGCGTGTCTTCGGCGGCAAGCCGTCCAGATACCCTTTGAGCCGTTCCACCAGCATTTTCTTTTTGTCGTGGAGTTTCCAGTACGCACTCCACAGTGATTTCTTGATTTTCTTCATGTCCGTTTACCTTTTGATGGTTTGTAAATCTTTGTTCTCGATGATGGTGAATCCCTCGATGGTGAACCCGTTGGGGTTGTCGTCCGAACGGGACGAGTTCAAGAGGCGGCACGTGGTCACGAGGCTGCGCTCTGTGACGTTGCTCTGCCGGATGATTTTCTGCGTGGCGTAGGTCACGGTGCGGTAGGGATAGCCGTTGAAGTCGCACACCACGCTGTCCACCTTCAGCACTTGGTTGATGTTACCGGCGATGATGCGGTTGTAGTACCCCTTCTCGGCGAAGTCCGAATAGTAGTTGTACACGCTCTTGTCTGCCAGCAGCAACGCACGCTTCACGTTGTGTTCTATCGCGCTCTTTTCGGGCGAGAGCGTGAAGAACAGCTCGTGGAAGCGGCGCACATGCTCCCTCGCTTCCGCCGGACGGTTCTGCGAGAGGTCCTGCGAGAGTGCCAGCATCAGCGACTTGCCGTTGTCCAGCACATAGATCTTTTCCCGCTGCCGCTCCGCGAAGCGGTAGGAACTCCACACGCTCCATACCGTTATCACTGCGCACAGCGAGAGGAAGACGATACCGAACAGGCGTATCTGCCTGAACGATGATTCGATGTTTTTGAGTGACTTGAATTCCATTTTACTTTTTCCGTTTATAATTCCACATTGATTATTTCAGCAGTTTCCCGGCACGTCCGACCATGTTGCCTGCGGTAGCACCCGCCACGCTTCCCGCCATGCCTCCGGCGCGTCCCGCCATCTGGTTCACGTTGCGCCCGTAGCCGCCCATGCCCCCGGCTTGGATGATCCAGCCCGCCACCGTCGGAATGGTGAAGTAGCCGATGATGCCGATTATCATGAACACGATATACACCCCGTCGCTGGAATCCAGCGAGAAGTTGGGGTCGGTCTGCATGCGCTCGATGTCGCTCTGGAGCATCAACACCTGAATCTTGGCGAGTATGGTGCTGAATATGTCCGACACGGGCAGCCACAGATAGACCTGAATGTAGCGGCATATCCACTGCGTGAGCGTGCTTTGGAAGCCGTCCCACACCGATATGGCGAAGGCTATCGGACCGAGTATCGCCAGCACCACGAGGAAGAAGGTGCGGATGGTGTCTATCACGAGGGCGGCGGCTTGGAACATCAGTTCCAGTATCTCGCGGAAGAAGTCGCGGATGCCCTTCTTCATCTTGTACATCCCCCGGTCGATATACATCCCCGCCATCGTCACCATGTCGGAGGGCGACCAGCCCAATTCCTCCAGTTGCTTGTCAAACTCCTCGTTGGACACGAGGTAGGCGGTTTCGGGGTTGCGCACCATCGCCTCGTATTCCAGCCTGTCCTTCTGCTCCCGGTACTTGTTCATGTCCAAAGTCTGCGTTTCGAGCAGTTTCGCCGTACCCTGCACGACGGGCGAGAGGACGCTGTTTATCGTGCCAAGCACCACCGTAGGGAAGAACATGATGCACAGACCGACGGCAAAGGGACGGAGCATCGGGAAGACGTCTATCGGTTCGGCTCTCGCCAACGACTGCCATACCCGGTAGGCGACATAGAAGAGCGCGCCCAGCCCGGCGATGCCTTTCGCCACGCCCGCCATGTCGGCGCACAGCGGCATCATCTGCTCGTAGAGCGAGCGGAGAATCTGGTGAAGGTTGTCGAACTCCATAGGCTACCAGTATCTTTCGTTCATGCTCCCGTACAGCCCCATGATGCGGTCAAGGTCGTTTTTCTTCTTCGCACGCAGGTAGCTCACGCTGATATTCTTGTTGGTGTAGTAGCTCACGAGGTTGCGGTAACGCTTCATCTTGGAGTGGCAGCGTTCCACCACGTCCATGCGCTCCTTGTCCGTCATGGAGAGCGTGGTGATGTTCACCACGTTCTTCAACTCCGTAAGCACGTCATTGGATTCCTCCAGCAGCTTCGTGTACCCGAAGGCGATGGCTCCGAGTTCCTCCACCGTGAAGTTGTCGTCGCGCAGCATCTTCTGGAAGCTGGTCACGTAGATGTCCGTGATGTCGCCTACCATCAGTATGGTCTGCTGCACCTTGCGGGCGTCCTTGACCAGATTGTTCACGGATTTGAGGGCGTCGTAATACTTCTTGCCCTGCTCGTAGATTTTCACCGTTTCCTGAAAGTTATTCACCATGTTCGTGGCGGTCTTCGAGGTGTGGATGATGTTCTTCGAGGCATTGATGATGCCCTGCGCCAGATTGCCCGGATCGCTCACGACCCATTGGGCGGAAGCCCTGCCCGCGAGAAGCAGGCACAGGCAGATGACGAATGTTATTCTTGTTCTCATGTTTCTTTGGATTTTAGCGGTTCTTATTTTCCTGCCGGAGTTTCCGGCTGCGGCTTCACACGCACGTAGTCCCCGTTCGGTGAGAAGGTCAGCACGTCGGTGGCTTCGTTATACGCCACGTCGATGCGGAAGCCGGTGTTCATGAACAGGTTGCCGTTCTCCTCCTGCAAGAGGTAGGTTTCCGGTTTCAGCCTGCGGCGGATGCCGCTCCGTTTGAATACCGTCACCTTGTAGGCTTCGCCCTCCTTGTAGATAAGCACGTCGGGCTTGCCCTCCACGCTTTCCCAATTCCCGCACAGCAGGTCGCGGCGGTTCTCCGCCACGTCGCAGGATTGCAGCACCATGACCGCCAATCCGATCAGACACTTGCTGACTTGCAGCATCTTCATTCTTGATATGCTCATACGCTTTTCTTTTTTCGTTGATAAATCTGTTTTACCGATTATTGATTACTTACTGCTTGTTTCTCCGTCTTTCGGCAAGCTGTCGGATGGCGGCTTCGATGTCGCCGCCCAATTGCTCCGCCAGACGGTACACCTCCACCTTTTCCGTTTCCTCGGTGGTGTACGCCAGATACTCTTCCGCGCTCACCTCGGTGGCATAGACCGCCGACTGCGTGCCGCCCAAGCCTATCCACACCTCCTTGTAGAGCCGTGAGGGGTTGTTCGCCATGTTGATGGAGAGTATCTGCGACTTCTCCTTCTCCGTCAGTCCGAGCAACGCCTGAATCTGGTCGAACTTGTTCATGTACTTGCGCTGGTCAAGCAGGATTTTACAGTCCGAGTTGTTGATGATGCTCTCCTTGACGACGGGCGAGGAAATGATGTCGTCCACCTCCTGCGTCACCACGATTGCCTCACCGAAGTATTTGCGCACCGTCTTGTACATATAGCGCAGGTAATCAGCCATGTTCGCCGACGAGAGAGCCTTCCAAGCCTCTTCCACGATAAGCTGCTTTCTCACACCTTTCAGACGCCGCATCTTGTTGATGAAGGCTTCCATGATGATGATGGTCACTACCGGGAACAGTTCGCGGTTGTCCTTGATGGAATCGATCTCGAAGACGATGAACCGTTTGCCCAGCAGGTCGATGTTCTCCGCCGAGTTGAGCAGGAAGTCGTAGCGTCCGCCCCGGTAATACTGCCGCATGGTGGTGAGCATGTTGTCGATGTTGAAGTCCTCCTTCTCCACCTTGATGTCGCGTTCCGCCAGTTCCCTGCGGTAGTCGTCGCGCATGTACTCGTAGAAGGTGTTGAACGAGGGGACGATGCTCCGGTCAGCCCTGATGCGCTCGATGTAGGCACTCACGGCACTGCCCAATTCCCCGCTTTCGGTTTTCGTCACCTTGTCGTCCTCCGACTTCCAGAGCGTCAGCAGCAGCGTCTTTATGCTGTCCTTTTTCTCCACGTCGAACACGTAGTCGTCGGTATAGAACGGGTTGAAGCTGATGGGCTTCTCCTCCGTGTAGGTAAAATACACGCCGTCCGTGCCGCCCGTCTTGCGCCGTATCATCTCGCATAGCCCTTGATAGGAGTTTCCCGTGTCCACCAATACCACATGCGCGCCCTGCTCGTAGTATTGCCGCACGAGGTGGTTCATGAAGAACGACTTGCCACTGCCCGAAGGACCTAATACGAACTTGTTACGGTTCGTGGTGATGCCCCGCTTCATCGGCAGGTCACTGATGTCGAGGTGCAGCGGTTTTCCCGTGAGCCTGTCCACCATCTTGATGCCGAAGGGCGAGAGCGAGCTGCGGTAGTTGGTTTCCTCCGTGAAGAGGCACACCGCCTGTTCGATGAAGGTGTGGAAACTCTCTTCCGCCGGAAAGTCCGCCGCGTTGCCGGGCATAGCCGCCCAATAAAGTGTCGGGCAGTCGATGGTGTTGTGGCGCGGCACGCACTCCATGCTTGCCAGCTGGCTGCCCACGTCGTTCTTTATGTGCTTCAGCTCTTCCGCGTCGTCGCTCCACGCCATGACGTTGAAGTGCGCCCGCACCGAGGTCAGCCCGTAGGAGTGCGCCTCGTTCAGGTAGCGGTCTATCCACTCGCGGTTGATGCTGTTGCTCCGGCTGTATCGGGATAACGACTGCATATTCCTTGCGGACTTCTCGAATTTTTGAAGGTTCTCCTCGCTGTTGTCGATAATCACGTACTGGTTGTAAATGTGGTTGCAGGAGAGCAGCAGCCCCACCGGGGAGGCGAAGGAGAGGCGGCAGTCCGAGCGGTCGGTGGAGAGTTTCTCATACCGTGTGTCGGTAGCCACCGTGCCGGGAAGGTCTTCCGCGTCGGACAGGGTGTGCAGGCACAGGCGATTGTCGCCGATGCGCATCTCCCGTGCCGAGAGGTCTATGTCCTGTAACGTGGCGTCGCCTTCGGGCATGAGCGAGAAGTAACGCTCTATCAGTCCGGCTTTGCCGTCTGTCCCCACGATCTCGTCGGTGGAGAGGCGGCGCAGCCTGACAAAGCCGCTGTCGTTGATGATGCGCTCGAACTGTTCCGCAGCCTCCATGAACTTCGCGGCTGTTTCCTTGTCCAGTTCCTTCGGGATGATATGCCCCCGGCACAGCGTGCTGAAATTGCTCTGCATCCGGTTACGCTCCTTCGTCGTCTTGGTCAGGTAGAGGTAGCACGTGTGCTTCAGGTACGGTCGCTCGTTGAAGTGCCGCTCGAAAGAGCGGCTCAAAAAACTCATGTCGTCCTTGTGAAGTTCCGGCGTGTACTTCTCCTTGATGAACCAGTCCTGCTTGTGGACGACGGAGAAGTCCGGCAGCACCTTGATCGCCTTGCACCAGCAGCCGTGTATAGCCTCGTACTCCGCACCCGTCACGGTATAAAGCTCCGGCAGTTCCACCTCGAAAGCCACCGTGATGTCGGCGTCTTTGGAGATGATGCAACCTTGCTCCACCGCCAATAGCGGGAACTTGTTTTCCAGTGTTGTCATTTTGGATGTATTCCTCATGTCGTTTCTTCCTTTCGTTTCCGTTTGAATAATCGGGTGATCCGCCGCCGGTTGATAAGGTATCGGGGATGGCTCCTTGTTGCCCCTAATTTCATCAGTCCGTGTTCGCCGTACCGGGCGTTCAGCGCGAAGGTCTGCCATACGAGGATGGAAGACGATGCCACGCCGAAGCCGATACATACCCACTGGTCGATGCCGACCATGTAGAGGATGACGAACAGGACGAAGAGAGCCAGCAGACCTCCGCAGAAGATGAAGAGGTACTGAGCCTTCAAACCCTTGAACTCTACCGGACGGCCGATACCCTTGTTTATCGGGTATTCAGCCATACATTGTTTATTAAAGGAAGAATGAGCGCAGGATGGTGGCGGCGACAATCAGGAAGATGCACGCCCCGAACCACGAGGCGGCAGTCTTGGATGTGTCGGGATCGCCGGACGAGTCGAGTAGGTCAGCCCCATTGCTGGGGCTTTCCCCTCTAAGAACCGTACGTGATACTTTCGCATCATACGGCTCAAGCAACACACGTAAATGATGTTGATATTCATTCAAGTGTCTCATTTCCTACCAATTTTTAGTTTAGACATTTTTGTTTTGCAAGATGTATGGACAAGTTTGTAATCCTTTTTGCCCCCGATGATACTTTCGGTTATGCTCCAAGGTCTCTCCCTGTCTATACGTTCACCACAGAAAGGGCATGTTCTGTTCTGCCTTGTCCAAATCCTCACGAGGCTTTCTCTGCCCTTGAGCGTTTGCTTCATACGATAGGTCTCACGCCATTCGTAGTAGGATTTATCGGCAGGGTCATAGGGATTTGCGTAGTGTCTGACCTTGGCGAACTTTTCATGATGAATGTCAGGAAGATATGCTAATGTGATTTGACGCATCTTCGAGCGTTCCTCCATATCTGCCATAAAACGCCATTTCCGTCCGTTTACGGTCTTGAAATACTTATCCTTAATCCAACCCTTACTCTTGTTTGAATGTCTGCGTCTTGCCCATTGCCATAGTTTTCGATGAATTTCCCAATCCACCCGATGAAATGTCTCTGCGGACGTACCATATTTATAGTAGTTGCCCCAGCCCGTTATAATCGGGTTCAACATTTTGATGAGTGAATGCTGTTTGGCAGTCTTGTTGCTTTCTATCACCTTGCGGATTTTGTCGCAGAAGCGTTTCTTGGCATCGCTTGACGGCTGTGTGAGCAGTGTGTTGTTGGGGAACTTGCGGATATTGAAACCGAGGAAGTCAAAACCCTCACTGATATGTGTGATTTTCGTCTTTTCTTCCGACAGTGTCAATCCACGCTCCGCCATGAAATTGCGCACAAGTGGCAGGATGACCGTTTCAATGGTCTCTCTGTCCTTTGCCGTTACGATGAAGTCGTCTGCATAGCGTATCAGATGTATTTTGGGAACGATTTTCTTGTAGTTCACCTGATATTTTCTGACACAATTTTCCAAAAGCGATTGTAAGCCGTCAAGAACCATGTTTGCGAGGGTCGGTGAAATGATGCCTCCTTGTGGCGTACCCTCTTCCGTGGGGAAAAGTTCACCATTGAATACGAACCCGCATTTGAGCCATTTTCGCAGTATCTCCTTGTCCGTTGGGACATTATTGAGAAGCCACTCGTGGCTGATGTGGTCGAAGCAGCCTTTGATGTCTCCCTCGAGTATCCATTCGGGCGCACACGTCCGAGAGAGCAGGATGAAGCATTGCTCTATGGCATCATGAGTGCATCTGTGCTTGCGGAAACCGTATGAGTGGGTGTCACCCGTGGTCTCTGCAATCGGGTCGAGTGCCATGAGATAGAGAGCCTGCATAGCCCTGTCTTTCATTGTCGGTATGCCCAAGGGGCGTAGTTTGCCGTTTTTCTTCTCGATGTTCACCCTGCGTAGTGGTTGCGGTTGGTAACCACGGCGTTTGAGTGAACCGATGGCTTTGGCTTTCGCAAGCGGTGATGACCATACAGCCTTGTCAACGCCTGCGGTGTCTTTACCTTTGTTGGTAGTAACTCGCTTTACAGCCAATGCCTTGGCGTAGAACGAGTGGGTAAGCGTCCATTGCAAGGCTTTCACCTTGTTATGTCTGCCTTCCCTCTGAGCCTTTACAATACGTGCTTGCAGCTTTTGAACATACATCTCCGCCCGTGTCCAGTCGATTTCCGACCAGAGTGTGTGGAGGTTTCTGTTTTCAGGCGCACACAATTCTTTCGTCTTGTTCATTTGCATTCCTTGCTTTAAAAGTTCTGTAAACTATTTTGTAAAGTGTTACCATACAGAAGTCTGCCCACTTTCGTGTCGGATGATGTCGCCCTTGCCACACGTGACCGAGGCTCAATCCGTATCCGTTCCATTACAGAACGGCATTCGCTTTTTCCGCTTTCCTATACCCGCACCCCATGTAGGCTCACCTTACGGTTTGCTTACCCATTAAGATGGGAGAGATACGGGCTTACCGTGTTTTACATAAGTGACAAATAAGCGGGTTAGGTCCTGTCTATTCCACCGGCAGTGCTTCATGTCCGTGTGTCCCCAAAATTCAAGGGAACAGCCGACTGCTTACCTTTTTGGTTCGAGCCTGTCAATACCTTTGGCTCGTTGTACTTTACGATGTTTATCGGACAGTTCACTTTCGTTGACCATACCGCTAAGCCAAGCTCCTCGTGCTGAATGGTATTATCAGCCGTTGACCTCCCCTCGCGGTTCAGTCTCCTCCTTTCGGAAAGGCTACCTTGTCGGGACAGCTTCGTACAAAGGAATTACTCCCTATGCACGTGTCCGTAGGCTACTCCAGACGGAACTGGAGGTGTAATCAGAATGTTACACAATCACTTACGCAACTTCACGTCGCACGAATTTCCCATACACTTTCACGCCCCCGATAAGCCCGACTACCGCGCCGATGGCGTAGATGAGTTTCGTGCCGGGGTCGAAGTACGAACTCACCATAGAGGTGGCTTCGTTGATGCCCGCGATGCCGTTTCCCTGCGCGAAGGCGGAGGCGGTTGCGGCAACCAGAAGTGCCGCAGAGAGGATAAGTTTCTGTCTGTTGTTCTTGTTCATAAACTGTTCTTGTTTTGTGCCGTCCAAAGGGTGGATGGTCCTTTGTCGGGCGGTTGATACTCGATTACTTTACTTTGGTTTAGTGGGTTGCCCGTTTGTTTCTACGGACTTGGGTGTGTCCGTTGCGAATTGGCTGTACCTTGTACCGCCGTGCGCGTGGGTGATGCCGTCTTACGTTTTCATTCTCATTCTTTTTTAGTCGTTATACATAGTTGCGGATGTCGAAGTTCTCAATACTGTCCGGGACGACAAAATCCTTTTTCGGTTTATTCTTCTTCAGCCGGATTTCGATAAGTCCCTTGATGCGGATGCTCATTTCAGACGAGCCGGTCATCAGCTTCTCGTACAGCTCCGTCCCTTCCATGTCGGTGAAGACCTTTGCCGCCCGCTCCCGTTCCGTCGTTGTCGCTTCCGGGTTCTTGGCGGTTCTGACCGCATCGTCTATCTCGTCGAAACTGCTTCCCGATGCCCTCGGCGCGTCGGGCGTTTCTTCCTCCGGCTCGTCCTCCCCGAACTCCAGTTCCGAAGGCGTGAGGCTCGTGAAGGTTTCGTCGAGTTTATCCTCCGGGACTTGTGCGGGACGGGACACGGTTTCCGTGTTTCCGTCGTCAAAAGTAGTCTCTTCCTCCGTCAGCTCAATGCCTTTTTCCGAAGTGGCGGCTTCTTGCGTCGGTATGGCAGCGGTTGTCCGGGGCGATGCCATCCTGAAACGGCTCTTGCCGATGATGTCCGGGGTGTCTGCGGGCGGTGTGTCCCTTACCGTTTCGGGCTTTGCCGCCGTGCCGCCCAACGACCGCCACACTCCGGCTATGCTTCTTAGGAAGCGGACAAGTCTGGTTTCCATGATCCTGTCATAAAGGAGCAGGAACAGGAACCACAGGTTGCAGCCGACCGATACGGTCAGCAGAATATCAGTCATGCTTATTGTTTCACTCATGCACGTTCTCTTTTTGAGGGTTAAAATACTGCGTCGTAATTCTGGGCGTAAAGGCTCTTTATCGCCTCCTCGCACTGGTTGAAGTGGTGCGTAAGCACATGGTCGATGTAGGCGGACAGCGACAATTTGTCATGCCCGATCACACGGGTGATGCGCATGATGCGGTCGTGGTACTCCGGACGCACATACGCCATCTTTCCCTCGCGTGCCTTCACTTCGGCTTCACGGATGAACAGCCGTTCATAGTCCTTTTCACCGCATTTGCCGCCTAACGGCACGGGGGATAGGATTTCCACACTCGCCTGCACTTGGGCAAGCATACCGCCGCCGTCATGCTGCGGACTTCTGTTTTTCTGGTTCTTTTCCATATTCAAATCAAGTCTTCACGTTGTTTCTTGTACAGTTCGTTTATTTTCTCCTTGTGCTGTTCCAGATGTTGGCGCAGCACGGTGTCCACGTAGCCGCCTACCGAGATTTCACGCCCGGCGATGTCGTTCACGATTTTGAGAATCTTGCTGTGGACATCGCGGCTGATATAGACGCACTGGCGCGTCTTTATCTCGTTGCGGCGGAGGAACAGCCCGGAATAGTCGTCCTCCTGCCGTTTGCGGCGGACAGTGTCCCTCTGCGGTTTTTCCTTTGCCGTGTATTGCGCGGGCGGCGGTTCCGTTTCAGGGACGCTTTTTTCTTCGGGAGCAGGCGCGGGCGGCTCCTGCGCGTGGTACAGGGTCCCGTCCTGCCTGCGTCTGCCGATGGAAGCTATCAACAGTTCCTCGTCAATGCCTTCGGTGTTCACTTTCCTGCTGCCCATGATTATTGAGGTCTGATGATACGGCTTATCTCTTCCGAGAACTCACGGATGCCGCTCCCTTTCAGCAGGGACGCATCCATCGGGAAGATGGTCGAGCGGAACACGCTCTTGCGCTCTTCCGAGAGGTCGCGCCGGAACTTCTTGCTGTCGGGCAGGCGGGTGGACAGCACCGGCAGCCCCATCTCGGCGATCACATCCTCATACAGGTCGTAAAGCCCGTTCTTCTCCCTGCCGTCCACCATCGTCCAGAACAGGTACAGCCCTTTTGTTTTCGCCTGTCCCGTCGTCATGAGGTTGTCACGGAACATCACAGCGAATTGCAGGGTGCTTTCCACGACAAAACGGTCGGCACTCATGGGCGCGAAGATGTAGTCCATCTGCGAGAGGGTCTTGACCACGCCGTTGCTTTTCAGGGTTCCCGGCATGTCGAAAAACACGATGTCGGGTTTCACCTCTTCTTCGGCAAGCATCCTTTCGGCATCATCGAGGGCGTTAAGGGCGTCGCTTGCGATGACCGGGTAGGCGTTCTTCCTTATCTTGCGGAAGTGGTCACACGCGAGTGCCTTGAAATAGAGGCTCCCGCCGATAAGTCCCGTTTCACGTTCACGCAACCCGTGTATGCTGTGCTGCGGGGTGTCGCAGTCTATGACTGCGACATTGTGTCCTTTCACGTTGTGGAGGTAGTTGGCGGCAAGTGCCGTGACGGTGGATTTGCCGATACCCCCTTTCTGTGTTGCGAATGCAACGAATGTTTCATTACTCATGGTTCTGTTGGTTTTAATGGTTGATGAATTGTTTTCCTGCTCCGATACGGAATCGGTGACATGTATATCCGCGTCCGCGAATCTCTGACTGTCCGGTTCGTCACGTATCCGCTTCAACGGTGGGGCAGGGATTCGGATAACTGATGAATGACGACATTGCGTCATGAAGTCATTGAATCCGTGAATCACCGCGTCATTGTAAAACCGGGTATCCGAAGGTTCGGGTATCCGGTCAGGCAAATAGCCGCCGAAGCGGTTTGCCGGGTATTTGAAAGCCTCATTTTTCATATCTTCAAATCGTTCGTTTCTTGAATCATGCTGCAAATAAACAAGGATATTTTTGAACCTGTATCACTTCCCCGACAAGTGGCGGCATGTTGCGCCGGTTGGCACTGATTGTCCGGGTCAAGCCTCTGTCCGATACCGCTTTAAGGGCGTAACTTTGCACCCGAACGGCAGGGTTCGCCGCAGGTGGCGCAGCCCGGAGTTTGAAAGGCATTCCCCCAATCCGGCCCCGACGGATTTTTATGTTCGCCTGAACATAGCAAGGTATGTTTTCAGCCGCTCAAAATATTTTGAGCAGCCACGAAAACGCCTTGCCCTTGCAGGGGGGCGGGCTTACCCTCCGAAGTCGGGAAGCCTCTCAAACCTGCGGTGCTGTGCCTCGAAGCGGCGGCTTATGCCGTCAAACCGCTAAATCCAAAGTAATATGAGTGAAAAAAGAAGAAACAAAGGCGGGAGAAATCCCAAACTCGATCCGGCGGTGTTCCGCTACACCGTCCGTTTCAGCGAGGAGGAACACAACCGTTTCCTCTCCATGTTCGAGAAGTCGGGCGTTTACGCCAAGTCGGTCTTCCTGAAAGCGCACTTCTTCGGGCAGCCGTTCAAAGTGCTGAAAGTGGACAAGACGCTGGTGGATTACTACACCAAACTGTCCGATTTTCATGCGCAGTTCCGCGCGATAGGCACGAACTACAACCAAGTCGTGAAGGAACTGAGGCTGCATTTTTCCGAGAAAAAGGCGATGGCGTTGCTCTACAAGCTGGAGCAACAGACCGTCGAACTCGTGAAACTGAGCCGCCGGATTGTGGAACTTTCAAGAGAGATGCAGGAAAAATGGTCGCAAAAATCAGTGTAGGAAACTCGTTGTACGGCGCACTTGCCTACAACGGGGAAAAGATCAACGAGGCGAAAGGGCGGCTTCTGACAACCAACCGCATCTACAATGACGGTTCGGGGACGGTGGATATCCACCGGGCTATGGAGGACTTTCTCGCTCTGATGCCCGTGCGGTCGAAGGTGAAGAAACCGGTGGTGCATATCTCGCTCAATCCGCATCCCGACGATATTTTGACGGACACAGAACTTCAGGACATCGCACGGGAGTATCTGGAGAAGATGGGGTTCGGCAACCAGCCGTATCTCGTTTTCAAGCATGAGGACATCGACCGCCACCATCTGCATATTGTGACGGTCAGGGTGGACGAGGAAGGCAGGAGCATAGACACCCGGAATAACTTTTACCGGAGCAAGCAGATAACACGCGAACTGGAACGGAAATACGGGCTGCACGACGCGGAACGCAAGAACCGCCGTCTTGATACGCCGCTGCGCAAAGTGGACGCTTCTGCGGGCGACGTGAAGAAGCAGGCGGGGAATCTGATTAGAGAACTGAACCGCAGATACAAGTTTCAGACGATGGGCGAATACCGCGCCCTTCTTTCCTTATATAATATGACGGTGGAGGAAGCGCATGGCAATGTGCGCGGACGTGAGTATCACGGGCTGGTCTATTCCGTCACGGACGATAAGGGTAACAAGGTCGGTAATCCTTTCAAGTCCTCACTGTTCGGGAAGTCCGTCGGCTATGAAGCCGTACAGAAGAAGTTTGCCCGTTCCAAGCAGGAGATTAAGGACAGGAAACTTGCTGACATGACGAAACGCACCGTCTTTTCCGTGCTGGAAGGCACGTATGACAAGGAGAAGTTTGTTGCCACGCTCAAAAGGAAGGGCATCGACACCGTGCTACGCTACACGGAGGAAGGGCGCATCTATGGAGCCACGTTCATCGACCACCGCACGGGCTGCGTGTTAAACGGCTCACGCATGGGCAAGGAACTTTCTGCCAACGCCTTGCAGGAACACTTCACGCTGCCTTATGCCGGACAGCCGCCGATTCCGCTCTCCGTTCCGGTGGAGGAACTGGAGAACAGGCAAGGATATTCCGGAGGGGAATACGAAAGCCATTCCAGCGGCATGAACCTGTTTGCCCCCGAAGGTCCGGCAGTGGACGCTGAAGAGGAAGCCTTCATCCGGGCGATGAAGCGCAAAAAGAAGAAAAAACGCAAGGGCTTGGGTATGTAATCAGAGTATCAACAATTAAAAAATCAATGTATGTCACAACAAGAAGACGATTTGAGGGCATTGGCGAAAATCATGGATTTTCTGCGTGCCGTGAGTATCATTTTAGTGGTCATGAACGTGTACTGGTTCTGCTACGAAGCCATCCGGCTGTGGGGCGTGAACATCGGCGTGGTGGACAAAATCCTTCTGAACTTCGACCGCACGGCGGGGCTGTTCCATTCCATTCTCTACACGAAGCTGTTTTCCGTCCTTTTGCTTGCCTTGTCCTGTCTGGGTACGAAGGGTGTCAAGGGTGAGAAAATCACTTGGGGGAGAATCTGGACAGCATTTGCCGTCGGGTTCGTGCTGTTTTTCCTGAACTGGTGGTTGCTGCCCCTGCCGCTGCCGCTTGAAGCGGTGACGGGACTGTATGTCCTTACCATTGGAACGGGCTATGTCTGCCTGTTGATGGGTGGTCTGTGGATGAGCCGCCTGTTGAAGCACAACCTCATGGACGATGTATTCAACAACGAGAACGAGAGTTTCATGCAGGAAACACGGCTCATAGAAAGTGAGTATTCGGTCAATCTGCCGACACGTTTCTATTACAGGAAACGCTGGAACAACGGTTGGATCAATGTAGTTAATCCCTTCCGTGCGTCCATCGTGTTGGGTACGCCGGGCAGCGGCAAGTCCTATGCCGTGGTAAACAATTTTATCAAGCAACAGATTGAAAAGGGCTTTAGTCAATACATCTACGATTTCAAGTATCCCGACCTATCTACTATTGCCTACAACCATTTGCTGAACCCCCCGGACGGCTACAAGGTAAAGCCGAAGTTCTATGTGATCAACTTCGACGACCCGCGACGCTCTCATCGGTGCAATCCCATTCACCCGGATTTCATGGAGGATATTACAGACGCTTACGAGAGTGCGTACACGATTATGCTCAATCTCAATAAAACGTGGGTGTGACCTGGAAAGTCACGTAATTGATTGTTAAACAACAATGTATATTGTAAGATTTAACCCGCTGTTCCGTCAGCGGTAGCCTACTATAAGGTGCATCTCCAGTGATGGGTTGTGCCAAGCTTATAGGACAAAGTACACTTTCCGAAAGGACAAGACTGAACCGTGAGGGAAAGTCAAGGGTGGTTAGTATCATACTGCCAAGTGGCGAGGCTGGATAGCATGGTTAACGTAAGTGAACTGACTTTAGCCGTCGTAAGGTTTGAAGGAGCGCAAGATACTTTAGCTCTCACCAAAAGGTAAGCAGTCGGATAACCCTTGCCCATGTTAGGGTTACACGGACACAGAACTGCCGGCGGACTTGGCAGAACCTAAACTATCCGTTTGTCAATTACGTGGAACAGGGCAAGCCTGTATCTCTCTCGTAAGAAAACGAGTAAGCAAACCGCAAGGCAAGCCGAATGGGGTGCAGGTATGAGATAACGGAAAAAGCGAACGCCATCCTGTAATGGGGTGGATACGGATTGAATCGACATCACGGGTTGCTGTTGGTGACATCATCCGACACGAAAGTGGGCAGACTTCCGTATATGGTAACTCTTTACAAGATAACTTATAGAACTTTCAAAAGGAGGAAAGCAAATGAACGAAACTAAAACATCGTGTGCGCCTGCTGACAACAGGAATCAGACTTGGGACGGTATGGACTGGTCCAAGTGTGAAACCTATGTCCGAAAGCTACAAGCGCGTATTGTAAAGGCTCAGAAAGAAGGCAGACATAATAAGGTAAAAGCCTTACAATGGATGCTTACTCACTCTTTTTACGCCAAGGCATTGGCGGTAAAGAGGGTTACTTCCAACAAAGGGAAGAATACGTCTGGAGTAGATAAACAGCTTTGGGATTCTCCCAAGCGCAAGTACAAAGCAATTGATGAACTCAAACGCCGTGGTTATAAACCTCAACCGCTCCGTAGGGTTCATATCAAGAAAAAGAACGGCAAACTTCGACCGTTGGGAATACCGACAATGAAAGACAGAGCGATGCAAGCATTATACCTAATGGCTTTGGAACCGATAGCCGAAACGACAGGCGACCGTTTTTCCTATGGTTTCCGCAAGAAACGCAGGACAATGGACGCTATCCGTCAGATTGACACGGTTCTAAACCGCCAACATTCCCCCGAATGGATTTTGGAGGGAGATATTAAAGGCTGCTTCGACCACATCAGCCACGACTGGCTTCTTAATCATATTCCTATGGATAAGACGATACTCAGAAAATGGCTGAAATGTGGAGCTGTATTCAATGGCAAACTGTTCCCGACAGAAGAAGGTACACCACAAGGAGGTATCATATCACCGACACTTGCAAATATGGCACTTGACGGACTTCAACCACTCTTGGCCGAAAGATTCAAAAGACGTTTCATCAACTATAAGACATTCCACTACAAAGTGAATCTTATCAGATATGCGGACGATTTTATAATCACTGGTCGGGATAAGGAGCTTTTGGAAAACGAGGTCAAACCTATAGTAATAGAATTTCTCAAAGAAAGAGGTCTTACTTTATCCGAAGAGAAAACTACCATTACAAACATATACAACGGTTTTGATTTCTTAGGTTTCAATATAAGGAAGTTTGGCAAAAGGCTATACACGTCACCGTCAAAAGAGGCACAGAAACGCTTTAGAGCTAAAATTAGTGACATCGTTAAAGGACATAAAACGTGTAAGCAGGAATCGCTGATACGAATGCTCAATCCTGTAATTACAGGCTGGGGAAATTACTACCGATATGGTGCATCAACCGCTGCTTTTCATGATTGCGACTACCACATTTATAACCTCACGAAACAATGGGCTTTACGCCGTCATCCGAAGAAACGCATAACCTGGGTGGCAGACAAGTATTGGCACGAAATTCGGGGGCGTAAATGGACATTTGCATGGAAATATGAATCAAAGAACAAGAAAGTAAATTACTTGACTCTTAAAAGGTTGTCGGATATACATTATACTCCGTATAAACAAATCAAGGGTGAAGCAAATCCTTTCGACCCTGACTATGATGATTATTTCTCTCAGCGAAAGGAACAACAAATGCTGGAATCTCTCAAAGGACGTAAGTCTCTCTTATATTTATGGAACAAGCAGAATCGGACATGTCCGTTATGTGGAAAAGTTATAGATTGTACAAAAGCATGGAACGTCAACGAAATACATGTTAACGGTTCGATTGTACGACAACTTGTCCACAACAACTGCTACAAGCAAAATAAACGAAAATGTTGAAAGTATGAGCCGATTTCTAATAACAAATAGGAATATTGAGTTGCTTGAGCCGTATGAGGGGAAACTCTCACGTACGGTTCTTAGGGGAGGAAGAGGCAGCAATGCCTCTGACTTACCCGATGTGCAGAAGCAGGGTGACTTCTTCGTGGAATCACCTATTATCTTGTTTGCCAGTATTATATGGTATCTCAAAATCTATAAGGGTGGTAAGTATTGCACGTTTCCCCATGCCATTGAGTTCCTGAACCGCCGTTACGAGGATATTTTCCCGATTCTTTCTTCATATCCCGAACTTGAAAACTACCTCTCACCATTCATGGATGCTTGGCTCGGTGGGGCGGCTGAGCAGCTTCAAGGGCAGATAGCATCGGCGAAAATTCCGCTCTCGCGCATGATTTCCCCGCAACTCTATTGGGTAATGTCGGACAGCGAGTTTACGCTGGATATCAACAATCCCGAAGAGCCGAAAATCCTGTGCGTGGGTAACAATCCCGACCGTCAGAATATTTATGGTGCGGCTCTCGGTCTGTATAACTCCCGTATCGTAAAGCTCATCAACAAGAAGGGGATGCTGAAGTCGTCGGTCATTATAGATGAACTACCGACGATATATTTCAAGGGGCTGGACAACCTTATTGCCACCGCACGAAGCAACAAGGTTGCCGTGTGTCTGGGCTTTCAGGATTTCAGCCAGTTGGTGCGCGACTATGGCGATAAGGAAGCTAAAGTCGTGATGAACACCGTCGGTAATATCTTCTCCGGGCAGGTGGTGGGTGAAACCGCCAAGACGCTATCCGAACGCTTCGGAAAGGTCTTGCAGAAACGGCAGTCCATTTCCATCAACCGGCAGGACGTTTCCACCTCTATCAATACGCAGATGGACGCGCTTATCCCGCCCAGCAAGATTTCCGGCTTGACGCAGGGAATGTTTGTCGGTTCTGTGTCCGATAACTTCAACGAGCGCATTGAACAGAAGATTTTTCACTGCGAGATTGTCGTGGATGCAGAGAAGGTGAAACGCGAGGAAAAAGCCTACAAGAAGATACCCGTCATTACCGACTTCACGGACGAGGATGGCAACGACCACATGAAGGAAACGGTGCAGGCGAATTACAGGCGCATCAAGGAGGAAGTCAAGCAGATTGTTCAGGAGGAACTGGAGCGGATTGCCAACGACGACAATCTGAAACACCTGTTACAGCAGAAATAACCGGGCTGACGTGAGGCAATGAAAGCGGGCGGAACAAAGTATCAAACTTGCTCCGCCCGTTATTCTTTAGGGATTCTTAGTCTATCTTCTCATACGCTCCATCTCTTCGTCACGGAGCATCTTCTCGTTCAGTTTTTCCTGCATTTTGTCAAGGAAGTAGGTGCGGCTTTCGTTCTTCCGGCGTTTGATATCAGTGTAGAAGCGGTAGCAGTCTTT
>NZ_QUGR01000007.1:0-318243 GCF_003479145.1 Parabacteroides sp. AF18-52
CCCCGACCGATGAGCTTGAAAGAAAAACAGCGCATGACACAGTTTATTTTACGCCCCCCGTTTGGAGTGGTAATTATTCTGTAGATGAAGTAAAGACATCGAAAGGAAAGTCTTTTCATTTAATTAAGGTAACTATATACCACTTTACATTAAATACTCTAAAATAAAACCCTCAATACAGTAATATTCTGAATTGAGGGTTACTTTTTAAACTTTGGATCTCTAGGATCTTTAGATGGGTCATACATTAGAGCCTTTTTTATTTTCTTTTGAAAATCGGCCATAAGTTCTCTATCCTCTTCTAAGACTTCTATCTTTTTACGAGGCTCTTTATTTTTGTCTGTCATAAATTTATCAGTTTCTAATTAGCTCTTGATATGTCAATCTATTTTCCATATGCTGCAAAAATAGAGCAAATCTTTCACTTTCGGAAATCTTTCTTGTGTTATATCTAAATACAAATTCATCAACATATCTTTGTAGATGTTTATTTGATACGTTATGATAGATACCTAGAATACCTCGTTTGAGTAATCCCCAAAAGCCTTCCATTGTGTTTGTATGTGCTCTATTACTTACATATTGTCCTTCCCCATGATAAACAACTTCGTGTTTGTAGTTTATATTCAATTGTAAATAGGCTTGCCATTCATCTGTATAAATGAATGAATCCTTTTTTACCCAGTTGTTCACATTAGGCATTAGGGTTGATGCTTTTGTGTCAGCTACAACCTTTGCTACTAATACACCGCTTCTTTGAACCATACCAAAGACGGGGGTCTTATCTTTAACACTTCGTCCTTGCGAGTTTTTCACCTTTTTATTTTGGTGTCGGTTCTTATTCTTACCTCCGATATATGTTTCATCTGCTTCTACTTCATTTTCTAAACATTCAATACATTCTATATTAAAACAGTTTCTAATACGTTGGAGCATAAACCATGCTGTCTTTTGAGTAATACCCAAATCTCTTGATAACTGTAAAGAAGAAATACCCTTCTTATGTGCTGTTGCCATATAAATGGCATAAAACCAATTTCTTAATGAAACTTTTGAATTTTCAAAAAGAGAACCAGTCTTTACATTAAAATACTTTCCAGTATTCGCACACCTATAACGACCATGACTACATCTGTATACCTTTGAGGACTCGTCAAATGGAGATATAACATCCCCACCCCAGCGCATTTCTTCTAGGTAATCTATACAGGTTTGCTCATCTGGAAAGTATTTCATTAACTCAAATACTGATCTAAAATTCCAAATATCCATGCTTAACTTTCTTTATTGGATAATAAAGATACAAAAATTTCTACACATAACCAACTGAAGATCAATTAATTTAGTTGAATATCGGATTCTACAGGATTTTTCTGTTGTTGTATTTCTGAATTGTTATACTGTTATTGCCTAAATAGAACAAAAGTCTCATCACTTCTTTTGTTAATGAGTATCAGTTTGTTTTCTGATAACTTCACAGTGAAAACTCTATATCCTATAAAAATTTCTTCATGTCCTACATACTCATAGTCAGCTATGTCAGTAGTCATTTCCATCTTGTCTCTATCAAAACTGTATGTGAAAGAACTTGTGTGACTACTTTCTTGTTCTAGGAAATAGATAGCTGTATTATCATCAAAAAAAGTAAAAACAAATGTTTCATATTTATCAGGTTTCTCACTCCAAGTACCAATTAACAGATCATTATCGTTTTCGCTGTCATCTTTGTTGCAACTTGCGAATAAAGAAATGACTGTTACAATCAATAGTATATTAATAAGCTGCCTCATAATAGTTTCTATTTTTTTCTTACACATCTTACAGTAATGTCATCACTCGCCTTACCTTCATTTTCATAGTTCTTCACCATTGCTTCAACGTACGTTTTTTCACCACATATGGGTATTATATCAGGGGTAGCCCAATTTTTGTACGTTATAGTACATTCATAACACATATTACTATCGTCATCATCTTTACTACAAGATAGACACACAACGCATATACATGCAACGATAAACACTTTTGTTATTAGTTTCATAATACTAATGTTTGCCCTTGCTGTCTCCTTAGCTTGGAGTTTGTAAAAAAAAAGAAGCGTGGAGACTATTGGATACTACTGCATTGAGGTCTTGGACTACCCTTCGCACAATAGTAAACAATAGCCCCACGCCTTATGTCAGTGTACTATTATCCCTCTTGTATATTCAGAATGGGTATACAACAACATAGGCGCAGAAACTGTATGTCTATTATCCTGTGCGAATGAAAGTGTCCAAGTTTCAATGCAAGATAATATCTTAACGCTTCTACGTCTTTATTCTAATACGTGAGGGCAAAGATAGAAATATGTAAAATTAAAAACAATTTAATTTGTATTAATTTGTTTCAAAATGACAAATCTCGGTTTGATTATTGTATAGCTTTTTGAAGTTTGTCATAGAGATGGCAATAGTAATGTGGCTTGCAATAGCTACAAAAAAAAGAGGAGGCTTTGTATATGAGCTGTTACTCAGAAAAGATTCTGGACCTTATCTTTAGCAAAGGTTCTATAGTTAGAGGTATGAACTCTAAGCTATATCGAAAAGATTGTTTTGGCAATCTTATGTATCGATATTCTTATGGAAAATACTCTCCTATGGGATGGAATGTTGATCATTCCAAACCTATCGCTAAAGGTGGAACAAATAGCATACGCAATTTACACCCCATGAATTGCTTTGCTAATTGTTCTAAAGGAGCCAGATATTAAGCTTTCGGCAGTATGTCCATTCTGACATACTGCCACCTCCTCTCTTTATTTTTTTTATAACAATCCAGTATCTAATGAAGTTGGTGGATCAAGTGAATTGATTCGAAAAGGTGGGGGTGGTGTAAAGTGGTATATAGTTACCTTAATTAATATTCCTTTTTATTATGTGGGTTCACTGGAGATCATATTATCTAAACATATAAAATCTTCAGCAAACTAGTATACAAAGAAAAAAGTTGTACTTTTGTGTGCTACATTAATTATGAATAAGAATAATGGCTAATGATGAATTGAAACAAGCCTGGAAAATACCTGAGCCAACGCTTCGGAGACTACCTTGGTATCTTGCTTTTCTGAAACTGATGAAAGGCAAGGGAGAGACGTTTGTATCATCTACCCAGATTGCTAAAGAAATTAATGTAGATCCCAGCCAGGTGGCGAAGGATCTTTCGTTTGTCAATATTTCGGGGAAGACCAGGGTCGGCTATGATATCTGTGCCCTTGTAGATGTGTTGGAAGATTTTTTGGGTTTTACTGCGCAGCATAAAGCTTTTTTATTCGGTGTCGGTAGCCTGGGCGCTGCCTTGTTGCAGGATACCGGGTTAAATCAGTATGGACTGGAGATTGTTGCCGGGTTTGATGTCCGCAAAGAACTGGCCGGTACGGTCGTGAATGGTATACCTGTTTTTCATCTGGACGATTTTCCAGCCAAGCAGAAAGAGTTCGGAGCGACGATCGGTGTTATCACGGTACCCGTAGATAAGGCACAGGAGGTAACGGAGCAGATCATTGCCGGAGGTATCAAGGCCTTGTGGAACTTTACCCCGTTCCGTATCCGTGTTCCTGAACATATTGTGGTACAGAACACTTCCATGTATGCCCATCTGGCTGTCATGTTTAATCGTTTGAACTCAATTAATCACTGAAATGAAGATTATAGCAGTAGGAATGAATTATGCAGAACACAATAAAGAGCTGCATCATTCGTTAGAGTTATCGGAGCCTACTATCTTTATGAAATCCGATTCCTCCCTGTTGAAAGATGGGAAACCGTTTTTTATTCCCGATTTTTCTTCGGAGATACATTACGAAACGGAGATCGTTGTAAAGATAGATCGGCTGGGTAAGAACATCGCCGAACGTTTTGCACATCGTTACTATAATGAAGTAACTGTCGGTATTGATTTTACGGCCCGTGATCTGCAAAGAGAACTGCGTGCGAAAGGATTACCCTGGGAGATCAGTAAAGCTTTTGATAATTCGGCTGTTATCGGGACGTTTGTGTCTTTGGACAGAGTAGGGGATATCAACCGTATTCCGTTCCATCTGGATATAAACGGTCGGAAGGTGCAGGAGGGAAATACCTCGGATATGCTTTTCCCGGTCGACAAGATTATCGCTTATGTGAGCCGTTTTTTTACTCTGAAGATAGGAGATTTGATTTTTACAGGAACACCGGTCGGTGTAGGGCCTGTTAAGATCGATAATCATCTGCAGGGATATATCGGTGAGCAGAAGTTACTTGATTTCCACGTTAAATAGTTGACAGTTGACAAGTGACAGTTGATAGTTATTTGTCCTTGATTTTATCTGTCAACTGTCACTTATCAACTATCAACTGAAAAAAGATATGTTACGATTATTATATACATTCATAATAAGTATCTGCTTTTTCTCTTTCGCCTGGGCGGATGGTAGCAAGTATGCAACCAGCTCTGCATTGGCATCCGGGAAATGGGTAAAGATACAGATTGAAGACAGAGGAATTTATAAACTGACATATGCCGACCTGCAGGGGATGGGATTTTCTGACCCGGCGAAGGTTTCCGTACATGGTTACGGCGGTTGTATGCTGGACGAAGATTTCTCAAATCCTTATATAGACGATATACCTGCCGTTCCGGTCTGGCGCGGCGACGACTACCTTTTATTTTATGGCTGCGGAGTTATCAACTGGACGTATGACAAGAGTACGGAAAGTTTTGTCCATACCAATAATCCTTACTCCAATTACGGTTATTATTTCCTGACGGATGCTACTGGCACGAAAGAGATGGAATCGGTGGCTTCTGCTGCCGGTGCTTCTTTGAAAGTGACGACCTTTGATGATTATCGTTTGCATGAGAAGGATCTTGTATCCGTGAATAATTCGGGACGGGAGCTTTTTGGCGAAGCGATGGATATGACCCTTTCAAGAGATTTCTCATTTACCGGAATAACCGGCATTACCAATGATGACGGTAAAATTGCGTTACGCTTTATCGCCAAACCGACTACCGGTAACGGAAGCGTGAGTATGAGTGTGGATGGCGAGAAGTTATTGGAAAAAACGATTGCTCAAAGTGGTTCGAGTGGTAGTGAAACGTATACTATGGCGCGTTTGGTCTATGAGGTCGTGGACTGGAAAGGGGATAAAGGTACGAATGTAAAAGTAAATGTAAGATACGGACAGTTGGGACATAAGAATGTCCATCTGGATTATATCCGTTTGCAGATGAAGCGGGAGCTACAACCGTATGGCGTCTGTACGTTTTTCCGTAGTTTGGCCTCTGTTGGAAATGCCTCCCGGTTTGTCATCCAGAATGCCAATACGAACACAATGGTTTTTGATGTGACGGATAAGTTAAATCCGAAACAGATGGAAACGGAACTGAGCGGAAATGAATTGTCTTTCTCTATCCCGGCAGGGACGTTGAGAGAGTTTGCATTAGTGCAAAGAAATCAAGCGTTCCCTTCTCCGGAAGTCGTAGGTGATGTAACGAACCAGGATTTACATGCTTTGCCGCAGACCGATATGATCATTATAGCCCAACCCGGGCTGACTGCACAGGCAGAACGACTGGCCGAGGCACATCGTACCCGTGACGGCCTGACGGTTCAGGTGGTCACTCCGGATGCTATTTATAACGAGTTTTCGAGCGGTACTCCGGATGCTACGGCTTACCGTCGTTTTATGAAGATGTTTTACGATCGTCAGACTTCGGAAGAGGATGCTCCCAAGTATCTGCTTCTTTTTGGTGACGGAGCGTTTGATAACCGTTTTATTACGTCCGGCTGGCAGAATGTGACGACAAGTAATATGCTGTTGACCTACCAGACGGAAGAATCATTGAATGAACGATCGTTTGTTATAGACGATTATTTCGGTTTTCTGGATGATAGCAATAATGGAAAAGAACTGATGTCTGCCAGAGTCGATATCGGAATAGGCCGTTTCCCAGTCAGAACACTGGCTGAGGCAACCAATATGGTGAATAAGGTCATCGGTTATATGGATAATAAAGATACCGGATCATGGAAAAACAATGTCTGTTTTGTGGCGGATGACGGGAGCAGTGCGGACGGCTATATGATAAATCATGCAGACCAGGCTGACCGGTTGGGTGAATATATCAATACAAGCCATCCCGAATTTTTGGTGAATAAGATTTATTTTGATGCTTATAAGAAAGATGTTTCAGGAGGTCTGGCTACTTATCCTGATGTAAAAACGAATATTCAGAAGCAACTCAAAAACGGATTGTTGCTGATAAATTATACCGGACATGGGAGCACTACAGCCTGGAGTGATGAAAGGGTGTTGACTGAAAGTGATATAACTCAATCGACTTATACACGTTTGCCTATCTGGATTACGGCAACTTGTGATTTTTGCCGTTTCGATGCTTCGGTCACTTCCGCCGGCGAGCAGGTTTTCCTTAATAAGGTGAGTGGCGGTATTGGTTTGTTCACGACGACCCGCGTGGCCTATTCCACTCCGAACTTCGAAATCAATGACAATCTGATCCGTAATCTGTTCGAGAAAAAGAACGGACGTCGTCTGACATTGGGGGAAGTTATGAAAGCAACGAAGAGGGCATTAGGTTCGAGCCGGTATAAACTGGGATTTGCCCTGATCGGTGACCCGGCATTGAAGTTGGCTTATCCGGAATATCGTATGCAGGTAACGGCCGTAAACGGGAACCCGGTGACGGATGAGCCGGTAGATTTCAAAGCGTTGCAAAAAATAACAGTAGAAGGGGAAGTGTTGAATGCAGATGGGAATGTAGCAACGGACTTTTCCGGTTTGTTGAACCCGACTGTCTTGGATAGCCGTGTCTCTTATGAAACGCTGGATAATAACAAGACCGGCAATACATTTAAGTATACTGATTATTCGAATATACTTTTTATTGGTAACGATTCGGTCCGTGCCGGAAAATTCAGTTTTACCTTTACCGTACCGAAAGATATATCCTATTCAAACGAATTCGGAAAGATGAATCTATACGCTTCGGATGAAACGAATAATCTGGAAGCACAGGGTGCTTACCTGAATTATCGTGTCGGAGGAACGGATGATAATGCGGAAGACGATCATGACGGTCCGGAGATTCGTGTCCTGTATATGAACGATTCTACATTTGTCAATGGTGGTCAGGTCAATATGACACCGTTCTTTGTGGCACGTCTTTGGGATAAGAGTGGTGTGAATATCACCGGTAGCAGTATCGGGCATGATATGATGCTAATCATTGATGGCGATCCGTCACTCAGTTTCAACCTGAACAGTTATTATGAATTGATCCCGGGAAAAGATGGGGAAGGTATTGTGAAGTATTTACTTCCGGCGTTGACTCCGGGAATCCATACCGCTGAGTTTAAAGTTTGGGATATACAGAATAATTCGACTACGTATGAATTTGAGTTTGAAGTGGTGGAAGGGTTGAAGCCTTATCTGCTGGAACTGACCGCAACACCTAGTCCGGCACGCGAGCAGGTAGAATTCCACTTGTTCCACAACCGTCCGGAAAGCCAGTTGACGGTTGGTATTATGGTATATGATATGATGGGGCGCCTGCAATGGAAACATCAGGAAACCGGAGCATCCGAGCTATTCAAATCGTATACGGTAACCTGGGATCTGACGAATAACAGAGGCGGACGTCTCCGTCCCGGCATATATATATATCGTGCGGCAATCAGTTCCGGAGGCTCTAAGGAGGCTACGGATGCAAAGAAATTAATAATCCTCGCACAATAAAGTAAAGTAAAATCAGTTTATATGTTCGTAAGGTAAATTTTTATTTACCACGTTTTTAACAGATATAGTATGATAAAAGAATTAAGAATCAGTACACTTATAGTTGCAATCAGCCTTTTGGCTACTTTCACGGCGTTGCACGCCGAGGGTGATAAGGCTAAATTTGCTCCGGTTAATACGGCGGTACCTTCACTGTCTATTGCTCCTGATGCCCGTGGCGGTGCAATGGGTGACAACGGAGCTTCAACTACTCCCGATATAAACTCTCAATATTGGAATCCGGCAAAGTATGCGTTTATGTATAGTAAAGCGGGTGTTTCTTTGTCATATACTCCCTGGTTGCGTAAATTGGTAAATGATGTGGCTTTGGCGAATTTGGCTGGTTATTACAAGATCGGTGATAGTGATTTACAGGCGGTCGGTGCTTCCCTGCGTTATTTTTCGTTAGGAGATGTGCCTTATAATCCTATTAACGGGGAATCGACCGGTGGTTACTCGGTGAGCCCCTATGAAATGGCTTTCGATGTAAGTTACAGCCGTAAATTGTCTGAGTCTTATTCGATGGCTGTTGCTATGCGTTATATCCGTTCGGATATGGGAACGGATCCTTCCGATGAAAGCCGTGTACCCGGTAATGCATTTGCTGCGGATATTGCGGGTTATCTGGAAAAATATGTGATCCTGGGTAACAGTGAATGTTTGTGGAGTTTTGGTTTCAATGTCTCCAATATCGGTACGAAAATATCTTATGACGGCGGGGAACATAATGAGTTCATTCCGACGACTCTTCGTCTGGGAACCGGTTTGCTCTATCCGATCGACGACTATAACCGGATCGGTCTGTATCTTGACTTGAGTAAATATCTGGTGCCGAGTTTGCCTTATCTGCGTGAAGGTTATACCCAGGAAGAGAAGGATGAATACGATAAGAAAAAAGAAGAATATAATGATGTATCCGGTATTTCCGGTATTTTCAAGTCTTTTGGCGATTCACCCGACGGTTTTAAAGGCGAATTGCAGGAAGTGATGGTTTCTATTGGTGCAGAATATAGTTATAACGACCAGTTTTTCCTTCGCGGAGGTTATTTCTATGAAAATGCAAATAAAGGTAACCGTCAGTATTTCTCTGTCGGAGCAGGTTTCCGTATGAGTGTATTCCAGTTGGATGCAGCTTATCTGGTAAGTACGGTTCAGAGTAACCCGTTGGACCAGACGCTTCGTTTTTCTCTGTCATTCGATATGGACGGTATCAAGAACCTGTTCAGATAATCAGTTGAAGGTATGAAGATACGTGTAGGTTTTGGTTATGATGTGCATGCCCTGGTCCCTGACCGGGAGTTATGGATGGGCGGTATCCGGATAGAGCATACATTAGGACTGCTGGGACACAGTGATGCCGATGTGTTGATCCATGGCATTTGCGATGCTTTGCTCGGAGCAGCGAATATGCGCGATATCGGCTATCATTTTCCCGATACGGCAGGTGAATACAAGAATATAGACAGCAAGATATTATTACGCGACACAATGAAATTGTTGCGTGAGGCCGGTTATGAGTTGGGTAATATCGATGCAACCGTTGCTGCTGAACGTCCGAAGCTGAATCCGCATATTCCTGCGATGAAGCAGACTCTGGCAGAAGTGATGCAGGTAGACGAAGATGATATTTCCATCAAGGCGACAACAACTGAAAAGCTGGGTTTTACCGGACGCCAGGAAGGTATTGCAGCTTATGCTACTGTGCTGATCCAGAAATAACTATATTTTCGTGATGAACTTCGCAGGGGATTGTGAACCAGAATGTACTTCCTTTCCCCTCTTTTGATTCTACGCCGATCTCTCCGTTCAGACGCTTTACGATGGTCTGGCAAATAGATAATCCCAATCCTGTTCCCTGTATAAAGTTGTCGAATTTGGCAAACCGTTCAAAAACATGCGGTACGTTTTCTTTGGTAATGCCTTTGCCGGTATCGGAAACATAGAAGCGCAATCCGTTCCCTGTTTCTTCATATCCCATTTTTATACAGCCTTCGAAAGTGAACTTGCAGGCATTTGTCAGGAAGTTGGTTATGACTTGTGTCAGGCGCGTCTTCTCCGAATAGATATAACAAGGTCGTTCCGGAATTGAATATTCCAGTGTCACTCCCTCTTTGGGTCGGCTTTTGAAAGTTTGTGCTAATGTGATGAACAAGGCGGACACATCGATATTGGAGAACGTGAATTCCAGTTGATCGGCTTCAATCTTTGACAGGTCCAGGATATCGTTGACCAATTGTAACAGGAGTTCATTATTGGTTTCTATGATATTGCAGAATTCGATCGTGTCTTCCGGGCTTTCCGAATGGGCTATCAGGTTAGAAAAGCCTACGATTGCGTTTAATGGTGTCCGTATTTCGTGGCTCATATTTGCCAGGAAGGCACTTTTTAAGCGGTTAGCTTCTTCTGCTTTTTCTTTTTCACGCCGTTCTTCCTCTTGTTTGAGCTTTTGGAAATAAAGACGGAAACGTAGCACTGCTATTGTTGCCAGCAGGCAGATGATCGCAAATGCACTAAATATGTGTATCTTATATTTCTGGAAAAAGGTCGGAGGCTGCTGATAATAAATGGCATTCAACGGAAAACGGGATGGTTCGATGCCGTGGTTGAACAGATGTTGGTAGTTAAGGTGTGTATGTGGTTCTCCTCCGATATGAGTTGAGATATCCCGTGCCTCTGTTCCTCCCAGTATCAACCGGATAGTGGAGATTACGGATTTGCTGAAATCGTTTTCTGAAATGTAATGTCCTCCTGCAAAGTTGCCGGTTTCGATGTTCAGGTCTGCCAAAAGATATACCGGGGGTTGCGAAAAGCTGTTTGTCATTTTTTGTACATTGTCTATCAGATAATGATTTTCTTGAGTTTGTTTGAATACAAACCAGGAATAATAGATGATTCCGGTTTCTTTGCCGTAAAGACTTAAACTATCCAGCAGATTTTCGGTAGAAAGGTCCGGAGTCGATAAGACCTTCAGTTTTAATTCGGGAAAGTCAGCCTGCATTGTTTTCGACAGTTCTTGCTCGGTATATAAGCTGATATACCGGTTATCGCGGATAAAGACTATCTTATTCAGGTCAGGTTGTAATTTCTTTATTGTTTCGATGGTTTCTTTTACAAAAAGAGGCTGGATTAATCTGGTTACATTGTATCCTTTTACCTGATCTTCTGTGAGAGCCATGTGTTGAATGGTTTGCAAGTCCCTGCCCAGCAGATACTCTATTTTGGTAGGGATCAACTCCTGGGAATGGCAGATGATAGTAGGAACACCTTTCCATTCCTTTTCGAAAAGAGGTCGGCAGACCAGCCAGGAGGGGTCTCCTATATAAACAATCACTTTTGGAGGAACTGTATATTTTTTTCGTAATATCCCGACTTTCTCATTTACATCTGTCGTATCTTTCATGGCAGGTATTGAGAGTTCTTCTCCGACTACAGACATATTTTCTTTGGCGAAAGTGTTGTTGATCGCTTCGTAAATACCTTGTGTCCATACTTCGCTGAAGTTTATGGAATGCACAACTAATATGTAATCGTCTTTATCGTGTGGGAGGGCTAAAGAACGACAGGTTAGTAGTATAAAGGATAATATGAAAAAAAGTCTTTTCATACGCACAATTATGAATTTTACGACGCTATGAAATTCAGTCTATTTCGAGCAAAGATATGTATTGTTCTTTGTAATTTTGCTTATCCCGTCGTTAATTTGTAGTTTTGAACCGAATAAAATTGAATGAGTTATGAAGAGTAATGACTGGAAAGACCGTTTGGGAGTAATGTACTCCACTAATCCGGATTTTCAATATAATACAGGGGGAGAGGAAGAAGAAGATACACTTCCTAAAGAAAAGCAGCTATTGCGTATTTCACTGGACAAACGTAACCGGGGAGGTAAAGCCGTTACATTGGTTACCGGATTCCGTGGAACAACGGACGATCTGGAGGCATTAGGCAAGTTCCTGAAGGTAAAATGCGGTGTGGGTGGTTCTGCCAAAGACGGTGAGATCATCGTGCAGGGAGATTTGCGCCAGAAGGTGCTCGAGATATTGCAAAAGGAAGGCTATACAAAAAGTCGGGTCATATAAGGTCTAATTAATTGAGATAATATGCTAACTGTTTACAGAGCTTCGGCCGGAGCGGGTAAGACTCATAAGCTGACCGGTGAATACCTGACCTTATTGTTTGCCGGGGCGGGGGCTTATCGCCGTATCCTGGCGGTAACGTTTACCAACAAGGCTACCGATGAGATGAAGGGCCGTATTGTTGAGGAGCTTTACAATCTCTCATCTGGTCGTAAATCCGATTATGTGGAGTCGTTGTGCTCGACTTACTCTCTGACTGAAGAACAAGTCCGTAAACAGGCTACTAAGATATTGATCGATATCCTTCACGATTATTCGGCATTCAATATAAGCACAATCGACCGCTTTTTCCAGCAAACCATGAGGGCCTTTACCCGTGAGATCGGTTTACAGGGTGGTTATGGTATTGAAATGGATCAGGAACTGGTACTGACTACAGCTGTCGATAATCTGCTGGCTGATCTGGAAAAACCGGAAAGTAAGGAATTATTAGGCTGGCTGCTCCGTTTTGCAGAAGATAAAATCGAAAATGGAGGAGAATGGAATCTCCGTAAAGATATCATGTCCCTGAGCCGTGAAGTTTTTAAGGAAAGCTATAAGGCTTCCAGTGAAGAAGTCGCTAAGGATATCCAGAACAAGGAAGCACTTGAAAACTATAAGAATGAATTATTCGGCATTATCCGTTCGGTAGAGGCGGAAGCGAAACGGTTAGGAGAGAGCGGACTGGCATTGCTTAATAAATATGCTATCCGTACGACTGATTTTAAAGGAGGAAGCCGTTCGCCGCTCACTTTGCTGGATCGTCTGGCTAAAGGAGAAATGAAAGAGCCGACCGCTACTTTTATCGGTTTGGCTGATAACCTGGAGGGTTGCTTTACGAAAACAACCCCTCTCGGAACGCGTCAGATTATCGGTTGCATATTTGAGGAAGGACTGAATGACTGCATCAAGAAGATCATAGCCCTGTTCTCAAATCTGACTGCTTATAATACGGCCCGTGAGATTGTCCGTTATTACTATACTTTGGGGATTCTGACAGATGTTTCCCGGCAGATCGCTTCTTACCGCGAAGATAAGAATGTCATGCTGATCGCTGATACAACGGAGCTGCTGAATAAGGTGATCGGCGGAAGCGATGCCCCGTTCATCTACGAGAAAACAGGAACGCATGTGGATCATTATATGATCGACGAGTTTCAGGATACCAGTGGTATGCAATGGAATAATTTCCGTCCGCTGATAGAAGAAAGTCTGGCTCACGATCGTGCCAACCTGATCGTAGGAGATGTGAAACAAAGTATCTATCGTTTCCGCAACTCCGACTGGAAATTACTGGACGAACAGGTACAGGCCGATTTTTCGTCCGGGGAGGTAAAAGAAGAAACATTAAAAGAGAATTGGCGTAGTTGCCGGAATATCGTAGAATTCAATAACACCTTTTTTACTGCTCTTCCGGGTGTTTTGCAAACCGTCTATAACGAAACTTTGCTGACTTCTTCGTTAAGTGAAGAGCAGCGTGCTGCTTATCTGACAAAGATCATGTCGGCTTATACTAAAAGTTATCAGCTGGTACCTCCGCCTTTTCAACAGAAAGACGGTCATGTGAAGATCGAATTCCTGACCGGTGATGAAGAGAAAGACTGGAAAGAGGAGGCGCTGGATCGTTTGCCCGGTGTGGTCGAACAGTTACAGGATAACGGTTATGACTTGAAAGATATTGCTGTTCTGGTCCGAACCAATATGGAAGGGGCGATGGTGGCGGATAAGTTGCTTTCCTATAAAGAATCGAACCCGTCCGATCGTTATCATTACGATATAATCTCTGATGATGCTCTGTTCGTTAGCGGGTCGCCGGCAGTCCGTTTTATGATCGCCCTATTGCGTTATCTGAGAAATCCGGAAGATAAGATCAACGAACAGACCGCATTGTATTCCTACCGGATCCTGCAGGGAGCGATAGAAGATGAAGACCATTCGAATCTCTATTCTGTGGTTACTTCCGCTAATATCTTTCCGCCGGAGATAGCCGCAGAGTTACAAACCCTCTCCCGTCAGTCGTTGTATGAAATATCGGAAGGGCTTTTCCGTCTCTTCTCCGGAGATTTTCAGGAGAATGAACAAGTCTTTGTCCAGGCATTCCTGGATATGGTATCGGAATATACTCAGAAAGAAAGTGCTGACCTGAGTCGTTTCCTTAAATGGTGGGATGAAACAGGATATCGTAAAACGATCGCAACTCCGGATGCACAGAATGCGATCCGTATCCTGACCGTTCATAAGTCAAAGGGGTTAGGTTTCAAAGTTGTTATTATTCCTTTTGGAGACTGGGAAATAGATCATAAACCTAGTAAGCCGGTTATCCTGTGGTGTAAGCCTGAAACGAAGCCTTTCAACCGGTTGCATCTGGTGCCTGTGCGTTACAGCCAGTCCTTGGGCAATACCATTTTTGCGGAAGATTATTTCCGTGAACGGCTACATGCCTTTATCGATAACCTGAATACGCTGTATGTCGCTTTCACCCGTTCCAAAGACGAATTGATCGTGTTTGCTCCTCGTCCGAAGAAGATTAAGGAGGAAACGGGAGAAGTTGAAAAAATATCTTCCATAGCCGATGCTTTGTGGGCAGCCTTATATGTGGAGGTACACGATACCCGTGAAGGAGATACACTGGTCTCTTTGCCATCTTCTTTTGATACGAAAGCCGGTATTTTTGAGTTGGGCAATTGGTGGCATCCTTCGGCTGCAAAGTCGGATGAACACAGTCCGGAGGAGATAACGATGGCCCGTATCAGTTCGATCTCTCCCGACGATCGTTTGCAACTACGTTTGCATGGAAAAGGCTTTTTCTTTGATAATGCCCGCCGTAAGCACGGAGCTTTGATGCATGAGGTACTGAGCCAGGTACGTACCCGTAAAGATATTCCTTCTGCTGTTGAAAGCTATCGTCTGTCGGGTGTCATAAACAAGGAAGAAGCAGAGTTGCTGATCGTTCGTTTGGAAGAGTTGTTGGATACACCGGAGGTTCTTCCCTGGTACGACGGAACGGCACGTGTGCTGAATGAGGTCGATATCCTTTTTGGAAAAGGATTATCGAAACGTCCTGACCGGGTAATGATTTCGGATGAAAAAGTGACCGTGATAGACTATAAATTCGGTGAAATACAGGACAAACGACATCATAATCAGGTAAAGAATTATATGAAACTGATCAACCAGATGGGATACGAGAGGGTAGAAGGTTGTCTCTGGTACGTGGAGTTGGGGAATATAGTATCAGTTGACAGTTGATAGTTGACAGTTAAGTACTCAAACAAACAACTGTCATCTGTCAATTGTCAACTGAATTGTTTTGTTATTCCGTAAAAATGAATACTTTTGCAAATTGAAATAAAAACGCAGCTTTAAAGGAAGAATGAAAGTACATAAAGAAGGGACTGGCCTGTTACTTACGTTATTTACGGTTTTATTTGTCGTAAATGTCGCATTATACCATACCGTGGGTAAGGGGATACTGTTCTATACCGTTGCTACTATTTCAACGATTCTTTTTTTGCTGATACTGAATTTCTTTCGTAGTCCGTTCCGCCGTTTCCCCTACGATTCGGAAGGATTGGTGATCGCACCTGCCGACGGTACGATTGTGGCGATCGAAGAAGTGATGGAGAACGAGATCCTTCATAGGCAATGTTTGCAGATATCTATCTTTATGTCCGTATTCAATGTGCATGCCAACTGGTTCCCGGTAAACGGAACAGTGAAACATGTTTCCCATAATAACGGACGATTCATGGCGGCATATTTACCGAAAAGCAGCACCGAAAACGAACGTTCGGCTGTTGTCATTACTACCAAGAACGGAGTGGATGTGCTGGCACGTCAGATAGCCGGCGCACTTGCCCGGCGTATTGTCACCTATGCCAAGGTTGGAGAAAAATGTCATGTTGACGAACAGATGGGTTTTATCAAGTTCGGGTCGCGTGTAGATGTTTATTTGCCGGTAGGGACAGAAGTGCTGATCGAAATGGATCAGAAGGTAACCGGTAACCAGACGCCGATCGCGCGGTTAAGTAAATGCCCGTGTGAATAGAATCCGGAAAATATACAAAAGATGAATATTAGAAAGCATATACCCAATACAATCACTTGCATGAGTCTTGTATCAGGTTGCATCGCTACTGTAGTCGCTTTGCAGGGTAATTTGTTGTGGGCAGCCATATGGATCATTATTGCTGCTGTTTTTGATTTCATGGATGGGTTTGCCGCCCGTGTGCTGAAAGCCTATTCCCCGATGGGGAAGGAATTGGATTCATTGTCGGATATGGTTAGTTTCGGAGTAGCACCCGGTATGATTGTATTCTGGATGCTCAGCCAGGCAAGTCTTTCGTTGGGAGAGATCGGCCGTTATATTCCTTATCTGGCTTTCGTGATCCCAGCTTTTTCCGGTTTGCGTCTTGCCAAGTTCAATATCGATGAACGGCAGACAACATCGTTTATCGGTATGCCGGTTCCGGCAAATGCCCTGTTCTGGGCTTCTGCCGGATACTCTCTGGCTCCGTTGGCACAGGCAAATCCTGTGTTGTTCATTGTGGTTACGCTGGCGGTGGCCTTGGCTACCTCTTTATTACTTGTATCAGAAATTCCGATGTTCTCGTTGAAGATCAAATCGGTTGCATGGAAAGGTAATGAAAGACGCTATATATTAGTAGGTTGTGCAGTCTTGTTCGTTGCCCTGTTCGGTATGCTGGGTATAGCCGGGACCATTCTTCTCTATCTCCTCTTGTCTATTTTTAACAAAAGACAATAAACAAGAGGTCTGTTCTATATGTTTCTCTTATAAACCAACTAAGTAACGAAGTATTATGTTTAAGTTTTTGTTTGTAATGTTTTTCTTCTTCATCCTGTTAGTGTTCCTGATGGGATTCTCTATCCTGCGTACATTTAAGAATATGTTATTCGGTAGTGGAAGCAGCAATACAAAGAAGGGAGAACAGCGTCGTCAGACAAGCAGTTACTCTAGCGGGCAACATCAGTCGCATACTACCGAGGACGATTATGCCTCGGCTAACCGTAAGAAGATCTTTGCTAAAGATGAAGGCGAATATGTTGACTTCGAGGAAGTGAAGTAATTACAGTAACGATCATCCCGTGCTTGACGCGGGATTTCTCATTCTCTTATCTTCTCTGCCGGAAGAATTTCTGCATCTCTTCTGCGCATTCTTTCTCCATCACACCTTTTTTTACGATAGCTTTCGGATGAAATGCTTTCGGCGCATATTCCTGATACCCTCTTTTCTCATCGCTCGCACCGTACACGATCGTACTTAATTGTGCCCAGCCGATGGCACCTGCACACATAATGCAGGGTTCTACCGTTACATAAAGGCTGCATCCGGTTAGATATTTAGCCCCTAATACGCTGACAGCTGCCGTAATTGCCAGCATTTCCGCATGGGCGGTCGGATCGTTCAGGCGTTCTGTCTGATTGTGGGCACGGGCAATGATCTGGTTATTACATACAACCACGGCACCTACGGGTACTTCTCCCTCGGCAGCTGCAGCACGCGCTTCCACCAGTGCCTGTTTCATAAAATATTCGTCGTTAAATGGATTCATCGTCTCATTTCCGTTTCTTTGAAGAGGGTAGGATAATCCTCTTCCAGCGTTTTGAGTATATGTGAAAGGATTGTTTCCCGATACCAACGGGATTTATTTTCGATATTATATCTGGCAAGATAGCGGTCGACGGCCTTTTGCTCTTCTTCGTTGAGCATAAAAGTAACCTTATGCACCCTCGGGCGATTCGGCTGTGCTTGCGAGTATTTCCGATTTGTTGCCATATTGTGCAAATGTACAAGTGAAAGGCCAAATAAAAAAGAAAAACAGTATATTTGTGCAAATTAATGAGATGGCTGAACAAAACGATTTAGGCAGGGATGGTGAAGCGAAAGCACGTGACTATTTGATCCGGCAGGGCTACACGATTTTGCATACCAACTGGAGGTGGCATCATTATGAACTGGATATTGTTGCGACGAAAGATGAGGAACTGATTGTCGTTGAGGTGAAAAACCGTTCGGAAGATTATCTCTTGTCGCCGGAGGAAGCTGTCGATAATAAAAAGATCAGGCGTATCGTGGCTGCTGCGGATGCCTATGTCCGTTATTTCAATCTGGAACTGCCGGTCCGTTTCGATATCATCACCCTGATTAAAGGAAAAGAAGGATTTCAGATCGAACATATCGATGGTGCTTTTTACGCCCCTTGCCGATAAATAAAAACAAAGAAAACGTATGAATATAGAAGAAGCCCGTGAATATTGTCTGTCGTTGAAGAATGTAACAGAATGCTTTCCGTTCGACGATGTCTCCCTGGTCTTTAAGGTGGAAAATAAGATGTTTGCCCTTTTGCCGCTGGATGTTGAAGAACCTACGATCTCGGTGAAATGTAATCCGGATTATACGGAAGAATTACGCGACCGTTATAAAGCTGTCGAGCCGGCTTACCATTTCAATAAAAAATACTGGAACGGTATTTTTCTGGAACGTGATATGCCTGATGATGAGATCCGTTATTGGATTCAGCATTCTTACCGTGAAGTGATAGCCAAGCTACCGAAAAAAATAAGGGAGATATACAATGAGTGACGGAAATGAAATACCACGGATCATCCGTTTAGAAGAGACGACCTCCACCAATAGTTATCTACGGGGATTGGTCGGGAAAGAGCCGTTGCCGGAGGGTAGTGTCGTCGTTACCGAATACCAGACGGCAGGGCGTGGACAGGTTGGTAATACCTGGGAATCGGAAATAGGAAAGAATCTGATGTTTAGTGTGATCCTTTATCCTGACTTTCTTCCTGCCAATCGTCAGTTCCTGATTTCCCAGATAGCTGCATTGAGCGTAAAAGAAACGCTCGACGAATATGTAGACGCTGTAAAGGTGAAATGGCCGAACGATATCTATTGGCGTGACCGGAAGATATGCGGCATGTTGATCGAGAATGACCTGTCGGGGCGTGAACTGTATTGTTCCGTACTTGGTATCGGTATCAATATAAACCAACAGGAATTCCTGAGTGATGCACCGAATCCGGTTTCACTGGCTCAGATAACGGGACAGGAATACGACCGGGCAGAAGTTTTGAATAAATTCCAGAAACATCTTTACGAACGTTACATCGACCTGATCAGAGAGAAGGAGGACGATATCCGGAATGATTATATGGCAGCATTGTACCGGGGGAATAGCTTTTATCCGTACCGGGATGAAAAAGGACTGTTTCAAGCCTGTATTAAAGGGATAGAGCTGACGGGACATCTTATCCTCGAATTGCCTGACGGGGAGTTGAGACGTTATGCATTCAAGGAAGTATCTATGGTACAGAGCGGAATGCATTGAACCATTTTGAATAATTATACTATTGAACCTAATAAAAGAACACCATGAAACTAGTATCAATCGGCAAAGTAATTCTATTTTTATTTATTTTATTTGTTTGTTCCGGTATAACGGCACAGTCTTATGAACGTGACTGGCGTACGGATCGTCAGAAGATCAAGATCATCTCTTATAATATCATGGATGGTTTCAGTAATGGTGCGGACAAAGACCGTATCGCACGCTTTACCACCTGGGTTAAAGAGCAGTCGCCCGATGTCCTGGCTTTGAACGAACTTTGTGGTTTCACCGAGGCGAAACTGAAAGAATTGGCTGCCGGTTACGGCCATCCTTATGTCGCTATTGTAAAGGAGAACGGTTATCCGGTTGGTCTCACTTCCAGAACTCCGCTCAAAGTGATCGATAGAAAGATAGATGGCTACGGTCACGGGCTGTTACACTGTAAAGTGTTGGATATGGATTTCCTGGTGACACATCTGAATCCTTCCGACCGTCTGAAGCGTAAGAAAGAAGCTGATAATATCGTCGACTATATAAATAGTAACCAATTAACCAACTGTCTGTTGATGGGAGATATGAATGCCCATTCTCCTTTTGATGCCTCCTGGACAGACGAACATCTGGAAGATTATGCTGTTATCTCCACATTTATGGCTGCATCTTTACATGATATCTGTTATATGTTCACCCCTGACAGCCAGCGTTATTCTTTTCCTTCCCGGATATTGGCAGGTTCACCGAAGGGGGATGCTTTACGCCGTCAGCAGGAACGGATCGATTTTATCTTTGTAACCGACAGTCTGCGTCCGGATTGTGTAGATGCACAAATTTATAATGGTCCGGAAAATGATTATCTGTCTGACCATTATCCGGTCGGGATCAGTATGTTCATACCTAAAAAGTAACAAAATAAAGTTTCTCTTTCGCTATCCCGGCGGATAGAGAAACCGGATACAAAATACCCTCGGCGGAAATTCCGTCGAGGGTTATTCATCTGTTGGCTCCGAGATTATTTAATCTCAATGTTTCTATGCAATTTAGCTGCTTCTACAGGTGCTTTTTTAGGAACATCTACTGTTAATACACCATGTTCCACTTTTGCACTGACCTGATCTTTATCAACATTATCCGGCAATATCATTGTCTGCTGGAATCTTGAATATGAGAATTCGCGGCGCAGATAACGTCCGTTGTGCTTTTCGTCTTTATTCTCACTTTTCTTTTCCATCGAAATAACCAGGCAATTGTCGTCGTCGATACGAACGTTGAAATCGTCCTTTGTCATTCCGGGAGCAGCCAATTCTATTCTATAATCTTTTTCGCTTTCAATCACATTGATGGCAGGGGCTGTAGAATTAGCTTTTTCCATCCAGTCGTTATCGAAGAAATCATTGAAGATACTCGGTAACCAATTTTGATTTTTTCTGATCGGCATCATAATTAAATCTCCTATATTTAAGTTACACATTCAATAATTTATTGAACTCCGGGCTTTTTCCGAACCCTTCGTTCATCTATCAATATACAAACTGTGTGCCAGAGTGCATAGAAGAATTACAGTGTCTTTTTGTCATGTATTTAAGTCTATATTACTTATTTCTGTGACAAAATGTTTCTATACTCTTCTATTTACTTCTAATATGATTAATTCTTTTTGGCCTTTTCCGTAACGTGCTCTACACGGTCGGCGATGTATTCTGCCTGATTGACACCTTTGTCGACAACATCTTTGAATTTCTTTTTTGTTCTGTCTGCCAACTCACTCATGTCGTCGTGGATACATTTGAATTTACCATCGTCTTCCATTTTACGGAGTACATAACCAATTGCGATACCGGCTGCAATGCCAATTAATACATTTTTCATAACTATTTTATTTTAAATGATTCTGTCTGGTTTATTTATATATGAAACAGAACCCCGGGTCATATTGTTCCCGGCTTAAAGAGAAAAAATATGAAATATAAAAACAACGTTTCCCCATCTCTTTCCGCTGAAAGTAGTGGGGAAACATAAAGTTAGGAAGAAGGTTTGGTTGTTTTCTTAGTGTCTTCAAAATAAGGAATAAAGTGTGTTTCATTTCGATAACAAAAGTAGAGTGGCGGTATTACAAACCTGTTACATGCACTATACAGTTTTATTAAATAATACCGGAATAATTACCTTCTGATATTGTTTGCTGATTGAAATACTGTATTTTTGCCTTAAAGCAGAGATAAGCTGCGCCTCAGTATAAAAAATGAACGAGTTCATTTTATTCTGCTCCCGACTTGCATTATCTTTGCAGAAGAACATTTAGAAATTAAAATAGATAGAGATGGCACAGTACAAACGAATTCTCCTGAAACTCAGTGGTGAATCGCTGATGGGAGGAAAACAATATGGTATCGACGAAGTTCGTCTGAACGAATACGCAGCACAGATCAAAGAAATTGCCGAAATGGGCGTACAGATCGGGATCGTGATCGGCGGAGGAAATATTTTCCGTGGCCTGAGCGGGGCTTCCAAAGGTTTCGACCGGGTGAAAGGCGATCAGATGGGGATGCTGGCAACGGTGATCAATAGTCTGGCATTAAGTTCTGCCCTTGTCGCACAAGGTGTAAAGGCAAAGGTTCTGACGGCTATCCGCATGGAGCCGATCGGTGAATTTTATAATAAATGGCGTGCCATCGAATTGTTGGAACAGGGGAATGTCGTGATCATGTCAGGCGGTACGGGTAACCCGTTTTTCACAACCGATACCGGTTCATCCTTGAGAGGAATCGAGATCGAAGCTGATGTGATGCTGAAAGGAACTCGTGTGGACGGTATCTATACGGCTGATCCAGAAAAAGATCCGACGGCAACCAAATTCTCGGATATCACTTATGACGAAATCTATACACGTGGCCTGAAAGTAATGGACCTGACGGCAACCACGATGTGTAAGGAGAATAACCTGCCTATCATTGTCTTCGATATGGATACGAACGGTAATCTGAAGAAGGTAATGAGCGGAGAGAATATCGGGACATTGGTACACAACTAGACAAAAGACCCTGTCTCTTCTATTTTTCATAGTAGTGACAGGGTAGTGCCACAGTTATGGCACAAGACTGCCACAGTTATGGCACAAGACTGCCACAGTTATGGCACAGCATTCAGGTAAGGATAAAACAGATTCCGTTATAGGGTCAAAATATGATAAAAACCATAATTGTAAGCCATGAGGCATATCTTATCGATACTACTTCTTTTAAATCTTCTTGTCGGTTGCAACCATACCGATAAGGAGAAGAAGTATGTGATAGGAATTTCCCAATGTATGTTGGATGATGCCTGGCGGCAGGAGATGATCCGGGAAGTGGAGATCGAAGCATCCAATTATGATAATATCCAATTGGTGATAAAAGACGCCGACAGCAACAACGATCGTCAGATTAAACAGATTCGTGAGCTGATCGCTCAAAAAGTGGATATACTGATCATCTCTCCTTTCCAGTCCGACCCGATTACGGGAGTGGCGGAAGAGGCCTACCGGGCAGGTATTCCGACTATTATTACCGACCGGAAAGTCAATACGGACCAATATACCACTTTTGTCGGTGCCGATAATTATGAACTTGGTTTTACTGCGGGCAGGTATGCTGCCAGATATTTGCCGCCACATGCTACTATACTTGAAATATGGGGTATGATGGCTTCTTCTCCGGCTCAGGAACGTCATAAAGGTTTTCAGGCTGCATTGAAAGACCGGACAGACCTGGCTTTTCGTCCGATAGAAGGAGACTGGCGGTATGATGTGGCGGTAAAATGTCTGAAAGATATCGATTTTTCCCAGCCGGTAGATTTTGTGTATTCCCATAACGACATGATGGCGATTGCCGCACGTGAACGTTTCCTGGCTTTGGACTCCGTTCGCGGCCGGGAGTTGCATATCATCGGGATGGATGCCGTTGCACATGCCGGGCTGGAGGCTGTGGCAGACGGGCGGATCAATGCTTCTTTCCTTTACCCGACCGGAGGGGAACAGGTTATACGGACCGCCATGCAGTTGATAAGAGGGGAACAGGTGGATAAATATATCCCTTTGCTTAGCGGCCAGGTAGATCAGGCGGCTGCTCAAACCCTTCTGCTCCAATCCGAGCGGCTGAGCAATTATCAGCAGCGCATAGAGACGCAAAGGAATCGTATGCTCGAACTCCTGAACCGCTTTTATTTCTTGCAGGATTCGCTGGGGATTATCATGCTTTTGATGATCGGGCTTATTTCTTTATCTGTCTATGTCTTCTTTATCAACCGGAAGGTGCGTATTAAGAACCATGAATTGCATGAGATCAATAAAAAAGAAGAGGAGCAACGGCGTAAACTGATTTCGCTGAATGCAGAGATAGAACAGGTGACAGCTTCTAAATTGCAGTTCTTTACGAATATCTCCCATGAAGTACGTACTCCGTTAACTCTGATACTCGGCCCACTGGACAAGCTGCTTAATTTGTTGCATGATTCGCCCTATATATCCGATCTGGAACTGATCCATAAGAATGCAGGCCGTTTGCTCAGGGTGATCAATCAGATCCTGGATTTCCGGAAAGTGGAGAATAAACAGGAGACACTAAAGATCCGCGAAGTCGAGATCGTCTCTTTTGTCAGCGAGCTGAAGTCTTATTTCAACAGTATGGCGAAGGTACGTTCCATCGATTATACATTCTTCCCGGAGATGAAAGAGTGTACTGTCTGGATGGATGCCGACCTGATGGAGAAAGTTTTGGTTAATCTGCTGTCCAATGCTTTCAAATTCACTCCCGAAGGAGGAAAGATCCGTGTGTCCCTTTACGATAAAGGAGAATGGGTGGAGATTGGTGTCGAAGATAGCGGCTGTGGTATAAAAGAGGAAAATATACCTTATTTATTCAACCGCTTTTATTCGGAGAATGGCCGGGTTGGTACCGGTATCGGCCTTCATTTGGTGGATGAATATGTCCGGATGCACAATGGAAAGGTGTCTGTCGATAGTACATTGGGTAAAGGGTCCTTATTTACCGTCAGTCTCAGAAAAGATAAAAAAGAACTGAAAGGGGATTACATAACGGAAACGCCTGTCTCGCTGCTGGCTTATGATGCCTCCCAGTTGGATGATTCGGAAGAAAAAGCGTTGGTAAGCAAGGAGTATCCTTATACGATTCTTATTGTGGAGGACGACGATGAGGTGCGGAGTTTCCTGGAAAAAGAGCTGTCCGCTAACTTCCGTGTTCTGACAGCTACCAATGGAAAAGTCGCTTTGGCAATTTTGCAGGATGAGGAAGTCTCGTTGGTGTTAAGCGATGTAATGATGCCGGAAATGAATGGTTTTGAGTTATGCCGGTCGATAAAGACGGATTTGCTGACAAGCCATATACCGGTGATTCTCCTGACGGCTTTGTCTGACGAACGTCAGCGGATGTACGGTATCTCAGGCGGTGCGGACGGTTATATCCAGAAACCGTTCCGGATCAACTATGTGAAGATCCGCATTGTCCGTATCCTGGAAGAACGCAGACGCTTGCGGGAACAGCTGTTGCATAAATTGCAGGATAGCAACCTGCTGATGTCAGAGCCGGAGAAAGTGGAAAATATGGATGACCTTTTCCTTCGTAAATTTGTGACACGTATAGAAGAAATTTATACGGACCCGGAATTTAACGTCGAAAAACTAAGTGACACCCTGGGCCTGTCACGCGGGCATTTACACCGTAAGATAAAAGAACTGACCGGAACGACTCCTGTCGACTTTCTTCGTAATTACCGCCTGGGAAAAGCGGCACAGTTACTTAAACAAAAACAATATTCAGTCAGCGAGATAGCCTATCAGACAGGTTTCTCTTCTCCCGCTTATTTCTCGAAATGTTTTAAAGCGGTGTATAATATGACTCCTTCCGAATTCCAGTAAGATTGAAAATATAACAAATGTCATCTGATTATGACAAATGTCGCATGCTGTAGGCTTTTTCTTACAGATGTTACATTTATTATCGACTTGAGCAGGATTGTGATCGTCGGCTGTTCAGGCGGGTGGTATTTTTGTCGAAAATAATTGTTCAACAAATAAATTTAAACACATGAAAACATCACTCACTAAATGGTGCCTCAGTGTCTGCCTGTTATTTTTTATACAGACAGTTTACGCACAACAGGTGTCTGTAAAAGGTGTTATCACAGCCAAATCAGACGGATATCCTGTTATCGGTGCCTCTATTGTGCAGACAGGAACCACAAATGGGATCGTATCCGACCTGGATGGTAAATTTACACTGGATGTGCCGGCCGGCTCATCATTGACCATATCTTATATAGGTTATAAGACAATCACGTTGAAGGCTGCTCCGGAGATGGAGATCGTTATGGAAGACGATTCGCAGGCATTGGAAGAAGTGGTCGTAACAGGTTATACCACCCAGCGGAAAGCTGATCTGACCGGTGCCATATCGGTGGTCAGCATGGACGATATTGCAAAGCAAAATGAAAACAACCCTATGAAAGCATTGCAAGGACGTGTCCCGGGTATGAATATTACAGCCGACGGTAATCCGAGCGGAAACACCACGATCCGTATTCGCGGTATCGGGACGTTAAATAACAACGATCCTCTTTATATTATCGACGGAGTACCGACGAAAGCCGGCATGCATGAGCTGAATGGGAATGATATCGAATCCATTCAGGTTCTGAAAGATGCCGCTTCCGCTTCCATCTACGGTTCGAGAGCCGCAAACGGGGTAATCATCATTACGACTAAAAAGGGGAAGGAAGGACAGTTGAAGATCAACTTCGACGCATCGGTTGCTGCTTCTATGTACACGAATAAAATGGAGGTGCTGAATACCGAACAGTATGGCCGTGCCATGTGGCAGGCTTATGTCAATGAAGGACAGGATCCCAATACCAATGCCTTGGGTTACAAATATAATTGGGGATATGATCCGAACGGTTACCCGTTGCTAAACGGTATCAGCATGTCTAAATATCTGGATGCGGCCAATACGGTTCCGGCAGCGGATACCGACTGGTTTGACGAAACGACCCGTACCGGTATTATACAACAATATAATGTATCGGTAAGCAACGGCTCTGAAAAAGGAAGTTCTTTCTTCTCTTTGGGTTACTATAAAAACCTGGGTATTATTAAAGAGTCTGATTTCGAGCGTATCTCAGCCCGTATGAACTCTGATTATAATCTGATAGGGAAAGTCCTGACGATCGGTGAACATTTTACCTTGAATCGTACTTCTGAAGTACAGGCTCCGGGTGGCTTCCTGCAGAATGTATTGCAATTCAATCCCTCTTTGCCTGTATATACTATTAACGGAGAATATGCCGGCCCGGTAGGAGGATATCCCGATCGTGAAAATCCGGTAGCAAGACTCGAACGTAATTCGGATAACCGTTATACCTACTGGCGTATGTTCGGTGATGCTTATATAAACCTGAATCCGTTCAAAGGCTTTAATCTCCGCTCCACTTTCGGATTGGATTATGCCCAGAAAGCACAGCGTATTTTTACTTATCCGATTACCGAAGGAAATGTGGCAAACGATAAAAATGCTGTCGAGGCAAAACAGGAACACTGGACGAAATGGATGTGGAATGCGATCGCAACCTATAATCTGGAAGTGGGTAAACATCGTGGCGACGCTATGGTCGGTATGGAGCTTAACCGGGAAGATGATATGAGTTTCTCCGGTTATAAAGAAGATTTCTCTATTCTTACCCCTGATTATATGTGGCCGAATGCCGGTTCGGGAACGGCTCAGGCTTACGGTATAGCCGAAGGATATTCGTTGGTTTCCTATTTCGGGAAATTCAATTATGCTTATGACGATAAATACTTGGTCTCTTTAACCGTACGTCATGACGGTTCTTCCCGCTTCGGAAAGAACAACCGGTACGCCACTTTTCCTTCTTTCTCTGTGGGATGGCGTTTGAAACGTGAAAAGTTTATGGAAAGCATTACCTGGCTCGACGATCTGAAAGTTCGTGCTTCATGGGGGCAGACGGGTAATCAGGAAATCTCCAATATAGCCCGGCATACGATCTATGTTCCTAATTACGGCGTTACGGAGTCGGGAGGTCAAAGCTACGGGACTTCTTATGATATTGCCGGAACCAATGGCGGAAGTATCCTTCAGTCCGGATTTAAACGGAATCAGATCGGTAATGATGATATCAAATGGGAAACGACTGCACAGACTAATCTGGGGGTTGACTTTTCTCTTCTCGATCAGACATTGTACGGTTCGCTCGACTGGTTCCATAAAAAGACAACAGATATTCTGGTTGAAATGGCCGGTATTGCCGCTATGGGTGAAGGCAGTACTCAGTGGATCAATGCCGGAGAAATGAAAAACGTCGGTTTTGAATTTAATCTGGGTTACCGTAATACGACCTCTTTCGGTTTGAAATATGATCTGAGTGCGAATATCTCTACTTACAGGAATGAAGTTACCGCATTACCGGCCACGGTTGCGGCAAACGGTACTTTTGGAGGTAACGGTGTGCAGAGCGTGATAGGACATGCCAACGGTTCGCAGGTGGGTTATGTCGCTGACGGCATTTTCAGATCGCAGGAAGAAATTGATAACCACGCAACGCAGGAGGGGGCCGGTCTAGGACGTATCCGCTGGCGCGATCTGGATAATAACGGTGTGATCAATGAAAAAGATCAGCAATGGATTTACGACCCTACTCCCGCATTCAGCTATGGCTTGAATATCTATCTGGAGTATAAGAATTTCGATCTTACCATGTTCTGGCAAGGCGTTCAGGGAGTAGATGTCATCAGCGACCTGAAAAAAGAAACGGATTTGTGGAGTGGGTTGAATATCGGTTTCCTGAATAAAGGCAGGCGGGTACTGGATGCCTGGACGCCAACTAATTCCGGTTCGGATATTCCAGCATTATCACGCAGCGATTTGAATAATGAAAAACGGGTTTCCACCTATTTCGTGGAAAACGGTTCTTTCCTGAAACTGCGTAATATCCAGTTAGGCTATAATCTGCCGCAGTCTTTAACCAGAAAAATAAAGATGGAACGATTACGCTTTTATTTAAGTGCTCAGAATGCACTGACGATCAAGAGCAAGAGTTTTACGGGAGTGGATCCGGAAAATGCAAACTATGGTTATCCTATTCCGATGAATTTGACATTTGGCATTAACGTAGGTTTTTAATACAATAAATCGGTTTATCATGAAAAGAATAATATATACAACAATTTTAGGGCTAACCTTGATGTGCAGTAGTTGCTCCGACTTTCTGGAAGATCAGGTGCCTCAGGGTACGATCAGTGACGAACAGCTGAAAGATCCTGCTTATGTAGACAATCTGGTTATATCGGCTTATGCGGTATGGATCACGGCCGAAGATATCAATTCCTCTTTCTCTATGTGGAACTACGACGTACGTTCGGATGACGCTTATAAAGGAGGAAACGGTACGGAAGACGGAGATGTGTTTCATGCTTTGGACGTTTCACAGGGTATCATGACCACTGCCTGGAATATCAGCGACATGTGGCAACGCCTGTATAACTGTATTTCGCGTGTCAACACTGCATTGCAGTTGCTCGAACAGGTAGATGGAACCAATTATTCGTTGAAGCAGGAACGTATTGCAGAAATGCGCTTTCTGCGCGGACATGGTCATTTCTTACTGAAACGCCTGTACAAACAGATTGTATTTGCCAACGATGCAAACTTATCGCCCGAAGAATACAATTATTTGTCGAATACGACCTATACAAACGATGAAGGCTGGCAACAAATCGCCGATGATTTTCTGTTTGCTTATGAGAATCTGCCTGTAAAACAAGCGGAAAAAGGACGTCCGGCAAAAGCAGCAGCGGCAGCATACCTGGCAAAGACTTATCTCTACAAGGCGTATCATCAGGATAACGCAGGATCTCATGAAGTTACGGGGATCAGTTCTGAAGATTTGCTTCAGGTGGTGAAATATACGGAGAATGCGATTATGTCGGCTGGAGGTTGTGCGCTGGAGCCGGATTTCCATTCAAACTTCCGTCCGGAACCTCAGTATGAGAATGGACCGGAATCTTTATGGGCAATGCAGTATTCCATGAATGACGGGACAAATAACGGTAACTGTAACTGGTCTTACGGGTTGATCGTGCCGAATATACCCGGAGTGACTGACGGAGGTTGCGATTTCTATAAACCGAGCCAGAACCTGGTGAACGCATTCAGGACAGATGCGGCCGGACATCCGGTATTCGATTCTTTTAACAGCAAAGATTATGACTCGCAGTCGGATTATGCAGACCCTCGTTTGTTCCTGACTGTCGGAATGCCCGGATTCCCTTATGCTTTCAATAAGAAATACATGATGGACGAATCTACAACCTGGAGCCGTAGTAACGGACTTTATGGTTATTACGTGACTTTGAAACAGAATGTAGATCCTGATGGAGGTTATCTGATAAAAGGATCCTGGTGGGGATCTCCGATGAACCGGATCGTATTGCGTTATGCGGATGTATTGTTGATGCGCGCCGAAGCATTGATCCAGTTGAACGACGGCCGTATCAATGAGGCTATAGACCTGATCAACCAGGTACGTAACCGCGCCAGGCAGAGCACGTCTTCGATCTCGGATTATGAACTGGAATATGGCGTACGTTTTAATGTGCAACCTTACGCCGGAACTTACCCGCAGCAGGATGCCCTCAAATTATTGAAGTTCGAACGTCGTGTAGAGATGGCGATGGAATCGGAGCGTTTCTTCGACCTGGTCAGATGGGGAGAGGCTGCTGAGGTATTGAATAAGTTCTATGCAGAGGAAGCCAATGATTGTACAATCTATTCGAACGCTTTATTCACAAAGAATAAGAATGAGTATTTACCGATTCCGTTTGCCCAGATGAGTGCCAGCAATGGCAACTATACACAGAACTGTGGAGGCTGGTAATAATAATCTTTTTAAAGCATAAACATATGAAATCAATGATAAATAAAATCAGTTTGCTTCTTCTGGGATTTACGATACTGTTTGTTCTTCCGGGATGTAGTGATGACAATAAATCCGATCTTCAGTTGGATGGGGATACCTGGCTGACGGTTCTTGAACTGGATGATAATTACCAGGGAATCATAGACCGGACGACAAAAACGGTAACAGTGGCGGTTCCCGAAATATATCAAACGGACGCCATGAAGGTTACGGCTATTGAGGCTTCTGAGGGTGCTGTCACTTCCATACAGCCGGGCGATATGGTAAATTTCTCTTTCCCTCAGGTAATTAAGGTTTCAAATGGAGATGTTTTTCTGGATTTTACAGTTCAGATAAAACATGATGAGGCTAAGATAATCTCTTTCAAGTTGAATGATACGTATGCCGGGGTAATCGACCAGACTAACCATACTATTACCGTGCGTGTTCCGGGAACTGTGGATGTGAGGAATCTGGTGCCGGTGATAACGACGTCGGAAGATGCCCTTGTAACTCCGGCTTCCGGTCAGGCTGTCGATTTTACCGATCCTGTCGATTTCAAAGTAACATATAACACGGCTTCGGCGGTTTATAAAGTAACGGTTATTCCTACGGATGCCCCAAGTGCCATATATGTCGGTTTGGCTGCATCCATGGACCAGTTGAATGCAGAAGAGAAAGAAGCGGCAACCTGGATGCTGAATAATATTGCAAATTCACAATACATCTCTTTTGAAGATGTTCAGGCAGGAAGAATCGATTTAAGTGAATGTAAACTGATGTGGTGGCATCTGCATATCGACGGAGGCATCGATACGATGGACAAATTCGATAAAGCGGCTCCGCAGGCTGTTAATGCTTTAGTCAGGATGAAAGAGTTGTACAATGACGGTATGAATTTGTTGTTGACCCGTTATGCGACCTATTATGCGGCTAAACTGGGAGCGACTAAAGACGGGAACAATCCGAATAACTGTTGGGGACAGTCGGAAGAATCGGGTGAAATAGCCGGAGGTCCGTGGAACTTCTTTATCGCAGGACACGAATCTCATCCTATCTATCAGAACCTGATCATGAATAGCGGTGAAAATGATAAGGTTTACACCTGTGATGCCGGATACAGGATAACCAACAGTACGGCACAATGGCATATCGGCTCTGACTGGGGCGGCTATGATAATAATGATGTATGGAGAGAAAAGACCGGCGGAGTCGATCTGGGTTATGGCGGTGACGGTGCTATTGTGGTTTGGGAATACCTGCCGGAAGAAACCAAAGGCGGAATTGTCTGTATCGGTTCCGGTTGCTACGATTGGTATGCCTTCGGGGTAGATGCTTCGGGTGACAAATATCACGGGAATGTTGGCCGGATGACAGAGAATGCAATCAACTATTTAATGAGTAAATAAAAAATTAAATTATGAGAACAATGATATATTCATTTGCCCTGACTGCCTTACTGACATCATTTGTCGGTTGCAGTGACGACAACGATCCGGTCCTGACACAGAAAGACTGGGATGGAACCACGACTTATTTCGCTCCGACCGATGCTATGAGTTTTGATACTTATTATAAACCTTATGCCGGTTATGTAGGCGACCCGATGCCTTTTTACGACCCGGTTGCAGGAGACTTTAAAATAATGTACTTACAGGAATTCCGGCCGAATCAGGCCGGAACTTACCATCCTGTCTGGGCGTTAAGCACTGAAGATGCGGCTTCATATACGGCGTTGGGAGAACTGATCTCTTGCGGAGGTTTGGCGGAGCAGGATGCTGCTATCGGTACGGGCAGTACGATTTATAATCCGGCCGATAAATTGTATTACACATTCTATACAGGCAATAAATATCGTCCTACGTCTGCCGATAACGGTCAGGTTGTGATGGTGGCGACTTCTCCTGACTTTAAAACCTGGACAAAGAACCGCTCTTTTTATCTGAAGGGAGATATCAATGGTTATAGCAAAAATGATTTTCGTGACCCGTATGTTTTTGAAGGAGAAGACGGAAAATATCATATGCTTGTTTCTACGACCAAAGATGGGAAAGGAGTATTGGCTGAATATACGTCTGCCGATATGAATAACTGGGAACATGCAGGTATATTTATGTCAATGCACTGGGATCGCTTCTATGAATGTCCCGACGTTTTCAAGATGGGAGACTGGTGGTATCTGGTTTATTCGGATATGTCGAAATACTCCCGTAAGGTACAGTATTTTAAAGGCCGTACGTTGGATGAGTTGAAAAATACAACCGATCCTCTTGCCTTTCCGGATAATAAAGAAGGTGTTCTGGATTCACGTGCTTTTTATGCCGGAAAAACGGCTTCGGATGGAACAAATCGTTATATTTGGGGATGGTGTCCGACACGTCCGGGCAATGATAATACGGATGTCGGTGCGAATAATGAACCGGAGTGGGCAGGAAACCTTGTCGCCCATAAAATTATTCAGCATGCAGACGGTACATTATCTTTTGGGTTAATAGACGGCATTGGTAATAAGTTTACAACGGAATCGACCGTAAAGGTGATGGAGAAAAGTAACAGTGTATCTGAAAATGGTGGTAGTTACACGTTGACAGGTAGTTCGTATGTTCTTTTCAATCGTTTGAATGTACATAACAAGATATCGTTTACGGTGAAAACTGCCGGTAATGCGGATAAATTCGGTTTCTCCTTTGTTCGTGGCACCGATTCAGAAAAGTATTATTCGGTAGTTCTGAATCCGGAAGACAACGGTAATAAACGGAAAATAAATTTTGAAGAGGAAGGTGAGAACGGTAAAGGTTTTATCGCCGGAATAGATGGTTATCTGTTCGAGACTCCTACGGATCATGTATATAACGTGACCGTTTGTACGGATAATTCGGTTTGTGTGATTTATATAAATGATAACGTGGCTTATACAAACCGTATTTATGGTGTACAGCAAAATACATGGTCTGTCAATTGTTATTCGGGAACTGTGGAAGTGAGTAATCTGAAGATTAGCTATTATTAAGTAAGTAGAACATCAAAAGAATAAACGTACCATGAAAACACACGATCAGTATATCTATAAACTAAAAACGGCATGTATGGGATTCTTATTGGGAATAGCATCCATAGTCAATGCGGCAGATACTTCACTGACCATCCGGCATCTTGCCAATGAGCAGAATATCCTGTCGGTTAAGTCGGCGACAAGGTTTGTACTGCTTCCTGTTCAGGATAGTGCTCCGGAAGGAAAAGTGTATGTCGTAGTCGATAATCAGGCTGTGAAAGGAATGAATGTTCGTATGGCGAGAGAAAAGGTCGATTATTATGTGCCGCTGGACCTGACCGGGTTTGAAGGAAAGGACCTTGCGATCGACGTGCAGAATGTTCCCCAATCCTCTCTTTGTTGGAAAGAAATTAAATTATCCGATACGTTCGATCTGACAAATCGTGAGTCTTATCGTCCTGTCTATCACCATACACCGCCTTACGGGTGGATGAACGATCCGAACGGAATGTTTTATAAGGATGGCGTGTATCATTTGTATTATCAGTTCAATCCTTATGGTTCGACCTGGGGAAACATGCACTGGGGGCATTCCACCAGCACAGACCTGGTAAGCTGGAAACATGAAGATATAGCGCTGTCTCCTGACGCCTGGGGTTCTATATTCAGTGGTTCTTGCGTGGTAGACCATGATAATACGGCGGGTTTCGGAGCCGGTGCTGTTATTGCCATTTATACTTCCGCAAAGCCGACTCCCTGGGGAGATTGCCAGACACAGAGTCTTGCATACAGTCTGGATAACGGATATACATTTACCAAATATGCACATAATCCGGTATTGACATCCACGGAGCGCGATTTTCGAGACCCGAAAGTGTTCTGGTATGCACCGGATAAACATTGGGTGATGTTGTTGGCTGTAGGTCAGGAGATGGAAATTCATACCTCTGCCGATTTGAAAGAATGGAAGAAAGAAAGTACTTTCGGTGCAAAACAGGGGGCACATGGCGGAGTCTGGGAATGTCCGGATCTGGTGGAGCTTCCCGTTGAGGGGACCGGTCGGAAGAGATGGGTATTGATCTGCAACCTGAATCCTGGCGGCCCTTTCGGGGGAAGTGCCGCCCAATATTTTGTCGGTTCTTTCGATGGTAAAACATTTGTAAACGAATCGCCGGCAGTGACGAAATGGCTGGACTGGGGAAAAGATAATTACGCGACTGTAACGTGGAGCGATGCTCCCCTGGAACGTTGCATAGCATTGGGGTGGATGAGTAACTGGCAGTATCAGGCTATACTTCCAACCAAACAGTATCGGGGAGAGAATACGATAGCACGTGATCTGACTTTGTACGATCAGGGAGGAGAGCTTTATTTGAAGTCGTCTCCGTCTCCTGAAATAAAGAAGATCCGTAAGGAAAAAGTATCGATGCATTCTTTTAACGTAAGCGACACTTATGATATCGCGGAATTACTTAAGGATAATTCCGGTACGTACGAACTGGAAATGACAATAAAGAATATAAGTGCCGGGAAAGTCAAATTCTGCCTCTCAAATGAAAAAGGGAACAAGGTAGACATGTATTACGATATGAAACGTAAACTGTTTGTGATGGACCGTAGTCTGAGTGGCAAAGTAGATTTCAGTAAAGAATTCCCGGCTGTAACTGTTGCACCGATTGCTGAAACGAAGGAGATACAGATACGTTTGTTTGTAGATAAGTCCAGTATAGAGACCTTCGGTGAAGAGGGTAAGTTCGTTATGACTAATCTGGTATTTCCGGATGCTCCTTACAATCGTATCAGTTTCCAGTCTGAAGACGGTTCTTATAAAGTTTCCTCATTGAAGCTATATAAATTAACTCTTTAGAAGAAATAGTGCCTTGTTTTCAGTGTAAAGCGACGTTTGTAATAGTTTATGTGTGATTTGTTATCGTCTATTTTATAAGTATATCATACTTTTGCCATACACTTTGAGTATAATTTAATAACATGAAAACAGTATGAATTACGGTAAATTGTTAACTTTATTAGTTATGGCGTTTACTCTTTCGGGAAGTATGAACGCAGAAGATCTTACACTGAAAATTACGAAGAAATATCTGAATCTTCCGGTTTCTCATCAGAAAGAGCGGGCTGTGATGACTTTGGCTGTAGATGGAAAGCCTGTCCGTTCTTTTGATATCCGACTGGCATCGGGAGAGCCGGATTACTGGGTGTTTTGTGATGTATCTTCTTTCAAGGGGAAGCAGATAAAAATATCTTACCGCGGAGATGCCGCCGGTATGGATAAGATCTATCAGGCAGATGAAATAGCCGGGCAGGATAGTCTTTATAAAGAGACGAATCGTCCGCAAATACATTATACTCAACGCCGGGGATGGAATAACGACCCGAACGGATTGATTTATTATGAAGGCGAGTATCATCTGTTTTATCAACATAATCCTTATGAGCGCGACTGGGGAAATATGCATTGGGGGCATGCTGTAAGCAAAGACCTGATCCATTGGGAAGAGTTACCCATCGCTTTATTCCCGGACGAACATGGAACCATGTTTTCAGGATCGGCTGTGATCGATTATAAGAATACGGCTGGTTTCAATAAAGGCAATATTCCGGCGATGGTTGCTGTTTATACTGCCGATAGTCCGGAAAAACAGGTGCAATGTATTGCATATAGCCTGGATAAAGGGAGGACCTGGACAAAATATGACGGAAATCCGGTTGTCGATTCCAAAGCAAAGTGGAATAGTCATGATACCCGGGATCCGAAAGTCTTTTGGTATGAACCGACCGGTAAATGGGTGATGGTACTGAATGAACGGGACGGACATTCCATTTATAATTCGGACGATCTGAAGCATTGGACTTTTGAGAGCCATATCACCGGTTTTTGGGAATGTCCCGAATTATTCGAGTTACCGGTCGATGGAGTTACCGGTAATAAGAAATGGGTGATGTACGGAGCTTCCGGCACTTATATGATCGGCTCATTTGATGGCAGGACTTTCGTGCCGGAATCGGGTAAACATTATTATTCAACCGGAACGATCTATGCTGCCCAGACATTTACCAATATTCCTTCCGGCGACGGACGCAGGATACAGATTGGCTGGGGACGGATTTCTCATCCGGGAATGCCGTTTAACGGAACCATGTTGTTGCCTACGGTTTTATCTCTGCGGACGACAAAGGATGGCATTCGTTTATTCAGTGAGCCGATAAAGGAATTGGAGACCCTTCAAATAGCGAAAGGACAGTGGAAAGATCTGTCGGCAGAAAAAGCCGGAGAGTTATTGCAACTTTACAATCATACCGGCAGTCTTCGTATTCGTACGACTTTGTCTTTGTCACATGCCACCAATGCCGGATTGAGCCTGTATGGACAGAATCTGTTGGATTATGATATGAATTTTAATAAAGTGAACGGAGTCTTTTATTCTCCGGAAGATATGACCAGCATGGAGATTTCCGTTGATATTATTCTGGACAGGACTTCCGTAGAGGTGTTTGTGGACGGAGGTGCCTATTCCTATTCGATGGAAAGAAGGGCTGATCCGAGTAATAAAGACGGTTTCCGTTTCTGGGGGAATAATATACAGGTGAAGAACCTGGAAGTTTATGAACTTCAGTCTATTTGGAATAAATAAAATATAAAATCATGGAAAAGAATAAACCAGTAGTAGTCGGTATCGGTGAATTGCTTTGGGATGTTTTGCCCACCGGAAAAAGAGCCGGAGGAGCCCCGATCAACTTTGTCTATCATGCCACGCAGATGGGAGCGGAGGGATATGCGATCAGTGCTGTCGGGAATGATCTGTCCGGTACGGAAATTGTTCAGGAGTTGGAAAAGAACCATATCTCCAACAGCCTGGGAATCGTGGAATATCCGACCGGAAGTGTGATGGTCGAATTGAAAGAAGGTATTCCGACCTATACGATCATTGAAGGTGTAGCCTGGGATCATATTCCTCTGACTCAGGAATCGATCGATCTGGTAAAGAAAGCAGATGCCATTTGTTTCGGTACATTGGCTTTGCGTTCACAGGTATCCAAAGACACTATTTTGTCTTTGTTGACGTATGCCCGTGAAGAAGCCCTGCGCTTTTTCGATATCAATATCCGTCAGTCGTACTATTCAAAAGAACTGATAGAAACATTGCTCCACAAAGCGAATGTATTTAAAGTAAATGATGAAGAACTGATTTTACTTCGTGGCATGTGTGATTTGGAGGGCTCGGATGAAGAGGTCTGCCGCAAGATGCTGCGGAAATATAATCTGAAATATGTCATTCTGACGGCAGGCAGTGCATTCAGTTCTATCTATTCGCCGGATGAGCAGTCTACTATCCCGACACCTAAAGTTGAGGTGGTCGATACGGTCGGTGCCGGTGACTCCTTCTCCGGTGCGTTTGTTTACTCCCTGTTAACCGGGAAATCCTTGCGTGAAGCTCATCAGATCGCTGTAGAAACGGCCGCATTTGTTTGTACCCGGGAAGGCGCATGGCCTCCTTATCCTAATAAAGATTGATCATGAAAGAAAAAGGACTCTATATAAAGTTGATCCCGATCATGCTGGCGTTCTTCGCTATGGGATTTGTGGACTTGGTGGGTATTGCCTCTAATTATGTAAAGGCAGACCTCGGGTTGACCGATTCGGAAGCTAATATCTTCCCTTCTCTGGTTTTCTTCTGGTTTCTTATTTTCTCCGTTCCGACAGGAATGCTGATGAACCGTATCGGGCGGAAAAAGACTGTATTATTAAGCCTGGTTGTCACTTTTTTTTCTTTACTTCTGCCCATTTTTGGCGATGGTTATACGCTGATGCTTATTTCCTTTTCGCTGCTGGGTATCGGTAATGCATTGATGCAGACGTCACTTAACCCATTGCTTTCGAATGTGATACGAGGAGATAAACTGGCCAGTAGCCTTACTTTCGGTCAGTTTGTAAAGGCAATCGCCTCTTTCCTTGCACCGTATATCGCTATGTGGGGAGCAACGGCAGCAGTTCCTTCGTTCGGTCTTGGATGGCGTGTGTTATTCCCGGTCTATATGGTCATTGCGGTCATCGCTATTCTGTTGCTGGGAGCAACGCAGATAGAAGAAGAGAAACCGGAAGGGAAACCTTCTACATTCAGCGAATGTTTTGCCTTGTTGGGTAAGCCCTTCATCTTATTATGCTTTATCGGGATCATGTGTCATGTCGGTATCGATGTCGGTACGAACACGACAGCACCGAAGATATTGATGGAACGTCTCGGAATGGGACTTCATGATGCTTCGTTCGCAACCAGTCTTTATTTTATCTTCCGTACGGCAGGTTGTTTCCTCGGAGCAATTATCCTGAGTCGTATGTCGGCAAAGCTGTTTTTCGGGATCAGTGTGATGATGATGGCTGCGGCTATGGTCGGACTATCCATTTTCCAGAGTAAAGATATCATATATATATGTATTGGATTGATCGGATTAGGGAACTCCAATGTATTCTCGATCATCTTCTCTCAGGCTATCCAATCGATGCCGCAACGGAAGAATGAAATATCCGGCCTGATGATTATGGGATTGTTCGGAGGAACAATTTTTCCTCTGTTTATGGGGCTCCTTTCGGATGCGATGGCTTCCCAACTAGGTGCTGTGATCGTGTTGAGTATAGGCGTATTGTATTTGATATTCCTTTGCCCAAAATTGAAATCGGCCTGATGGACCTGTAAGATTCATACAAATAGAATCAGTGCCGGATCATACGACTGCATGGTCCGGCACTGAACTCAAAACTACTTTGCTATATTATTCCCAGCTAATATCCAGGGCGTTATATCCTTTGGTCTCATCACTGTTAAAGTTGTAATGATACAAGCGTCCTTTCTTTGTCTTTAGATTCAGGTAAGTATAACTTGCTCCTAAATACAGGTAGAACGAGTTGATGGAAATCTCAGATCCGGTAGGGTAACATGGGATAGGGATTTTTTCTGTATCATTATTATAGAAATACCAGGCTGTTGCACTCGATTGATAGCCACCTGCCGGTGTGATAACATTCGTGGTGGCATCTAATGTAAATATAAAATCAGTACCGGAATTCAGATAGTTGGTGATCTTATATTTGTTCGTACCTTCCATTTGCAGGATATCTTGTTTGAATGCCGGGAAGATGGAACCGAATTTGAACGTTGCCTCTTTGATGGCAACTTCCCAACTGGCAACTAATACCGAACCTGTGAATTTACTGGCTCCGTCGAGTATTGAATAGGGATCTGCATATTCGCTGCCGTCTATCTCGAGGCGGTAAGAATAGGGAGTTGCCGTTGCAGCATTCGGAAAACTGATCTTGATAGTTGAAATGCTTTGACCGGCAGTAAATTCTACTTTTGTCGGAATGGAGAGCACTTCGTCCTGGCTAAGTATTTTAATGGGTACGGATGCGGCAGATGCGGTTTGTTCGCGCCCTATTTTCAACGTGATGGCATATTCTTCCGAGGCATCGATTACTTTAGATGCTTCGTTCGTACTCAGGAAATAAACCTGCATGCAGTTCGGAGATGTTTGCGGACCGGGTTCGTAAGAATCATCGTCGTTGCATCCTGTGAAACCGAATCCAATCAGACCGGTCAACAGATATATAATGTTTTTAATTGTTTTCATAAGATTATTCATTTACTGATTTGAGAATAGACGGATTATTCAGACCAGAGTTTGATCGCCATGGTTGGGTCCGGATTATTGATGACACTGTCGTTGATCCTGTTTTCCGTTTCTGTGATATAGATATTAAGCCATGGGGCAACATATCCCAGAATGGAATTGAAACGTTGTGAAGCGACATGATTAGTTCCTTTGTATCCGCGGACTATTTGCATTTCCAGGCGTTTGTAATCAAAATAGATAATACCTTCTCCCCAGAATTCGATGCGTTTCTGTACTATTAACTTATCCATAAACTCTTCTATTCCGGCTAATTGCCCGCATTCATACGAACCGTCTGTGTAGCGATATTGGTTCATAAAACTTTCCAGTGCGGATACCCCGGCTTCCATACCTTGTGTAAATGCCAGTGCTTCTGCTTCGATGAAATACATTTCTTCAATTCGCATGACCGGAATGTCTGTTGCTGCCCCGATTTTGTAGGTATCCATTTCGCCTGAACCCGGACGGAATTTGAAACCTGTGTATGCTGGTGTTTTTGCCCAGTTCTCATCGCTTAATAATGTGTGATATTTGGCCGAAGGAGCTTTTCCGGCATCTTCAGGGGCAATCCAGGTTACTTTTCGCCAGTCACCGTCGGGTATCTGGTCGAAAAGGCTTTTACTGATCATCCTGTATGTGTTGTACTTATAGTTAGCCACACCGAATGTTGTTTCCGGCGATATGTTACCGATAAAATTCTTGTAATTTGAGTTTATGGAGTTGGTACCGATAATGATGCCCAACATCCACGACATTTGCGAATCACTTTTATTAAAACCTGAAGTCGTGTTATGCCATTGATCTTCCGTCAATGGCGAATAGGCTCCGGAGTTGATCGCTTTTCGTGCGTATTCCAGTGCTTTGGCATAGCATCCTTCAGCAGATGTTACTCCCAGAGGGACCAGATCCTGGAGCTCGGCATCGCTTTCATGAGACATTTGCGTCGATAGGTCATCCGGATAAAGCCGGAAACGTGTTGCAATCTCCAGCCAGGTACGTGCTTTCAACCCGTAGACAACTGTCAGGTCCGGAGTGTTCCTGGCTTTGCGTGTAAAACCGGCCAGATATTCTTCAGCTTTGTCGAGGTCATTCAGAATAAAACGGTACATCTTGTAGAAAGGAGCACGCGGGTTGTTTTTGGCCTCTTCTTCAGATATATTTTCCGTTATGATAGGAACTGTAAGGCCGTAAATCTTATCGGCTGCGGCTTTACTATCCAGGCTTGATACTCCTGTGTGCTTATATTCGAACATACAGGATAACTCCAGATATGCCAGCGCCCGGTAAGCCAGAGAGCTGCCCAGATATTGTTTGGCCGCTTCAGTCGCTTCTTCCGGGTCGACTGTACGGATGGTACTGTGGGCATTGTTGATCAATCGGTAATAAAAATACCAGATAATCTGTTGATATGAATAATTTCCCAGATAATTCGTACTGCCCCACGGGTTATTAAAATAATCGTATCCTGTTTTGCTGACCGGGAAGTCGTTACACATAACATCCCGCGAGGTCATAATGGCAGGATAGCCGTAATCTGTAGCTCCGGCACTGGTGCTGTTCAGAATATTATATGCATTCATATGGGCTGCTGTCGCGTTTGCCAGGGCTTCCAGTGCCGTGGTCGACTTTGCTACTTGTTCCGTTGAAGCGACATCTGTCGGGAATGTCTCTTCAATACAGCTGCTTAATAAAGTGGCTGCTGTACAAAAAGCGATTGTTTTTATAGATATTTTTTTCATCTTTACTTCGTTTTCAAATTAGAACTGGACATTTATGCCTCCTGAAATACTCCGGACAGGCGAGTAGGATAATCCGGACGGGTTACCTTCGAAATTGCTACGCGGGTCGAAACCTTTTCGTTTTGACCAGTAGAAGAGGTTGTCGCCGGCTACATAGACACGTACCTTGTTAAGGTATAAAGTTTTAACCAGTTTAGTGGGGAACGTATATCCCAGATTGACATTTTGTAAAGTTAACCAACTGGCATCTGTTAACCAACGGTCGGAGGAACTCGTCGTATTGGTGTCTGCATATTGCCAACGTGGAATATTGGATGTCTGGTTGTCTTCCGACCAGGCGTTCAGGATATCTTTGTGAATATTAGATCCTGTTGAACCGGCAATAGGCGACCCCATCAGGGATGCATAGTCCTTGTCATAGAATTTCCCTCCGATAGAGTAAGAGAAGGATACGCCCAGGTCGATTCCTTTAAATGACAGATTGGTCCCGAAACCTCCGTACAGGTCGGGGAGGGCCGTTCCGCATAAATGGTAGTCAGCATCACTGTACACTGTTGTTTTTTGCTCGTTTCCCTCTTTGTCGGTATAATACCACATCTGTTGCCCTTCTTCGGATACTCCGGCATATCTTTTTAGACGCCAGCTATACATAGGAAGGCCTTCTCCATAAAATTGGTTACTGCTGGGATAACCTTTATATCCGTCTAATTCGGTCCCTTTTCTGTCTTCAGCCAGATAGGTGATCTTGTTTTTATAATGGGTCAGGTTCAGATTGACCGACCAATTCAGATCTTTCGTCCGTATGGGTGTGACAGTCAGGTCCAGTTCGAGCCCTTTATTGGTCATATCGCCGATATTGTCGTAATATCCGCTGTATCCCATCGAGAGGGGAGTACCTAGCCAGCATAACATATCAGTCGTTTTGCGGTAAAAATAATCGATACTTCCGTTCAGTCGTCCCTGGAATAATTCGAATTCGAGGCCTGTATTGAAGTTCCCGTTTGTTTCCCAGGTTATCTCTTTATTCCCTTTTGTTTTGAATACGAGTGAGATCGATCCGTCTGAGTCCTGGATATCATAGGTATCCGTATATCTGTTATAACCTATGTCGTCATTTCCTTGTGAGCCGTATGATACTTTATATTTCAGCATGTCGATCCAGTTTTGTTTGAACCAATCTTCTTTGCTGATAATCCATGCACCGCCGACCGACCAGAAGTTTCCCCAGCGGTGATCCGGATGGAAACGTGAGGAAGCATCCCGGCGATAAGAGCCGGAGATAAAATATTTTTCCTTGAAGTCGTATTGTCCGCGTAAGAAATAACCTTCTGTATTGTAATCTTCCGATTTAGAATTAGTATCGTTCAGAGTAATAGCTCCGGCCAGTTCCTGGTTGTCAAAATAAGAATACATATTTGTTTTACTTCCCCATACATATGCATAATTGTATTTGAAGTTTTCATGTCCGATCAAAGCAGAAATGCTATGATCGCCAATTTTCTTATTATAATTTAATAATTGCTGGAAGTTGACTGTCGTAGTGCGATAATGGTACGTATAGACATATCCGCCCTGTCCGGCATAATAGCCATAGAAGGGTTGTGTAGTCGATGTTTTTCGTCGTTCATAATCAGAAACACCCAGATTAAGAGTGAATTTGAAATCGTTCAGGAATGAGATATCCATGAAACCGCTTGCATTAATGGAATTCCCGTTTGTTTTATTTGTGTTTAACCGGTCTGTCTGTAACGGGTTGGTGTTGGGGAGCACGGAACGTTCCAAACCTGCATTATTGCCTTTTCCGTAATCATATACATTGCCGTTTTCATCCTGCAGGATATTCCCCTGGCCATCACGGACGTAGAGAGGGTAGATCGGAGCGATTGTAGTGACGTGGCCGAATAAATTCGTAGAACTCAAGTCGCTGGGGTCTACACCGGAAATACCGTTTGTTATACTGTGTGTGTAACTGACATTTCCACCGGCTTTTAACCATTTCTTTGCCTGGTAGGCGGCTTTTAAACGACCGGAATAACGTTCGTAGTCGGCGTTGCAGACAACGCCTTCATTCTTAAGATAACCTAACGACAGGTAGAACTGGAGTTTCTCCGTGCCTCCGTTTATGTTTAGATTATATTCCTGGCGCAGGGAGGAGCGGTAGGCTTCTTTCTGCCAGTCGTCGGGCGTTAATAAGTAATCTTGTCCGTTATAGTTAACGATGTTGCCTAAAGTTGCGTTAGGGTTCAGACGTCCGTTTTCTCCGATCAGGTATTGTCCGTCCGGTACATTATATATCATATATCCCAATCCGCCGTTGGCAGAAGATTGCGGAATCATTTCGTTTGCGTGTTTATGTGCATCATAAACGCTTTGGCCTTGTCCACGTTGATAATAATTGTAAAGGGCCAGATAATGTTGTTCGTAATATTGTCCGGGATCGGTAATATAATCATACAGTTTGGCGGCATGTGTATTAACCCCCCATTTGGCATCCAATGTGACAACCGCGTCGCCGGCTTTTGCTTTTTTTGTCGTGATCATGATCACACCATTAGCTCCACGGGCACCGTACAGGGCATTTGATGCGGCATCTTTCAGGACGGTCAGTGATTCTACGTCTGACGGGTTGATATTGTTCCAACCGCCATCATAGGGTATTCCGTCCAGGATAATTAGCGGGTCTTTGCCTGCGTTGATCGAGCTAAGACCACGAATACGGATTTCGGGAGTTGCATCAGGGGCTCCTGACGCATTTATCATTTGTACACCAGCCACTTTTCCGTTCAATGCGTCTACAACATTCGTCACCTGCCGGGTACTTATGTTTTCTGCTTTTACAACACCGGCAGAACCGGTAAAAGCAGCTTTCTTTTGTTCTCCGAAGGCAACGACAAGCACTTCACCCATTTGTTGGACATCTGTCTTTAATACTATTTTTAAATTCGGTTTAATCGCTGTCTCTTCGGGTTGCATACCTAAAAATGAGACGACCAGAGTCTGTGCAGAACTTGGTACATTTGATAAAATGAATTTTCCGTCTGCATCGGTGATTGTTCCTATATTCGTTCCTTTTATCAATACGGTTGCTCCCTGGATGGGCTCGCTGTCTTCTTCCGAGAATACAGTACCGTTTACTGTGATTTTTTGCGCAAGAGCCAGAGTGATACTAGCTAAAAGGCTTCCTAACAATAATATAAGCTTCTTTTTCATAATGGATAATTATAGTTTAATATACTGTTTCCTGATTTGTTTTTCAAGGAATTACTAGTGTGACCTCTTTATATATGCAAATATAATAAATTTTATCAAAAAACAAATTTAAATTTACAAAATGATGTTTTATGGTGTGTTTTACTTACCATCTCTTATTTTCTACCCTGTTGGTATAGCTCTATTTTTTGATGCTATAAAAACAAGTTATATATGAGATATAATCAGGGTATTGAATTTAAATGTACCAAGTTCTGCACAGACTAATTCAAATAGTTTTTAAATAAAAACTCTATATTTTAATGTTGTTTTTCTCAAATATATATGCTTCCTTTGGGATAACTTACCATCTGTATCCTATTCTGACATAAGTTTACTGTGGTGTTTTGTCAACTTATTTCAGGACAGGACATCCTTTACTTTTTAGCGGCTGATAATTGTGAGCCATACGGTTGATGATTGTCAGCCAAGCGGTCGATAATTATCAGCCAAGCGGCTGACGGTTATCAACCGCTGATTAGTCGCCGTAGTAATTGGAATTAGTATGCATAGTAATTCAAAAAAACATGGTAGGAAACCTGAAAAGATACCGAATCATTTTGTTCTTGTTTGTCAGGTTCAAAAACTTTACTACTTTTGTTTATCGAAAAAACAGAAAACAAAATATCAATCAGTTATGGCAGATATCAAGCAGTATGTAAAGTCAGCAGAAGAGAAAATGTCGTTCGCAATCGATTATCTTGACGAACAGTTAGCTCATATCCGTGCCGGAAAGGCTAATCCGAAGATTCTTGACGGAGTGAAGGTCCCTTATTATGGAGGTCTTGTTCCTCTGACAAATGTGGCTTCGGTTACTACTCCGGATGCAAAAACGATTATTATCACTCCCTGGGAAAAGCCGCTTATCAAAGAGATTGAGAAAGCGATCATGAATTCTGAAATAGGTATCACTCCAGAAAATAACGGTGAAGTGATCCGTTTGGGTATTCCTCCGTTGACGGAAGAACGTCGTCGTAATTTGGCAAAACAATCCAAACAGGAAGCTGAAACGGCAAAGATCAGTATCCGTAATGCACGTCGCGATGCTATCGAATCGATAAAGAAAAGTGTGAAAGCCGACGGAACTCCTGAAGACGTGGCAAAAGATACGGAAGCGGAAGTTCAGAAGATACATGATAAGTTTGTTAAAAAGGTAGATGACCTCTACGCTGCTAAAGAAAAAGAAATAATGACAGTTTAACTTGTAGGGGCGAAACATTTTTCGCCCTTCTTTTTTTATAAGATAATAAATAGAAAATGAAAGGACTGGTAATAAAGAATACAGGTAGCTGGTATACCGTACGTACCGATGACGGACGTGATGTGGAAAGTAAAGTAAAAGGAAATTTCCGTTTGAAAGAGATCCGCAGCACGAATCCCGTCTCTGTCGGTGACCGGGTTGATATCAATATCAATAATGAAGGAACTGCCTTTATTACCGAGATCGAAGACCGGAAGAATTATATTATCCGCCGGGCCTCCAATCTATCCAAACAGTCGCATATTATTGCTGCCAACCTGGATCAGGCTATGCTGATCGTGACTGTTAATTATCCTGTCACTACCACGGTTTTTATCGACCGTTTTCTGGCTACGGCAGAGGCTTACCGCGTGCCGGTCAAATTGGTTTTCAATAAGATCGATCGTTACAAAGGCGAAGATAAAGAATATCTGGATGCTTTGATCAATTTATATACGACGATCGGTTATCCTTGTTCCACTCTCTGTGCCAAGACGGAAGAAGGACTCGATGCGCTCAGAGATGATTTGAGAGATAAGATAACGCTTTTATCAGGACATTCGGGAGTCGGAAAATCGACTATAATCAATAAACTGGTTCCGGGTGTGAATCTTCGGACTGGTGATATTTCCGAATATCATAATAAAGGAATGCATACCACCACCTTTTCTGAAATGATCCCGTTGCCGGAAGGCGGCTACCTGATCGACACTCCGGGGATCAAAGGATTTGGAACGATCGAAATGGAAACGGCAGAGATTTCCCACTATTTCCCCGAAATATTTAAGTTTTCCGAAGATTGCAGATTCAGTAATTGCTCCCATCGGCACGAACCGGGTTGTGCAGTGTTGCAGGCACTTGAAGAACATTATATCAGCGAATCCCGTTATAAGAGTTACCTCAGTATCCTGGAGGATAAAGAGGAAAGTAAATATCGGGAAGACTATTAAACAGCCGGCAGGCTCATGCCTGTGATCTTACGGTAAAGGTCGAGTGCATATACATCGGTCATACCTGAAATATAATCGAGTACACATTGTATTTTCCCATAAGTTGTTGGTGCGTTTGTGTCGTATTGCTCCGGAATACGTTGCAGTAATAGCTTACTGTATGCATGACTTTGGTTCATCACCGCTTCTGTCAGGCTGTCGATCAGATGACTGAAAATATGGTACCCCGCCAGTTCTATGTCCAGAACTTCTTTTGCACGGTAAATCTTTTTGTAAGCCGTTTTAGAACAAGCCGCATACGCTTCTTTAGCCTGCTCGCCGATCTGCTCTATTAGCGGGGCGTTATAAGTTCCGTCAAGTATACCTTGTTCATTTTCCAGGAAAACGCGTGAACATTCATCTACCAGAAGTCCGATAATGCAAGAGCGGAGATAAGCGATCTGTTCGTTTGTATCGTCCACCATTTTCATGACACGGGTGATATGATCCAACCGTTCTCCTTCAAAGAAGTTTAGTAGCAGTTGGATAGCCTCTTCGGTTGTCAGGATATGAAGCTTGCATGCATCTTCTATATCCATGATCTGGTAACAGATATCGTCGGCGGCTTCAACCAGATAAACCAATGGGTAACGGACGAATTTGTTATCATCTTCCGGATTGCGGTTTATGCCGAGTTCTGTGGCGATACGCATATAGGTCTCTTCTTCAGACTGGAAAAAGCCGAATTTTCCTTTTTTGCCTGAATAAACTGATGCATAAGGATATTTGACGATAGAAGCTAATGTGCTGTATGTTAAAGCAAATCCACCTTTTCGTCTTCCGATGAATTGATGGGTAAGCAAGCGTATCGCATTGGCGTTTCCTTCAAAATGAAGAAAATCTTCCCAGCGTCCTCCGGCTGATCGGATCTCACTTTCCAGATAACTGCCGTTCCCTTCCAGGAAATAAGCGGAGATAGCCCTTTCTCCGGAATGCCCGAAGGGGGGATTTCCCATATCGTGTGCCAGGCAGGCAGCAGAAACAATAGAACCTATTTCCGGAAAATTGATACTTCCGTCGGGATACTTCTGCATCAATCCTTTGGATACATTATTACCTAATGAACGGCCTACACAGGATACTTCAAGGCTGTGTGTCAAACGGTTGTGTACGAAAATGCTTCCCGGTAAGGGGAACACCTGCGTTTTGTTCTGTAATCTGCGGAAAGGGGAGGAGAAAATTAAACGGTCATAATCCCGCTGGAAGTCGGTACGTTCGTGTTTACGTTCGTGATACTCTTCCATTCCAAAGCGTTTACCTGATAATAATTGGGTCCAGTCCATAGTTCAAATTAATAATGTAGTTCTACAAAGGTAATTAAAATGTGGATACGGTTTTAGTATTTGGGCTAGACTTTATTTGTAAAGGGGGTAAGTCCTACAAGAACTATTGTACTTTGAATACAAATGTATTTAATAATTTTATTAATAAGTGATATTTAAGGCTGAATGTTCAATACAAAAGTGAAATTTAGATATATTTAACCATTAAAATATTAATATTTGCTGTTTGTTTCTCGATTATATCAAAGCGAACCACTCTATGTAACGTAGTTCTTGTAGAACTCTGTGTAACCTGAAGTTAATTGGATACAACCGTTAATAAATTAACCGGATTTAAAAAAGTGTATTATGAAAAATTATTTATTGTCAAACCTAAACAATCTGTCTGTATGAGAAAGAGCTTTGTTATGTTAGTACTATTCTGCATCGGGATATGTACGAATGTGCTTTGGGCACAAGGAAAAGTAAGCGGTGTTGTAATGGACAAAGATTTGAATGAACCTCTCGCTGGCGTTAATGTGTTACAAAAAGGTACTACTATCGGTACTGTAACTGATTTGGATGGAAAATACTCCCTGGATGTAGGCAGTAATGCAATTTTAGTCTTTTCTTATTTAAGTATGAAAACAATAGAGGAACCGGTTAACGGACGTACCGTTATCAATGTCTCTATGGTTTCTGATTCTGAACAATTAGGTGAAGTTGTTGTAACTGCGTTGGGTATCAAACGTGAGTCTAAGACTTTGACTTATGCTGCCCAAACAGTTGGAGGCAAGGACTTAAACGAGATCAAGAATGTAAACATGATTAACTCTTTGCAAGGAAAGAGTGCCGGTTTGCAGATCACTCCGAACTCGACCGGTGCAGGTGGTGCATCCAAGATTTTGTTCCGTGGTAATAAATCTATAAGTGGTAGCAACCAGCCGTTGGTAGTAGTGGATGGTGTACCTTTGATGATGAATGTATCAACCTCCCAGGTGGATATGGTATATGGTAGCCAACGTGACGGCGGTGATGCCATGTCGACAATCAACCCGGACGATATTGCTCAGATCACTTTATTGAAAGGAGCTTCTGCTGCTGCATTGTATGGTGCTGTTGCTGCCAATGGTGCCATTATGATTACAACTAAATCTTCTCAGGCAGGTAAAGTGGCTATCAACGTATCAAGTAATACAACCGTTGAGACAGCGATGACTCTCCCTAAGTTTCAGAGTTCATACGGTATGAGTGATGAAGGTACTTATAGCTGGGGTAACAAATTATCTTCTAAAGCACCTAATTATGCAAAGGAATTTTACAGACCGGGTTTCACCACCAATAACTCCATCTCTTTGGCTGGTGGTAACGATAATATCTCGTCTTATTTTTCTTATGCAAATGTGGCTTCCAATGGTATTATGCCGAAGAATGATTATATGAGTCACAACTTGTTGGCTAAGGTCGGTTTCCATTTATGGCAGAAAGTACATGTCGATGTAAGTGCTCGTTATAATAACCAACATATCGAGAACCAAGCTATGGCTGGTTTCCTGGGTAACCCGATTACCGGTGCTTATCTGTTCCCGAGAGGTGAAGATTGGAATGGTTACAAGAATAACTTTGAAGTGTATGATCCATCATTGAATACGAATATTCAGAACTGGACGAACCTGGGCCAGGAACAGTTCTCTAACCCGTATTGGATGCTGAACAGACAAACTCCTGTTTCTGATCGTAACCGTTACGAATTTGGTGGTAGCGTGAAATATGATATTATGACCGGACTTTCTGTTACAGGACGTTTGCGTTATGAACGTGGTGAAGATAAATTCATCCAGAATGAATATGCTTCCAGTACCGGTGGCCGTAACGCAATGGGACAGATAAAAGATAACCGTGTGTTCAGTGAACAGATGTATGGTGACGTATTGGTAAGTTATAATAAAATATGGGATGAAGATTATTCTTTGTCAGTAACGGCTGGTAGCAGTTTCACAAAGACAAACTCTTCCAGTATAGAAATTATTGGTGATGGTGCTAAGTTCTCTGTTGTTGATGGTAAACCTACAGGTAATACGTATTATCCGAATATTTTCTCTCCGGCCAACTATTACAAGACCAGAACTACGGAAACATTATCGGAAAAACGTTTGAATTCTGTTTTTGCAACCGCTCAGTTCGGTTACAAAGAAGGTCTGTTTCTGGATGTAACGGCTCGTAATGACTGGTCTTCTGCTCTGGCATTCACTGACGGTGTTTCATTCTTCTACCCGTCTGTCGGTGCAAGTGCCTTGTTGGATAAGTTTATCGATTTTGGTAAAAATGTGGATATGTTCAAACTCCGTGCTTCTTATTCAATGGTGGGTAATGATGTTCCGGTCTTTATGACTAACCTGCGTTATACTTTGAAAGACCAGGGTTCTATTACTCCTCCTGAAAAAGCTCCATTCAAGACATTGAAACCTGAAAAAACAAACTCTCTGGAAGTTGGTTTTGATGGAACATTCTTCCGTAACCGTTTGAATGTAAACCTGACTTATTATAAAACAAACACAAAGAACCAGTTCTTTGCAATCGATGCTCCTTGGGAAACTGGTCTGAGACAACGTTATGTAAATGCAGGAAACGTGGAAAACTCAGGTTTTGAAGTTGTTTTAGGTTGGTATAACCAGTTTACAGATAATTTCAGCTGGACAACGAACTTCAATTTTGCTTATAATACCAATAAGATTAAAGAGTTGGTTAAGGAATTGCCGGACGGTTTGTCATTGGCCAATTATGGCGGTGCTAAAGTGATCTTGAAAGAGGGTGGACATTACGGTGACTTGTATGTTCGTCAAGTGAAAAGAGATGATAACGGTAAACCGGTTATTGAAAATGGTGCTCCTCAATTAGGCGGTGACGGTATTGCCGATCTGGAATATGCAGGCGATATGAATGCGAAAGTAAACATGGGCTGGACAAACACGTTCCATTATAAAGACTTTACATTGTCATTCCTGATTGATGCAAAAGTCGGTGGTAAAGTAATGTCGATGACAGAAGCTACATTGGATGGTTGGGGCGTTTCAGAACGTTCTGCTGCTGCTCGTGATGCAGGGGCAGTCATGTTTGACGGAGTATCCTTCGATCCTCAGAAGTTCTATTCAACAACTGGTGCAACAAACTTTAATTCACAGTATGCAAATGGACTGTATATTTACGATGCAACAAATGTTCGTTTGCGTGAATTGTCGTTCGGTTATACATTCCGTAACCTGTTTGGAGCAGGTAAGAACCTGAATGCTTCTCTGATTGGACGTAATTTATTCTTCTTCTATAAAGATGCTCCGATGGATCCGGATGTTTCTGCTTCTACAAACAACGGATGGCAGGGATTCGATATGTTCTCATTACCTACATCTCGTAGCTTTGGTCTTAATTTAAAACTTAATTTCTAAATCTTAGTCCCTATGAAAATGAATAAATTTTTGACATATGCTATCGCTTCAGCTCTTACGTTGACTGCTGGTTCTATGATGACTGGCTGTACCGATAGTTTTGAAGATCTGAACACGAATAAATATGAGGTGGATCCGGATAATTTACCGTTTGAATCCCAGTTTGTTGAGCCGATCACTTATGTGTATGCTCCTCAGCAAAATATGTTCCAGTACTGGACTAACCTGAGTACGGACTTGTTCGGTGGTTATTTCATGACTCCGCATAATTTTGGTGGTAACGGTAATGTCGATTATAAGCTGAACCGTGGTTTTTGCGGAGGTATGTATGAAAACTTCAATCTGCATATATTCAACAATACACGTCGTTTGATCAAGACTTGCGACGAGAAAGGTCTTGTCGATTATGCAGCTATTATGCGTGTGGTTCAGGTGTATGCATTATCTACCATGACGGACTCTTACGGACCGGTTGCTTATCAGTCTGTACTGGATGGGAACGATGTCTCTTTCTATTATGATCCGCAGGAAAGCATTTATAAAGCCATGTTTACTTTACTCGACGAAGCGATTACCGGCTTTAAGACCGGAACATCGGAGGTGTCAAATATGCAGCAGTTCGATTATTGGTGTCAGGGAAATCGTGAATTGTGGGTGAAGGTAGCCAATCAGTTCAAGCTGCGTCTGGCAATGCGTATCGTAAAGGCAGACCCGACTCTGGCTAAACAGAAAGCGGAAGAAGCTGTTGCCGGCGGTGTGTTGACTGCTGCTGATAAAGATATCCTGATCGATCAGGGTTTGAGCAACGAATTGACTCGTATGTTCGAATGGGGTGACTGCGGTGTTAATGCAAACCTGGTTACTATTTTGGAAGGTTATAATGATCCGCGTATTGCTCTGTATATTACAAAGAATACAAATGATATCAAAAACGGAGATAAAGTAGTTGTAGCTAAAGACTCCAAGTACTTGGGTATCCGTGGTGGCTGTAATCTGCCGAATAAACCGAACCAGTGGGGTAATTTCTCCAATCTGGTATGTACTTATTCGACTCCGATGCCGGTCATGAAGGCTGCAGAATCTTATTTCCTGCGTGCTGAAGGAGCTTTGCGCGGTTGGAATATGGGTGGTAATGCTAAGGAATTGTATGAAGAAGGTATCCGTCTTTCTATTAAGAATGAATTGAAGTACAAAGGTGTTTATGCGGGTGTGACTTCCATTTCTGACGAAGAAATCGATGCTTATATTAATGGAACGACTCTTCAGGCTGACTTTGTTGATCCTGTTGATGCGCAGAATAGTATTAAAGCAATGAACACAGTTCCGGTTAAATGGGATGAAAGTGCCAGCAAGGAAGATAAACTGCAACGTATCATTACACAGAAATGGATTGCAAACTTCCCGTTATCAACAGAAGCCTGGGCTGAATATCGTCGTACAGGTTATCCTAAATTGTTCCCTAACCGTGTGAACAGCAGTAACGGAACAATTGATACAGATGAACAAATCCGTCGTTTGATCTATTCGGAAGTAGAAATCAATACGAATAATGACGAGTTGCAGAAGGGTATTCAGATCTTGAACCAGGAAAACTCCAGCTCTAACTTTTCCGGTGATATCGGCGGTACTCGCGTTTGGTGGGATAAGGCAAATGTAGGAAACTTCTAATTTACATATATCATATTGAATTGGATAAAATAAGAAAGGCTTCCGGCTCTATCAGGGCTGGAAGCCTTTCTCTTTTATAATAGGAATTATCTTATCGGGTAGAGTTTGGTATATCGGAGGCCCAGATGGCTTTGATCGTTTCCTCCTGATTGTAACCTGCCGGGCAAACCTTGCTACGTGTATTGGCCCTGTAGGTGTTTTGCGTCTCATTCGGACAACAGATGCCTCTTAGGCCAGGCATTTCGATATGTCCGTTCGGATCGGTCTGTTTGATCCACTGCCAGGCATATCTAAGCCAGTCATTCCGGTAGGATTCCGGTTGTTTGGCATACCAGGATATCTCGTCCCAACCCCATGGAAAATAAGAAGTCGTATCGGCAGTATTGACCGGCTCTTCATGGCCGTAGTTGTCTATCTCCACCAGATACGGAAGCGATTCGCATTCCCAACCGCTGGGTGTTTTGCATCCCTGGCTTTTCCCGTAAATGCCGTCCAGATGGTTGATGCGTAATTCCGCTCGTTGTGCCTCACCCTCTTTTATATTTTCAGGAATGGCACAGATGCGCATGGGAAATGAATTGAAGTCGATCAGGCTTTTACCGTCTTTCAACATGCCTCCTTTAGGTGTATGGGCATCGAGAAGAACCCAATGGCGGCGGGCGTGGCTGGCGGCATAATCGCGGATATGGCCGATTACGTCTGTCCAGTGTTCCCGTTGAGGGTCATGCATGCCTATCAGTTCGATCTGTCCCAGGTGGAAGGCTTCACAGCCGATGTTGATGAATGAACAGGCCAGGTATTGAAACCATAACTGTGTTTCGGTACGGCTGATATCCGGTACGCTTCCTCCTTTGTGCCAGTGATCTACATATTTACCTTCCTGGCTCAACATGTCTTTATAAGAGAAGTTGCGCTTTTCCGGTTGTAGACCGTATGATTGGAATACCCAGTCGGGAATAGGTATTGTGTTGACATCTTCGGAAATGGCTTCGAACAGGCAAGCCTGAAAGATGATATCCGGGTCGTAAGCATGTAATTCCTGTATGATCGATTGGGCTTTCGTCCAAAAGCCCGGATCGTTGAGAATATGTTCGTTTTCCCAACGGAAGATGGCACGGCCGATGAACTTGGCTCCGGTGTTTTTGATCATGCGGATATCATCCGTATAAAGATCCGGATTGTTTTTACCCGGTACCAATACACAGGAGAGCGTGATGGAACGGTCCAGATAGTTTTCCAGTACTTCCCGGTCTATTCCGTTCCGGTCAAAATGATAAGCCTTATGCTGGGCATTTATGCAAAGAGGGAATAAGGCTAACAAAAAGAAAAGTTTGCAGATCTGTTTCATATGTTTCCTGATTATTTTCAAATATAAAGAATAATCAGGAAATGCAGAAAACTATTCTAATATTCCTTTACCCTGACGTATAATTTCGAAATCGTCTGTCGTGCAGTCTACTACTGTCGAGGCCTCAAAACCACCGTAACCACCGTCGATCACGATATCTACCGTATTCTCATACTTTTCGTAGATCAGTTCGGGATCGGTGGAATACTCGATCATATCGTCATCGTCATGTACGGACATGGTCAGTATCGGGTTTCCCAACTCTTTGACCAACGTACGGATGATATTATTGTCCGGTACACGGATGCCAACTTCTTTCCTGTTCTTATATATTTTCGGTAATTCGCTACTTGTCGGAAGAATAAAAGTGAAAGGACCGGGCAAGTGTTTTTTCATCAGCTTGAAAGCTGAATTGCTTACTTTGGCATATTCACTCAGATTGGAAAGATCATAACAGATGATGGAAAGGTTACTCTTTTGCGGGTTGATCCCTTTCATTTGGCATATCTTTTCAACGGCACGGACATTCAGTGCGTCACAGCCGATCGCATATACCGTATCGGTCGGATAAATGACCAGACCTCCGTCACGGAGAACACCGATCACTTTGTCTATTTCCCTGGAATTGGGATTTTCAGGGTAAATCTTTATTAGCATAGTTTTTTCAGTTGATAGTTGACAAGTGACAGTTGACAGTTAAAACAAGAAAATTAATCGGCTGAAAGCCACATATCTGTCAACTGTCATCTGTCAACTGTCAACTTTTACGGCTTAGCCGTAAATTATGTTGCCGTTCTCGTCGGTAAATTCTTCTAATCCTTTGCTATACTGGTTCATGGCTCGAAGGCTCATGCCCATGCTTGAGAAGCCACCGTCGTGGTATAGGTTCTGCATCGTTACCTTACGGGTAAGGTCGGAGAACATCATTACGCAATAATCTGCGCATTCTTCTGCCGTTGCATTTCCCAGCGGACTCATCTTGTCGGAGAAGTCCAACAGGTGTTCCATGCCTTTTACTCCGCTACCGGCGGTTGTCATGGTCGGTGACTGGGAGATGGTGTTGATACGCACTCCCTTTTCGCGTCCATAAATATAGCCGAAGCTGCGTGCAATCGATTCCAGCAAGCTCTTGGCATCCGCCATGTCGTTATAACCGAAGAAAGTACGCTGTGCTGCCACATACGATAAAGCAAGTACGGAACCGCCCTGGGCGATAGCATCCTGCTTTTTAGCTACCTGAAGCATCTTATGGAAAGAGACAGCGGAGATATCCAGTGTCTTATCCAACATATCGTAATCCAGGTCATCATATGTACGTTTCTTGCGCACGTTCGGGCTCATGCCGATTGAGTGCAATACGAAATCTATTTTTCCTCCCAGTATTTCTACTGATCTGGAGAATACCGTTTCCAAATCTTTTACGTTTGTAGCGTCTGCCGGCAGAACTTCAGCATTCAGCTTCTTAGCCAGGGCATCGACTTCGCCCATACGTACTGCAACCGGTGTATTACTCAATGTAATGGTTGCGCCTTCTTCTACAGCCTTTTCTGCCACTTTCCAGGCAATAGACATTTCATTCAGCGCGCCGAAGATAATGCCTCTTTTACCTTTCAATAAATTATGACTCATACCTTTATTTAATTTATTTACGGCACAAAAGTACACAATTTGTGCAAGATAAACAATTTATGTCCGGCTTTGCTGTATAACTAATGCGTGAAATGGTTATAAAACGATAAACCCGGATACAAAATCTGTATCCGGGTTTATCGTTTATGTTCAGAACGTTATTCTCTGTAATATACCCTTTTTACCCGTGGAGACACTGACGTCAGAATCTCGTAAGGTATTGTTTTTAACTTGTCGGAAAGTTCACTGACCGGTAACTCTTCTCCGAAGACAATCACCGGATCGCCTTCCTGGGCATTTGTATCGGTGACGTCGATCATGCAGGCATCCATACAGATGTTTCCGACGATCGGGCAACGTTTCCCATTGATGAACACCTCGCCTCCCCGGTTACTGAAATGGCGGTCCAGCCCATCGGCATAACCGATCGGGATGATGGCAATGCGCGAATTGCGATCAACGTAGGTCCGGCGACTGTAACCGATAGAATCGCCTGCCGGTACTTGTTGTATCTGAAGGATAGTGGTGCGCAGGGTACTGACGTTGCGTAACCCTTTCATGCCTGAAGCACTGACTCCGTATAAGCCGATTCCCAGGCGGACCATATCCATCTGATAGTCCGTAAAACGTTCGATCCCGGCTGAGTTCAGGATATGTTTGATAACCTTATATTCCAAGCCGTTCTCCAGTTCGGCGGCAGCCAGGGTAAATGTATCCAGTTGTTTCTTTGTGAAGTCATCGAAGACAGACGAATCGCTGCCCACCAGATGGGAGAAGACAGAACGTGCCGTAACGCCGCTTTGTTCTCTCAACCGTTCGCAGATGGCAGGGACGTCGCCCGGCTGGAATCCCAAACGGTGCATTCCCGTATCTATCTTGATGTGGATCGGGTAGGAGGTAATCCCCCGGCGTTCCGTTTCCTTGATCATGGCATCCAACAGGCGGAAACTGTATATCTCCGGCTCCAGATTGTTTTCAAATAATACATTGAAACTGCTGAACTCCGGATTCATAACGATGATGGGGATCGAAATACCTTCTTTCCGAAGCTCCGCCCCTTCATCGGCTACCGCAACGGCAAGGTAATCGCAACGATGCTCCTGTAATGTCTTGGCCAATTCGTATGAACCGGCACCGTATCCGAATGCTTTTACCATGCAGACCATTTTGGTCTCCGGTCTCAGCTTCGAACGGTAATAGTTGAAATTGTGTACAACGGCATCCAGATTTACCTCGAGTATCGTTTCGTGTACTTTCTTTTCCAATAATTCGGAGATACGTTCGAAATGGAAATGGCGCGAACCTTTTATCAGTATCAGTTCGTCCCTGAAATTCTTAAAGGTCGGCGATTTAAGGAAATCATCCGTACTCAGGTAGAATTCCTTTTCTATATCGAATGCATTGCCATATTCTTTCAGATCCCGTCCGATGCCGATAATACGGTCTATGTTTTTACGCCGTACCAGGTCGGCCACCTTTTTATAAAGCGATTTAGGCAGAGTGCCCGATTGCAGGATATCGGAAAGGATCAGCGTACACTTGAGGCTCTTATCCACATGACGGCTCTGCTGGAAGTCGAGGGCGATGTCCAGCGAGTTGATATCCGAATTATATGTATCGTTGATCAGTATGCAGTTGTTGATACCCTGCTTAACGTCCAGGCGCATGGCGACAGGTTCCAGCTGTGTAAATTTATGAGCGTCATTTACACTGGTGGGCTTTAAGTAAAGCATTACCGCCAGGCAGTGGATGACATTCTCGATGGAAGCGTCGTCGATGAAAGGAATGACATATTTCTGAGTCAGTCCGAGCAGCGTGCAACGGATGATCGTTTCCGATTCTTTTTTCTCGATCGTTTCGATATAAAGCGGTGCTTCCGAGTCTGTCCGGCTCCAGGCTATTGCCTTGTGCGAAAGGCAGGCCGATTCGATGCAGTTGGAGATGAAAGCGTCGTCACCGTCATATATGATTGCTTCGCAGTCGTTGAACAGCGTCAGCTTTTCCAGGCATTTCTGGGTAGTAGAAATGAAATTTTCCTGATGCGCCTCTCCTATATTAGTAATGACACCGATGGTTGGGGCAATGATCGGGCGAAGGTTTTCCATCTCGTCCGGCTGTGAAATACCCGCTTCAAAGATACCCAGCGTATTCTTGTCGCTCATCTGCCAGACAGACAGCGGCACACCCAGCTGCGAGTTGTAGCTGCGCGGCGAACGGACAATATTGAATTCCTTATGCAACAGCTGATAAAGAAACTCCTTTACGATCGTCTTTCCGTTACTTCCTGTAATACCTATTACGGGGATATTAAACCGCTTCCGGTGATAGATCGCCAGCTTTTGAAGTGCTTTCAACGTGTCTTTGACCACCAGGAAGTTCGCTTCCTGAAGAGATTCGAACTCCGGAAGCATTTCGCTCACTACAAAATTGCGGACGCGCAGTTTATAGAGCTCTTTTATATATCTGTGTCCGTCGTTGGTCTTTGTCTTTAGGGCAAAGAAGAGACTTTGTTCCGGAAAAGAAAGCCGGCGACTGTCAGTCAGCAAGATACTAATGGTACTATCTTGTAGGTTTCTTGCTTTGGCACCAATAACTCCTACTATTTCTTTTATCGAGTATTCCATTTTTTACATTAGTTTAGACTTTATTATTTCCATCTCTTTTGTACTATCAAAGGAAGGAAATTTCTCGTTAATTCGTTCCATCTTTAACAAAGTTTGCGAGATGAAACGTTTATAGGCTTCACTTTCGGGTTGAAACGGGCGGTGATTAATAGCCTTTTGTATCTCTGCCCATTCTTTAAGAAAACCTTTCGTTTCATCGGATAAGAAATTTTCTGTAAAACGTTGCCAAATATAATCAACAGCCAGCTCCGAAGGGTGTAGCATGTCGTTGGCATAGAAGCGGTAATCGCGCAGCTCGTCCATCATGATCTCGTAGGCAGGGAAGTAAGCGATACGTTCAGGATAGGTCGTTTGAAGCGTATTGACAGCCAGCAGTAGAGTCGCTTTACTGAGCTGGTTCCCATGTGCCCCGTCTTTCCAGTGACGGATAGGGCTGACGGTGAAAAGAATCTTCAGTTCCGGGCATTGCTCCCAAAGGGAAAGCAACAGTTCTTTCCATTCCGACACGATTTCTGCTACGGATAACATCGAGCGGTCGAACATCTTTTCGGGTAGTTTATGGCAGTTTGCCACCACTTCGCCCGTACTTTTCAACCGGTAGACATAAGCTGTCCCCAAGGTAACCACGATGTATTTCGTCTCCCGGAGTTCTCCCGCCGAAGCAAACAGCCTGTCGTTTATATTCTCCAGGCATTCCGTTTCCGAAGTGGAAGAAAAGCGGCTGTGGTGCGTAAAGCTGTGAAATACGCCTTCGTGACGGAACAGATCGTTGGAAGTGAACCGCTCCGGATGCAGCAACCTGCGTAACGCCGCTGCGATGGATGCCGGATTATACAGTGTCCCGAACGGATTAATGTCGACATTGAACCGGTTCTCAGCCAGCTTCGTCCCGATATTTTCTGCAAAGCAGGAGCCGAGCAACAGCGTATGTTCCTGCCACGAAAAGCGGAAAGGCGGCTTGGGTAGTTGGATTGCAGTGTATAGTTCCATATTATTCTGTTGGATCGTTTGGTAACGGATCTGTCGGTGGTTGTTGTGCCGAACGTCTGATATAGAACGCCCGTTTCCCGCACCAGTTTTTTTGTATCTGGTTGTCTTCCAGTAGCTGTTCCAGGTCCTTTTTAGTCTTCTGACGTGTACACTGGTTCAGGCTGGCTGCTACTGTCAGGTTGATCGTTCCGTAGTTCTTTATATACCACAGGATACGTTTCTGCCGGATATCCGAATTGTAGTTTTTTTTCTCGCTGGTCCCTTGCCGCCGTTCGATGCGTACGCCCCGGAAACGCTTCTTCATTTCCGGATCAGCACGGAACTCTATGTTCTTGAACTCGATGGATGCCGACCGGATATCTTTTTTATTTTCCACCTGTTGCTTGCATCTCAGTGTTACGGAAAACGTTCCGATCCCTTCCAGATGTACGCTCTGACTGTTGCTTAGGCAGAAGAACAATTGTTCGCAGATCGCTTTGATGGCTCCCTTGATATCGGCAGACGTAAAGGTACTCATGCTTTCGATCATCCGTGCCAGCTCGTTGGTGTTGACGGTCTGGATATTGATAGCTCTGGCATGTAACGTCGGCTTCTCTTCCCCGTTTTTGGGAGGATTGGCAAATAAGTCGTATTCAATACTCATACACTTCCTTCTGTTTAAGGTTTAACGTCGTAACTATTAAGGATTTTCCTCCCTAATCTTATTTATGAAATAAATTCTCTTCATAAAAGTAAGGTTAAGGATGCAAATAAGTAAGGTATGCTTTTCATTTTCGCAATGTATTCCTTACTTATTTAAAAGTCCGTACCAAAGGTAATAAATCTCCTGATATAAAGAATTAATTGTCCGGTGGTTTTTTCTTGCTTCTGCCGGGTTATTTGTGAAGTGTTGTAAGGTGCTGAAAGAAAAGGAGTATAGTTATATATATAGATGTACGGGCGTACATTATATTAATTGCTATACAATAGAATAAAATATGTGTGTAATTAGCTGAAAAATAGAAATATGAGTGGAATAACGAAGTGACGAATTTAATCGTTCCTTTTTTCTCGTCAACAAAAGTAAGAATTAGTTTCGTATCAACCATTCTTTTTAAGATATTTTTTATTCGTCTATATGCTTTCTTATCAATTGAATAGCAAACAATGTACAAAACGGGGGCTTTCACAAACGAAAGGAAATGCCCTCTAAAAAAATGGCGAGATTAAAGGAACGTTTAAACTCGCCATTTTTAAGGGGAGTGAGGCGTTTCAATTGTGAATTGAACTTATTACACTTTAGTATTAATATTAAATTATTTATTATGAACAAAAAGTTTTCTACTCTTTTTGCAGGTGTAGCATTGTTAGGTGCAACATCTGTTTTTGCAGCAGATAACGTTACTTCTTTAGTTGAAGGAACCAATAGTGGTTTGTATCAATTGGTTGTAGGTGATGGTACTGCTCGTGATCAGTTTTTGTCGGTTAATGCTGACGGAAAGTTGGTCGCTGTTCCTTCTATTGAAGCAGACAATGTAGCGAGTACTTTGTGGTGTGTTACTGTTACAGAAGAAAATAAGGGAAAAGCACCTTATTTTGACTTTGTAAACAAAGGTGCTGAAGCGTTGCTGGCCATTACAATGGAAGAATTTGCAGCTGGTGCCACAGTAACAACTGCTGCTCCTGAAGTTGGTGGTGAAATCAGTGGTTGGGCATTTTCTTCTACTTATGAAACATTGCAATCTAACAAGTCTTTGTATTCTTATTTTACAACAGACTCTGTTGTTGGTTTTGTTGTTGGTGCTGATAATGCAGTAACTTTAAAGAAAGAGTTAGCAAGTAAAGTCGTTGATGGAACTTTCACTTCTTTCTCTTTGGTTGAAGCTGATTCTGTAACTTTGAATGCAACTCAGATCAATACTAAGCTGGGTATCCAGAAGGCAGATGCTGGCGTTACGCTGAAATTTACTCCGGATGCAAACAAAACAAGTTTGAAAAATCCGTTTAGCCAGGAATCTTTCTTAGCTGCTGATGCAGAAGACGGTTTTGTTTATATTACAAGAAAAGCTGATGATAAAGCTTTATTCGTAGATACTGCTTTCATCAACACAACAGGTTCTATGTTCCTTGCATTTAATTATATGGAGGATCTGGATGAGTTGAAAGATAGCGATTTGGAAGGACATGGTCAGTTCTTGTTCACTTATTTCCCGACAAATGACTCTTTGGTTATTCAGGTAAAGAGTATCATTAAAGAACCGACTGCTGGTAGCTGGGCTGCTACGGCTGCTACATCTATCACTGATAATGATGATGATTTTAACTATGTAACAGTTCAGGATTTGGTAAAAGCAGATCAAATTCGTGTCGTAACAATTGGTGAAAAGAAAGAAACTGATATCGTATTAGGTTTCACTTCTTGTAAAGAAAGCGATACAGACAGAGTATCTTTAGAAGATGGTGTATATTTCATCCAGAGTGCTACAAACAATAAGTATTATGCATCTCCGATACATATCGACGGTGAAACAGAAGAATGGGTAAGCGTTGACGCTAACGAACAGAATGTTAACCACATGCCTGCTTATCAGTGGGTTGTTCTGAAAACTAAAACATCTGAATACTTCTCTGCTACTTCTCCGGTAGATGTTACAAATCGTGAATATGCAAGCTTGAATGGAACTTATCAGTTTACTCAGGCAGCCGGTTCTTCTAAATATTTCTGTGAAGCTATCTCTACTACTGACTCTTTGGTTATTACTAAGATTACAGATACAAAAATCTTAGGAGATGAACATCTGGGTTACAAATATCTGACTGACGATGAATTGATGATCACTAACTATGCATTCAACTACTTCAACCCCTACACAATGAAGAAATACATTGCTCAGGTGGCTGGTAGCAACACATTGAATGTATTGCAGGAAACTCCTACTTATTTTGAAATCAAGCCGATTGGTAATAATGTTGCTGCTAATTATGGTTATACAGTAACAGCAGACGTTCAAAAAAGAATCAAAGGATTGGCTCAGTTGAAGAGAGTAGCTTATACAATCAACACTAAAAATGCATCTATCGCATTAGGTGAAGAAAATAACTTTGTGATCACAGACAAAGTTGCTGCAAGCGAATTCTTCTTCAAAGAAAATAACCAATTGGATGCTACTTGCTATTATGCATTTGTAGATGCTGCTAAGCTGGAAGATAATGGTTCATTCAAATTCAAAGCAGGTGTTGCTGACCAGAGTTTAACTGCACTGTTGCAACAGCAGGTTATTAATGAAGTTAGAACATCTGCTTTCTCTATCGGTTTGGCTGACCAGCCTCTGTATCGTCGTTTCAACCATGTTGAATTGGATGGTGCCGTAGAAGGTAATGAAGATGCGACTAAACTCCTGAAGTTCAAAGAAGCATACGTAAATGACTACTTAATGGACGAAACTAACATAAACTTCAAGCGTGAAGGTATGAACTACTTAGGTATCGGCGCTGCTAATATTGCTGCAGCTGGTCTGTCATTCAATGTACGTCCGTTCAACATTGGTAAATCTGCACAGTATCAGATCAAACCGCAATACCTGATCTATGTAGGCGAAACTGTAAATGAAGGTTCTGAAAATATTCCTTGTGATGCAACTAATCACAAGCACATGAATGCTGCCGGCGAAGAATGCGGACCTGAAGATTGTATCCACGCAACTCCGGCTGTAGAAGGATTCAACCGTTACAAACTGTTGGTTAGCTTCGCTGACTCTACAGATGCAAATGTTGTTACAGAAGAACAACTGTACAAATTCGGTAAATATGTTCGCGTAGGTTTCGTTGATGCAGTAGAACAGGATAGCGTAATCTATGTTTTGGGTAACGAATTTGCAGATGTTGCAACTAAAGACTTGAAAATGGATAATGTTAAGGCTGCTTTGAAAGCTAAACAGATCTCTTCTATCAACATGAAAGCTGCTGTTAAGGATGATAAACATCATAACTATACTTGGTCATTCCGTTATATCGATCCGGCTAAGGCTGCTAACGAAGTAGAGGAAGATCGCGCGTTCTTGATCGAATCAAATGCTGAATCTGCTATTGCTCCGAAGAATGCAGCATGGATCAAAAACCAAAATAACTGCTTGGTATTGTCTGATATGGATGCTTCTTTCGATGATGCTAAGACTGGTGGTGATGCAGCCCTGATCTTCAACATCGAAAAGGGTGCTGCAGACGATATGGCAACAGACAATGAAGGTATCAGCACTTCTGAAGTATCAGTAGTTGCTACTAGCGGTGCCGTAATCATTAAGGGTGCAGAAGGTAAGAAAGTTGCTATCAGCAACGTTCTTGGCCAGACAATCGCTAACACAGTTCTTTCTTCTGACAACGCTACAATCTCTGTTCCTGCAGGTGTAGTTGTTGTAGCTGTTGAAGGTGAAGCTGCTGTTAAAGCAATCGTAAAATAAGAGATTTATAATCAAAAATAATTCTAAAATTTCCACGAGGTGGTGTAGAGACGTTGTATTCAACGTCTCTACTATCCCATCAATTACCCTGTGACAGGCGAACAAGTGGTTATTAATATTAAGTAATAAAATAAAGTTCTTACTGTAATTTCTCCCGTGAGGAAGGAATACAGAAAAAAACAGCCTCTGCGATCATGTATCGTGGAGGCTTTGTTGCTTGTAGTTATTTTACATGACGAAATAGGTTGAAAATAAAAAAATGTAATTAATTTAGCTGCCCTAGAGAAAGTGTTAATTCTTAAAATCGATATGGGAAAACTGGAAAAACAACAAGAGAACTTTGTTTTGTCTGCTTTGAAGCAAGACAGTAAGGAGGCCTTCTCGTTATTGTTCCAGACCTATTATACTGACCTAGTCTTATTTTGTGGAAACTTTATAAAAGACAAAGATTCTTGTGAAGATATTGTTCAATCGATCTTCCTGAAGCTTTGGCGTGACCGAAAAAATATACAGATTGAAACATCCTTAAAATCTTATTTGCTGAAGGCTGTCCGTAACAGTTGTTTTGATGAATATCGGCATTTGGAAATCATCCGTCAGCATGAGGCTGAATATGAGAGTACTATGTTGGATTCTTATGATACGGATAATTATATATTATATTCGGATTTATCTGACCATTTACATCGTGCACTCGAGAAAGTGCCTGATTTATATCGGGAGGCCTTTATGCTGAATCGTTTTGAAGGTCTAAGATACAGGGAAATTGCAGAGCAACTGAATGTATCTGAACGTACGGTGGAAGTCCGCGTCAGTAAAACATTGGATTTATTACGGAAATATTTGAAAGACTTCTTTGTACTTTTACTTTCATTCTGTATTCCATAAAAAAAGTTATAAGCTATGTGGAAAATGATTCCTTGCACGTCTTAACACTATAAAAGAGAAAAAATGACAGATAAAGACCAAATACAACTTATTATATCAGCTTATCTATCCGGAAAAGCGACTGTAGAAGAGTGTCGTGAGTTGGAAGAATGGGTAAGACAATCACCTGATAATAATCGTTATTTCCAGGAAATGCGTAATGTCTGGCAAGTGGTGTATCCCGCCTTTAACCCTTCTGAGATTAATGTATTTGAAGCTGAAAAAAATATTATTGCAAATATTGCAGCCACCAAGAGGAATATACCTCATACTATATTGCTCTATTGGCAACGTATAGCTGCTATTCTTATTATTCCTCTATTAGTACTTAGTGCTTATTTATATCTGAATCAGGATAATAGTACGTATGATATCATAGAGTATCAGGAGGTAAGATCTCCCCATGGAACTTTTTCCGAAGTACGTCTGCCTGATGGGACCAATGTATGGCTGAATGGAGGAAGTTCCCTGAAATATCCTTTGACCTTCCGAAAAGGGGAGAGGAAGGTTTTCTTAAGCGGTGAGGGCTACTTTGAAGTACACTCTGATAAAGAAAATCCTTTTGTCGTAAAAACTGATCAAATGACTTTACGAGCTACAGGTACAGCTTTCAATATAGAGGCATATACTAAAGATTCTATCACTGCTGTTACAATGGTTAATGGTAAAATAGATGTAGTTTTTGAAAACTCCTCTCCTGTTACAATGACACCGGGAGAACGCGCTTCTTTTAATAATCAGACAAAGCAATGTCTGATTACGCAAACCGATCCTTATAAATGGTATGCATGGAAAGATGGATTAATGATATTCCGGGACGATCCCCTGGAATTTGTATTTAAAAAGATAGGCCAAACCTTTAATGTCAATATTACAGTCAAAGATTCAGCTATTGCAAAACAATTATATAGAGCGACATTTGAAGATGAGTCTTTGGATGAAATCCTTAATTTATTGAAGCTGACTGCCCCTATCCAATATAAAAAATATGGTCGAAATAAAACATCCGATAACCAGTTTGATAAGTTGCAAATAGACGTTTTTGGGGATAAAAGAAAATAATATGAAAAAAAACGTGTTTAGGATTGTGGCTTTTTATTCATGATCCGTCTTATAATTGAATGACCAGTTGTTTTATTAATTCTTAAAAAATAATTGCCTATGGAGAACCTACTTTCGTAAATTTCTATTCAAAAAGGCAGACAAAAAAGGGAAGGTCTCGTACACCTTCCCTTCACAAGTCTAGCTGAACAAGAGTGTTGTATAACCTTATTTTCTAACTAAACACAACAAAAATATGTATTCAATTCCAATTAGAGAAATTAAAAAGCAAATATTAACCTCTAAGTCTTTTCTGATTATGAGAATATGCTTGTTTTTATTGATTTGTAGTGTACTGCAATCTTTTGCATCTGAAATTCATTCACAGGTTTCCGCTTTATCGCTGAAGATGAAAAATGCCTCAATAGAGGATGTTTTGAATGAAATAGAAGAGCAGACAGAATATAGGTTCCTTTATAATAAAAGGATGGTAGATGTGACTAAACCTGTCAATATTGAAGTGAATAAAGAAAGCCTTGCAAATGTACTGCATGTTCTTTTCAAAGGAACAGATGTTGTTTACACAGTAAGTGACCGCCAGATCGTTTTGGGGCGCAGCAAAACAGTAGAACAGCAAAAGAGAAGAATTACCGGAAAAGTAAATGATAATAATGGTATTTCGGTAATTGGTGCCAATGTCGTTGAAAAAGGAACGACGAATGGAACAATTACCGATGTTAACGGGAATTTTTCTCTTGAAGTGAACAATGAGGCTATTCTGCTGATCTCATATATAGGATATAATACCCAGGAAATTCCAGTTATAGGTAAATCGACGCTGAATATTACTTTGACTGAAGATTCACAGAGTTTGGAAGAAGTTGTCGTGATGGGATATGGTGTCCAAAAGAAAAAACTGGTTACGGGCGCCACAGTCCAGGTTAAAGGTGATGATATTCAAAAGTTAAGTACTATCTCTCCGCTGACAGCTATGCAAAGTCAAACCCCCGGTGTCTTTATTACATCAACTTCCGGTGAACCGGATGGTGGCTATAAAGTGAATATTCGTGGTTTGGGGACGATTGGAGATGCCAGCCCGTTGTATATCATTAATGGGATTGTTGGAGGCGACTTGAATTCTATCAGTGCTTCAGATATCGAATCTATTGATGTTTTGAAAGATGCGGCATCTGCAGCTATTTATGGGTCAAGAGCTGCAAATGGTGTAGTTCTGATTACGACTAAACGTGGAAAGGTAGGTAAACCTGTAATTACTTATGATGGATATTTTGGTATACAAAATGTAGCTAAATATATGGATGTACTGGATGCGCAGCAATATATGGAAATACAAAATGAATCGTTAACGAATGTCGGTATAACTCCTAATGACTATTCGACGCTTGTTCCAGATTATGTATGGAAAGATTTGCAGAACGGGTGGAAAGGCACGAATTGGTTAAAAGAGTTTACAAATAAGAATGCCCCGGTACACAATCATGCTGTTAATATTTCAGGTGGAACTGAACAATCTATTTATTCTACAGGAGTATCTTATTCGTCTCAGGAAGGTATTTATGGAGAACCTGAAACTGCGAAATATAATAGAATAAGTTTCCGTGCCAATACGGAATATACCCTTGTCAAGAATAACGAATTCGATATTGTAAAAGTCGGAGAAAATATTTTATATACATATAAAAAGAAGAACGGAGGAGTCGGTAATGTTAGAAATATGCTGATTGGGAATCCTTTGATGCCGGTATATGATCCGGATGGTAATTTCCATAAAACTATGGTCCTTGATGCAGACCGGGCAAATCCTATCGGACAATATTACTATAATAATGCTTTAACGGAAAATACTAGCCATGATTTGAAAATAAATGCATTTGTAGAGATACAACCGATAAAGAATTTAATAATAAAAAGTAATGCCGGATATTCTCTATGGGCATATTCTAACAGGTATTATGGTCCTGCCTATAATTTGGGAGACAGGTATTTCAGAACAGAAGATGTTGTAAAGCAAAATCAGACAATAAGTAGAAATTTTCAGTGGGAAAATACGATTTCTTATGATTTCACTATTAAAGAGCACAATATTTCAGCTTTATTGGGTCAATCGATTGAAAAACACGGTTTAGGAGAAAGTGTCAGTGGACAAAATATGGGATCTTTGTTCGATTCCTTTGAATATGCTTATTTGAATAATGTGAAAACAATAGTTCCAGGAAAGACTCTTGTAGAAGGAAGTCCGGCTGGTGAGTCTGCAATATCTTCTTTCTTCGGACGTGTTAATTATAATTTTAAAGAAACGTATCTGGCTTCTGTTATTTTGAGAGCTGACGGTTCTTCCAATTTTGCCAGAGGCAATCGGTGGGGGTATTTCCCTTCTGTTTCATTGGGTTGGGTTATGAGCAACGAATCGTTTATGGAGAATACGAAAATGTGGATGGATTTTATGAAAATACGTGCAAGCTGGGGACAAAACGGTAATCAGGCTGTCTCTCCTTTCCAATACTTGGCCACATATTCATTCAATGCATCTGACTATTTCTTTGGTGCAGATAAAAGTGCTTGGACAACGGGAGCTTATCCTAGTATTTTGCCGAATAAAGATATTACCTGGGAAAGATCAGAACAATTAGATTTGGGTTTAGATGCACGTTTCTTGGATAGTCGCCTGGGGGTTGTTTTCGATTGGTATCGTAAAACAACGAAAGACTGGCTGGTCCAGGCTCCTATTTTAGGTTCACAAGGGGCGGCGGCTCCGTTTATTAACGGTGGTGATATAACTAATAAAGGTATTGAACTAAGCTTAAGTTGGAATGATGCAGTGGGTGATTTTTCTTATGGTATCAACACGAATCTGGCAGTAAACAAGAATAAAATTACCCGTATTGCAAATTCCGAAGGTGTAATAGAAGGTACAAATCCTGGTTTTGGAGATGGACAACCTCCTATTTATCGTGCTCAGGTAGGATATCCGATTGGTTATTTTTACGGATTAAAAACCGCGGGTGTTTTCCAGAATCAGGAACAAATAGATAATTATAAAGGGGCTATCTTGAGTGGAACAGCTCCTGGTGATCTGATATTTGTAGATATGAATAACGATGGTGTGATTGATATGGCAGACCGTACAATGATAGGGGATCCTAATCCGAACATGAATCTTGGAGTAACGATAAATCTGGGTTATAAAGGTTTTGATTTTTCTGTTACGGCAAATGGCGTTTTTGGAAATCAGATTGCTTCATCTTTTCATAAAGTCAATCATTATAAAGAAAATTATCCGAGTGTTCTGTTAGGAAGATGGCATGGTGAAGGCACTTCGAACCGATATCCGCGTCTGACAGCTGACTCCAGTCCTAACTTTATGCAGTTTAATGATATTTATATAGATAATGGAGATTTCCTTCGTATACAGAATGTTACGCTGGGGTATGATTTTAAGAAACTCTTTCCCAAGATGCCCTTGCAACAGGCGAGATTCTATGTGACAGTTCAGAATCTTTATACATTTACTGGTTATTATGGATCCGATCCGGAGATTGGTACTGCACCTGAAGGGTGGTCTAAAGGTGTTGATAGTGGATTTTATCCGATCCCCCGTACCGTATTAGTAGGGGCTAATATTAAATTCTAAAATAAAAGAGCCATGAAAAAGTATTATATAGTATTTCTATTAATAGTAGTGTCTTTAGTATCTTGTGATGATTTTCTTGATACAAAAGATTATACCAATAAGAATGATCAGAATTTTCCATTGACAGAGAAGGATGTAAATATGTCGCTGGCATCTTGTTATCATGTTATGGCTACTTGCCAGGAGTTTTCTTCCTATTATATTGGTGATATTCTTTCTGATGACCGGTTTGGTGGAGGTGGTCCGAACGATTTTAATCAACAGGCATGGGACCAAATGAAAAAATCGACAGAGAATATGCAGCAACAAACCTGGATACGGCTTTATCAAGGTGTTTTTCGTGCAAATAAGTTGTTGGAGGCAATGGATCAAATCATTTTTGAAACTGAGACTTCAAAGAATACATTGACGGGCGAAACTTATTTTATGCGGGCTTATTTCTATTTTGAATTGACTAAAATGTTTGGAGATGTGCCATTGTTGGTGACTTCTGAATCAGTAAATATTCCTAGAACTGCAGCTGCGGAAATTTTTGCACAAATTGCATTTGATCTTAAAACTGCCATAGAATTATTACCTTCTACCAGTTATGCATCTCAACTGAAATCAAATTTAGGACATGCAACTAAATGGGCGGCTGAAGGAATGTTGGCACGTGTGTTTTTATTCTATACGGGTTATTATGGGCAAACCTCACTTCCTGTAGCAGGCGGTGGAGAATTGTCTGATACAGATGTGATAGCTTATCTGGAAGATTGTATGAACAATAGCGGACATCAGTTAGTAGAAGAATTTCGGAATATGTGGCCTTATACAAATCAACTGACCGGAGAAGACTATGTCTATAATCAAGGTAAAAACTTATCGTGGGTAGGCGATGATAATAATATAGAAACAGTATTTGCCATAAAATTCGGGACAAAAGGAGATTGGAGCAATAAAGATTATGCAAATATGGTCGCCTTGTGTTGGAGTTTGAGAGGACAGTCAAGTTATGCCAATGTATTTCCGTTTGGGCAGGGATGGGGACAAGGACCTGTTAATCCCAGATTCATTGATGATTGGATTAAATATGAACCAAATGATACAATCAGGCGTAAAGGTAGTGTTGTGGATGTAAAAGATCCGGAGGAAGGTATCGAGTCGTATGAAGATGGAGGTTGGGAACAAATGCAAGATGGCGGTTTCTGGCAAAAGAAATATATTGCAGTTAATGCCTGGACGGATAAAGAGACCCGGAGTTTTAAAGGTTATTCGACATTGATGTTTGGAGGTCTTGATGATTATAGTTTTATCAATACTCAGGATCAGGTTCTGTTAAGGTATGCTGATATTCTGTTGATGCATTCAGAGTTGACTAAAACGACAAAGGGAATTAACATGGTTCGTGAAAGGGTGAAACTACCTCCGGTTAGTGGATATACTCCTGAGATCTTGAAGAATGAGCGACGTTTTGAACTGGCATTTGAAGGATATCGTTATTTTGATTTGTTACGTTGGTACGGAAAAAATGCCGGTGTAGAGATTGATAAAAATCAAAATGGAGTAAAAGTCTTAAATAATAGAGTGGAGACCGTCATTAACTATAATCTGACCAAACGGATTCAGGAAACAGGCGGCTTCTTACAAGTTCCACAATCTGAAATTGATTTGTCAGATGGAGTTTTAACTCAAACACCGGGTTGGACAAGTTCTGATATCACATTATAATTTAAATGCATCCGGGTGATATAACCCGGATGCTATCAGGTTTTTAATTCTCAATTTTCTATATAATCTGTAAATATATTATGAAAAAAATATTCTTCTTGTTTGTTCTCTTTTTTATTTACTCTCTTCATTCTTATTCTCAGGAAAAGAAATGGATTGATTTTAATCAGAATGGGAAAATAGATGTATTTGAGGATCCGGAAGCCTCTATCGATAATCGGGTAAACGATTTGTTGTCTCAAATGACTACAAATGAGAAGATACTGTTGTTAAGGGAAGTCTCTCCGGCAATACCACGTTTGGGAGTTGCAAAGTATGATCATGGAAATGAAGCCTTGCACGGAGTAGTCAGGCCAGGGAAATTTACTGTGTTTCCGCAGGCAATAGGTTTGGCTGCAACTTGGAATCCGGATCTGATCTATCATGTCTCAACTGCAATTTCAGATGAAGCACGTGCTAAATGGAATGAGTTGGAACAGGGGAAGAAGCAAACAAGTAAATTCAGTGATTTATTGGCGTTTTGGTCTCCAACAGTAAACATGGCACGAGATCCCCGTTGGGGACGAACCCCGGAGACATACGGTGAGGATTGTTATCTGACATCCCGGATTGGAGTTGCATTTGTTAAAGGATTACAAGGTGACGATCCTAGATATTTGAAAGTAGTATCTACTCCGAAACATTTTGCAGGAAACAATGAGGAACATAATCGTTTTGAGTGTAAGATGGAAGTATCGGAGCAGACATTGAGATCTTATTATTTGCCAGCATTTAAGGCTTTGGTTACTGAAGGAAAGGCCGAATCTATTATGAGTGCTTATAATGCAATAAATGGGATACCTTGTACAGCGAATAAATGGTTACTGACAGATGTTCTAAGAAACGAATGGGGATTTAATGGTTATGTAGTTTCAGATTGTGGAGCACCGGGCTTTCTTTATTCAGATCACCATTATGTAGAAACCAGGGAAGAGGCTGCACAGAAAGCTTTAAAAGCCGGATTGGATTTGGAGTGCGGCGGTTATTGTTCGGAATGCTTTATTTTTACCGATTATTTACCAAAGGCATTAGAGCAAGGTCTTGTGACAGAGTCAGAAATCGATAGGGCAGCATTCAGGGTATTAAGGGCTCGTTTTAAATTAGGTATTTTCGATGATCCGGATTTGAATTTATATGCCCAAATATCACCCTCTGTGATAGGATCTGAAAAACATCAGCAATTAGCTTTGGAAACTGCGAGACAATCGATTGTTCTTTTAAAAAACTCGAATGGCCTTTTACCTTTGAATAAAAAGAAAATAAAAAGTATGGCAGTGTTCGGGATAAACGCCGGGGTTGCAGAATTTGGTGATTACAGTGGTACTCCGTTGAATGAACCTGTTTCTCCTCTGCAAGGTATTAAGGATAAAGTGGCAGATGCCCATATTGATATTCGTTATGTACCATGGGTGACAAATCCAATCGAATATGAAACGGTGAATACAGAGTTTTTTTCATTTGAAAAAAACGGGAAAACAGAGAAAGGCCTGACAGTATCTTATTATTCTAATATAGATTTTCGGGGAACGCCAGTGGAATCTACTGATAAATTAATTCAGTTTGATCCTGCGAATCAGCCTCCTAACCCGTTAATACCCAAAGGGCAAATATCGGTTCGTTGGTGCGGAAACCTGAGTGTGCCGGTAACTGGGAAGTATAAGTTAGGTTTAAGTTCAAAGGGAAACACTCGATTTTATTTGAATGAACGACTTCTTCTTGAACAGAATTCAAAAGAAACCGACTCCGGAATTGAGTTGGATTTGACAGCGGGGGATAATTATTCGATAAAATATGAATATGTTTGTGATGCCAATAAGGCTTATACTGCCTTAAAATGGAAATTGTTGGAAATATCCGGGACAGAAGCCTTTAAAAAAGAGAAAAGTATAGCAAGAAAGAGTGATGTCGTTATTGCCGTATTAGGCATAAATAAAACGAATGAGAGAGAAGGACGCGACAGAACTTCTTTGGACTTACCTGCTGATCAAATGAAATTCATACAGGAAATTTATAAGGCAAATCCAAAGACGATAGTTGTTCTTGTGGCAGGTAGTTCTATGACTATTAATTGGATTGATCAGCATGTGCCGGCGATCATTGATGCCTGGTATCCGGGTGAACAAGGAGGTGCAGCTATTGCGGATATTCTTTTTGGAGATTATACTCCCTCTGGAAAGTTGCCATTGACTTTCTATGATTCGATAAAGGATTTACCTCCCTTTGATGATTATGAAATATCGAAAGGAAGGACTTATATGTATTTGAAGCAACCTCCACTTTATCCTTTTGGATATGGTCTAAGCTATACAGAGTTTGAAATTGCCAATTTGCAATTGAGTAAAAGTAAAATTCGAAAGGATGAAAATCTGGAAGTATCTGTTGATATTAAGAATATAGGAAAGAGGGCGGGAGCAGAAGTTGTCCAGCTTTATATACATGATATGACATCAAATACTCAAATGCCATTAAAACAGTTGAAAAGGTTTGAACGTGTTTCATTGGAAAAGAATGAGAAAAAGACAATTTATTTTACTTTGACGCGGGAAGATTTATCTCATTGGAATCAAAATAACGAATTTGTATTAAATACAGGATCTTTTGAGCTGATAGTAGGAAACTCTTCGGCTGATGATCGTATTAAAACTAAATTTGAAGTTTTGGCGCAGGAAGATAAATAAGAATGCTCTGAAATACTATCTTTGTAAGGATTAACTGGTTAGTTTTTTTAGTTACACCTTATAACAATATGTAAGTATGAAGAAAATTCTTTTTATTGTGTTTTTCTGTTTAGCCTTTCTCAATTCTGGCTTTTTGATTGCTCAAAACCGTTGGTCGATCAACCCCGACGGCAGTATCTCATGGGAAATAAAAGACCGTATTCCTCATTATGACCATATTGAAATGAGCGGTTTGAAGGTTTCGACCGTATTTCGTTACGGGGTGAATGCAGACGGCTCTTTCGAGTTGAATAAGAGTTTGATCTGGCCGATGCTGCGGAGTTTGCCGAATAATACGCATGCCAGTTTGATGCGTCGTTTTGCCTGGAACGCTTCGGATATGGTCTCTGTAAACGGGCAATCGCTGTCCGGGGAAAAAGTGAATAAAATTACGCTGGATGGTAAAATGACTGTTGAAAGTACAGTGGAGTTGTCGCGTAATGTAAAGGCAAAGCTGACGCGTGTGATCTTTCCGGCCGTGACAAATCCAGCGGTATATGAAAAATATATCTTACGAAATACGGGAGAAACTCCTCTTGTTGTAGAAGTCCCCGAATCGCGTGCTGTAACGAATACGGAGGCAACAAAAGGTGTAGACGGAAGCTATAAATTAGTTTCGGAAATCATAGGAGGGGCAACCAGGCAACTCCAACCCAAGGAGGAGTTGGTATTTTATGCCGCTATTACCGGATATAAAAATGGAGAAACGGAGTTGAAACCGGATATTGAAAAAGAACTTCAGGCACGTAAAGACCTTATTGCCGGTTTTTGGGATAACCTGATCCTGGAGACACCGGACCCTGTTGTCAATACAATGTTTGCTTTCGCTAAGATACGTGGAGCAGAAAGTATTTACGATACGAAAGGCGGATTCATGCACGGACCGGGTGGAGAGTCCTATTATGCTGCTATCTGGGCGAATGACCAGGCTGAATATATCAATCCTTTCTTCCCTTATATGGGATATAAAGTAGGGAATGGTTCAGCCTTTAATTCATTTAAACACTTTGCCCGTTTCATGAATCCGGAGTATAAGAAAATACCGAGTTCGATCATCGCGGAAGGCATAGACGTTTGGGGAGGAGCCGGCGACCGTGGAGATGCTGCGATGGTTGCTTACGGGGCTTCCCGTTATGCTTTGGCGAGAGGCGATAAGGCAGAAGCCGAAGAGTTGTGGCCCCTTATCGAATGGTGTCTGGAATATTGTCGTCGAAATCTGAATGAGCAAGGCGTGGTCGCCTCTGATTCGGATGAACTGGAAGGGCGTTTCCCTGCCGGAAAAGCCAATCTTTGCACCTCTTCATTGTATTATGATGCTTTATGTTCTGCCGTATATTTGGGAAAAGACTTGCAAAAGCCATTTTCCGTTTTGGCTGATTACGGAAAGCAGGCAAAAGATCTTCGTAAAAATATGGAAGACTATTTCGGTGCTAAAGTCGAAGGATTCGATACTTATCAATATTATGAAGGAAATGATATTCTTCGTTCATGGATTTGTATTCCTTTGACTGTCGGGATCTTTGATCGTAAAGAAGGTACGATTAATGCTCTTTTCTCTCCTCGTCTGTGGACTGAAAACGGCTTGCTGACCCAGGCGGGAAGCGAGACTTTCTGGGATCGTTCAACCCTTTACGCTTTGAGGGGAGTGTATGCCTGCGGAGCAACGGAAAAAGCAACGGAATACTTAAAGTTCTATTCTAACCGTCGCCTGCTGGGAGATCATGTCCCTTATGCCATCGAAGCATGGCCGGAAGGAAGCCAACGCCATCTTTCTGCGGAAAGCGGTTTATATTGCCGTATCGTTACGGAAGGAATGTTCGGTATTCGTCCGACAGGATTGAAATCTTTCACCTTTACTCCGCGTTTACCGGCAGAGTGGGATAAGATGAGCTTGCGTAAAATAAAAGCATTCAATGCAACATTCGATATTGAAGTGATCCGTGAGAATGGAAAGCCGGTTGTTACTGTCAAATCAGAAGGGAAAACACTGCTTCATAAGGCTATAAAAGAAGGAGAAGTTATTTCTGTGAAACTGGACTGATTATTAATTTATTACAGTTTCCTCGTAGTTTCATGTTAAGGAAACTGGAGTTCCCTGCGCGGGGAACTGTAATTTCCTCCCGAGGAAACTCTGGTTTCCTAAGGAGGAAATTGTATTTTATTCCCTGTTCAACCCATTACGGAATTACACATCGGTTACATAACTACCCTGTCGGTATCGGCCATCTTCATAGAACGCAGCGCGTTCTATGAATGGCATCAGTGGGTGAGAGCGTGAAGCGAAGGGGAAAGACGGAGTGTCCGGAGGCTGTGTTGTTTGAGCGAAGCCGGTGCCCCCTTGACTTTTTGCTTACTTTTCTATCAAGAGAAAAGTAAAATCTCCTACCTGTTGATAACTTTTTTGTACTTTTCTCTTATATTTCTTGGAAGGTAATTTGATAAATGTTTAATTTTACCCACAAATAGAGTAAAGTGCCAGTTGCCAACGAAGTACGGTGCTTTTGTTTAAGGGAAAGTTTAACATGTAAGACATAAAATGGAAGAGAAAGAGAACAGCTATCATGTACCGGTGATGCTCGATGAAAGCGTGAAAGGTCTGAATATTCAAGAAGGGGGCATCTATGTTGATGTGACTTTCGGAGGAGGAGGACATTCGCGTGAAATCCTGAAACGGATGGATAGCGATAGCGAACTTTACGGATTTGACCAGGATGCCGACGCCGAACATAATATTCCTGATGATCCCCGTTTTGTGTTTGTCCGCAGTAATTTTCGTTATTTATATAATTTTATGCGCTATCATGGCGTGGATGGTGAAGTCGACGGACTGTTAGCCGACCTGGGTGTCTCCTCTCATCATTTCGATGATAAAGACCGCGGATTCTCTTTTCGTTTCGACGGGGCATTGGATATGCGTATGAACACCCGTGCCGGTCAGACGGCTGCCGATATCGTCAACACCTATACGGAAGAAGCGTTGGCAGATGTTTTTTACCTGTACGGCGAACTGAAAGTGGCCCGCAGGTTGGCTTCGTTGATCGTCAGAGCGCGTGAAAACAAGAAAATAGAAACGATCGGTGACTTCCTGGAGTTGGTTAAGCCCTTCACCGGAAAAGACAAAGAGAAAAAGTTTTTGGCACAGGCATTCCAGGCACTTCGCATCGAGGTGAACGACGAAATGCGTGCCTTGAAAGAAATGCTGCAACAAACCCTGCAGGTATTAAAGCCCGGCGGACGTTTGGTTGTAATCACTTACCATTCACTGGAAGACAGGCTGGTAAAGAATTTCCTGAAAACAGGAAACTTTGAAGGAAAAAGCGAGCAAGACTTTTTCGGAAATGTACAAACGCCATTTCGTATGGTAAACAATAAAGTGATTGTGCCTTCCGACGAGGAGATTGAAAGAAACCCCCGTTCGAGAAGTGCCAAATTGAGAATTGCAGAGAAAAAGTAGACAGGTGCAGTTGCTGGTCGACTGTCAACTAATATAGGGGTTATGGAGGAAAAACAACAACGTAAAAAGTCGAAGAAAAAAGAGAAACGTCTTTCTCTTTTGTATGTGCTGGGCGGTGGTATCCTGAATGAGGATTTTATCGTTAAACACACACGGATGATCGTGCTTGTTGTGATAATGATATTCTTCTTTATCGGAAACCGCTACACCTGCATGCAAAAACTACGTGAGATCGACCGCCTGCAACAACGTCTGCGCGACATACGTTTTGAGGCATTGTCCATCTCATCGGAACTGACGGGGAACAGCCGCCAGTCGCAAGTTGAATTATTGATTGAAGAACAAGGTATTGAACTGGAAGGAGCCAAAACTCCGCCGTATGAATTATACAAATAAATATGGCTGAAGAGATCGAACCAATAGAAACTGCCCCGAAGAGTAACCGTATATTATTCTGTTACTTTATTGTCGTGCTGTTGTTGGGGCTTATAGCGGTTGGAATATTGCTACGCACGTTTGATACAGCTTTCGTGGAAAAGGAGAAATGGGAAAAAGTGGCAGAAAGCCAGAAACGCCCGAACCGTCTGATATTGCCCGGACGCGGAAACATCTATTCTTCCGATGGAAAGCTGATGGCTACCAGTGTGCCTCGTTACTATACCTATATAGACTTCCGGGCCGATGGATTTTCTGTCGATACGTTCCTGAGTTCGAAGGTGAACGGAGTCGATTCTTTGTCGGTCTATTTATCCCGGAAATTCAAAAACCGGACACCGGCCGGATATAAGGCTCATCTGCTTCGCGGACTGAAAAGTAAAAGCCGCCAGTATCCCGTCTATGAAGGCCGTGCTTCTTATACCGACCTGAAAGAGATGAAGAAATATCCGTTCCTTCGTTTAAGCCGGTACAAAAGCGGATTCTATACCAAGGAAATGGTGCAGCGTCAGAAGCCGTTCGGTACACTGGCTTCCCGTACGATCGGAGATATCTATGGTGAAATTGAAGCCGGAGGTATGACCAAGGGAAAGAATGGTCTGGAGTTGCAATACGATTCGTTGCTCCGGGGCGAAGCCGGTTTGAGTTCGGTACGTCGTGTAGGTGGCGGTTGGACGAATGTCGTTGAGGTGGAGCCGGTGGACGGTATGGATATCCGTACGACGATAGATATTAATATCCAGGATATAACCGAGAAGTCATTGGTCGATATGTTGAAGAAGATCGATGCCGAATCGGGAACAGCTGTAGTGATGGAAGTTTCCACAGGCGAGATAAAGGCAATAACCAATATGGGGCGTATCCGTGAAGGTGCTTATGCCGAAACGAAAAACCATGCTGTGGCTGATGAGATAGAGCCGGGCTCTACTTTTAAGGTCGCTTCTATGATGGTGGCGTTGGAAGATGGCGTCTGCCAGCCGAGCGATACGGTGGATGTCGGTAAGGGTGTTTATATGTATAAAGGAGCCCGCATGACCGACCATAATATGAACAAAGGTGGTTACGGTCGTATCTCGGCAGAACAGGCGATCTGGTATTCATCGAATATCGGTGTTGCCAAGATCATTCTGAAAGGATACGAAAAGAACCCGACTAAATATGTGGAGGGCCTGTATAAATTAGGTCTGACCATCCCGCTGAACCTGGAAATACCGGGAGCCGGACGTGCCAAGATACGTATGCCGAATGATACCACTTTATATTGGTCGAAGACTACGTTGCCCTGGATGTCGTTCGGATACGAAACGCAGATACCTCCGATCTATACGCTGACATTTTTCAATGCCATAGCGAACGGTGGTAAGATGGTGCGCCCGATGTTTACCAAAGAGATCATGCACAATGGTAAGACGGTGCAGAGTTTCTCGACGGAAGTCCTGAAATCGTCGATCTGTTCCGACAACACACTGGCTATTATCAAGGATATGTTGTTGGGTGTGGTTGAGCAGGGAACAGGTAAAGCCGTGCATTCGGATATTATCCGTATCGCGGGAAAGACAGGTACGGCACAGATCGCATCCGGCGGTGTTTACCGTACGAGCGGTCACCAGGTTGCTTTCTGCGGATATTTCCCGGCCGATGAACCAAAGTATTCCTGTATTGTTGTGATCCGCCGTCCGCGTATCGGTTATCCTTCAGGGGGTACGATGTCCGGAGGCGTAGTGAAGGCCATTGCCGAGAAAGTCTATGCCAGCCATATGTCGTTCGACGTGCGCGATATGGAACGCGATTCGTTGGCAGTTATGCTGCCGGCGGCAAAGAATGGTAATCTGGATGCGTTGGAAAATGTATTGGGTAAGCTCGATGTCAGTGCAAACACGGATAGCCTGGAAACAAAATGGGTGACCTCTAAGCGGGAAGAAGGAGATGAAGAACTTCATCTGCGTGATCTGACGATCCGTGAAGGACTGGTTCCGAATGTGATCGGCATGGGAGCGAAAGATGCTGTCTACTTGCTTGAAAGTGCAGGTTTACGAGTGGTATTGGATGGAATGGGACGAGTTTCCTCCCAGTCGATGGGACCGGGAACGCGGATTGCCAAAGGACAGTCCATCCGCTTAACATTAAAATAATAGAAGGACAGGTTTTCTGACCTGTCTGCAAACAGATAGAATATGGAACTGAAGAAATTGATTCATACGTTGGATGTACTGGAAACAGTGGGTGCTGATGATGTAAAAATCACAGGTATCCAGTCCGACTCCCGTAAGGTGGAAAACGGCTTTTTATTCGTAGCGGTCAGAGGCACTGCAGTCGACGGACATGCCTATATCGACGGAGCTATTGCCAAAGGAGCCGTAGCGGTCATCTGCGAGGAAATTCCATCCCTTTCGGAAGAAAGGAAAGTTTCATTCGGGAGAAACATTTGTTTTATCCGGGTGAAAGATTCGGCGGACGCATTAGGCAAGGTCGTCTCGACCTGGTATGACAATCCTTCGGACAAACTGACGCTGGTAGGTGTTACCGGAACGAATGGCAAGACGACGATCGCGACTTTATTGTATGAAATGTTCCGTAAGATGGGGCATAAGGTAGGACTGCTTTCAACCGTATGCAATTATATTGACGGCGAAGCGATCCCGACCGATCATACGACGCCCGACCCAATCACCCTCCACGGCCTGATGGCACGCATGGTAGAAGCCGGATGCGAATATGCCTTTATGGAAGTCAGTTCCCATTCGATCGACCAGAAACGTATCAGTGGCCTGTCGTTCGACGGTGGTATTTTTACCAACCTGACACGCGACCATCTGGATTATCATAAAACGGTAGAGAATTACCTGAAGGCAAAGAAGAAATTCTTCGACGACCTGCCTGCCGATGCTTTTGCGTTGACTAACGCAGACGATAAATCAGGTCTGGTCATGCTCCAGAACACGGCGGCCAGGAAACTGACCTATTCGCTCCGTACCTTGGCAGACTTCAAAGGAAAGATTCTCGAATCTCATTTTGAAGGAACCGAAATGGTTATCAACGGACGTGACGTGATCGTGCATTTCGTAGGCCGTTTCAATGCTTACAACCTGTTGGCCGTGTACGGTGCTGCTGTTTCTTTAGGGAAGGACCCGGAGGAAACGCTGATCGTCCTGAGTACGTTGCATTCGGTCTCCGGTCGTTTTGAAACGATACAATCTCCGCTCGGTTATACGGCGATTGTCGATTACGCCCATACACCTGATGCCTTGACAAATGTACTGAATGGCATCCAGGAAGTGCTCGATGGCAGAGGCCGCATCATCACCGTGGTGGGGGCGGGTGGCAACCGTGACAAAGGCAAACGTCCGCTGATGGCGAAAGAAGCTGCCAAACTGAGCGACCAGGTGATCCTGACCTCTGATAATCCTCGTTTTGAAGAACCGGACGAGATCATTCAGGATATGGTGGCCGGACTGAGTAAGGCGGATATGGAACGTACGCTTTGCATCACTGATCGTATGCAAGCGATCAAGACAGCGACTATGCTGGCAAAGAAAGGCGATGTGATCCTCGTGGCCGGTAAAGGACATGAAGATTATCAGGACGTGAAAGGCGTAAAACACCATTTTGACGACCGGGAAGTAATAAGAAATATATTTAATAGTTGACAGTTGACAGATGATGGTTGACAGTTAAATGTACATCACAAATAACTGTCAACTGTCACTTGTCACTTGTCAACTGAAAACAAAGTTTTTATGTTGTATTATCTTTTTAATTATCTGGATCAATTCGACTTACCTGGAGCGGGTATGTTTAAATATGTATCATTCCGTTCCGGATTGGCGTTGATTCTCTCTTTGTTCATCTCGACAGCCATCGGCCGCCGTATTATCGACCGCTTGCAGATGTTGCAGATCGGCGAGACAGTACGTAATCTCGGATTGGAAGGACAGATGAGCAAGAAAGGCACTCCGACGATGGGTGGAATCATTATCATCATTGCGATTCTGATTCCGACCTTGCTTTGTGCGAAACTGAATAACATCTATGTGATCCTGATGATGGTTACCACCGTTTGGCTGGGTGCCCTGGGTTTTGCCGACGATTACATTAAAGTATTCCGTAAGAACAAAGAAGGAATGCACGGTAAATTCAAGATCGTAGGTCAGGTCGGCCTGGGGCTGATTGTCGGGCTGGTGTTGTTTATGAGTCCTGATGTCGTGATCAAAGAGAATATGGAAGTGCGTCACGATAACGTAATTGAGGAAGTTCATTATCACACGGTGGAAACAAAATCGACCAAGACGACCATTCCATTTATGAAGAATAATAATTTCGATTATGCCCAACTGGTTAGCTGGGCAGGCGATTATAAAGAAGAAGCAGCCTGGCTGGTATTCGTTTTGATGACCATATTCGTGGTGACGGCCGTTTCTAACGGTGCGAACCTTACCGACGGACTGGACGGACTGGCGGCAGGAAGTTCTGCTATCATCGGGGTTGCATTGGGTATATTGGCCTATATGTCTGCCCACTTCGAATTTGCTTCCTTCCTGAATATCATGTTTATCCCCGGTGCAGAGGAATTGGTGGTTTTTGCTGCTGCCTTTATCGGGGCGACAGTCGGTTTCCTTTGGTATAATTCATACCCGGCACAGGTGTTTATGGGAGATACGGGTAGTTTGACGTTGGGAGGTATTATTGCTGTGTTCGCTATAATTATACGTAAAGAGTTGCTAATACCGATTCTTTGTGGTATTTTTCTCGCTGAAAGTATTTCGGTTATGGTACAGGTTGCCTACTTCAAATATACAAAAAAGAAGTATGGTGAAGGGCGTCGTATATTTAAGATGACGCCGTTGCACCATCATTTCCAGAAGGCGGGAAACGCAGGAATACAAGCGTTGCTGCAAAAACCGTTCAACGTGGTGCCCGAATCGAAGATCGTGGTACGTTTCTGGTTGATCGGTATTATTCTGGCGGTTATTACGATTGTGACATTGAAGATGAGATAAATTCAGTTGACAAGTGACAGATGACAGTTGACAGATAAGGTTAGCGACTGATACCTGTCAACTGTCACTTGTCAACTGTCAACTAAAAAATAAAGTTTTTTATGAAGCGGATTGTTGTATTAGGGGGAGGAGAAAGCGGTGCAGGTGCAGCCGTGTTGGCGAAGGCAAAAGGATTTGACGTGTTCGTTTCCGACTTTTCGTCTATCAAACCCAAGTATAAGGATATGCTCGACGCCCACGGGATCCGTTGGGAAGAAGGACAGCATACCGAAGCCGACATTCTGAATGCCGACGAGATCATCAAAAGCCCCGGAATACCCGACAAGGCTCCGATGATCCGGAAACTGAAAGCGCAGGGGACGCATATCATCTCCGAAATCGAATTTGCCGGGCGATACACCGATTCGAAGATGATCTGTATCACCGGAAGTAATGGTAAGACAACGACTACCATGCTTACATACCACGTCCTGAAAGAAGCCGGAGTGGATGTCGGCCTGGCCGGAAACGTAGGGAACAGCCTGGCATTACAGGTTGCCGAAGACCCGCACGCGGTCTACGTGATCGAACTGAGCAGTTTTCAGTTGGACAACATGTACGACTTCAAAGCGGATATAGCTATCTTGTTGAATATAACGCCCGATCATCTGGACCGTTATAACTACGAGATGCAGAATTATGTGAACGCCAAGTTCCGCATAATCCAGAACCAAACGTCGGAAGATGCGTTCATCTTCTGGAACGACGACCCGATCATAGCCCGCGAGATCGCTAAACGCCATCCTGCGGCTACTCTTTACCCATTCGCCGAAACGCATGAAGACGGCGTGAAGGGATATACGGATAATAAGCAAATAGTAATTGAAACCTCAAACGGAACATTTACAATGGATCAGGACTTATTGGCATTAACGGGTACACATAACCTGTACAATTCGCTGGCATCGGGCATCGCATCCAAAGTGGTCGATATCCACGATGAAAATATACGAGCTTCACTGAGTGACTTTACCGGGGTAGAACACCGCCTGGAGAAAGTGGCCCGTGTACGCGGAGTAGATTATATCAACGACTCGAAAGCGACGAACGTGAACTCTTGCTGGTATGCCTTGCAAAGTATGACGACCAAACTGGTACTGATACTGGGCGGAACGGACAAGGGTAACGACTACTCCGAGATTGAAGAACTTGTAAAACAAAAAGTACGTGCCTTGATCTTTCTGGGTGTCGACAATAACAAGCTGCATACTTTCTTCGACGGAAAGGTGGCGCAGATTGAAGATGCCCGCTCGATGGAAGAAGCGGTAAGCAAGGCTTATAAACTGGCAGAAAAGGGAGACACCGTGTTGTTATCGCCCTGTTGCGCCAGCTTCGACCTCTTCAAGAGTTATGAAGACCGCGGTGATCAGTTTAAGGCTTGCGTACGTAATTTGTAAAATAAATTAAAATGGATCTGGCAAGTAAATTATTCAAGGGCGACCGGGTGATATGGATCATCTTTATGTTCCTGTGCCTGATTTCGGTGATTGAGGTGTTCAGTGCTACGAGTACGATCGCCTACAAGAACGCGAATCATTGGGCGCCGATCGTCCGGCATGCCACTTTCCTGTTGGGGGGATTTGTGCTTGTCTTGTTGCTGCACAATGTCCCGTGCCGGTTCTTTCCGGCGTTTATTTTGTTGCTTCCCGTATCGGTGTTGATGTTGATCGTCACGCCTTTTGTGGGGATCAATGCCAATGATGCGCACCGTTGGCTGGAGATATTCGGGATACAGTTTCAGCCTTCCGAGTTTGCGAAGCTGGCATCTATTGTGTTCATCGCCTTCCTGCTCAGCAAGCGGAGCAGGTTTACCGACGACCAGATATTCAAGTATATCCTGATTGGGGTGGGAACGACTTGCGTGCTGATCCTTCCGGAAAACTTTTCGACGGCTTTCATGTTATTCGGGGTGTGTTTCCTGATGATGTTTATCGGACAATTGCCACTGTTGAAGCTGGGTAAACTGGCAGGTGTTCTGATATTGGCACTTATCCTGTTTATCGTGTTGTTGCGGTTTACGCCGGCAGGAGTCACCCAATATTTGCCCGATCGTTTTGCTACGTGGCAGGGGCGTCTGGAACGTTTCTTCGACGGGCACGAATCGGATACGGATGAAAATGGTGTATATAAGATAACCGATGATAACTACCAGGTCTCCCATGCAAAGATCGCAATTGCACACGGAGGATTGTTCGGACAGTTGCCTGGTCACGGTCAGCAGAGGGATTTCCTTCCGCAGGCCTATTCCGACTTTATTTATGCGATTATTATAGAAGAGTTGGGGGTAGTCGGAGGCGTATTCGTGCTGATGCTATATATCATGTTGCTGGTACGAGTCGGGATGATCGCCAGGAAATGCGATAAAGCCTTTCCGAAATACCTTGTGCTGGGATGCGGCTTGTTGGTCGTAGTGCAGGCACTTGCCAATATGGCGGTGGCAGTCAACCTGATACCGGTGACCGGACAGCCGATGCCGTTGGTTAGCCGTGGTGGTACATCTACGGTGATATCCTGTATTTATTTCGGGATCATCCTGAGTGTAAGCCGTTTCGGAGCTAATATGGGTAATGAAGAAGATGAGCTTCCGGAAGAGGAAACCGAAGGTGCCGGTGCACCCCCGGCCATCACGGAAGAAGAAATATCCAACTGGGTGCCTGATACGCAACCCGCAACAGAGGAAGAAGTAACAGAAACAAAATAGAAAATGAAACAGTACCGTATAATAATAAGTGGCGGCGGAACCGGAGGTCATATCTTCCCGGCCATCTCCATCGCCAATACCATCAGGAAACGTTTTCCTGATGCGGAAATCTTATTTGTAGGTGCGGAAGACCGGATGGAAATGGAAAAGGTTCCGGCCGCCGGCTATCAGATAGTAGGTTTACCGGTGAGCGGTTTCGACCGTGCTCACCTGTTCAATAATATAAAGGTGCTCAACCGTCTGCGTAAAAGTCTCGGAATGGCGAAGAAGACGATCCGTGAGTTCCGTCCCGATATTGCAGTAGGCGTAGGAGGTTATGCCAGTGGTCCGACTCTGTGGATGGCGGCTTCGCAAGGTATTCCGACGCTGATTCAAGAGCAGAATTCCTATGCGGGGGTGACGAATAAGTTGCTTGCAAAGAAAGCATCGAAAATATGTGTCGCTTACGATGGAATGGAGAAGTTTTTCCCTGCAGAAAAAATTGTGGTAACCGGAAATCCTGTCCGTCAGGATTTAGAGGAAGCACTCGATAAGAAGGAAGAGGCTTTGTCCTTTTTCGGACTATCGCCAGAGAAGAGAACGATCCTGGTGGTAGGAGGTAGCCTGGGGGCAAGGACGATCAACCGGAGTATCCAGGGCGACCTTGACAAACTGTTCGCTTCCGATGTACAGGTGATCTGGCAGACCGGACGTTATTATTACAACGAAGCCACCAAGCATCTGAAAGCCTATCGTGGTATGCCGGTCTGGTGTTCCGACTTTATCACTCGTATGGATTATGCCTATTCGGCCGCCGACCTGATCATATCCCGTGCCGGTGCAAGTTCGATTTCCGAACTTTGCCTGTTGAAGAAACCGGTTATTCTGGTTCCTTCTCCCAACGTGGCGGAAGATCATCAGACAAAAAATGCGCTTGCTTTGGTAAACAAAGACGCGGCGATCATGGTTGCTGATAAAGATGCGGAGCAGGAATTGGTCACGAAAGCGCTCGAAGTCGTTCACGACGACGAACGGCTGGCGTTGATGAGCCGTAATATAGAAAAGTTGGCCCATCATCACAGTGCGGACCAGATTGTCGATGAGATTATTAAAATAATAGAACAGAAAACGATATGAATATAAATACGATAACGGCCGTTTATTTTGTCGGAGCCGGAGGAATCGGGATGAGTGCCTTGATCCGCTACTTCCTTTCAAAAGGAAAGCAAGTAGCCGGATACGATAAAACACCCTCCGACCTGACCGCTCAGCTAAATCGCGAAGGAGCCGTTATTCATTACGAAGATAATGTTTCCCTGATACCGGATACCTTCAGAGATCCGGCTCGAACATTGGTAGTTTACACCCCGGCCGTTCCCGAATCGCATACTGAACTAAGCTATTTCCGTCAGAACGGCTTTGAAGTTATGAAGCGTGCCCGTGTCTTAGGTGAAATAACCAACTGCTCACGCGGTCTTTGTATTGCCGGGACGCACGGAAAGACAACGACTTCTTCCATGCTTGCCCACCTGCTGAAACAATCGCATGTAGATTGTAATGCTTTCCTGGGCGGTATCCTGAAGAACTATGACAGTAACCTGATGCTCTCCGATAAAAGTGACCTGACCGTCATCGAAGCCGATGAGTTCGACCGTTCTTTCCATTGGCTGACCCCTTATATGGCAGTGATCACCGCCGCCGACCCGGATCACCTGGATATCTATGGTACGGCAGAAGCCTATCGTGAAAGCTTTGAGCATTTTACCTCACTGATTCGTCCTGACGGCTGTCTGGTTATGAAGAAATGTATCAATGTGACACCCCGCTTGAAAGAAGGCGTTAAGCTCTTCACCTACACTGGAGCTGAAGAAGATAACGGTCATCTGTCATCTGTCAACTGTCAACTGTCAACTGAAAAAGCCGATTTCCATGCCGAAAACATCCGTATCGGTAATGGTGAGATTTGGTTCGATTTCGTAGGCCCTGATATCCGTATTGCCGATATCCAGTTGGGGGTTCCTGTAAAAGTAAACATAGAGAACGGTGTTGCTGCCATCGCTTTGGCATGGATGAACGGCGTAACACCCGAAGAAATAAGAAGAGGTATGGCTTCTTTCGGAGGTCCGAAACGCCGTTTTGATTTCCACCTGAAGAAAGACAATATTGTCCTGATCGATGATTATGCACACCATCCCGCCGAACTGGCTGCCAGCATCCAATCCGTTAAGGAACTCTATGCCGGACGCAAAGTGACGGGCATTTTTCAGCCGCACCTGTACACTCGTACACGCGACTTTGCACCTGACTTTGCCGCCAGCCTGTCGCTGTTGGACGAACTGATCCTGCTGGATATTTATCCTGCGCGGGAAGAACCTATTCCGGGGGTCACTTCGGAAATCATATTCGATGCTGTCACTATTCCTTCCAGGAAGCTGATCCGCAAAAGCGAATTGCTCGACCTGGTAGCGAAAGAGGCGGATACGTTTGAAGTTGTATTGATGGTCGGCGCCGGTGATATCGACCGGTTGATCGAACCTGTAAAACAAATATTGGATAAGAAATTGTGATTCGTATAGTTTCCATAGTAGTAGCTACACTGTTGTTTTGTTACATCGTGTTTGTTTCCTTTTTCTTCCGGGATATGAGGCAGGACAAGATGTGCCAGGATCTCCAGGTCGTGGTGAAAGACAGTCTTGACAAACATTTCGTAAGCGAAAGCGACCTGGTGTCGATCCTTAAAAAGGCAGATCTGAACCCGATCAAAAAGCCTATGGACGCGATCAATACCGACAAGATAGAAACAGAACTGAAAAAGAACGAGATGATCGCCCGTGTCGAAGCTTATAAAACACCTTCCGGGATCATTAAGCTTGAAGTTGAGCAGAAAATTCCTATCTTGCGTGTGATAAGCTCCAGAGGGAACTTCTACGTGGATAATCTCGGCACTACGATGCCGGTCAGTTTCCGTTATGTTGCCGATGTTCCTTTAGTAAGCGGATATGTCGAAAAAGAGCTGGCGATAACCGACTTATACAAATTTGCATTATTTTTGCAGGAGAATGAGTTCTGGAATAATCAGATAGAACAAATTTATGTTCATCCTGATAACGAAGTGGAGCTGATTCCCCGGGTGGGCAACCATCGTATTGTACTGGGTTCTTTCGACAACTTTGAAGAAAAGCTGGATAACCTACGGCTCTTCTATGATAAAGTCGTTCCGAAAACGGGTTGGGAGAAATACAGTATACTGAATTTAAAATACAAAGATCAGATTGTTTGTACTAAAAGATAGATAATATGGCATACACAGACTTTATAGCAGCCATCGACCTTGGCTCTTCTCACATGGTCGGTATGGTAGGAACGAAGAGCCCGACGGGCGCTCTCTCGATTATTGCCTACGAAGTTGAGAACTCCGCTACCTGTATACGAAGAGGATGTGTATATAATGTGGAAGAAACGGCGAATAAGATCAAACGGCTTATCCTGAAGCTCGAGAATAAACTGAACGGCGCGAAAGTCGGCAAGGTTTATGTCGGTATCGGCGGTCAGTCGTTGCGTTCGATCGACCACACGGTTCCCCGTATCCTGGGCACAGACGGAGTAGTGACGGAGGAAATTATCAAGGGGCTGTATGAGGAATGCTGCAATTACCACCCGGACATGCTGGATGTGCTGGCTGCGGTTTCGCCTACCTATGTTTTAGACGACAAACCAGAACCCAATCCGGTAGGTATTCCCTGTACCCGGATTGAAGCACGTTATAAGTTGATTGTCGGACGGCCTTCGTTGAAGCGTTACGTGGTCAACAGTATTGCCGACCGTGCTAAAATAGAAATTGCCGATATCGTTGTCTCTCCGCTGGCTTTGGCCGATGTAGTGCTGACCGACAACGAGAAAGATTTGGGGTGTGCCCTGATCGGTTTCGGTGCCGGAGTGACAACACTGACGGTTTATAAAGGCGGCCAGCTGGTCAATCTTTCCGTCATTCCTTTCGGAGGAAACCTGATCACCCGCGATATTACCAGTCTCCATCTGGTGGAAGCTGAAGCCGAACGTGTGAAGCTGACCTATGGGAGTGCCCTGATGGAAAAAGACAACGACCTGAGTATTCAGGTGAGTTCCGCCGACGGTATGGGACTGCGTGAGGTTAAACTGGCTGATCTCAATAATGTGATCGAAGCCCGTATGAAAGAGATACTTGAAAATGTATATGCCCGTCTTGAAGCAACCGGCCTGATGAATTCGCTGGGTGCAGGTATCATTATTACCGGTGGCGGTGCCGCCCTGAAGAACCTGCCTGAAGTGATTCGTGAACGCTTGAAGATGGATGTACGCTATTCTGCCGTACGCAAAGGCATCGTGGAAAGTGGCGAGATGATCGCCAACAATCCTGAATATGCTGTCGCTGTCGGCCTGTTGGCAAGGGGAACAGAAAACTGTGCCCTTTATATTCCTCCCAAAGTTGAACCGATACCGGAGAAGAAGGAAGAAGAGCCCGTTGTGGAAGAACCCAAGAGAGCTCCCGAACCTCCCAAGAAGAAACCGGAGAAGAAGAAAGGCCCCGGCCTGTTCGGACGCCTGACCAAGGGAATAGATACGTTTGGCAAGAGCCTGTTTGACGACGAAGACGATATAAAGTAAATCAGCGAATGGATTAAAACCGGAAGACAATGGACGACACAATATTAAGTTTCAATTATCCGACAGATACTCCTAAGATCATCAAAGTAATTGGTGTAGGAGGCGGTGGTGGTAACGCTGTTACCCACATGTACAAAGAAGGTATACATGATGTTACATTCGTTCTGTGTAACACAGACAACCAGGCGCTGAACCGTTCGGACGTGCCGGTCAAAGTGCCGCTGGGCCGTAATATCACCCAGGGACTGGGAGCTGGTAACAAGCCCGAACGTGCCATGATGGCAGCTGAGGAAAGTATGGAAGATATCCGTAAGATGTTGAGCGATGGAACCAAAATGGTCTTTATCACTGCCGGAATGGGTGGTGGTACGGGGACGGGCGCTGCTCCGGTTATTGCCCGCATCGCCAAGGATATGGGAATACTGACCGTCGGTATCGTAACCATACCTTTCGTTTTTGAAGGCGAACGCAAGATTATCCAGGCCCTGAACGGGGTGGAGGAGATCAGTAAGAATGTGGATGCCCTGCTGGTGATCAACAACGAACGCCTGCGTGCTATCTATTCCGACCTGACTATGACGAATGCGTTCGGAAAGGCGGATGATACCCTGACGATTGCCGCCAAGAGCATTGCTGAGATCATCACCCTTCCGGGTATTATCAACCTTGACTTTGCCGATGTCAACACCACCATGAAAGACGGTGGCGTAGCATTGATGAGTAACGGTTTCGGTGAGGGAGAAGGCCGTGTGCGCCAGGCGATTGAAGACGCGTTGAACTCTCCGTTGCTTAACAATAACGATGTATTCAATGCCAAGAAGATATTATTCAACGTATCATTCGGCGAAGAAGCCGAGTTGCGTATGGAAGAAATGAACGATGTGCATGACTTCATGTCACGCTTCGGACGCGATATCGAGGTGATATGGGGTACGGCAATCGACAATACACTCGGAACACGGGTGAAAATGACGATCCTTGCAACCGGGTTCGGTATGGAAGATATTCCGCAGATCGCAGAGAAACGTCAGATCGAACAGGGCCGTATGACCGAAGAAGAACTTCGCTTGGAGGAAGAACGGTTGAACAAGGAACGTGCCGAAAAAGACCTGATCGACAAATATTACGGTGCTTCCGGCCAGCGTATGCGCCGTGTGGCAGCCCGTGCCAAGGCTGTTGTATTAACGCAGGATGAACTGGACGATGACGCATTGATCGCCCTGATCGAAGATAATCCTACTTATAACCGTGATCCGAAAGTGATCGCTCGTGCCCGTTCTAAAGTGCAGGGTGGAGATATTCCGGTATCATCGGCAACCGTAACGGCTCCGTCGGCTCCGCGTCCGGAAGGAAAGAAGCCGGATACAGGAGGTAAGCAGGTGATAAGTTTCCGATAATTTTTAATAAGAAATTAAGATATGGATTTGTTTGAAAGAGTCAGCGAAGACATTAAAAACGCAATGAAGGCAAAAGATAAAGTAGCCCTCGAAACACTGAGAAATGTAAAAAAAGTCTTTCTGGAAGCTAAAACAGCTCCGGGAGCAAACGATACCCTGTCAGATGCCGATGCGACTAAGATGATCCAGAAGCTGGTAAAACAGGGCAAGGATTCAGCAGAAATCTATTCCCAGCAAGGTCGTGCAGACTTGGCGGAGGCTGAACTGGCACAGGTTAAAGTGCTTGAAGCATACCTCCCGAAACAGATGACTGCCGAGGAACTGGAAACAGAAATAAAAGCTATCATCGCTCAGGTGGGTGCTGCCGGTCCGAAAGATATGGGGAAGGTAATGGGTGTTGCCTCCAAAGCTCTTGCCGGAAAAGCGGAAGGACGTGCCATTTCAGAAACGGTAAAACGTTTGCTGAATAGCTAATATATCGCTTTGAAAGTAACTTATCCCCTCTTGAAAGGGGCAGGGGTGTGTTAGAGTCAGTCTAACGAAACTATAACACACCCTTTTTCCCCATTTATTTTTCTTTAGACTCATTCTTTTAGAACATAGACCGCATTCTAATAACTCTTATACAATGATAACCTTTATCTGCTGCCTGGTAACCCTTATTGCAGGCTATTTCATCTACGGTTCTTTTATAGAACGTATCTTCGGGATCGATTCTTCCCGTAAAACTCCCGCTTATACTCATCAGGACGGAGTCGATTATATCCCGATGTCTTCCTGGAAAGTCTTTATGATCCAGTTCCTGAATATCGCAGGTCTCGGACCGATTTTTGGTGCCATAATGGGGGCGAAGTTCGGTACGGCTTCTTTCCTCTGGATCGTTTTGGGAACGATCTTTGCCGGAGCGGTTCATGACTACCTGGCAGGAATGCTTTCCTTGCGGCATAATGGAGAAAGTCTGCCTGAGATCATCGGCCGTTATCTCGGAAACAACTTTAAGCAGTTTATGCGTGGTTTTACTGTGGTTCTGATGATATTGGTCGGTGCTGTCTTTGTTGCAGGTCCGGCAGGTTTGCTGGCAAAGCTGACACCTGAATATCTTGATGCTACTTTTTGGATATTTGTTGTATTCATCTATTATATCCTGGCTACCTTATTACCGGTCGATAAGATTATCGGTAAGATATATCCGTTGTTTGCCGCAGCCCTGCTGTTTATGGCTGTCGGTATTTTGGTGATGTTGTTTGTGAATCATCCGCCGTTACCGGAGTTGACAGACGGTTTGACAAATAAGCATCCGGAGAATCTGCCTATTTTCCCGATCATGTTTGTCAGTATTGCCTGTGGAGCGATTTCCGGATTCCATGCGACTCAAAGTCCGCTGATGGCACGTTGTATCAAAAATGAAAATATGGGACGTCCGGTCTTTTTCGGCGCTATGATTACCGAAGGTATCGTAGCTTTGATCTGGGCTGCAGCTGCTACTTATTTCTATCATAACAACGGAATGGGGGAGAGCAATGCCGCTGTTATTGTAGATAGTATCACAAAAGAATGGTTAGGCACGGTCGGTGGTGTACTGGCGGTGTTGGGGGTTATCGCAGCGCCTATTACTTCCGGCGATACGGCATTCCGTTCGGCTCGTCTGATCGTTGCCGACTTCCTGCATAAGGAGCAGAAAAGTATGGTAAGTCGTTTGATGATCTGTATCCCTCTGTTTATCGTAGCTATAGGCATATTGCTTTACAGCTTGAAAGATAAAGACGGTTTCGATATGATCTGGCGTTATTTCGCCTGGACGAACCAGACTCTGGCTGTATTTACTTTATGGGCATTGACAGTCTTTCTGGCGCGTTCTAAAAAGCTGTATATTGTTACCTTGATTCCGGCTTTGTTTATGACAGCCGTTTGTTCTACGTATATCTTTGTCGCTCCGGAAGGATTAGGTATGGGGGGTGCTATTTCGCAGACGATTGGCGTGGTGATTACAATCATCACATTGATCGCATTTTTATGGTGGAAAAGAAAACAGTAAAATCTCCATCCGTATAAACGCTACTGGTCTTTCATCTTTTCCAGAATTTTCGGAAACTGCCAGAAAAACAGCAGCGTGCAGCAGATAGCTGCGGTGGCGTCGGATATAGCTTCTGCTGCATATACACCGGTCACACCCATAAAGTGCGGAAGTATCAGTGCTAACGGAATCAGCAGGATTACCTTGCGGAGCAAAGCAATGAAAATGGATATCCGGGCCTGCCCTAAAGCGACAAACATATTCTGACAGGCACGCTGTAATCCGAAAATGGTCATGCCACCCAGAAAGACGGGCATTGTCCAGCGGACTGTTTCTATCAACCTTTCGTCGCTTGTAAAAGCTGACGCTATTGTGGAAGGGAACAGGATCATAAACAGCATCAGAATCAAATTGAAAGAGAACATCGTGATCAGCGCGATACGGAAACATTCTTTCACACGCCGTTTGTCGCCATGGCCGTAATTATAACTGACTATCGGGACGAAACCTTGTGCAAATCCTGTCAGCGGAACACTGGCGAATTGCATCGAGGTTTGCAGAACCGTCAGGGCACTGACATAAATATCTCCGAACTCTTTCAGGCTGCTGTTTAGTACAAAGCCGACCAGACTCTCGGTGCTTGCCATAATGAATGGAGAGATTCCCAGAGCAAGCATCGCAACCACGATTCCCTTGTCTGGTTTCATATAACGTCTTTCTAAAGGCAAAGAGGCACGTCGGGAAAAAAGAAAGAGCAACACCCATATGGCGCTGCAAGCCTGTGAAATCACTGTAGCCAAAGCTGCTCCTTTCACCCCCATGTCAAGCCAGAAAATAAAGATCGGGTCGAGAATGATATTCAGGAAAGCACCGATCAGCACTGAACCCATGGCAATAGCAGGCCGCCCCTGGGCATTGATGAAAGAGTTCAGTCCGGTGGAGATCTCCACAAAGATTGTCCCCAGCAAATAAATGGAAAGATAATCGACCGCATATCCCAGTGTATGTTCCGAAGCACCTGTAAAGAGCAGGATGGGTTCCATAAAGGTATAGGCTATGGAAGAGGTCAGGATGGTGAACAGGATCAGCAGAATAAAACCATTTCCCAATATCTTCCCGGCACGCTGGCGGTCGCCTTGCCCGAGGGCTATCGCAGCCAATGGCGCACCCCCTCCTCCGACGATCGCCGAGAAAGAAGAAATCAGCACGACGAGGGAGATGGTTACTCCCACGCCTGCCAATGCGTCGGTTCCAATGCCCGGAATATGTCCGATATAGATACGGTCGACAATGCTGTAAAGCAAGTTGACGAACTGGGCTGCTACAGCCGGGAGTGCCATCCTGAAGACCAACGGCAACATGCGCTCGGTCCCCAGGCGTTCTTCATATTTATTTACCATCTTGAATCTTATCGCCTGAAAATGGCTACAAAGATACAAGAAATAGCGTTAACCGACTACGCTATAAATATAAACCTCCGGTGCGGCCTGGAAGAAAGGCTTCAACTCGACCACTACATCCTGATTGAATAAATCGGAATGCAGATATCCTTCGGCTTCCGCTACGGAGGAAAAACCGTGAAGAACCTGCACATCCTCTTTTCTTACAAGCAATTGTTTGCTGACAGCTCCCGAAATCGTATCCAGAAACGGTTGCCGATACTTGGTGTACACTGCCGCAGCTGCGCCACGGTCGCTTTCATTCACTTTGAGAGTTATCTCCAGATAAGCTCCTGCTTTTTTTTCTGTTGTCATAATCTTTTTGTTTTTAATGAACGATACAAAGGTAGGAGTGCCAGTAACGGTATTCAATGCGGATTCAGGACAAAGAATGGTAAATTTGGGAATGTGGTCTTGTCTTTATTCCCCTGTTTCCCAAATATACCATTTTATGTTTGCATTTTACCATCATCGGAATCAAAGAACAAACTACCTTTGCTCCGGACAAAAACAGGAACCGTATGAAGAAGAATGAAGTATTTACAAAATATGATCTGGAAAAGGATGCACCTGACGGGATACAGTTCGATATCATGGAAATGCCCTCCTTCTTTATTGAGAACGGGGATAACCCTATGTATCCGCATATTCATGGTTTTTACCAGATCATTTGGTTCAGGAAAGGGACAGGAGCGCATTATGTCGACTTTAAAGAATATAGCATAACAGACAATACCCTGTTTTTTCTTTCGCCGGGACAAATACATTATTTCGATGGGAAGCGCGATCAGGAAGGGATCATCATCCACTTCAACGAGAGTTTTCTTTCCGATGAAGGAAGCAGCGAGAACGTTTTCCTCAAATACAATGTATTCAATGCCTTCGATGCCGTTCCTTACTATAATATAGCGCCTGCAGATACCCGACGGCTGAATTATATCGTGGAAGAAATGGAAATAGAGACGCAACATACGAATGCTTTTGCTCATAAAGATTATCTGAAATATCTGGTAAAAATGTTCCTGATCTACGTGCAGCGGACAGGGCAGAAGGGAACTGGCCTTCCGTTATGTATCAACAATTCATCCAACCGTACTTTTGTCCAGTTTCGGCAAATGCTGGAACACCATTATCGGCATATGCATACGGTAAAAGAATATGCGAATCGTCTGAATGTCTCCACCAAGACATTGACCAATTGCGTATATGAGAGTTCCCGCAGCACCCCTTTAAAGATTATCAACGACCGGATCATCCTTGAAGCGAAACGGCAGCTCCTCCATTCCAGTTTAAAGATCAAAGAGATTGCTTTTTACCTGGGATTTGAAGATCCGTCATATTTCGTAAAGTTCTTCAAGCGCCAGACGGGATATTTGCCGGTAGAATTCAGGGAGTAAATCAAACAAACTAACAGAAGATGAATATTGTATATCGAAAAACGAAAGATTTCACAGAAAAGGAAATAGAAGAGTTATTCCTTTCGGTCAACTGGTTATCAGGTAGATATCCGGAACGTCTGATCAAAGCCTTAAAGGCGTCTTCATGTGTGGTTACAGCATGGGACGGCACAAAGCTGGTCGGCCTTATTCGGGCCTTGGATGATGGCGGGATGGTTGCATTCCTCCATTATTTATTGGTACATCCGGATTATCAGGGGAAAGGTATCGCTGCCACATTGTTGACAATAGTAAAGGAAAAATATAAAGATTATCTCTATCTTAACATAATGCCGGATGAAAAGAAAAATATCTCTTTTTATGAAAAACACGGTTTTTCTCTGTTGGAGGAAGGAGCAGCCATGCAAATAAAACATTTGTGATTTTCCACAAATAAAGGTTCATCTTTTCTTAAAAAATACCGTTGAAGGGTATTGTATATGTAAAAAGGACACTCTACATTTGTCGACCGTTATCGATAGTATAAATTAGCAAATATCTACCTATATGAATGCAAAGGTTAAGGGGTACATGCTGGGAGCCATTGCGGCTGCCACTTATGGCATGAATCCTCTTTTTGCTCTTCCCTTGTATAAGGCAGGAATGGATCCTGACTCAGTGCTTTTTTTCAGATATCTGTTTGCCCTCCCCGTGTTGGGAATAATGCTGAAAGCAAGAGGTCGGAATTTTAAATTATGCCGGAAGGACCTGCCGCCGTTAATTATCCTGGGCTTCCTGGTCGCTTTTTCATCGCTGGCTTTGTTCCAGAGTTATAATTATATGGAAGCCGGTATCGCTTCAACCTTGCTGTTCGTTTATCCGATCATGGTCGCTTTGCTTATGTCGCTGCTTTTCAAGGAGAAGTTAACCCTGCAAACTGTCTTATGTATTTTGCTGGCATTGGGCGGCATCGGACTACTCTACAAAACAGGGAGCGGAGCGACCCTTAGTACGACAGGAGTTCTACTGGTGATGGGATCGGCTCTCTCTTATGCCATTTACATTGTTGGCGTGAATCGTCCGAGATTAAAGGATATAGCCACATTGAAGCTGACTTTTTACATATTGCTTTTCGGAGTGGCCCTTTTTCTGATTCGTGTTGATTTCGGAAAAAGTCTGCATGTTGTCGATGACTGGTATCTATGGGGGAACCTGATCGCTTTAGCAATCTTTCCCACTGCTATATCATTCCTGTGTACCACGCAGGCTATCCAGTATATCGGTTCTACACCGACCGCTATCCTGGGGGCACTGGAACCTCTGACAGCCGTGTTTTTCGGAGTGACTATCTTCGGTGAAGTTCTGACCCCCAGACTGGGTTGCGGGATCGTGATGATCATTCTGGCTGTTACGCTCATCATCGCCGGGAGCAATGTCACGACTTACCTGATCCGCTTCAGAAAGTTATTTCCCCGACTTCCGTTCCCGAAAAAGTAAGAATATATCCTATCGGTTAAGATTCACATTCCCCCGGATTTAACCATTCTGTAAAAGAAATGCCCCGCTAAAACTATTTTATGTGGCGTTAATTCTTTACATTTGCCACAAAAATTAGCGGACATGATAGATTGCAAGGATGAACATATATTGAACGTCATTAATTATCCGGAGGATTTGCGTAAGTTGCCTCCCGAAAAATTGGGCCAGGTATGTGCAGAGTTGCGTCAATACATTATAGATATACTTTCTGAAAATCCCGGACACCTGGGTGCCAGTCTCGGAACGGTTGAACTGACCGTTGCCCTGCACTATGTTTTCAACACCCCGTACGACCGGATTGTCTGGGACGTCGGACACCAGGCTTACGGACACAAGATACTGACCGGACGCCGGGATGTTTTTCATACGCTCCGGAAATTTAAAGGGATCAGTGGCTTTCCTAACCCGGGAGAAAGTGAGTATGACGCTTTTATTGCCGGCCATGCCTCCAACTCCATTTCGGCTGCCATGGGTATGTCGGTCGCTTCCGAACTCAAAGAAGAACATAACCGGCATGTCATAGCCGTGATCGGTGACGGCGCAATGACCGGCGGACTGGCCTTTGAAGGACTGAATAATGCCTCGGCAAATCCCAACAACCTGCTGATCATTCTCAACGACAACGATATGGCTATCGATAATTGCGTAGGAGGATTGAGCCAATATCTGGTGGACATCACCACCAGTCAGGCATACAATAAGATGCGCTATGATGTGTACAGGGGATTGCGGAAGATGAAACTGATCAACAATGACCGTCGTGGAAATATTCTCCGTTTCAACAATAGCCTGAAAGCATTGATCACACAACAACATAACCTGTTTGAAGGATTCAGTATCCGTTATTTCGGACCTGTGGACGGGCATGATGTCAACTATATGATCAAGCTGCTGAACGATATAAAAGATCTGCAAGGCCCCAAACTATTGCATATCAAGACTAAAAAAGGCAAAGGCTTCAAGCCTGCCGAGGAATCGGCAACCGAATGGCATGCACCGGGCAAGTTCAATAAAGAGACCGGACAGCGGATTATCGTCCACAAACTGGACGAACCGCAATTGTATCAGGATGTTTTCGGACATACACTCGTTGAACTGGCTGAACAGGACGAACGGATCGTGGGTATTACTCCCGCCATGCCAACCGGAAGTTCCATGATCTATATGATGAAAGCTTTTCCCAAACGGGCATTCGATGTCGGAATAGCAGAAGGACACTCGGTGACCTTCTCTGCCGGACTTGCTAAAGAAGGGATGATCCCGTTCTGCAACGTCTATTCATCGTTCATGCAACGGGCGTACGATAATCTCATACACGATGTCGCTTTGCAAAAGCTGCATATGGTGATCTGTCTGGATCGTGCCGGGCTGGTCGGTGAAGACGGAGCCACGCATCACGGGGTGTTCGACCTGGCATACCTGCGTCCGATCCCCAACCTGACGATCGCCTCGCCGCTCAACGAACTGGATCTGCGGAACCTGATGTACACCGGGTACAAAGAGGCACCGGGTACTTTTGTGATCCGTTATCCACGTGGCAAAGGAGAGAAGAAAGACTGGCGCAACGAAATGCAGGTCCTTCCCATCGGAAAAGGGAAAAAACTGAACGAAGGAGACGATATAGCTGTTTTATCTATCGGGCCGATCGGAAATGAAGTGATAAAAGCTATAGAGGAAGTGGCCGGTGAAGGACTATCGGTTGCACATTACGACATGATTTATCTGAAACCGATCGATGAAGAGTTATTACATGAGATAGGCAGGAAGTTCAAACGCGTCATTACCGTAGAGAACGGTGTAGTGAAAGGCGGATTGGGCACAGCCGTTCTTGAATTTATGGCAGACAACGGATATACTCCGCGGGTGAAACGCATCGGTATACCCGACACATTCATTGAACACGGATCTATCCCCGAACTTTATAAATTATGCGGTCTGAATGCCGAAAGTTTGGCCGGAGAGATCCGAAAAATGATGAACGATTAAATATTAATGACAACTTGCCGGACGATGCGGCAAACGGAATGAGTAACAATTAGTAAAATGAAGATTATTATTGCCGGGGCAGGCGAAGTGGGTACACATCTCGCGAAGATGTTATCTCAGGAAAAGCAGGATATCATCCTGATGGACCCGAGTGAGGAACGATTGAATATCACCAATTCCAATATGGAGATTCTTCCTATGGTTGGAAATCCGACTTCGATCCGTGACCTGGAAGAAGCCGGTATAAAAAAGACAGACCTGTTCGTCAGCGTTACTCCTGAAGAGACGACGAATATTGCCGCAAGTATCCTGGCTTCCAAGTTGGGAGCACGCAAAACCCTGGCACGTATCAATAACTACGAATATTTGTTACCCAAAAACAAAGAGCTGTTCGAAAAGTTGGGGATCCACTCGATGATCTATCCGGAAATGCTGGCTGCTAAAGAGATTGTCAGTGCGATACGTCGTCCGTGGACACGCCAGTACTGGGAACTGTTCGGGGGCGCCCTGATCCTGCTGGGAGTGAAGGTTCGTGAGAATTCCCGCCTGGTAAACAAACAACTGGTCGAACTGCTGAACGAACAGAAGCTATACCATATCGTTGCCATCAAACGGCAATATGAAACGATTATCCCGCGCGGTACCGATTATATCCTACCCGGCGACATCGTTTTTTTTACGACTACCAAGGAACATATCAAGGATGTGCAGCTACATGCCGGTAAAAAAGATCCGGAAGTGAAAAAGATCTTTATCATGGGAGGTAGCCGTATCGCCATCCGTACCAGCCAGTATCTGCCGAATAATATCCGGGTAAAGATATTGGAGACAAATAAAGAGAAAAGTCACCGCATAGCCGAAGTGGTGCCGAGCAATGTCCTGATCATTAACGGCGACGGACGCGATACGGAACTACTGATGCAGGAAGGAATCAAGGATGCTCAGGCATTCGTTGCCCTGACGGATAATTCAAGTACGAATATCCTTGCCTGTTTGGCTGCAAAACGTTTCGGCGTATTCAAAACGGTGGCCAAGATCGAGAATATCGATTATATCCCATTAGCCGAAAATATGGATATCGGTTCGGTTATTAACAAAAAGCTGATCGCCGCCAGCCATATCTATCAGTTCCTGCTGGATGCCGATGTTTCCAACGTAAAGTTCCTTACCTTTGCCAACGCCGATGTGGCTGAGCTCGTTGCCCGTCCCGACTCGAAGATCACCCGCAAACAGGTGAAAGACCTGCATTTGCCGAAAGATCTGACTTTAGGAGGGTTGATACGAGACGGAGAGCCGATGATGATTAAGGGAGACACCCAGATACAAGCCTACGACCACGTGGTGGTGTTCTGTCTGGAGACGGCTATGCGCAAACTGGAAGATTATTTTAATTAGTATGTTACTGAATATACGTTTCATAATAAAGATGCTGGGGATGATGTGTATCCTCGAAACGCTGTTCATGCTGATGGCAACGGTTGTCGCCTTCCTCTACAAAGGCGGTGATTTCTATACGTTGCTTTTGTGCAGCGGAATACTGTTCGGGGTGGGCGTATCGCTTTATGCTATCGGCTTCCGTGCAAACGAATATATGGCCGGACGACGGGAAGGGATGCTGACGGTGACATTCACCTGGATATTACTTTCTCTATTAGGCATGTTGCCTTTTTACCTGGGAGGCTATATAGATAACGTGACGGATGCCTTTTTCGAAACGATGTCGGGCTTCACGACGACCGGATCGACCATCCTGACCGATATTGAGTCATTGCCGAAAGGAATTCTGTTCTGGCGTAGCCTTACCCAATGGCAGGGAGGTATCGGGATGATCGTGTTCACCGTAGCATTGATGCCTATCCTGGGCGGCGGTGCGACACAGATGTTCAATGCTGAGACGCCGGGGATTACCCATGAGCGTTTCCGTCCTCGCGTGACACAGGTAGCCAAGCGCCTTTGGGGTGTTTACCTGTTCCTTACTTTTCTGTTGATCGGGTTGTTATGGATCGGGCCGATGGATTTGTATGACGCTGCCAACCATGCCCTGACGGCTATCTCTACAGGAGGGTATTCCACAAAGAATGCCAGTATTGCTTATTGGAATTCCGCTTATATCGAATATATTATCACGATCTTCATGTTCATCGGGGCGACCAATATCACATTGATCTATTTCTGCCTGAACGGGAATGTGAAGAAATTGTTTTTTGATGAAGAGTTCCGTTGGTTTTTCTGGTTTGTCATGCTTATGATAGCCGTGACAACCGGATGGATCATGTATAAGGGGTTCTTTACCGACTTCCCGACTGCATTCCGGCAGGCAGCCTTCCAGGTGGTGACATTGGTCTCTACGTGCGGATTCGCTACGGAAAACTATATTCCCTGGGGACCGTTCTTCTGGATGATCGCATTGATATTGATGTTTATTTGCGGTTGTGCCGGCTCTACCTGCGGAGGGTTGAAGATGGGACGTTTCGTGATTCTTTCGAAGAATCTCTTCAATGAATTCAAGAAACAGACACACCCGCATGCGATTATACCTGTACGGATGGATTCGCACATCGTATCCGGAGATATTGTGCATCGCGTGCTAGCATTTGCTTTCGCTTATATGTCCCTGATCGTGATCAGTTGTATCGTTCTGATGCTCGACGGTTTGGGATTCGAGGAGTCGATCGGTGCTGCAGTCTCGGCCATCAGCAATGTCGGTCCGGGGCTTGGCAAGCTGGGACCGGTGGATAACTTCTCTGAAGTGCCTGTCGTATCCAAATGGTTCCTTTCCTTCCTGATGATGACGGGACGTCTGGAAATATTTACCGTATTGACATTACTTGTTCCGGGATTCTGGAAACAATAAAATAACAGCTGATATGAAAACACGTACAATGCTTCTTACGATTATGAGTTGCCTGTTTATCGGAGTAACGACCGGAGCACAGACAGCTGCACAGCGCGAAACGATCGACTTACTGCCGGAAGGTACTTTCACCAACGGAATAGAAGGCCCTGCCACCGACAAATCCGGTAATCTGTACGCCGTCAACTATGGTAAAGAAGGAACGATAGGCATTGTACGCCCGGACGGATCGCACGAATGTTTCGTGACACTTCCCGAAGGCTCTACGGGCAACGGTATCCGTTTCAATAAGGCCGGAGAGATGTTGGTCGCAGATTATACCGGCCATAACATTCTGAAAGTAGACATGAAAACCAAAGGCATCAGCGTCTATGCCCACGAGCCGAAGATGAACCAACCCAACGATATCGCCCTGGCACCCAATGGCAACCTGTATGCCAGCGACCCGGACTGGCCGAACAAGAAAGGACAGCTTTGGCTGGTCACTCCGGACGGTAAAGTCACCCTGCTGGAAGGTGATATGGGGACGACCAACGGCATCGATGTCAGTCCTGACGGTAAAAAACTTTATGTTAATGAGTCTGCACAACTTAAAGTATGGGTGTACGACATAAAACAGGACGGAACACTTAAAAACAAGACACTTTTCCATACGTTCGAAGGTTTCGGTATGGACGGTATCCGTTGCGATGTAAAAGGTAACCTGTATCTCTGCCGTTATGAAAAAGGAACAGTAGCCCTTATAAATCCGAAAGGGAAGCTGATCCGTGAAATACAGCTGAAAGGAAAGAAACCGTCGAACATTACATTCGGAGGCCCTGACAACCGTCGCTGTTTCGTCACGCTACAGGACCGCGGCTGTTTCGAAACCTTTACTGCCGAATACCCTGGAAGGGAATAAATATTTACCTATTTGAATATTTCTTTAGGTCTGATATACGCTTTTGCTTAATTTTGCGTTATTATATGTACGAATAACTAGAAGAGACGCAAAATGATAGAATATATTAAGGGGGATATCGTAGAACTTACTCCCACACAGATGATCATCGAATGTGCAGGGATTGGCTACGAACTTAACATATCTCTGACTACATACAGCGCTTTCAGCGGGAAACCTACCGGGAAAATTTACGTATATGAAGTCATACGTGAAGATGCCCATCTTTTGTTCGGTTTCGCTCAAAAGGCTGAACGTGAGTTGTTTTTATTGTTGACATCGGTATCCGGAGTCGGCCCTAATACAGCACGTATGATCTTGTCTTCTCTTCCTCCTGCCGAATTGATCCAGGTAATTGCCAACAAAAATGAAACGGCCCTGACTTCGGTAAAAGGGATCGGACAGAAAACTGCACAGCGTATTCTGGTCGACCTGAAAAATAAGGTAAAGGCCGGCGATTCGATAGCAAGTGCAGGAGCTCCTGTTACGGGGGGAAACGGTGCGGTTGCCCAGGAAGCGGTTGCCGCCCTTGTGATGTTGGGATTCCAGAAGGTTGCTTCGCAAAAGGCAGTCAGTTCGATACTGAAAAGTTCGCCGATGCTGGCAGTGGAACAAGTGATAAAAAGTGCACTCAGAATGCTTTAATAGTTGACAGGCAGGGGAGGTTTGCCGACCACCCTTACAAGTACAGTTGACAATTTAAAATGAAAAAGAAAACTCTTAAATATCTTATCTGGGTTACAATACTGCTATTCGGGGTCAGTATGGTCTCATTGAATGCCGATTACCTGACTTATACCGCTGAGTTGCCGGATATACAGTTGCTTGAAGAACAGGATTTTCCGGATGGAAAAGATACGGTTCCGGCAACCCGTTATCCGGTGTCGAAAACCATACCGGAAGGTTATGAGGACCTGGGCAAAAAGTTGCCGATGGACTTACGTGACCCGGAAAACGTAAAGACGGTCGTTGAATACGACATCAATACCGGAAGATATGTAGTCCGTACCCGTTTAGGTGAGAAAGACCTGACCACGCCGATCGACTTGAGTCCGGAAGAATATCAGGACTATAGCATGAAGCAATCGCTCCGCTCTTATTATCGTCAGAAAAACGAAGAAGAATTTCAGAAAGAAGCGGATAAGCAGTTTAACCTGGCAGATATGCAGTTCGGTATCGGTGCGGCAGAACGCATATTCGGTCCCGGAGGTGTACGTGTAAAGACACAAGGGTCGGCAGAAGTTACTTTAGGTTTAAAGAGGAATAGTACCAAAGATCCTTCGCTGCCTGAACGTGCCCGTAGCAATACCATTTTCAACTTCGATGAAAGCGTGCAGTTGAATGTACAGGCATCCGTGGGCTCGAAAGTGAATTTCGATATGAATTATAATACGGAGACTTCCTTCGACTTCGACTCCAAAAAGCTGAAACTGGCTTATACGGGTGAAGAGGATGAGATCATCAAATCATTGGAAGCCGGTAACGTATCGATGACGACAAGCAACTCGCTGATCAATGGCGGGGCGGCTTTGTTCGGTATGAAAGCAGACCTTCAGTTCGGTAAACTGAGGGTTAACGCGTTGTTTGCACAACAGAATTCGGAGTCTAAAACAGTGAACTCCAAAGGCGGTGTGCAGACCAAAGATTTTGAGTTGAAGATCGACGAGTATGATGAGAACCGACATTTCTTTCTGGCACATTATTTCCGGAATAGATATAACGAGGCTGTGGCTAGTTTACCCCAGATATATGCAGATATAAACATTACCCGCCTGGAAGTTTGGGTGACGAATAAAAGAGGCAATTACGATCAGTCACGTAATATTGTTGCCTTTACCGATATTGGTGAAAATGATGATGCATACATGGCTAACCCCGGTGCTTTTCCGGTCAGTGGTAGTAAGTACCCTGCCAATAGTGCGAACAGCTTGTACAACCAAATGACTACGACTTACTCGGGTGCCCGTCAGATTAGTCAGGTGGCACAGGTGTTGTCGGGTTTTACAGGAGGTGCTGAATATGAAGAGGTGGAGAGTGCCCGTTTGTTGGATGCTAACTCTGAATATACATTTGACAAACAGTTGGGATATATCTCATTGAATACAAGTTTGCAGACAGATGAAGTGTTGGCTGTCGCTTTTGAATATGAATACAATGATGTTTCCGGTAAACGTACGGGAAGAGTCGGTGAATTTTCCGACAGTGATCCGGCTAACCCCAACAACTGTCTTTATGTCAAGTTGCTGAAAGGTGTAAACATGTCTCCGCCCATGATGTACTGGGACCTGATGATGAAAAATATCTATTCTCTCGGTGCCTATTCTGTCCAGAAAGAGAAGTTCCGCCTGGATGTCATGTACCAGAGCGATACGACTGGTACTTATGTAAACTATTTGCCGGAAGCCAGTCAGGATACCGCTTCCAGGAAAATCTGGATACGCTTGATGGGAGCAGACCGTCTGAATGCCCAGAACGAAAAGCATCCCGACGGATATTTTGACTTTGTGGAAGGATATACTGTACAGCCTGCTACCGGTAGAGTGATTTTCCCGACCATCGAGCCGTTCGGTTCCAGCTTGAAAGAGAAATTGCAGGGTGTCGTCAGTCCGGCTATCGCAGACAAATATGTATTCCAGGAATTGTACGATACGACACAAACCGCCGCCCGCCAGATCGCAGAAAAGAACAAGTTCATCATGCGGGGGGAATATAAGGCATCTTCCGCTTCCGAGATACAGTTGGGAGCCAGCAACGTGGCACGCGGCTCGGTACGTGTAACGGCAGCAGGTGCCACATTAACGGAAAATGTGGATTATGCGGTCGATTATACATCCGGTACCGTTACTATTCTGAATGAGAGTATCATTGCTGCCGGAACCCCCGTAAGCGTTTCGTTGGAAAACCAGACGGCATATAATATGCAACGAAAGACAATGATGGGGTTGGATCTCAACTATCAGTTCAATCCGGACTTTTCGCTGGGAGCCACCATTATGCATATGTCGGAAATGCCGTTGACAACAAAAACAGTATTTGGCGACGAATCCATCAAAAACACTTTATGGGGATTTAATATCGCTTATAAAACGGAAAGTCAGTGGCTGACGAATGCATTCGATAAATTACCGTTGCTGAACCTGACAAAACCCAGCCAGATTGCATTTACGGGTGAGTTTGCTCATCTGATAGCTGGGCATTATGAAAACAAATACAGTGGAGGCTACTCTTATCTGGACGATTTCGAATCGACGCAGAGTGGTTTCGATTTGTTGAACCCGTATCCGTGGAAACTTGCCAGCACGCCTTGGGACAACAGCACCGAAGCTCTTTTCCCCGAGGCTAGAGCGACAAACGATATCAGTTATGGTAAAAACCGTGCTCTAATGGCATGGTATTATGTCGATGGATTGTTCAACCGTAAGAACTCCAGTCAGGCCCCACAGCATATCCGTAATGATAAGGACCAATTATCCAACCATTACGTCCGTGCTGTATACGTGGACGAATTATTCCCGGACAGAGACCAGAGTTATAATGAGACAAGTACGATCCAGGCGCTCAATCTTGCCTTTTATCCGAATGAACGTGGTCCGTATAACCTTGATGCCGATTTAGTTAATCCAGATGGTACATTGCAAAATCCGGAAAAGCGGTGGGGAGGTATCATGCGTAAGATCGATCAGAGTGACTTCGAAACGGCCAATATTGAATATATTGAGTTCTGGATGCTTGATCCTTACATTTATGAAGAACGGGACGGTGTCCCGGTAAAAGGAGGCGATTTGTATTTCAACCTCGGTGAAGTATCGGAAGATGTGCTGAAAGACGGAAAGAAGTTTTATGAGAACGGCTTGCCTGTCGATGGTGATAGAAGCAGGGTCGATTCTACTGTCTGGGGACTTGTCCCGAAGCAACAAAGTACTGTTTATGCTTTCGACAATACTTCCGGCTCGCGTGCTAAACAGGATGTCGGACTCAACGGCTTGTCAGCAGAGGAAGAGCGTGACTATCCGGCATACAAAGAGTTTATCGAAAAATTAATGCCAAAGCTGTCACCGGGGAAAAGAGATTCTATGTTATTGGATGAATATTCTCCTTTAATGAACCCTGGAACCGATAAATACCGCTATTTCCGAGGTGAAGATTTAGATGATGAGAAAGTTAGTATTCTGGATCGTTACAAACGTTACAATGGAACGGAAGGTAACTCTGCTGAAAACGGCAGTACCGGAGAACGTTACGACACTTCTGCTTCCAAGAATCCAGATGTGGAAGATCTGAACCAGGATAACACGATGAATAAAAACGAAAAGTATTTTGAATATAAGGTATCTATTCGTCCGGAAGACCTGAAAGTAGGAAAGAACTTTATTGTGGATATGAAAACTACTTATCCCAAATTACCGAATGGAAATAACGATGGGGATAACAAAAGAGATCCTGCAAAATGGTATCTGTTCAAGATTCCCGTAAAGAAATATAACCGCTCTATCGGAGCTATCAGTGACTTTAAGAGCATCCGCTTTATGCGTATGTTTATGACTAATTTCAGCAAACCGACCGTACTGCGTTTCGGAACTTTCGAACTGGTACGTGGTGAATGGCGTTCATACGAACAGGATTTGTCCGATCCCAAAGTTCCGCCATTATTCAACGGATCACTGGAAGTTTCTTCTGTTAATGTGGAAGAAAACAGCCGACGGACTCCTATCCCTTATAGAACACCTCCCGGAGTAAGTCGTACGCCAGATCCCGGTCAGCCTCAGTTAAGTAGGCAGAATGAACAGGCACTGTCGATGAAGATTAGTGATTTGGCTACCAGAGATGCACGGGCTATTTATAAGACGACTTATTACGATTTGCGTCAGTACAAACGGTTGCAGTTGTTTACTCATGCTGAAGCATTGCCGGACAGTGCAGATAAATATACGCCGCTGGTTGATGGAGACCTGTCCGTGTTCATCCGTTTGGGTTCCGATTATAAAAATAATTATTACGAATATGAAGTTCCGTTGAAGGTGACTCCGACAGGGAAAGGTTCATACGAACCTATTGATATCTGGCCGGCAGAGAACATGCTCGATTTCCGTTTTGAAGTATTAACCAATCTCAAACTGAGTCGGAACAAAAAGAAGCGGGCGGGTGACAAAGGTATTACTTTCAATACCGTTTATTCGGAGCCTGACCCTGAGAATTTAAGCAATACGATCAGTATCGTAGGTAACCCGAGCTTATCGGAAGTGAAAACGATTATGATCGGTGTCCGTAATGTATCTGGCTCGAATGCTGTCAGAAGCGGTGAGGTGTGGATCAACGAATTGCGTCTGAGTGAATTCAACGAAGAGGGCGGTTGGGCGGCCAATGCCAACCTGAACGTGGCCGTGTCTGACCTGGCTACGGTGAATGTAGGCGGGCGTATCGAAACGGCTGGTTTCGGCGCACTCGACCAGTCGCTGGCTGAACGCCGCATCGACGACTTTACGCAATATAACGTAGCGGCCAACATCGAATGGGGTAAATTCTTCCCCGAAAAGGCAAAGGTCAGCATCCCGATGTACTATGCTTACTCTAAAGATCAGACGAAAGCAAAATACAATCCGCTCGATCAGGATATCAAGCTGGACGATGCTTTGGATGCTGTCGAGACGAAAGCAGAAAAAGACTCCATCAAGAGCATGGCAGTCGATCAGACAGTTATCAAGAGTATCTCATTCAACAACGTGAGGGCAGATATCCGTAGTAAGACGCCGATGCCTTACGACCCGGCGAACTTCTCGATCGGCTATTCATTCAGCCAGACGAAAAGGCAGAATCCGGAAACGGAATATGAAACGACAAAAGATTATCGCGGCAACTTCGCCTACAACTACACACCGTATGCGAAACCGTTCCGTCCGTTCCAGAAGATGAAGAAGAACAATGGCTACACCCGTTATATCAAACAGTTCAGCTTGAACTATCTGCCGTCGAATATCAGTTTCCAGACGGCTATGATGCGTAATTATAACGAAATGCAGCTGCGCGACCTGGAAAACACCGGCTACAAACCGGAGGTAACTTTCAGCTCCGAGTTCTACTGGGACCGTGCTTTCAGCTTGCGCTGGGACTTTACGAACAACCTGAACATGACCTTCACTTCCGGAACAAATGCCCGGATCGAGGAACCGTATGTTCAGGTCAACAAAGAACTGGCTGCCGACCAGTATCAGATTTGGAAAGATTCTGTTAAACAGAGTATCGCCGACCTGGGTACGCCTTTGAAATATGACCAGACATTCAATGTCACCTGGAACATGCCGTTGCAGTATATCCCGGTTCTGGACTGGGTGAACAGTTCCGTTACATACAATGCGCAATACAACTGGGATCGCGGGGCGGTCACCGATACGCAATATGAGCTCGGTAATACGATCACCAACCAGCGTCAGATCGACTGGCAGGGTAGCTTGAACCTGCAATCGCTTTACAACAAGAACAAGTTCCTGAAGAAAGTGAACCAGAAGTTCTCGGCAACCCGTACGGCAACCAAGAAGAAAGAACCGAAAGAGATAAAGCTGGAAAGAGACATCCAGCTGAACATGGACAGCGGTACGGTCGTGCAGCACGGAATGTTCACCAAAAAGGTGCGTATCACTGCCCGCGGAGCCGACGGCAAAGTGTATGCGATTAAGTATAAACCGCTCAACTATGCGCAGGTAATGATCCTGAATCAGGATACGGCCCATTTGAAACTGACCATCAAGCCGGGCCCGAAAGCAACGGAAGACTTCCTGTATAAAGCTGCCGAACACGCCAGCCGCTTCCTGATGATGGTTCGCCGCATCAATATCCAGTATGCCACTACGGATGGTATGATGGTGCCCGGATTCTCCCCGATGATCGGTGATATCTTCGGGCAGGGACGTTCACCGTTCGGCCTGACACCGGGATTGGGTTTTGCCTTTGGAGCCGTGAACCGCGACTTCCTGTATGATGCCAAAGACCGTGGCTGGCTGATCGAAAATACGACCAATGTCAACCCGGCTGTCATGACCAGCGCGAAGAACCTGAATATCCGGGCGAACCTGGAACCGATCACCGGATTGAAGATCGACCTGAATGCCAATCGCGTGGACACCCGCAGCACCGATATACAATATATGTATGCTGGTATGCCGGAACTGACCGGAGGTAATTTCACAATGACGACCGTCGCTTTGGGCAGTTTCTTCAAAGGCATCGGCAATGCAGGTAACAACTATGCCTCCAAATCGTTCGAAAAATTCATCGAGAACCGTGAGATCATAGCCCAGCGCCTTGAAAACCGTTATGCCGGGACTTTCTATCCGTATGGAGGCTTCCTTAGCCAGACCGGATATACCGGGCAACTCTACGATCCGGGAGATAACAATGAACTGGGAATCAGCCGTAACTCGTCTGACGTGTTGATCCCGGCGTTCCTTGCCGCTTATACCGGGAAAGATCCGAACAAGATTTCGCATTCACCGTTCCCCGCCATCCGTAGCATGTTGCCGAACTGGCGTATCACGTACGACGGGTTGATCCGTATTCCGGCGATAAAGAAATACTTCAAGACGGTTATGTTGAGCCATCAGTATCGCTGTACGTACAACGTCGGTGCTTACGAAACCTATTCAACCTGGGTCGATGCCGGTCTGGGCGATAATCTCGGATTTATACAGAATGCATCCGATAAGCCTATTCCTTCTTCGCCTTACTCGATCTCTTCCGTCAGCCTGACTGAGAGTTTCAGCCCGCTGTTGGGAGTCGATGCCACGATGTTGAACAATATAACGATCCGTGCAGACTATACGACTACACGCAATCTGAACCTGAATATCTCGTCTTACCAGATCGTAGAGGCGCTGTCCAATAAATACACGATCGGGTTGGGATACAAGTTTGCCGAGTTCAACAAGATATTGAAGATGAAGAAAACACGTGATTTCAGCAACGACCTGACCGTGCGCCTGGACTTCTCGTACAATAAGATGCAATCATTGATCCGTAAGATCGAGGATAGCTTCACGCAGGCTACCAGCGGTAACGTTGCGAAGACAATCCAGTTCTCTGCCGATTACGGTTTGAGCCGCGCGTTGACCCTTCGTGCGTTCTACGACCTGCAGATCAATGAGCCGCTGATCTCTAATGCAGCTTATCCGACAAGTAACTCGAATTACGGTGTCGCCCTCCGGTTCTCACTGGCGCAGTAAGCATTAACGAGGCTTTGTCACCCTTATGACACAACCTTGCCATGCCTTTGGCACAACTCTGCCAAAGGCATGGCAAAAGATTGTCACTTGCATGGCAAAACTCTGCCAACACAGTGGCAAAACATTTTGTCCGGCACAAGAGGTCGGTTACAGAATAGACTTATCCAACAGATTACAGCATGTGGTAACCCTTAAGCTCATGGCGTAAAGCAAGCGCCTTATTGTCTGTCACGCTGTTCAGTAGTTTCCAGAAACGGTCGCTGTGGTTCATCTCTACCGTATGGCAAAGTTCATGGAGCAGGACATAATCGACCAGATGCCAGGGGAGAAGCATCAATGATAAAGACAGATTAATGCTTTTGCGTGTGCTGCAACTTCCCCACCGGGTCTTGCTGTTCATGATCCGTACGCCTGTGCAGGTGAAACGATGGCGGGCGGCCAGCGCCATCAGCCGGTCGGGTAACAACCGCTTGGCTTCGTGGCGGAGTGCTTTCTCCAGTAAATCCTTTAAGATCTCCTGTACCCTGTCCGACTCGAAACGGGTTCCGGACGGGCAGGCGATACGAAGTATCCCTTCCTTCAGAGTCATGTAATAGTTGTTGCGGTCGGTACGGAATATTTCCACCCGGAAGGTAGTCGCCTGCAATGCGGTCGCTTCGTTCAGCAACGGGCGTGCCGGGTGTTTCTTCAGGGCGGCGAGCAGCTTTTGGCGGTTTTCTTCGATAAAAGACAACATCCGTCCTTCATCCCCTCCCTCCGGCATGGTGGCGGTGATCATTCCCTTTGATATTTTCAGCGTATAACGGGTGGCTCGCGGGGTAGTACGGAGAAGGATGGTTCCCAGATCGTTGTCGTATATCTTCTTTTCCATATTTACCACAAAAGTAATACTTTAAAGGGAAATAATATTACGTCGGAAATGCTTATCTTTGCAGCAAAGCGAAGATAAGCTGCGCCTCGGCATAAAAAATGAACGAGTTCATTTTATTCTACTCTCGACTTGCATTATCTTTGCACCCGGTATTAGATATTTAATAAGTATAAACTATATAAATAAGGCAATCATGAGCAAAAAAGCACTTTTATTGATCTGCGATGGCTGGGGAATCGGCGACCGTGGTAAAGATGATGTAATCTATAACACACCCACTCCCTATTGGGATTATCTGTTGAAAACATATCCTAACTCTCAGTTGCAGGCTTCCGGCGAAAACGTAGGTTTACCCGACGGACAGATGGGTAACTCGGAAGTAGGACACCTGAACATCGGTGCAGGCCGTATCGTTTATCAGGACCTGGTGAAGATCAACATCGCATGTCGTCAGAATACAATCCTCGACAATCCCGAAATCAAACGTGCTTACAGCTACGCCAAAGAAAACGGCAAACAGATCCATTTCATGGGACTGGTTTCCGACGGTGGTGTGCACAGCTCATTGGAACACCTGTTCAAACTGGCTGATATCGCTAAGGAATATGGAGTGGACAAAGCATACGTTCATTGCTTTATGGACGGTCGCGACACAGACCCGAAGAGCGGTAAAGGTTTCATCGAACAACTGGAAAACCATTTAAAGACGACAGGCGGCAAGATCGCGTCTATCATCGGACGTTACTATGCTATGGACCGTGACAAACGTTGGGAACGTGTGAAAGAAGCCTACGACCTGATCGTGAACGGTACAGGCAAACCTGCCGAAGACATGGTTGTTGCGATGGAAGAATCGTATGCAGAAGGTGTAACGGACGAATTCATCAAACCGATCGTACACGTAGAAAACGGCAAGCCGGTGGCTACTATCGAAGAGGGCGACGTGGTTATCTTCTTCAACTACCGTAACGACCGTGCGAAAGAACTGACAGTCGTTCTGACTCAGCAGGATATGCCGGAAGCTGGAATGAAGACTATTCCTAACCTGCAGTATTTCTGTATGACTCCGTACGATGCCAGCTTCAAGGGTGTCCACATCCTGTTCGACAAGGACAATGTAGAAAATACACTGGGCGAATTTCTGGCATCAGTTGGCAAAACACAGTTGCACATTGCCGAAACAGAAAAATATGCTCACGTTACTTTCTTCTTCAACGGCGGACGCGAAACTCCGTTTGATGGCGAAGACCGTATCCTGGTTCCGTCGCCGAAAGTGGCTACTTACGACCTGAAACCGGAAATGAGCGCGTTTGAAGTAAAAGACAAGCTGGTAGAAGCTATCTACACCAAGAAATATGACTATATCGTTTGTAACTATGCAAACGGCGATATGGTGGGCCACACCGGTATTTACTCGGCTATCGAAAAGGCTGTCGTAACGATCGACGCTTGCCTGAACGATACGGTAGAAGCAGCGAAAGCAAACGATTACGAAGTGATCATCATCGCCGACCACGGTAATGCCGACCACGCTTTGAACGAAGACGGTACACCGAACACGGCTCACTCTTTGAATCCTGTTCCTTTCGTATATGTAACGGAAAACAAAGAAGCTAAAGTAGAGGACGGTATCCTGGCAGACGTTGCTCCTTCCATCCTTCACATCATGGGATTGAAGCAGCCGAAAGAAATGACAGGCAAATCGTTGATTAAATAACAACTCTTAGAAGTTGACAGTTGACAAGTGACAGTTGACAGTTAGCAGTTGGCAAGTAACGGTTATTGTTTTTCGTAAGAAAGAGATAACTGTCATCTGTCAACTGTTATCTGTCAACTGTCCTTGTCACTTGTCAACTATCAACCAATATGATCCAAATTGATGATACCCTGGTCAGCTTAGACCTGATCGAAGCTAATTTCATTTGCGACCTTGCCCAATGTAAAGGCATCTGCTGCGTGGAAGGCGACTCCGGTGCTCCGCTCGATAAAAGCGAGATCGCCGAACTGGAGAAAGCGCTTCCGGTTATCTGGGATGACCTTTCTCCCGAGGCACAGGCAATCATTAAGAAGCAAGGTGTCGCCTACATCGACTGCGAAGGCGATATCGTCACTTCCATTGTCAATGGCAAGGATTGCGTATTTACCTGCTACGACGAAGACGGAACCTGCAAATGTGCCGTCGAGAAAGCCTACCGCGAAGGCAAACTGTCTTTCTACAAACCGGTATCCTGTCACCTGTATCCGGTGCGTGTTACCCAATACAAAGACTTCCGTGCCGTAAACTACGACCGGTGGAAAATATGTAAGGCAGCAGAAATAGTAGGGCGGAAAGAAAAACTTCCTCTGTATAAGTTCCTGAAGGAACCGCTTACCCGTAAATTCGGCCCGGAATGGTACGAGTCATTGGTGGAAGTGGCAGAAGAGTGGAGAAAACAAAAGGAAGAAGAGAAATAATATATCCATAAGAAAATGTGCCAATATGCCCATTGAGATAGTATAGATACATCTCTTATAATTGGCATATTGGCACATTCTTTATTCTGTTTTCCGTATCAGGTCTGCCGTCTGCGCCTCCTCTTTCAGATACGTTTCGATATGGCGTTTCTTCTTGTCTTCCAGAATTTCATTGATGGCGATCAGGATACCGGTTTCTTCCACATCGCCGAACTCATGGTTGATCGCCGTACCGAATACGCGCATCTTGGGTGAAAGGCTCATATAAGCATTTACCAGCGGCGGTACATTGATACCGAACTTGCGGACCTCCTGGTTCAGCACCTTGTAATTATCCTTGAAATTATCATAACGGAACAACTCTTTCATCTTCTCCATATCCATATCTGTCTCCAGCGGATATATCGGAGTGACCAGCTTGTCCGAATCCGGGAAATGCATTCCTAGGAAATAAAGGATCATATTGCGTGCTTCCGTATTATAAGTATTATACATCGTCACTTTCCCGAAATAATATTGCAGGCTCGGATCGACTACCGACAAAGCCCCCAGTCCGTCCCATAAGTTATCGAGTACAAACAAACCTTTGGCGCCGGCACGTGTAGACTGATATTCCAGCGTTACAAAAGAACGGCCCAACTCGACCGTATACGGAAGGAATTCTTTATTGAACTTCTCAGAGAAGTTGAACAGATGCGAAGTCGCCAGCATCGGCTTCCCGTTCTCATCGAACTTGACATCCGAACCGCACAGGAAACGGTATCCTCCCAGGATCTGTTCATCTTCCGGACTCCAGACGATCAGTTGCCGATAAGCATCCTCCATCGTGTCGAACTCGTCAATATCTACCGGAAAACCTGTTCCTCCGCCATAATAGCGGAAAGCGATTTCCCGCAAACGCCCGATCTCCTGCATCACATTGGGAGAATCGTGGGCTGTAATAATGTATATCTCATTGTTTGACTTATTCGTGCTGCGGAGCTTCTTTTCTTTTGTCAGCTCCGATTTCAGAAGTGCACGATCAATCGGCTTAATAATGTCTTGCATATAAATAGAGTCTTTGTTTACTTGAGATTATAAGCAAGTCCCTTCACCCACTCTGCCCATTCAGCCGGCTTTTTACTGTTATCGAAAGTCTGCCACGGAACAGGTTTGCCGAAATGGATTCGGAACGTTTTATGTTTGGACCGGAACATTTCGTCCGGCAAATAAATCATTTCATAGTTCATCTTTATCCCCAACGCCTTGCGCAGATTCGCCAGCCGGTAGAAAAAATTGGAATTTCTCCCTTCGAAATACACCGGGACAATATCCCGTTTATGTTCGACCGCCTTCTGGATGAAGGACTTTTTCCATTCGGTGTCCTGTATCTTCCCGTTAATCTTGCGCGAACAAAGTCCTGCCGGGAATGTCACGATCTGATTGTCGGAAGCATAGGCTTCGTCGATCAGCCGGGCATTGTTCTTTCCCTGCGAACCATGTTTGTTGATAGGTACAAAGATCGATCTCAGATTTGACAAGTAGAGGAGGAGGTCGTTCACCAGATAACGGATCTTCCCGTTATAATGCTGTCCGATCACTGCCGAAAGGCAAATGCCGTCCAGCCCTCCCAACGGATGGTTGGAGGCAAAAATATAGCGACCTGTCGCCGGGATATTTTCTTCATTCACCAGCTCCAGGGTCAGGTCAAAATAACCGATCAGTTCCTGCATAAAATCAACCCCATCCTTGTCATGATAACGGGTGAGAATATCATTCAGTTCGTCCTGATGAATGGTACGGATCAGATAATTGACAATAAAACCGGGTATTTTTCCCGCCACTGAGGGCGCTTTTTGTTGTAATACCTGTTTTACATCAATTTGTGTAATACCTTCTTGTGCCATCTTGCATAACTCTTGTCAGCAGCAAAGATATAGCTAATAATTAAATTTGAATGCATTCGGCATAAGTTTTTAAGAAGTTTCAAGTTCTCAGGTTATATGTTGTTTGCCGTCATATAAAATAATTCGGCATCTCCATTCGTTATACATATATATTATTCTGCACCTGCATGCAAAAACAGCTCCTATGATTCTTTGTAGGAATTCATATTTTTTGCATAACTTGAAACAAAATAATCAATAATTGTGTTTTTATACACAGGAACGAATTAACAAATGTGCCTAAGGATAGGTGATTATCAATATAAACCCTTGTTTTCAAAGGGAATGAAGGTAATGTCAGATTGATAGCTAAACTATTTTTAAGAAAAATGGGCTATGATTTTTACCTTTTTTGTGTGAATATTAAACTAAAATGAGCGTTATTTGTTCTGTTAAAAAGAGAAAGTATTTGGAATGAGGAAATCTACGATTTGGTTACTCGCTTGTGTAATGGCATTTGCTTTTGCCGGTTTGCTTTTCCTGCAGGTTAAGTACGTGAGCATTATACTCAAAAAAAGCAGCGAGCAATTCAATGAAACAGTCAAAAGGAGCTTGCACCAAGTCTCAAAAAACCTGGAGCTGGATGAAACGCGTGAGTATCTGGAAGAAGATCTCAGGCGTGAAGATAACAACTATCTGCGTAACAGCCAGAATCCGGAAGAGATCACGCAGGCGATCACTCAGCAGAAGCTGAATATAAAGGATGCCGATGGCAACAATATTATGCAGATAGAACAGTTGCATAGTTTCAGCCAGAAGTTTCAGCCGCTTTCGTCGCTCGACAAAAAGCAAGCGGCCAACAATATTGTCGGTACATCCCACGACTTGCAGCAATCATTGAAATACCGTCTGAAGTATCAGGGCGATCTGATGCAGCTGGTTTTACTGAATCTGTTGAACACTCCCAACCAGAAGCCGATTCAGGAACGTGTCGACTTTAAGAAGCTGAATAATTACTTAAAAACAGAATTTATTAACAATGGTTTGAACCTGCCGTTCATATTTTTTGTTATTAACAAAGACGGGAAGACAGTGTACCAGAGTGGGGAAATAAAGAAGGAACCTATTGCGTCTGATATAATTACGTACGTATTGTTTCCGAATGATCCTCCCTCGAAGCAGAATTATCTGAAAGTATATTTCCCTACGAAAGGTGACTATATTTCAAGTTCTGTAACATTTATTGTACCGTCCGTGCTTTTCTCGCTGATACTTTTGGTAACGTTTATCTTTACCATTTATATTGTGTTCCGCCAGAAGAGGCTGTCAGAAATGAAAAATGATTTTATCAACAATATGACGCACGAGCTGAAGACTCCGGTTTCCACGATCTCACTGGCGGCACAGATGTTGAAAGATTCGGATATAACGAAAAGTCCTGATGTATTCAGACATATATCAGGCGTGATAAATGATGAGACGAAGCGATTGGGCTTCCTGGTAGAGAAGGTGCTCCAGATGTCGTTGTTCGAACGGCAGAAAGCAGCTCTCAAATTGAAGGAAGTGGATGCGAACGACCTGGTGATCAGCGTGGCCAACACCTTCGCCCTGAAAGTCGAAAAGTACGACGGTACGCTCGATGTAGACTTGCAGGCTGTCGATTCGTCCATTTATGTAGATGAAATGCACATCACCAATGTATTGTTTAACCTGATGGACAACGCAGTGAAATACCGCCGTCCGGAGGTGCCCCTTACATTGATGGTAAGAACCTGGAACGACAACAACGGCAAACTGCTGATCGCCGTTGAAGACAATGGTATCGGGATCAAGAAAGAATACCTGAAAAAAGTATTCGACCGCTTCTTCCGCGTGCCGACAGGGAACGTACACGACGTAAAAGGTTTCGGTCTGGGACTTGCTTACGTCCGTAAGATTATCGAGGACCACAAGGGTACGATCCGTGCCGAGTTGGGTCCGGGAAATGTAGGAACAAAATTTATTATTACTTTACCTCTTATAAAAAGTTAGTTATGGAAGAAAAACTGAAAATCTTCTTTTGTGAAGACGACGAAAACCTGGGTATGCTATTAAGAGAATACTTACAGGCTAAAGGTTATGTAACAGATCTTTTCTCTGATGGAGAAGCAGGTTACAAAGGTTTCACCAAAGGCAAATATGATCTTTGCGTATTAGACGTAATGATGCCGAAAAAAGACGGTTTCACTCTTGCACAGGAAATCCGTTCTATAAATCCTGACATTCCAATTATTTTCCTTACTGCCAAGACAATGAAGGAAGATATTCTGGAAGGCTTCAAGATCGGTGCCGACGATTATCTGACAAAGCCGTTCAGCATGGAAGAGTTGCTGCTTCGTATCGAAGCGATCCTTCGCCGTGTGAAAGGTAAGAAGATGAAAGACATTCCTTTCTATAAGCTTGGTAATTTCTTGTTCGATACCCAGAAACAAACGCTGGCTATCGGTGACAAGGTAACGAAGCTGACAACGAAAGAATGCGAACTGCTGAGCCTGCTGTGTGCCCATGCAAATGAAATTCTGGAACGTAACTATGCACTGAAAACTATCTGGGTTGACGACAACTACTTCAATGCCCGTAGTATGGACGTGTATATCACCAAACTTCGTAAACTGTTGAAAGATGATCCGGGAATCGAAATCATCAACATCCACGGTAAGGGTTACAAACTGATCACTCCTTCAGGAGAAGAACAGGCCCGCGAAGAAGGTATCCAGGTACTTTAAGGGACAGATCCCGGAGGCTGCCGCCCTACGGCTGGCACTTTCCGGAAGATGAGATAAGAAAGGCATTGCCCCGGTTGGGCGATGCCTTTTTTAGTTTGTGGCATTGGGTTTTATATTCTGGGATATTCCTGCTAAAACTTTTTTATTCTGGGTGAATTCCCTATATTTGTCGCAAGGATATGAAAATCCTTATTTAACTGCTATTATTAACTATCAAAACCGTCAAAGGCTATGAGCAAATTTATCAATCCCTGGGTCGACCGGGGTTTTAAAATCCTGTTTGGGCAGGAGATTAGTAAAGATTTACTGATCGATTTTCTGAATGACTTGTTCGAAGGCGAACGCAGTATCACCGATCTTACTTTCCTGAACGTGGAACTTCCTTCTGAAACGATAGAAGGACGCGGTGCCGTGTTCGATCTCAAATGTAGAGATACAGAGGGTGGCGTTTTTATTGTGGAAGTACAAAATGCGTCCCAATGTTATTTTTATGAGCGTGGATTATATTATCTTTGTCGTGCAGTGTGTGAACAGGGACAAAGAGGTCCTGAATGGAAATTCGGGCTTTATCCTGTGTACGGAATCTTTTTATTGAACTTCAAATCCGGTCGAACCACAAAATTGCGTACGGATATTATTCTGGCCGATAAAGAAAACGGAAAACAGTTCAGTGACAAGATTCGACAAATCTATTTGGAGATGCCTTTCTTTACAAAAGAAGAGGATGAATGTGAAACCCCTTTTGAAATGTGGTTATATGTATTAAAGAATATGGATAAACTGGAGCGTATGCCTTTCAAGGCGCAAAAACAACTATTCGAGAAGCTGGAGAAGATAGCCGGTGTGGCTAATCTGACCAAGGAGGAACGCCAGGAATATGACGAGGCACTCAAAGTGTATCGTGACTGCAAGAATATAGTGGATTATGCGGAGGAGAAAGGTGAAATCAGAGGTGAAATTAAAGGAGAAATTAAGGGGATAAAGCGGACTGCCAGGAAAATGAAGGAAACAGGTTCTTCCCTTGAATATATCATGGAATGTACCGGGCTTTCCGAAGAAGATATCCGTAACTTGTAAACTCTTTATATAAAATAATGGATAAGGCTGTCGTTTTAAACGATGGCCTTTTTTGTTTTTAGAACTCTGATATAAGATCATAAATGTTGACTGTGTTTTCCTTTTTCAAATACTAAAAATGAAGCTCAATGACCCTTTTAACATTTGCTCGCTAGGTTTTGGAAAATAGGTATGCTGATATACAGTATATTAGGATATTTGCGTGTATAGATATTTGTATCTAAATATTTAAGTATAAATATATATTAAATGTCAGGTATAAAGTGAAATACGAATTTAAAGTAGTGACAAAAATAAACGTTCCTTTTTTCTAGTCACAAATTTAAAAATTAATTTTTAATGAATTGGCATAAACTAAAAAATAATTTATCAATGTATATGCTTTCTTATCAACTGAATATGAAATTAAGTACAAAAATAAGCCTTTTTATTACAAAGTCATAAATGACCCGAAAAAATGACTAGAAAAAAGGAACGTTTTATCTAGTCATTCACTTTTGAAAGACATTCTTTTTTCAAGGCTGAAAGTATTTGAATAGCACTATTATTAATATTAAATTAGAGAATCATGAACAAGGGATTATTTATTCCGGCTGCAACGGTAAGTCCTACGGAAAGTTCTATTTTCTGTAAGTATGCGGGCAACTTCGGTCGTTTGGGTTGTAACGATGGTTACGGTTTTCCCTGCAAAGACTGCAATAAATACTGCGGAAGGAAAGGAAGAGACTCGTATTGTAGTAGCTGTTGAATACGAAGCCGCTATCAAATCAATCACAAAATAAAAATGAAAAAGAAATATAGAGACATACCCTCGTATGTCTCTATCATAATCAATAAATTTTAGTTGACTGTGTGGCATGTTTAATTATCTCTTTTGTATGCCAAGTACCCTGCGACAGGTGAATAAGCAGTCAATATTAATACTAAAGTAATAAAATAAAGTTCTTCTGTTCGATCTCTGTGAAGAGCGAAGGCAGACAAAAACAAGCCCTGGGATTCATCGTCCAGGGCTTCGTTTTTTAGAAAAGTATCAACTGGTGATTAAATATTCAAACCAGATAATTAATAGTACATCGACATGAAAAAAAAATCGAAGCCTCCCAACTGAATGGAGCAATCAGAGAGTTAAAAGAAAAATGTGAAAGAATGGAAGCCGATCTGCATGAAATAAACAAATGTGCAAGAGCTATTAACCGCTTGCTGGAACATGCCGTATTTGAAGAAGACATGGTGGAGGAAGAGAAGATCTTCTTTTACGGAGAAACAAACGAATTTATCGAACTCATCATCCCGCTGATCCGCAGCACAAAATGGCGGGTGAACGGGAATCGGATGCAGAAAAAATTTCTCCGATCTATTGATGAAGTCTTCAAAATTAAGAATGAAAAGACAAAAGACCTTCTTAAATTCGACAGTTTGTATGCTGCCTTGAAAGAGTATTTCGACAGACATTTCCCTGACGATGCTTTTTCGTAAAAAAACGAAAAAGACAGGAAGCCAATCAACGGCTTCCTGTACCTTTATAACATACCGGATAACCGGAACAACCTCCAAATCGAAACGATATGATCGAAGCAACCGTCTTTACAAACTTCAGGTTTTGCCAGGGAAACAAACCGCTCACGGCTATTGCAGACGAAATCCTTAACGGGAAGTACGAGACAACTATCAAACTACACCGGGCCGCACTGCATGCCGGTGATCCCGCCACTGCCGAACGGATCAAGAAATCACTCGAAGCATTCACTGTCTCCGCTACCTACCGGAAGACGCGCAAGGAACCGGACATGATCGGCTATAACCCGCTCCTGATCCTCGATATTGACAAGCTCGCACCCGAAGCGATTCCTCGCCTTAGGTCGCTTATCAATGAAGCTCCCTATACCATTTACAGCTTCCTGAGTCCTGGTGGACAAGGATTGAAAATTATTGCCTGCTCGGCAGTAGATATCGAACAGCTCCCTCAAAACCACCGGATCATCTATAATACCGTCAAGGCGTGGTATGAAGAATTGCTCGGTGTGGAGATCGATGCTTCGGGGAGTGACGCCGGGCGACTCTGTTTTGTCTCCTACGATCCTTTGCTTTATGCCTCTCCCCGTTTTAGTGACTGGCTGCATACCGGAAAAGGGATGCCTGAAGACTTGCCATTGCTCAAGCCTTTGCTGCAAAAAACGAGAAAAACGACCAACACCCGCTATGTGGCTAAACAGCTCAGTAATGCCCGGAACCGACTCGACAAACAGGAGAAGTATCAGGATGGCAACCGTAACAATTATGTCTACCACTATGCCTGCCTGTGTAACCGGATAGGCGTGCCCGAAGAAGTCCTGACCGGTTATTGTACGGAAAACTTCGGCGATCTTTCGGCAGAGGAACGTTCCAGTGCGATTACGAGTGCCTACAGTCATAGAGAGGAGCACGACACCTTTCCTCTGATAAAAAACGGGAAGAAGGTGGAGCTGATCCGGGAATATCTGTCCACACATTTCTTTCTGCGTAAAAATGTAGTTCGTAACCTGGTAGAATACCGGGATAAAAGGGCAAAAAGCCACACATACCATCCTGTGACCGATTACTGGGAGAATACCGTCTGGTGCAATCTCCAACTTGAAGGAGTCAATTGCAAGATCACTGAATTGAGGTCGGTGATCCATTCCGGATTCAGTAAAGAATTTGACCCGTTCAAGTTCTATTTCAGTAAATTGCCGTCATGGGATGGCGAAACAGATTATATCGCCCGGCTTGCTTCGACCGTCAGTACCACCCGGCCTGAATACTGGCTGACCTGCCTCCGGAAATGGCTCGTAGCCACTGTGGCCTGTGCCATAGACGAAAAGACGGAGAACCATGCCGTATTGCTGTTGAGCGGCGGGCAGGGATTAGGAAAAACAACCTGGTGCCGTAATCTGGTACCACCTGAACTGCATCAATATGTCTATTCCGGCAATCTCGATCCCGCCTCGAAAGATGCTTCCCTGCTCCTGAGTGATTGTTTCCTGATCCTGCTCGACGAGCTTTCGGGACAAAGCCGCATGGAACTGAACCGCCTGAAAGCAATGATCACGAAAAACAGTGTACACGAGCGCCGCGCCTATGCGCATAATTCGGAAACATATGAGCGCCGTGCTTCATTTGCCGCTACGGTCAACGACAGCCAGGTGCTGACCGACCGTACCGGTTCGCGTCGTTTCCTTTGTTTTGAAACAGTCCGGATAGATTATCTTACTCCTGTCGACTACAGCCATATCTATTCGCAGGCACTGGCTTTGTATAAAGGCGGCTTCAAGTACTGGTTTTCCGATACTGATATTGCAGAGATCAACGATAACAACGAACCTTTTCAGCAGAGCAGTCCGGAGGAGGAATTGTTCTATACTTTTTTCCGTAAACCCTGCCGTTTCGAGGCTTATTTACAGTTATCCAGCAGTGAAATAATAGCAAAAATAGCTGAAAAGACCCGTATGCCTATCACTCAAATCAACGTGGTTAACCTCGGAAAAATGTTGAAAAGGACAGGGTTTGAACATTTTATACGTAACGGGAAACGCTTTTTCAACGTTATAGAACTTACGTTCGACGAGGTAAAAGCCGTACAGCTCGGAATCCGTTCGTATGACAATGTTGATGCTCAAGCTGTTGATAATAAAGGAGTGGTTCCTAATGATAAAACAGATGAAGGGAATGAAAAACCTCAAATTCAATTGCCCTTCTGAGGCTTTCGGGTGGAGAAGGTGGAGGTTGTTTAACGGTTGGCATACTTTCTGTATTTATGTTTATATATTACTATCAACAACAACTGAAAGGTCTCCTTATGTTTATAAAAGTCGGCCGAAATGTATTTTCATCTTCACCTTCTCCACCTGCTGCTTCCTCCGGTGATCTCTTCCGATAGTTCCCGACCGAAAAAAATCCGTTCCCGACCCATTTATTTTCAGTCGGGAACGGATTTTTGCGTTGATAACTATTCCTCTTTTAAGGTTCTCCCAAATGTTCCACGATACAGATCACCTGTTTGGGGGTGAAACAGCGAATCCCCGGATGATACCCGAGGGTAACCAGTTTTTGTTTGAGGATGTCGTGATGGTTGATCCAACGCCAGAGCTGCATGACGGCGCCGCGGTGGGAGAGATGGGGATTATATAGCTGGGCGAGTTCGCCGACACCATATGCACGGATGACAAATGTTTTCTGTTCCATAGCATTTATTGTTTTACTTCTATAAATGTACATATTAATGATAAGAAAAACAAGGCTTTAGATGGGAATAAACAAAATAAAATGCTGCTTCGTCACGTCTGCTCACATAGGGCATCGATGAGGGTATCCAGGTGTTGTATCTTTATGATGTAATTAATTGCAAAACAGTTTTATAACTAAAAACAATCGGATTATGGCAGTACAGTATCACTTGGTTCTCAGAAAGAACATGAGCAAAGAAGTAGAAGAGGGGAAAGAGAAGCTCTATTATGCACAGACCCGTGCCACGCGCACCTGTGGTTTCGATGAGCTATGCGACCTGATCGCTGAAAGTTCCACAGCATCCAGCGGTGATGTCAAAGTCGTTCTCGACCGTATGAATAAGTTTGCCGCGAAAGCACTCGAACGTGGCGAAGTTGTCCAGCTGGGCGAACTCGGCAGCCTTCAGCTGATCATGGGCAGTAAAGGGAGTGCGACAACGGAGGGTTTTTCCTCGACCTTGCTGAAGAAGGCGCGTTTGTGTTTCCGTCCCGGTACGATTCTGCGAAACACGACGCAGGTGGCTAAAGGGGAACGTACGACTATTGATGTTACTCCGGTGACACCTCCTACAGGTGGCGGAGGCGACCGTCCTGAAATTGAATAGTAACACATTAACCCGACTTTCCAATGGATAAACAATCATTTGTAAAACTGTATCTTCCTGCCGCGCGTATGGCTGGAGATCTGTACCGGATCAATCCGGTCGTCATTCTGGCTCAATCGGCCATTGAAACAGGATGGGGCGAGAGCGCGCTGGCACGGCAATACAATAACTTCTTCGGATTAACCGGATATGGTGTCGTAAACACCTACTGGCATGGAGGAAAGGTTAGCCTTGAAGAGAATGGCCTGTTGTTCAGGCGTTACGACGCACCGGAAAATAGTTTTCTTGATTTTGCACGGCTGATCTCTACCGCTTATCGTCTTGCCGCCGCAGTCAGTAACTACCCCGCTGCCTATGCTCGTGAAATAGCTTACAGCCGTTATATCAGTGAAGTGAACGGTGATAACCGGGCGGCGTATGAAGAAATGCTTACAAGGATTGCGCGGAGCCTGATGCCTTTGGTGGAGGAAAGGCTGCGTCAAGAGGGGTTTTGTGAGGAAAGGACGCGCAATGCTGGCCTGTGTACAAAGAAACCGTAAAGGCGGATATTATTTAATCATTTAAAATGAATCAGTATGAGCAAATTAAAATCTGTTTTTGAGTTTATTATGGCGTTGCTGGGATTCCTTCTGGATTTCGGAAGGAAAAAAGAGAAGAAGGAATGATGGAATTGAAAGTTCCTGTTTCCTGTGCGCATGCTCTGTGATGTAGACCGTATGCGGGAGACTTTTCAACAAACTAATGGTTTATCAACAAAGTTATCAACAGGTTAATTGATTGATAATATTTATTTTAGATGTTTTGTTAATAAGATATGAACAAAAGCGCATAACTCTGTTGTGAATAACTTTGGCAGCCTATAAAAAGAAAACAGCCTCAGAATAAATCTGAAGCTGTTTTTCTTTGAGTGATCCGCCTGGGATTCTCCTTGTAGAGTTACCACGCTGATATTTAAAACTTTATGTTTTTAGCTTCAAGCATATCCCATGAATTATCCCACTAATTTGCTACGTGCTTTTGCGGTAGTTTGCTCATGGAGAATACTATCGCAAAGATAAACCTTTTCTTCAGATTTACAAAACCAAGAATTTTACTATAATTGCCACCAGAAAGAGAACTATTACTGTATCTCAACTGATAGTCAGTTTTTTATATTATTTCAAAATTGAAAATCCACACGATTTAGCACACGATTATTTTTCATCGTTCTGCTCGCTATTAGCATGATTGTTGAGACAAAAGTAGGAAAAATATCCTAAATAAGAGAAGTTCTCTTCTATTTATCTTTCAATGAGAGATAAACAGAAGAGGAAAAGTGAAATATATATCTTTTAAAACCTATGTACATGATTTGCTTTTCGTATTTTTGTATTCCAAATTAACAAATTATAATTCATGTTTGAACAGACTTTTAATAATATTGATAATATACTTCGCAAAGATGATGGATGCGGAACAGAACTTGACTATGTAGAACAATCATCATGGGTTCTCTTTCTTAAATACTTATATGATTTAGAAAAAGCTAAGTCAATAGATGCACAATTGAAAGGAGAAGTATATAAGCCAATCATTAAAGATGAATACCGATGGGATAAATGGGCTGCACCTAAAACTGAGGACGGTAAACCCGACCATAACAACGCTTTGACAGGGGATGATCTGGAGGATTTTGTTAATCTGAAACTCTTCCCTTATCTGAAAGGATTTAAGGATTATGCAGCCTCATTTGACACTATTGAATATAAAATAGGGGAAATATTCAGTGAGATTAAAAATCGTGTAACAAGCGGTTATAATCTTCGTGAGATGTGTTGGCTTGTAGATGAATTGAAATTCCAATCATCAGAAGAGAAACATGAAATGTCGCACCTTTACGAAAGTCGTATCAACCGAATGGGAAATGCAGGACGTAATGGAGGTGAGTACTATACACCTCGTCCCTTAATCCGTACGATTATAAAAATAGTAAAGCCTGAAATAGGTGATACTATCTACGATGGGGCTTGTGGTTCGGCAGGCTTCCTTTGTGAGGCTTTTACTTATCTTTTAGAAAAAGCTAAAACCACCAAAGACCATGAAATACTTCAAAAAAAGACATTTTATGGTAAAGAGAAAAAAGGTTTAGCTTATATTATTGGGATAATGAATATGATATTGCATGGAGTAGAAGCTCCAAATATCATTCATAAGAATACTTTATCTGAAAATCTTGCAGAAGTGCAGGAAAAAGACCGCTATCAGATAGCACTTGCTAATCCACCTTTTGGAGGAAAGGAAAGAGCCGAGGTGCAACAAAACTTCCCTATCAAGACAAGCGAAACTGCATACTTGTTTTTACAGCACTTTATACGCTACTTGAAAGCAGGAGGACGTGCAGGCATAGTTATCAAAAATACATTTCTCAGTAACACAGATAATGCATCTATTGCGTTGCGTAGAAAATTGTTAGAAGACTGTAACCTCTATGCTGTATTAGATTTACCACAGGGTGTGTTTACAGGTGCAGGAGTAAAAACAGTTGTGTTGTTCTTCGAAAAAGGTGAACCAACAAAAAAGGTATGGTATTATCAATTCAGCCCTGAACGTAATTTGGGCAAAACAAATGCCCTGAATGAAGAGGATTTGGCTGAATTTGTAACCTTGCAACCTGAACAAAAAGATAGCGAAAATTCGTGGTGCATACAAGTTTCAGACCTTGACTCTGATACATTAGATTTATCGGTTAAAAATCCAAATAGATACGATGAAGTAGAGCTTCGTTCTCCTGATGCTATTATAACCGAGATGCAGGAATTGGACAACTTAAATAATAGCTTGTTGGATGAAATAAAAACGATGCTATGAAAGAGGGTTGGGAAGTAAAGAAATTACCTCAGATTTCTGAAAATTTAGATTCTCGAAGAATCCCTATAACTCAGAACAAAAGGTCAAAAGGGAAGTTTCCCTATTACGGTGCATCAGGAATTGTTGATTATGTTTCTGAATATCTTTTCGATGAAGATTTGTTGTTAATCTCAGAAGATGGAGCTAATTTATTAGCAAGAACTTATCCAATAGCATTTTCTGTAACAGGAAAAATTTGGGTAAACAACCATGCTCACGTTTTGAAATTCAGTAATATCTATACACAACGATTTGTAGAATATTATTTTTCTTTTATAAAATTAGATGATTATGTTACAGGTATGGCACAACCTAAGCTTAATCAAAAAGCTCTTAATTCCATTGATATTCCTATTCCTCCTCTATCAGAACAGCAACGAATAGTAGAAATATTAGATGATGATTTTGCTAAAATTGATACTGTAAAGCAAAATGCAGAACGTAATCGAGATAATGCAAAAGAGTTATTTCAAAGTATATTGAAGTATGAGATTTCTTATGATAAAAAATGGGAATTAAAGATACTTCCGCAAATTTCTGAAAATTTAGATGCCAAAAGGGTTCCTATAACGCAAAATAAAAGAGAAAGTGGTGAATATCCATACTATGGTGCATCGGGTATTGTTGACTATGTCTCTAATTATATTTTTGATGATAATTTATTATTAGTTTCAGAAGATGGAGCCAATCTATTAGCACGTACATATCCTATTGCTTTTTCTGTTAGCGGAAAACTATGGGTGAACAATCATGCACATGTATTAAAATTTAAAGATATTATTACTCAAAGGTTCATCGAGTATTTCTTCGCCTCTATAAAAATAGATAGGTTTGTTTCAGGCATGGCACAACCCAAATTAAATCAAAAATCCTTAAATTCAATTCCAATACCTTATCCATCTCTCTCTGAACAACAACAAATTGTCTCGAAGCTTGATGCCCTTTCAGAAAAATGTAAAGAGTTAGAAAACAACTATCAACAAACTATAAATGATTGTGATGAGTTAAAAAAAGCTATCTTAGCAAAAGCTTTTAATGGCGAACTATAAATTCTATTACCATGAACGAAGCTCAAACCCGATTAGAAAAGATAGACCCTAAGCTAAAAGATGCAGGATGGGGAGAGGTTGAAGAAAGCCGTATACTTGTCGAACAGCAAATAACGAAGGGTAAAATAAGCCTGACAGAGAGAAGAAAACCTCTGTTGGCTGATTATATCTTGTCTTATAAGGGAAAGAAGCTTGCTATCATAGAAGCCAAGAGTGACGAAAAATCAGCCAACGAGGGCGTAATGCAAGCCAAGCAATATGCCGACATGATGAACATTCGCTTCACTTATGCCACCAATGGTGACGAAATTTATGGTATAGATATGGAAACAGGGGACGAAGATTGGATTGATAGCTTTCCAAGCCCCGACCAACTTTGGTTGAAAACCTTTGGTACAAAAACCGACTTATGGCGTGACAAATTCTATTCAGAGCCATTCTATACATCAGGTGGCAAAACACCTTACTATTATCAAGAAACTGCTGTAAACAGAGTTTTAGAAGCCATTGCCGAAGATAAGAACAGAGTATTGCTCACGCTTGCCACAGGTACAGGAAAAACATTTATAGCTTTTCAAATAGCATGGAAACTTTTCCAAACTCGATGGAATTTATCCAAAAATAATCTAAGACCTCGTATATTATTCCTTGCAGACCGCAATATATTAGCAGACCAAGCCTTTAATGGATTTGGAGGCTTTCCTGATGATGCATTAGTGCGTATCAATCCAAAGAGCATTAAGAAAAATGGACGTGTCCCAACTAATGGGAGCGTGTTCTTTACTATATTCCAAACATTCCAAAGTGGTGATGGAACTCCAAATTTTGGTCAATATCCACCTGACTTCTTTGATTTCATAGTAGTTGATGAATGCCATAGAGGAGGAGCAAAAGATGAGAGTAATTGGCGATTTATTTTAGAATATTTTAAACCTGCTGTTCAGTTAGGTTTAACTGCTACCCCACGTAGAGATGTAAATGCAGATACTTATAATTACTTTGGCGAACCTGTTTATACCTATTCATTGAAACAGGGTATTGAAGATGGATTCTTGACTCCATTCCGCCACAGTAAGATGCAGAGCAACATTGATGATTATATATATCAACCCGATGACAAAGTTTTGAGTGGTGAAATAGTAGAAGGCAAGACATATACAGAAAATGACTTTTATCAGGGTAATATTGAGTTGCGTGATAGGGACATTGCTCGTGTAAAGGAGTTTATGAAGTATATTGCCAAGAATGAAAAAACTCTTGTATTCTGTTATAATCAGGCTCATGCTGCTGTTATTCGGGATATCATCAATCAGGTCAGCAAAAGTAAAAATCCATTCTATTGTGTACGAGTTACTGCAAATGATGGAGAACAGGGAGAACGTTATCTGAGAGAATTTCAAGATAATGAAAAGACAATTCCAACAGTTCTTACCACTTCACATAAGTTATCCACAGGCGTTGATGCCTTAAATGTCCGCAATATTGTTCTTTTACGTCCTGTAAATTCTATGGTAGAATTTAAACAGATTATTGGACGTGGAACACGTCTATATGATGGAAAGTATTACTTTACCATATATGATTTTGTAAAAGCATACGAGAAATTCAATGACCCTTCATGGGATGGCGAACCTGTTTGTATTAAATGTGGAAACAATCCTTGTACTTGTGGAACTAAAACACCTCCTGAACCTCCAAAGCCATGTCCGATATGTAATCAACGTCCTTGCATATGTCCACCACCTGACAATACCTGTGAAGAATGTGGGAACAATCCTTGTACTTGTTCACCAAGGGAGAAATTGAAAATTAAACTTTCCGATGGTCGTGTTCGTAAAATTCAACATATAAAAAGTGATATGTTTTGGGTGGATGGCAAACCTGTAACAGCCGAAACATTCCTTGAAACACTATTTGGTAAACTTCCTGAATTTTTCAAAGATGAAGAAGAGCTTCGCAGATTATGGTCAGACCCACAAACCCGAAAAGCTTTACTCTCTAAAATGGAAGATGCAGGATATGGAACTGATATTCTGAAACAAGTACAAAAACTCATCAATGCAGAGAAAAGCGATTTATTTGATGTATTGGAGTTTGTGGCTTATGCTAATGAACCAATAGAAAGAGAAGAAAGAGCTAATCAGGCTAAAATACATATCTATCCACATTTGTCAGATAAACAACGTGATTTTATAGACTTTGTATTACTACAATATATTCACACAGGAGTGAGCGAATTAGACCTTGAAAAATTGCCTATTCTCATGCAGATGAAGTTCGGTACTCCTTTTGATGGAATACAGGCATTAGGGGGTGTTGACATAGCTAAGAATACCTTTGTGGATTTTCAGAGGTATTTGTATGGAAATACAAGCTTTTTTACGAGAATTTGACATGACACGCAAAACAGATAAGGAGCTTTGCTTGCTGTATTGTTCTTTTGATATGGGCATGGTTTTAAATGTAGACTCCCACTTGGGATTATAATCGACGGTTCGAAAAAACAAGCACAAATTAAACCTAAAACTTTCTTTTTTTAATTGATATACATCTTATTCATGCAGGGAATAGATAAGACAACACTTTTTAGAAATTTACTCTTTTCAGGATGAAAAGGAAGAAATTTCTAAAAACCGCTTGCGGCTTGGTGTTGGCGTTCTATTATCGGAATGTACCTTTGTAAATCATATAAATAAAGAACTATATTAATCCCTCATTTTGGAAATACTGTATCAAGTTACTAACTGTTGATACGTAGTTTGAGCCGTCAATAGACCGAAAACTTAGTTTTTGGGCGAATGAACTACTTTTTTTGTTTGTGAATTCTATCCCGATGTGCTTATATCCATATTTTAAGGCTATTTCAGCTAAGAATCGAACAAAGTGAGAGCCATGGGCGACACGTTCTTTTTTGAAACCGATTCGAGCTATAATCAGGCAATCGGGCGGGAACAGGCTTTCTGTTCTCCTAATACGCAAATATAGGTCTATTCGGCTGTTTCTTCTGATGGTTACGATATTATCAGAAGTAAGCCAGACAAGGGATAAACGGTATTTAAACCGCTTCATCAGGTACATGTCTATTGCTTCCCTGATTTCTTCATATTCGTTCATAATGTTGCATTAATAGTTTATCTTCTGAATCCCCGCTTCGGTTTCTTCTTTTTCTTTGGTCGCTTTATCGGCTGTTCATCATTGCTATTGCTTGGTTCGGGAGTTAGAATACCTAATGCAGACGATAAGCCTAAATTATCTCCCTGATTTACTGTCTGTTTCTTTTCTTTTTCATCGGGAATTATAGTTTGTTGGCTGTCTTGGGGTCGGCTGATTGTTTTCTCCTGTATTTTGATTTGGTCGGAAATACTACCGTTCTTCATCGTATTGTAATACTCAAAGGATTCGGATAGAGGACGGTTGTAGTTGAACAGCTTGTCAAATCCCTGTTCTGCCTGTTGGAATAACTTTGTCCTATCGAAACCACCTTTAATTGCTCCTTTCTTGGTGTTCTTATGGTTGGTAAGTGGGGATAACTTCTTTTTGTTGGACTGGTCTTTCCGGCTGACAATTAAATGGCAGTGCATATTCAGTTCGTTGTCCGACCTGTTTCTATCGAAATGTATTTTACCGTAGAATTTTATATCTTCTGCCGATAATCCTTTATTGAAGTTCTTAGCATATTCAGGAATGACAACCTCACGGATATACCGTTTCATGGCTTCGGCTTGTTCCTGTTCGGTGTTGCCCATTGCCCAAAGCTCCTTTTCTGACGGGCTTACATGGATAGCGTAAAACTTAGCATCCGTTTTTAGTAATTGCCCGATATTGCTGTCTATATCTTTAATGACCTGTGATTTATAGATATTATTGTCTGTCAGGTTGAAAAATCCCTCTGTATAGATTCCGTGTTCCATGCGTTCTAAATCCTCATGCTCACAATAATCGGCTAATCTCCGGCTACTGCCTGCATTGTTGTATGTGCCTTTAGACGGTGGAGGGAAATCTATGTTCATGGGTGTTACTTCTCGTTAATCAAATCAATAATTTCAGCCTTTAGGCTCTCTTTCCGCTTTCCGTCCATTACTCCACAGGTAGCCAAATCAGAATACAAACTAATCAACTTCAATAGCTTTGCATTATCTTTCTTCTGTACTTGTTGTAATGAGCCTATATGCTTTCCTTGATTGTTTATTACATCAGCATGTTTTTGAAACTGGTCGCTGATTTTGTGCAGTACGGTATGATATTTTTCTTGGCTCAGTTCCAACTGTGAAAGTATAAGGGTTTCTAATGTTTTGACAATCGTATCGAATCTGGTCGCTATTGTGTGGCTTGTGCGTATCATCGGGTTTAGCTGGTCTTCCTCGTACTTTCGGATAAACCGGATAATATCATCCTGTCGTTTGTTAATCTTGGCAAGCTCCGACTTTACCGATTCGGGAGCATCGGCAGGGTTGATATGGGCTTTCTCTAAATACTGAAATGCGAGTTTAACAACTTCACTTTTTTTCAGTGAATAGTGTTTGCAGATTTTCGCTACTAAACTTGCCGTTTCTGTATCTATGGAAATCGTGGTAAATATGATTTTCTGACCGTTATTTTGCATGACTAATTACTTTTTAATCGAAATTTATATAGATAAATAATTGATAATAAGAGAAATACATAAAAGACTAATTATTAGACTAATTACAGCGTGTTTTCCTAACACGCTAAAGCCGAAGGCTTTGCCCCGCAGGGCAAGAGGAAAGAACAGGACTTGTCCAGTTCCCTCTTGCTCAATTTAGCGAAACGTGCGAAGCCGGAAGACGTAGCTGTTTCTACTAAATTGAGGTGGTAGTATGGAGGAATAGCCTAAGCACAGACTTCTTTCCTCTGCTACCTTTTGCTTTCAGGGCTGATCGGCTAACTGATTGGCTTTTTCAAACTGCTTATAGGTTTGAGAATCTGCAAATTCACGAACAAAAGCCCGAATATCACTCGCTCTATAGTACGTTTTCCGTCCGATGGTAAAGTAGGGTAGTTTCCCTTTTGCCCGATAACGTTGTAGAGTTCTGAAAGATGCTTTTAGCAGAAAGGCTAAATCCTGATTATCCAATAGTTTCTCATTTTCATCTAATACGGTGTCGGTATTAATAAGGGATTTCAGGTCTTGTCCGATTTCGGTGAGTTTTTTTGAAAGTGTTGCCATCCACTTCTCAAAGTTTTCGTTGTCTATATACATTTTGCTTCAATTTTAAGTTCAACATTATTGTTTTCAATCGATTGATGAAGCAAAGTTCCGCAAAACAAGGTTACAAAAAAAGAGGAGTAGCTACCTACTCCCCTAAAAACAGTTTTTAAAATGCTATCAATAAGCGAATTGAAAAATCATCTTTTCTAATCTTTACGGTTCTTACGTTTTTTGTCTTCTTTAATAATGGTATTTCGTAAAGCATCTAATGTTTTGGTAAGATTGTATTGCTTACGATTAAATACTTCGTTTACCTTATCATAAATACTACCGAATTTCAGATTGAAAAGCTGTTCAAAGCCACGAGCCAGACGAACTTCTGGAACTGGCTTTCCATCTTCTCCGACTATTTGCCCTTGTAGAAACAGGGCAATAACGATTTCTGCTATACCAATAATCCCCAAGTCTTTTGACTTAGGGATTACATACAGGTCTGACTTGAGTTCCGTTGGAGCAGACAAATTAAATCGTTCGGGATGGTTGATTTTTAGGTTGATTAATTGCAGTTCAGCATCAATCAGGGATAATGCTTTGTGGATGTATAGATTTTTAAGCGCATTTTTCCCCCTGCCCGTATTGATATAACTCTTTTAGGGGTGCTATCTCAATACGAGTGAGATTTAACATCCGAAAGATATAGGAGTAATCTTCTGAATTGCTAATTGTTACTATTTGCATGATAAATTCCTCATAAGCATTCTTCATTTCCGTGTTAATTAATTCTTGTGAGGTGTCAGCTAATAAGGTGAGAAACCTCGTTTTTAATAAATCATTCATAGGCATAAATTTTAAATAGTGAATAAATAGTTTGTATATCAAAGCATTGGCTTTGTATGCTGAATGATTTCTTGTTTTATTTGTGGTTCTGTTTATACTTATAATTCCAATATCAATACGGCTGTATTTTCAAATCCATAATCTCCACCTTTATATATGCCGAAAGAAATAGGTTTGTAAAATTTACGCAAAATATCTTCTTTGTCGGTGCGGTATATAAACCCAGCCTTTTGATAGGATTTGATAGCTCTGATATTCTTTTCCGAGGGGCGGATTAAGAACTTGTTAATACCAAGCTCTTTGTTTAGATAGTTGATTGTGTCCTTTAGGGCTTGTGTTCCAATACCCTTTCCACATGCAGATTCGGATTTGAGCCAAATATCCAATTCTGCCATCTTACTGTATAAATGAAAACAAGCATAGCAAGTACAGCCAACTTCTTCATGTTCATTAGCGATAATCATAACCGAGCCGGATTCTTTACCGCTTTCCATGTAGTAAAAATCTTCAAATGCTTCTTGAAACTCCTCCCAAGTGGGGATTGGATTCTCTGAAAAATCTGTACCTCCCATGTGAGCAGTAGCGGTATCTGATAAACACATCCACTCGTATGTTTTTATCTTTTCATTAATCAATGCGTGTCTGATCATAAGCCTTATTTTGAATTAATTCTTTCTGCAAAAAGTAGTCAGAAAAAGGATTGTACATACTCATATATTCATTCGGGGTGTAACCCGAAAACTCTCTAAAATCTTTTAGAATATGTGATGCATCATAATATCCACATTTGAAAGCCAGTTCCGTAAGATTATAGCTACCTCTGTTTTGCAAAACGGATAGTGTTTTCTGAAAGCGTATAATCCGGGTTAGATATTTAGGATTAATCCCTATATTATTGACAAATCTACGATTAAACTGCTTGTAACAAATGTTCGATATGTTTGATAGCTGCTTTATGGAAGTGCTGCTGTTCGATTCTATCTGCTGAATCGTGTACTCATCACTCCCTAGATCAGGATTCAACTGTGCCAGTCGTTTCAATAAATGTCGTTCGATGACTGCTATACATTCCATCTTATCATCAGCATCCAATATCGCTTGTTGTAACTCGGAAAGTTGTTTATCAGCAACACACTCTATTGGAATGTTCTTGTTGTAAAACTCAACCATTGAAGTACCCAGAAATGCCTGCGCTCCGTGGGGCGTGAGTGTTACGGCAATAGTTTCATTCTCGCCTTCATAATGCAGATCCCAATAGGACGACATTTGCCCCTCAATAAAAGCTTTGGGTTGAAAATCACTGATTGCGGTCGAGAAAACACGGTTTTTCCGATGGAATACTAATTGCATACATCCAATCGGAATACCTCGCTCGATGGTTGGAACAAGATAATTCCGTTCAAATACCCAGTAGTATTTCACAAACGGGGCAAGGGTTGGTAATGGATATATAATTTTAAATTCCATAATTGCAGCAATTTACTTCATATTACTTCGTCACAAAGATACACCGTTTGCCTCACACCTGAATTGTACAAAAAGGACTTTCTATGCAGCATAAGCATTGCAAACTAAATGGTATTTGGCAAATCTTTTAATCTCTGCGGCAAATAAATCGTTATTTGACAAATAACTGAATAGCATGTTGAATAGTGCTTCAAAAAACTAGTTCGTGAATTTCTTTTATATGCAGATGTTGATGATCTAAATAGCCCTCTATCATTTCTTTCAACGTGACCTTTGTTCCTTCGAAATCGCACCAATAACTATCCAATTTCGCTATATCTACGGAATGAATAACCTGAATGATATGTAAATTATAAAACTTCCATAACTGGATTAAATTAGTCCAATCAGCATTTTGATAATCTTGCAGAGCTATCCACTGGTCATTATCCTGACGATAATCAGGAAAAAAAAGCAAGTCTTTGCTGTATTGCAGACGCACCATTCGTTGATGATTGTTGGATGCCGAATCAATCAAATGACCGAGTATCTGCTTGATAGTACGATTCTGCCTGTTCCGTCTTTGTGTTATCACTTCTACAGGCAAGTTGTTTAACAACCTCTCTTCCGTTTCAATAACCTTTGCAATACCATCGGTTATATAGCTAAAATCAGTTTTTTGCATCATGTTTCAGTTTTAAATTCTTCTGCAAAAATAAGGCTTTTGCCTATCGCTCACTTGTAAAAAACTGACTTTATCCAAAGCGGAGCTATGCAAAACGATTGGATTTGATAACATTCAGCCTACAATCTTCGGAAAAGAATGTAGAATATGGAGAGCGGGAAGATAAATATTGAGTTGGCGAACAGCCCGAAAACTCTTTAAAGTCCTTTACCAAGTGAGAGGGATCATAAAAGCCACAGGAATAGGTCAGGTCTGTAATCTCCATTTCTGGATTATTCTGCAACAGATACAGAATTCGCTGAAAACGAATCACTCTGTAATATTCTTTAGGGCTCATCCCTACATGGTTGGTGAATATTCTTTTAAACTGTCTATATCCTAAACAAGCACTTTCAGCAAGGGTATTCACTTCTATTTGCGGATGATTGATTATTTGATTGATAGAGTTCTGCACCCTTTTGTGATTGCAATCTATATCGAACAGCCGCTTCATGAAAAAAAGTTCGATAAACTGAATACAAGTCTGAATGTTTCTTTCGCTGGAAATGGAACCTTTAAGACGATTCAACTCTATATCCTCTAAATCTTCAACGTCTATATAACGATTATTTAATTCACTCATAGGACACTGTATAAAAGGATTCAAGCCCAAAGGGTGAAATATAATAGCGATCATATCAATATTACCCTCAGAAGCTAAACTCCCGTAAACAGAAAATTGTCCCCGAATAAAATTCTTGGGCTGTAAACCTTTTGCTTGGATGTTCAAATTATCACCTCGATGAAAAACAAGATGTATACAGCCCGATGGAATAGTTTGAATCATCACTGGTTCTACTTCATCGGTCTTTAATACCCAATAATATTTAATATATTGGGAAAGGGATAGTGACGGATATAGAATTTCACTTTCTCTCATTTCACATCTATTTGTCTGCTGAACATATTGCCGTAAATATAAGGTTTAATCTCCGCATTACAATAATGAAGCCAATAAAAACAGGTTATAGGCTATGATGCAAGTTCATAACTAGCTTTTGCTTCCTCTCATCTATTTTATATTAAGTGATTCTGCGAATGAATTCGCTATTTTAATTTTCGTAGATTCTTATTTATGTATTTAGGAAACTAGACAATAATAGCTTTACCGTACCACTTTCAGACAGTTTTAAAAACAGTTCATGATTCTTCTTTCATTTGCTGGTGAATTGAATTAACACGTTTCATAAACCATTTAAAATTAAAAAGAGTATGGAAGTAGTAACCATCGAAAAACGAACATTCTCGTATGTCTGCGAGAGGTTCACAGAGTTTGCTAAACTAATAGAAAGTTTGTGCAATACTCATACCCAGAAAGTAGAAAACTGGCTGGATAGTCAGGAAGTATGCCTGTTGTTAGGCTTTAGTAAACGAACGCTTCAATATTACCGAAGTAGTGGGCGACTGGCTTACTCTCAAATCGGTAGTAAGATTTATTATAAGTCTTCCGATATTGAAAGAATTATTGTAGACAGTGAAACACAAAATCAATCACCCAAACAAACCATGCCTTATGAAAAGAATTAAAAAAGATTATCCATCCTTCAACCTGTTTTCCATTGTCGGGACATGGGAAAGCGTTAATCTGAATCCTACGGTTATCATCTACCGTAATGATAAAGAGTATCTTCTTTCTATTATATATGTATCGGAAACCACCAAACAGGCTTCACCCGCTACTTATGAAATACAGAAAGATGGTAGCCAGTATTTTATTACCGCTGCATCCAAATGGCTCTATATAGATTATGATCCGGGAAAAGATGTACTTAGCATTTCATCGCTGGGTGACTATCTGCGCAACTAACCAGCTATCTAGCAATCTTGAAATCAATATTTCAATAAAACAATCTTTCAATCATGGAACTAATAAATAAAGATACCCCACAAGTCAAAGAATTTATTTCTTCGCTCGATTCGATGCTGAATGGTATTGAATCTATTGTACAACACTATAAGCCCCACCTGAACGGGGAACGCTTTCTTTCCAACCATGAAGTTACCAAGAAACTGAATGTCAGTCTGCGAACCTTGCAAGAGTGGAGAGATACAGGGCTAATCCCCTTTATCCAGATAAAAGGTAAAATCATCTATCGTCAAAGTGATATTGATAAACTGCTCCAAAAGCATTATTTTGAAAGTTGGAAGGAGTAGCTAGTGAGTATAATTTCCACTATCTTCAAAGGAAATATCTTTTATTATAGTGGAAATTATACCTTTGCATCCTAAAATAGTAGTAATGAAGAAGTTTGTAATAGAATCCGGTACACCTGCCGATATAGACGAATTAGAAAGACTGTATGATGATCTGAATGATTATCTGGCTGCTACTACCAATTATCCCGGATGGATAAAAGGAATTTATCCAATTCGTGAATATGCAGTTGCTGGTATTCAAGATAATAATCTTTACGTTGTCAGGTACAATGGAAAAATAGCTGGCTCTATTATCTTAGATCATCATCCGGATGAAGCCTATAATAATGTAAGATGGAGGGTTGATGCAGACTACAGTCATATTTTTGTGATCCGCACCTTTGTAGTACACCCTTCATTCTTAAAAATGGGTATTGGTCGGGCTTTAATGGATTTCTCGTTTGAACTGGCTTTACGGTCAGGTATTAAATCTATCCGTTTAGATGTTTATGAAAATAATCTTCCGGCAATCTCTCTATATGAGAAATGCGGTTTTGAATACATTGATACCGTAGATTTAGGCTTTGGCAATTATGGGCTGGATTGGTTCAAACTGTATGAGAAACTTGTTTAAACTCTATTCAAGTGAAAGACGTTTTCCTCATGCCAGCCCCGAAAATATTGTTTTTCGGAATTTAATTTGAATCATTGACTTTTCCAGTGAAGTATTTAGTCTGTGCAAGTCTTTAGATAAAAATACGCTCGAATGCAAATGAGAGGAAGATTTTTATCTAAACCGAAGGCTCGGACTTGAACAGGCTAAATACGGAACTTACCTTTGTCAATGCTTCATATTGAGTTCAGGAAAACTTACTTTAAAAGAAAAGGATTGAGAAAATGAAATTCATTCTTCCCAATCCTTTTTCTATATTGGCTACTGCCTTATTTATATAGCCAACTCCGACAAACAGCTATTAACTTTCTGCATATCCTTTAGAATATTCTGATCCAGTACCCGTGCATAGTGTTTCGTTACACTGGTATCTGCATGACCTAACATTTTGGCTACATTCTCCATACTTACGCCATTCGCTAGGCATATAGAGGTGGCATAGGAATGTCGGGCTGAATGTGTGCACAGATTTTTCTGTAATCCGCATACATCTGCAATCTCTTTCAGGTAGCTGTTCATGCGCTGATTGCTCAATACAGGCAATAGTTTTCCAGTACATTCTGCCACATTTTTATACTTTTCAAGAATAGAAGTTGCCACAGGCAATACAGGAATATTACACATTATTTTTGTCTTTTGGCGGTTCTTCCTTATCCAAAGTTCCCCTTTGTTATCTCGTACCAAATGTTCAGGCGATAAATCTTTCACATCGCTGAACGCCAAACCTGTAAAAATGCAAAAAACAAAAATATCCCGTACCTGCTCTACTCGCTTAATTGTGAACTCTTTGGCGAGAATGATTTTAATCTCGTCCATCGTTAGGAATTCAGGATCAGTTTCTTCCAACTTAAAGCGGTAGTAAGCGAATGGATCTTTCTTAATCCAGTCGTTTTCCAATGCAATACGGATAATCTTCTTCAGATTCTTCAATCGGGTGATAGCAGAGTTTTGCGCACAACCTTTTTCAATCTTCAAGAAAGCGTCAAACTTAGAAATGAAATTCGCTTCTAAGTTATTCAGGGCAATATCCGATAATTGATATTCCTTCTTGATAAATTCCTCTAAATATCGGGTAGTGGTTTCATACCGTTGTACGGTCTTACTAACGAAGTCTTTGCCAATCAACTTACGACTTTGCTCGTTATGCTCCCTGAATACCTGCAATAGCGTTTTATTATCTTCGTCCACACCATAAAACAACTTTCTCACCAGATCAACATTGATAACCTTGTCGGAAGTTTCCAGTTCCCTATAAATTTGATGTATGCGTGAACGTGTGATTTCTAAGTAGTGGTTCAGTTCCACCGACATACGGTCTTTACCTTTTGAGTTTTCTTTTGCCTGATTCCATAAGTTTACAGGACAGCTTCTTTTGATAGAAATATCTACCATACAGCCGTTTACAGTAATTCTCATGCACACGGGTGCTTCTCCGTTCTTTAATAATTTGCCTTTCTTGATGAAGTACAAAACAGAAAATGATTTTCTAGCCATTTTTACATCGTTTTTAGAGTTACAAAACTATGTATTCTCTTCCAAAGTAATGCTGCGCAAAACACTATGAATCAGTGAGAAAGATGCAAATTCATGGGACTTTTTTTGATTTAATTTTAGTCCCACGATTTATCCACCGATAATATGCTTGAAACGGCTATTTTCTGCTACCTGCTAGAAAAAAGAAATCCCCGATAATGCTTGATTATCAGGGATTTGCTTGATTTTTCTTTTGTTTTCAGTGATCCGCCTGGGGTTCGAACCCAGGACCCCATCCTTAAAAGGGATGTGCTCTACCTGCTGAGCTAGCGAATCATCCTGTGCATACTCTGTATTGCGGTGTGCTTTACTTCTGTATTGCGGGTGCAAAGGTAGGGTTTATTTTTTAATTTGCAATAGCAGGAGGATCTTTTTTTGAAAAAAGTTACTTTTTTTCTTCCTCCTTCGGTTGAATATCGGCTGGCGGGGGAGGAAGAATGTCCCCTTCCAGTAAGATAAAACGCTTATAATAAGACAGGCAGAGTGTCGTGAGCGGCAGGGCGATGATCAAGCCGATGAAACCGAGCAAAGTTCCCCAGATAGACAAAGAAAGAAGGATGATGGCTGGATTCAGGCCCATCGCTTTCCCCATGATGCGGGGTGTGAGGTATAAATCCTGGATACATTGGACGATTCCGAGTATCAGTAATCCGGAGCCCAAAATAAGCCAGAAATTATCTCCCGTCTCTGCCGATTTCAGCAAACTGAGGATGACCATCGGGATCAGTCCGATCGTTTGCAGGTAAGGGATCAGATTGAGTACGCCGATAAATAGTCCGAGTGTGACCCCCAGCGGGAAACCTACGATCTTGAATCCGATAGCCAGCAGGACGCCGACACACAACGCGATCAGCGACTGGCCGCGGAAGTAACGGTTCATGCTCTGTTCCACGTCATCGGCCAACCCTTTGGCGAAAGGACGGATATGCGCCGGGATCAGGTTGATCCACCCGTTGGCTATCTTCTCGTAATCCAGCAGGATGAAAATGAAATATAACAGGATCACAAAGATGATCGTTATGCTGAAAAGGATCGAAAAGGTGTTCGACAGGATATTCCATACTTTGGGCGCCAGCTGCTTGATGGCATTCTGGATGTTTTCGCGGCTGAGAAGTTCCATCAACTGGTTGATGTCTACATTATTCTCCAGATATGTGATCCACGACTCGGGGATAAGCGGGATATGCCCTTCACCCGGATTGTGCGTACGCATCAGGTTCAGGGTTCGTTCGGCTTCCTGGGCGATGGAGGGGACAACCAGTGCAGCTGCCGCACCGATGATCAGCGAGGCGCAGATAATTACGGCTATGATAGCCAGGATGCGGCTTTTCAGCTTCAGCTTGTATTGGAAAAATTTCACGAAGGGTTGCATCATATAGGCCAGCAGCCACGCGATCAGGAAGGGGAGCAGGGCAGTCCGCAGTATGGTGATCAGATAGAGCAATGCGCCGATGATGACGATACTGAATACGATACGTGTGACACGGTCGAATGTAAATGGCCTTTCGAATAATGAGTTCATATTTTAATTTTTATCTTTGCCTGCGACAAAGATAAAATAAACTGGAATAGGATAATAAGATGATAAAGAAAATATTATGTACTGCTTTGCTGTTAGGTTGCCTTTCACAGCCGCAGGCACAGACTCCCCAACCTGTAAAACAATTGCTGAATGTCCCTTATATGAAGGGGGCGACTTTCTCCATTGTGGTAAAAGACGTGCAGGACGGAAAGACGGTTTACAGCTATGACGAGGATCGTGAGGTTTCTCCGGCTTCTGTCCTGAAAACGGTCGCGACGGCTACGGCTCTCGAAATATTGGGAGACGATTATCGGTACGCTACGTCGCTGGAGCATGACGGGAGTATCAAAGAGGGTGTCCTGAACGGAAATCTGTATATCAGGGGAGGCGGTGACCCGTCGCTGGGGTCGTCGCATTTCGCTCCCGACAGGAATCGTTATACGCCCGCACAGAATACCTTTATTCCCGAATGGATAGCGGCGCTGAAGAAGGCGGGTATCCGGAAGATCACCGGGGCGGTGGTGGCCGACGAACGTATTTTCGATACGGAGGGTGCATCTATCAAATGGCTGCGGGAAGATATGGGAAATTATTATGCGCCGGGAAGCTACGGGCTTTCGGTGTTCGACAATATGTATAAGTTGTCCCTGAAGACGGGGGCTGCCGGAACTCGTCCGGAGGTCGTTGGGACTGATCCGGCAATTCCTTCCCTGCGGTTTATCAATTATTTGAAAGCGTCGTCGTCGGATAGTGCTTATATAATCGGTGCCCCGTTGTCCGGCGAGCGCTATTTACAGGGTGTTGTTCCTGCTAACCGCGAGAATTATGTGTTGAAAGGCGATATTCCCGATCCGGCTTTGTTTCTGGCGGAATATCTGACCGGTTGCCTTGAGCGCGAAGGTATTGTGGTAGGAAAGGAGCCGACTTGTTACCGGATCGAATCGGAAGCCGGGCGGTGGAAAACGGTCGAGAGGAAGCCGGTTGTAACGACTTATTCGCCGACATTGAAAGAGATTGCGAGCGTGACGAATCATGTCAGTCATAATTTGTTTGCGGATGCGCTGGTGAAAACGGTCGGTCTGCAATATGTTCCCCGGAAAAACGAGGTGATCTCTTCTTTCGGACGGGGCGTGCAGGTGGTACTCGATCATTGGAGGAAGAAGGGGCTGGATGTGTATCCGTTGCGGATGTATGACGGCAGCGGACTGGCTCCGGCCGATAAGGTATCGGCTGAGTTTATTGCTGATCTACTGGTGTATATGGCGACGAAATCGGAGGTTTCCGAAGCTTTCTTCGAGTCATTGCCGCAGGCGGGTGTGGAAGGCTCGGTCCGCAACCTGTTGAAAGGAAGCAAGTTGCAAGGGAAAGCTCGTTTGAAGAGTGGCGGGATAACGGGAGTACGTAGTTATGCCGGGTATATAGACAAAGACGGTAAACGCTATGCTGTTGCCGTTTTCTCCAATAATTATTCCTGTAGCATGGGGCAGATGACGAAGGGGCTGGAAAAGTTGCTGTTGCAACTTTTCTAGTTGACAAGTGACAGTTGACAGTTGACAAGTGACAGGTTATTGATAGAGTCTCAAACTGTCAACTGTCACTTGTCAACTATCAACTGCTAAGGCAGTAGCGACCTCTGTGCCAGAAACTCCATGAACTTCTGTTTGTAGTTGTCGGAGATGGGGATATATTCTTTGCCGAAGACGATGCGGTTGCGTTCGATCACTTTGATCTTTTCCGGCTGGACGATGAAGGAACGGTGTACGCGGATGAAACGGTTGGTCGGCAGCATGTCTTCCAGGCTTTTCATACTCATCAGCGAGAGGATCGGATGCGGTTCGCCTTCGATGAATATTTTGACATAGTCTTTCAGTCCTTCGATGTATAATATCTTGCGGAGTTCGACCTGCACCAGTTTGTATTCTGTCTTGATAAAAATGCTTTCGATCGATGACTGGGATTGTACTGCCGGGGCGGTCGGCTGGTCGTTTTTCCCGGGATCGGCTTTCCCCTCTTTCCCTTCCCGCAACAGTTCGTACCATTGCAGCGCCTTGTTGGCCGATTTCAGGAAGTCGGCATAACTGATCGGTTTCAGCAGGTAATCGAGAGCGTTTACCTTGTAACTGTCGAGTGCATATTGGCTGAAAGCCGTTGTGAAGATGATCCGTGTCTCGGCTTCCAGTATGCGGGAAAATTCCATGCCGTTGAGTTCGGGCATCTGAATGTCCAGGAACAGGAGGTCGACAGGCTCTTTGGTGAGCATGGGCAGGGCATTGACCGCACTGTTGTATTTCCCGGCAAGTTCCAGGAACGGGGTCTTGTTGACATAACTTTCCAGCAGGCTGATTGCCAAAGGCTCGTCGTCGATGATTGCACAAGTCAGTTTCATAAATAATACTTATTTAGTTGACAGTTGACAGTTGACGGTTATTTCGGCTTTTACCGATTTGTTTACCGGATGCGAAGCCTAACTGTCAACTGTCAATTGTCAACTGTCAATTGATTTGTATTTCCAGCATGCTATGATAACTGTCACCGTCTACACCGCATGAGAAAATATGTTTGTTCGGATAAATTAATTCAAGCCGTTTGCGCAGGTTCTTGATGCCGATTCCCGAACCGCTCTTGTCCTGTTCCGCATCTTTGGGGAAATAACTGTTTTTCAGGATGCAGACAACCAGGTCGCCGTTCTGGTGTATATCCAGATGGATGAACGAGGGCTGGCTGTTGCTGACGCCATGTTTGAAGGCATTCTCGATCAGGGAGATGAACAACAAGGGGGCGATCATGGCATCCGGTTTGGCGGCGGATATCTCCGTTTTCAGTTCCACATGCTCCGGCAGGCGGATGCGCATCAGTTCCACATAGTTGCGGATAAAATCCAGTTCGCTTTCCAGCAAGACGTGCGGCTGGCTACTGTCGTAAAGGACGTAACGCAGCAGGCGACTTAGGTCGTGGACTGCTTCTTGTGCTCGTTCGGGACTGAAAGCGATCAGGCTGTAGATATTGTTGAGCGTGTTGAACAGGAAATGTGGGTTCAGCTGGCTTTTCAGGTTCTGAAGTTCGGCTTCCGCCCGGCTCTTCTCCAGTTCGCGGCGCATGGATTCTACCTGATACCAGCCGCTCGTCATCTTGATGGCGACACTCAGGCCTGCCACCAGCGCATACAGCATGGCATTGACGAGGAAGAAGCCGATAATCTCCTGCAACTCCCTTTCCGGACGGTGCGGGCGGTGTATCTCCGGCGGCGGAAGCAGTTGCATCAACAGATGTACCGCCAGCATCGCAAAGGCGATCAGCAGGACGTTGCTGAGGAAGAACTTCCATCCGTGGCGTGAAAACAGATAACGGTTTACCAGCAGGAAATAGTTCACATAGAAAACCATCATGAACGAAAGCGGAACGATGACGGAGCGCAGATAGCTGATCACCGTCAGTTCCTGTGATTCCCTGCCCGTAAAGAAGAACGGCAGGCCGAACAAAATCCCCCAGGCAGCAATATGGATAATGCTGCCCATTCCCTTGAAAGGGGGAGATATATGCGTATGTGTTGTCGTTTCTGTTTTCATCTTTTACAAAGATATTAAATAATTTCTTATTCGTAACGGATTGCTTCGATCGGATCGAGCTGGGCGGCTTTCTTGGCCGGATACCATCCGAAGAAGACACCGGTGACGGTACAGACAGCGAATGAAAGCATAACGCTCCACGGTTGGATATAGATCGGAAAGTGGGCGACGCCGTTCACCACCAGGGCGGCTCCTACACCCAATACGACACCGATCAGTCCGCCGGTCACACTGATCAGGATGGATTCGATCAGGAACTGGGCGAGGATGTCAATCCCTTTTGCCCCGATACTCATACGCAAGCCGATCTCGCGGGTACGCTCCGTGACGCTGACATACATGATGTTCATAATACCGATGCCACCAACGAGCAACGAAATACCCGCCACAGCCGCCAACAGCACGGTCATCATGTCCGTAGTGCTTGTCAACATCGTGCTTAACTCCTGCTGACTACGGATGGTAAAATCATCATCGTCACTTTCCTTCAACTTATGGTTGCGGCGCAGTATTTCCGTTATCTCGTCAATGGCCTGGTCGGTGTATTCCTCTTTGAGGGCCGAACAGGTGATGCCTTGCAGATGGGTGATGGCCAGAACTTTTTTCTGAATAGTTGTGTATGGAGCTAAGATTAGGTCGTCCTGGTCCATTCCCATGCTGTTGTATCCTTTGCTTTCCAGCACACCTACGATGCGGAAAGGTAATTTCTGAAAGCGTATGACTTTGCCGACGGGGCTTTCGCCGTTGGTAAAGAGGTTGTCGACTACGGTTTTACCGACTACACAGACCTTTGCTGCTGTCTGGATGTCCTGTTCGGTGAACATATCGCCGTCTTCCACCTTGTAACGGCGGATTTCGAGATAGTCGGGACTGATACCGTAGACGGTGGTCGGGGCGTTGTTGGCTCCGAAGATGGCTTGTCCGCTGCTGTTGACCGAAGGGGAGACGGCAGAGACGTAACGGGTTTCGTCGACGATGTTCTGATAGTCTTCCAGCTTCAGTGTCTCCATAGCGGAAGCATCCTGACGGACACCTCCCCGGACATCGGCACCGGGATGTATCATGATCATATTCGAGCCCATCTCGCTGATCTGTTCCTGTATGCTCCGCTTCGATCCTTGTCCGATGGCAAGCATCGTGATCACGGAGGCAACGCCGATGATGATACCGAGCATCGTCAGGAATCCGCGTAGCTTGTTGTTGGCAAGGGCACGGAGGGCTATTTTTATGAGGTTTGTTCCGTTCATTTTGAATAATTATTAATCGTCATTCTTAGGCAGCCTGGCTAATGCCTCTGCTGCATTTTGTACATTGTTGTTCACCGTGTCGGCTGTTACATGTCCGTCACGCAAGGTGATGTTACGGCTGCTGTACTGGGCAATTTCCGGGTTGTGCGTTACGAAGATGATGGTACGTCCTTCGGCATGCAGCTTCTGGAAGAGTACCAGGATTTCGAATGACGTACGTGTATCCAGGTTTCCCGTTGCTTCGTCGGCAAGGATCACTGCCGGGTCATTCACCAGGGCGCGGGCGATGGCTACACGCTGCATCTGTCCGCCGGACATCTGGTTGCTCTTGTGCATCAGGCGGTCGCCCAGGCCGACGGCAACCAATGCCTGCACGGCTTTCTCATGGCGGGCGGAGGCACTGAAGTTGGGGTTGTACATCAGAGGTAGTTCTACATTTTCTACGGCTGTCGTTTTGGGCAACAGGTTGTAACTCTGAAAGACAAATCCGATCTTCCGGTTGCGCAGGGTGGCACGGGCGTTCTTTCCCATCGTGCGGACGGAGACGCCGTCGAGATAATATTCCCCCTTGGTCGGTGTGTCGAGACATCCCAACGTGTTCAGCAGCGTACTTTTTCCCGAGCCGGAGGTTCCCATGATGGTGACGAACTCTCCTTCGTGTATCGTGAAGGAGACGCCACGCAGGGCATGGACGATCTCGTCTCCGACTTTGAAGTCACGCCTGATGTTATCTAATTTGATTATCTCTTTCATTGCTGTTGTTTTTAACTGTCAACTATCACTTGTCAACTGTCAACTATTTTTATTTCTTCTTCTTATTGCTTCCCGGAGGGCCAGGCATGAACGGACTCTTTTCCGTTGGGGCAGCGGCCTGTGCCGGTGCGTCCGAAGTAAGGTCGACAGCGATTTCTTCGCCTTCGTTCAGTCCGTCGATCACTTCGATCATATTGCCGCTTGTCGATCCGACAGTAACGGCTTTCGGGTGCAACTGCTGTCCTTCTTTAACCCAAACCAGACGTTTGCCGGCAGGTGCTTCCTGGGCGCTGTTCTCGGCGATCAGGCCGGTGCCGATGAGTAGTTCTTCTTCCGGAACGAAACGTAACGATTTGGTCGGAATGGTCAGGACGTTATCGCGTTCGAGCGTGTAGATCGTCACGTTGGCTGTCAGACGGGGTTTCAGTTTCAGATCCGGATTGTCGGCGGTAATCACTACTTCATAGGTTACGACCGTAGAGGATGAGCTGGTGGAACTGCTTGAACTGCTGCTACTGCTGTCGCCCAAGCGGATCTGCCAGACGGTTCCTTCGAATACATCGTTCGGATAGGCATCGACGGTAAAGCTGACACGCTGTCCGTCGTGTACGTTGCCTATATCGGCTTCGTCGACATCGGCGATCACCTGCATCTTGGTCAGGTCGGCGGCGATGGTGAACAGGGTCGGCGTTTCGAATCCGGCGGCAACGGTCTGCCCTTCTTCGACGGCACGGTTGATAACGACACCGTCGATCGGGCTGGTGATCGTGGCGTATTCGAGGTTACGGTTCACTTTGACCATCGCTGCCTGATTCTGTTCGTAGGAGGCTTTCGACTTTTCATAATTGTAAGTCGCTGTCTCATAATCGGAGTCGCTGATCAGTTTCTTTTCGTAAAGCACCTTGTTACGTGCGTAATTCTTCTGCTGGTATTCGTATTCGCTCTTGCTGCTTGCCAGCTGGGCCTGGGCGGATGCCAGTTCGGCCTTCAGGTTTACTTTATCCATTTCTGCGATCAATTGTCCGGCTTTCACTACGTCGTTGTAGTCTGCGTACAATTTGTCGATGATGCCGGATACCTGTGTACCGACTTCCACTTCCGTCACCGGTTCTACTGTTCCGGTAGCTGTCACTGTGTTTGAGATGGAGCTGCGGTTCACTTTGGCGGTTTCGAGGCTGATGCCGCCTTTCGACGATTTACCTGTAAAGAACCAGATTCCTCCGGCTACGACCAGCACGCCTGCTATACCGATAATAAGTTTCTTGTTCATATCTTTTTCTGTTTTTATTTTTTACTTAGAACATCACGATTTCTTCACCTTGGTAGAAGCGCAGCAAACCTGCGTTGAGGATAGCCGTATATTTGGCCTGTAGCGTTTCCTGCTGGGCACTCAGGAGATTGTTTTTCTCGGTGAGCAGTTCTACCGTATTTTTCATGCCGACGTTGAACTGTTCGCTGACAAGGGCGTAGCTGGCTTCTGTGCTTTTCAGCTTCTGTGCTGCGGCTACATATTGCTGTTGGGCGCTGTTGGCTGTCAGCCAGAGGCTTTCAATCGTTTTGTAGAGTGTCTTCTGGTTGTCCATCAGGTCGAGCTCGCTGGTTTGCTTTTGCAGCTTCGCTTTGTTGACAGCTGTCTTTGCCTGTCGTTTGTCGAAGATGGGGATACTCAGGGTCAGGCCCAGGGAGTTGTTCCAGTTCTGTTTGACCTGTTCGCTGAAGCTGAAATCGTTGCCGTTGGCATTGGTCGTTCCGATCCCGGCACTGAGGCTCAGTGTCGGGATATATCCGGCACGTGCCATCTTGATACTCAGGTCGGAAGACTGGATGTTCAGTTTCCCGGATTCTATTTCAGGGCGCAGGTTGAGGGCGGTCTGGTAGACATCGTCTTTGCCGGGCAGCGGTATCAATACGCTGCTGTCGTCGAGTTGCGGCATGTAAAGATCCATTTCGAAATCGCCGTCCAGTTCGAGCAGCTGTTTCAGTTGCAGCTTGTAATCCTGCAAAGTTGTTTGCGAGGTGACCAGTTGGTAGTTATTGCTGCTTACCTGTGCTTCGAGTTGGGCGAGGTCGCTGGAGGCGATGCTGCCGGCGTTGAACAGTTCCTGTGCACGTTCGTATTCTTTCTGACTGACTTCCAGGGTCGATTCGTTCACTTTAACTGCTTCGGCGGAATAGAGTATCTGTACGTACAGCTGGGTGATGTTTTCCTCGATGGTGTTTTCGCTTTCGTCGACGGAGAGTTCGGCGATGCGGCTGTTCAGTTGTTGCTGTTTGACAGTGTTTACCCGTTTGCTGCCGTTGTAAACCGTCCAGTTGGCATCGATGCCGTAGCTACCGTTATAAGAGGTTTTACTTTCGCTGGTGGTGATGTTGTCGCCACTGATGATCGTACCGCTGGCACTGTTTGGGCGGTTCACGATGCGCTGGCTGATATTTCCACTCAGAGAAGGAAGGAAATCCGCCTTTGCCGACTTTACATCTTCTTGCGTGTTCTCGACGCTGATGCGGTTACGGCGGATGGTGATGTTATGCTCCAGGGCATAATCAATGCAATCACGAAGCGTCCACTGCTTCGGCATGTCGTCCTCTGCTTTCATTCCGGCAGGCAGAAGAAGCAGGCAGGATAGGATTATTAGAGAGATCTGTTTCATAATGCTTTCGTTTTGCGACCTAAACAATCTTTTTACCTTTATTTTCTGAAGCAAAACTACTTTGTATTAAATTCCTCTACAATTAGAATAGAAATAGGAGGTTGGTTCATAGACGAAAACGGGGATTTTGCCGATAAACGGAATAGAAGGGATATGAAAAGGTTTGGTAATTAGATTTGTAATTAGAAAGGGGACGCAGAAGACGCAGAGTAACGCAGATATTATAAATAAGTCTGCGAAATCTACGTCTTCTGCGTCCCCTTTCTATGATTACGAGCTATATGAGCGGAACTTAAAAATTCCGGATCATTTATCGTTTGAAAGAAACGGTTGTTTTTCCTCCGGTTTTTTGGATGAATACTTTTTTGTCGTGTTCATCGTCATCCGAATATATATGTGTGCCGTTATATTTCCAGGATGATATCTTGGCGTAATATTTACCGCCGATAACGTTTTTGTCTGTGTATTTATAGGTGATTTCCAGTTGGTCGGTATCACCGTTTACATAGATAGGAAACGTATAGGTACTGTATCTTGAATCTCCGTATGCGCTCAATGTGCAGTAATACAGATTTTCCTCTTTGTCGAAATAAATCCAGTTATGGTTGCCATTGTAACGTATGATAGTGTCGTCGACGTCTGTCTGCCGGTCCTTGGTGCGTTCGATCGGATTCTCCAGTTTCTCGCTCCATGATACGGGATACGTGTTCGGGTCATTCGGATGGATCAAGCTGTTCCCTTTCTCGTCGATATAGTAAAGACGTAAAGTGTTCGCCCTTCCGAAAAAATTACCGTCCGGTATGCTGTTCATCCATTCTTCCCCTTCTTCTTCCGGGTCCTCGGCATTGGGATTCAGGAGATGATCGTTACAGTTGGTAAGACCGACCGTACACAATAAAAGTAACAAGATACCGAATAAATGATTTGTTTTCATGATGTATAAACACTTTACCTGTTGTCTCTTATAATTCTCTTAACCAGATATTACGGAAGCTGATCGGTTCGCTGGGATCACCGTGGCTCTGCAGGATGATCGGGCCGGCTCCGTGAGGGATCACTTTCGGGAAGCCGATGTATTCGGTTGTTCCGAGGATCGTCGTGTTGTTCTGCAAAACGATGCCATTCTGAATAACGGTGATACGGGGCGGCACGCGATAGGTTCCGTCTTCTTTGAAAACAGGAGCGGAGTAAATGATATCGTATACATTCCATTCACCCGGTTTACGCATGGCGTTTGCCAACGGCGGTGTCTGTTTGTAGATACTTCCGGTCTGTCCGTTCACGTATGTTTCGTTGTTGTAGCAATCGAGCACCTGAACTTCATACATTCCTTGCATGAAGATGCCGCTATTGCCACGTCCCTGGCTTGTTCCGGTGATGTTTTCAGGAACGCACCATTCGATATGCAGTTGGTAGCTGTCGAATTTCTGTTTGGTCTGGATATCTCCGGCTTTCTTATTCACGGTGAAAACGCCATCGTGTACAATCCATTGAGCCGGTTCGCCTTTGGTGTTTTCCCAAGCGGAAAGGTCTTTGCCGTCGAACAGGACGATGGCGTCAGACGGAGCCGAGTTTGTTTTAATATCTCCCGGAGTAACGATTTTGGGTTGAGGAGTCCAGTATTCCGACATGCCCGGAGTCATTGGCTCCTGTTTCGGATACTCCTTCTGCTGTGCGCTGATGCTTACACAAGCCGTACAGGCAATGGCTGCCAGCACGGCTTTGTTGGTGAAGTCTCTTTTCTTCATGGTCTAAATTATTTTATATTTACATATTAAATGTTGCAAATCTACATAATAATTTGCCATGTTGTAACAGCTTTTACAGGAAAATGCGTTTAAGCGTTATGATTGAAAAGACGTTGTTCCGCCAGTTTCTCATATTTGGTCCCCGGACGGCCGTAGTTGCAATAGGGATAAATGCTGATTCCGCCGCGTGGGGTGAAGATTCCTGTCACCTCGATATATTTCGGGTCCATCAGCTTGACTAGGTCTTTCATGATGATGTTGACACAGTCTTCATGAAAGGCGCCGTGGCTGCGGAAACTGAAGAGGTATAGTTTCAGGCTCTTGCTTTCCACCATCTTCACATCGGGGATATAGTCGATATGGATGGTCGCAAAATCCGGTTGTCCGGTGATCGGGCAGAGGCTGGTAAATTCCGGGCAGTTGAAACGTACCCAGTAATCGTTGCCTTGGTGTTTGTTGGTGAATGCTTCCAGCACTTCCGGGGCATAATCCTGTTTATATTCGGTAGAGCTGCCTAAAAGGTGCAGTTCGTTTTCTTCTTTTCTTGTATCCATAATCTTATTTCTTCTTTCTGTTTAGGTATTTCTCCAATCCTTCTCTGCGTAATTTGCAGGCGGGGCAATGACCGCAACCGTCGGCAGGAACGCCGTTGTAGCAGGTCAGTGTCTGTGTACGGACCAGGTCGAATACGCCCAGTTCGTCGGACAACTCCCATACTTCACTCTTGTCACGGTCCATCAGCGGGGTGTGGATGACGAACTGTTCGTCCATAGCTAGATTCAGCGTGACGTTCAGTGAGCGGACAAAGGTGTCGCGACAGTCGGGATATCCGCTGAAATCAGCTTCCGATACGCCGGTTACCAGGTGAAAAATCCCTTTGCTTCGTGCCATGATAGCGGCGAAAGTCAGGAAAACCATGTTTCTTCCGGGAACGAATGTGTTGGGATAGCTGTCTGCCGGTTTGTCCTCGTCCATGACGATCGAGGTATCCGTCAGCGAATTTGGAGCCAACTGACTGATCAACGATACGTCTAGCAATTGGAACGGAACATGCGCATCGGCTGCAATCTTTCTTGCAATTTCAATCTCCTGGGAATGTTTTTGGCCGTAGGTAAAACATACGGCTTCTACGCGTTTAAAGTGCTTCTTAGCCCAGAAAAGGCAGGTCGTGGAATCTTGTCCACCGGAGAAGCATACCAAAGCGGCTTCTTGATGTTTCATATTTTTCTTGTTTTATACGTGGTTCAGCAAGCACACGGAAAAGGAGACGTTCCTTTTCGCTGCAAAGATACTTTTTTAATTGAAAATTGAGAATTGAAAATTGAAAATAGAGGGATATAGCTGGAACTATTGCACAAAAATGATGTAATTGTGCCGCACATTTCTGTTAAAAGTGTGCAATATTAAAGAAAAGTCTTTATCTTTGCCGCCGTTTGCATCTGAGAGGATGTTATAAAAGAGGTATTAATTAATGAATATTTTATGAAGAAAATTATCGCTTTAGCATGTCTTTCCATGCTTCCGTTGTCGTACGCTGCGGCAGAAGGTTATCAGGTGAACGCCCAGAGTACCAAGCAGGCAGGTATGGGACACGTTGGTGCTGCCATGAAGTTGGGTGCAGAAAGCATGCATTTTAACCCGGCAGGTCTGGTGTTTATGGATAAGAGTGTGGACTTGTCGGCAGGTATAACCGGTGTGTTTGCCAACGGTAAGTTTACAGGAGATAATGGATACGTTCAAAAAACGGATAATAAGGCAAGTACGCCTTTGTATGTATATGCCGGTTTCAAGATTTATGATTTCCTAGCTGCCGGTATCAGTGTAAATACCCCTTATGGGAGTGCCATTAACTGGGGACGCGACTGGAAAGGTGCTCACCTGGTACAGGATATTTCTTTAAAAGCGTTCAATATTCAGCCAACCGTTTCCTGGAAGATTATGGATAACCTGAGTATCGGTGCCGGTCTGATGATGGAATTCGGTAATATCGAACTGAACCGTGCCCTGATCGCGCCGCGTGCAATGACAGGGTTGGCTGAAAGTATGATGGGACAACTCGGTCCGATATTGGAAGCCATGCCACAATATAAGCCGATCGTCGATCAACTCGTATCAGAAATGTCCAAATATGATGAAACATCTGCTGTTTCTGCTTCTTTGAAAGGGGATGCCGGTATTCGTCTGGGATTCAATGTCGGTGCGATGTACGATATTAACGATAAATTTACGGTCGGTGTATCTTATCGTTCAAAAGTAAAAGCCCGTGTGAAAGAAGGCGATGTTCGTTTGAGTTATGCCAATGAATTAGGTTTCAAAGGATTGCTGGGACAAGTGAATGGTTTGGTTAATCAACTGGAAGGAATGGGGATTGCTATCCCGGGTATTCCCAAAGACGGTATTCAGATTCCCCCGTTGGATCAGGCTACTTTTTCTGCGGAATTGCCTCTGCCGGATAACTGGAATGTCGGTTTGACTTACAAGCCTACAGACCGTTGGGTCGTATCGGGAGAAGTTCAGTTCGTCGGTTGGGGTGCTTACAACTCGTTGGTTGTGAATTTCTATCCGGCTTCGGAATTGAGCCAATATGATATCGATGCTCCGAAGAAATACAAAAACTCACGTATTTATCGTCTGGGAACTCAGTTTGCGGCAACTAATCGTCTTGATCTTCGTTTAGGTGCTTACTTTGACGAAACTCCGGTAGAAGATAATTACTTGAATCCGGAAACTCCGAGTATGAATAAGTTGGGTATCACGGCCGGTCTGAGCTTCCGTCCGCTGGAATCTTTGTCTGTTGATTTTGCATTTTCTTATGTGACCGGATTCGGACGCGACGGTTCTTATACGGATCTCGATTTGTTAGGAAAACCTCGTACATTCGGTGGACATTACAATGTATATGCTTTGATGCCGTCAATCGGTCTTTCTTACGCTTTTTAACCTATACATATATATAATAAATCAGAAGAAAAGGGCTTGTCCGGGGTGGCAAGTCCTTTTTTCTTTATCAATGAATGAACAAGGTTTTTATTTGCGGGTGAAAAAAGTTTCATCCTAGTGGGGAAAGTTTCCCATTATACCGGGACTTTTCCCCCACTTGTGTGGGGATTTTTCCCCATAGTTATGAAAATTGTGGGGAAATGGAAACGATGCTTCCCTTAGCGGATCGCTACTTTGCGGACAGTTTCGCCGATGCGGACGATGTAATACCCCTTGGCGATATCGACAGTGTATTCACCATCCGGTTGCTTCATTTTGATTTCTTTGACACGGATGCCTACCACGCTGTATATTTCCAGTTTACTACCGATAGGAGCATTCTTTACAACGATCTTGTTGTCGTAGGCACTGATTTCGATAGAGTCGGGTTCTGTTATTTCAGCCTGTTTTACGGCATGCGTAGTTGTTGCCACTTGCTGTGCATTGACAGTGAGTGGATTACCAACGTAAGCGCTGATCAACAGGATTATGGCAAATAATGATCTCATATTCAAAACCCTAAATTCGTACAAATGTATGAATAATTTTGAATATGGTGGATATTTGGCAGTTATTATTTAAGAAAAGGGCCTTATTATATGGGTAAGACCATGCCTTCGCTTCCTAAAATTGTTCCGGGAAATATCTCCTTTGCTTCTTTATGTAATTCTGCGAGTTCTTCGTAACGGGCAGAATAATGACCGATGACAAGCCGTTTTACTCCTGCCTTTAATGCAATATCTGCTGCTTGGCGGGCGGTTGAATGAAACGTCTCTTTGGCACGTGCTTTGTCGCATTCGGCAAAAGTTGCTTCATGGTAAAGGAGGTCTACGCCTTCAATAATCGGAATGACAGACGGATTGTAGGCGGTGTCCGAGCAATAGGCATAGCGTTTGGGCGGTGCTGCCGGGCGCGTCAGCCGGGAACAGGGGATCACTTCTCCTTCCGGGGTGATATAATCTTTTCCCTGTTTGATATCTTTCATGCAGCGTATGGGTACCTGATAGAAATCAGTCATTTCGCGGATGATATGCGCTTCTTTGGCCTTTTCGGCAAACAAGAAACCACAAGTCGGAATCCGGTGCTTCAGGGGAATGGAATAAACAGACAGAGAACGGTCTTCCATGATCAGCGAATGACTGTAAGTATCTATATGGTTGAAACGGACTTTGTAAGGCATTCCTTTGCAGAATGTATCCAATACAGGACGCATGTAGTTTTCGATCTCTTTGGGGGCATGTATCACCAGTTCGCCGGTACGCCCCAGCATACCCAGCGTGGAAATAAGACCCGGCAGTCCGAAGCAATGGTCTCCATGTAGATGGGAAATGAAAATATGGTTTAAGCGGCTGAATTTGATACGCATATGACGCATCTGTACCTGCGTGCCTTCACCACAGTCTATCATATATAATTTATCACGTAAATCTACTACCTGAGAAGTTGCCAGATGCCGTGTTGTGGGTAAGGCTGAACCGCATCCTAAAATGTTTAAATTGAAATCTGCCATAAAGGAATCCCTTGGATAATTGTTTGCAAAGATAATACAAAAGCATCTGCGTTCTGTGAAAAATAACAAAAAAAGCGGTCCGATTGTTCCGAAGATGGCCCGGATTACATATATTTGTTTGCTGTCCTTCGGGAAGCAATGTTTAGTAAGTAAAAAAGACTTAAGATATTTTATTCTAAGCCTTAACTAACTTTTTCTTTTTGTTTAAAACGGTTAAATGTAGAAACGGCCAAGCGTGAGCTTCGCCGTTTCCTTTGTTTTATAGGGTATGTATCTTGCAAGGGCGGTTTTTATTGACCGCCCCGTACATTAATAAGTGTGACTGTCTTTCTCTTCCATTTCTTCCGCATCGATCTTATGAAGATCAAGTGCCCGCCATGCATAGAATATGTAGGCAAGGACGAAAGGTACCAGGATGGATACGTAACTCATCACTTTCAAAGTAAATGGACTGGAACAACTGTTCTGTATGGTCAATGAACTTTGCAGGTCGGTCAGTGACGGATAGTAAGCCGTGTTGTTCCATCCGGCACAGAGCAATAATGCCAATACGGTGAGAACAGTTCCTGTTCCGGCAAACCAAATCCCTTTTCGCCATGTTTGCGACACGATCGTTTTGATGATTCCATACAGAACGAGTACCACACCGGCAAGCAGTACAGCCAGCACGGCAGGCATTTCTATCAGATTGATGAAATATTTATAAGGCTGCATGAATACTTCCTGTGTTTCCGGATTTACGGCAAATCCGCTTACCAGCATTAAACGTATGAGGAATACCAGGAAGAACACCAGGAATAAAGCTGTTTCCGGGATCAACCGTTTCCGGCAGCGACTGACTATATCCTTATTGTCGATGTTGTTGATAAAATAGAGGAGTGCCTGTACACGTGCCAGGAAGAATACTGCCAATCCGAGACATACGTTCCAGAATACAAAGGCAGCTTCCAGCCCATGCAATGAATTGTTCCAGGTCGAAATAACCGGCATGGCTATATCCGTCATCTGTCCTTTGTTCACCGAAAATTCGGCTCCATTGAAGAAGGTGGCAACTGCCGTACCCAGTAAGATCGGGCCGAGTACGCCGTTGATGATCAGAAATACCTGATATGTTTTCTTGCCTAACAAATTACCTTTCTTTGCCTGATATTCGTAGGATACGGCCTGGATAACGAAGCAAAGCAGGATGAGCATCCATACCCAGTATGCCCCACCGAAGCTGGTCGAATAGAACAGGGGAAATGAAGCAAAGAACGCACCACCGAAAGTCACCAGTGTCGTAAAGGTAAACTCCCATTTACGCCCGGTGGAGTTTATTAACATCTTTTGTTCCAACTCAGTCTTTCCGATCGAGAAGAGTAACGACTGACCTCCCTGGACAAAGAGCAGGAATACTAACAGTGCTCCCAGTAGGGATACAAGGAACCACCAGTAATGTTGTAATAATATATATGTACTATCCATGGTGTATATTTTTAGTTTTCATTGTTAGTAGATACGGCGGGACCTTTCTTGATGGCTTTCACCATAATGCCTATCTCTGCGATCAACAGGATCGTGAAGAGGATCAGGAACAGGAAGAAAGTGGTCTGCACGGATGATGTGGCGAGTTTGGAAATAGAAGCACTTGTCGGAAGGATATCCTGTATCGCCCAAGGTTGACGTCCCACCTCGGCTACAATCCATCCGGCCTGTCCGGCGATATATCCCAGCGGGATAGACCACAGGCATACTTTTTGTAGCCAGCGTGCATCCTGGAATTTATCTTTCTTATTCCATACTAAAGCAATGATAAAGAGCAGGATGAAATATCCCCCTAGAATAACCATGATGCGGAACGAATAGAATGTCATGCCGACATGAGGAACCAGGTCGCCCGGGTCTTTGATATAGCCGTAACCAAAATAGGGGAAGTTTTCTTCTAGCGTAGCCCGGTATTGCTTGGCGGCTGTTTCGTCTTTATCTTTCTTTGCCTGGCGATAATTGGCCAATGCCTGGATAGCCTGTTGGCCTTTCTCGATCTTTTCGGCAGCAGAGAGGGCAGGGGTGCCTTCTTTCGTTGTGTAACCTCCTTCGATCAGGTTATTGATGCCCGGAACGTAGCCGTTGAGGTCACGTTCTGCCAGGAAAGATAACATCCCCGGTATCTTTATATCGAAAATAAAAGGATCGGCATTGTCTTTATAACTGGTTTTGTCCGGATTTAGCACACCTATGCCGACCAGTCCGACTTTGTTTCCTCCTTCATAGAGACCTTCCATTGCCGCCAGTTTCATTGGCTGTTTCTGTGCTACCTGGTAAGCAGAACCGTCACCCGTCCAAACGATCAGGATAGATGCGACCAGACCGAATATGGCGCTTATCTTAATGCTCTCCAGGGCAAAGCGTGTGTTCCGTTTCTTCAACAGGTACCAGCTGCTGATGCCGATAACGAACAAGGCCCCCACGATCCAGCCGGATAATACAGTATGGAAGAATTTATTGATGGCAACCGGCGACAGAGCAACCGCCCAGAAGTCGAACATTTCATTGCGGACCGTATCCGGGTTGAAATGCATGCCTGCCGGATGCTGCATCCATGCGTTGGCGATCAGAATCCATAAGGCTGATAAAGTCGCACCGATAATAGTTAGCCAGGTGGAAGCCAGGTGGAAACGTTTGCTCACCTTGTCCCATCCAAAGAACATTACGGCAATGAATGTAGCTTCCATGAAGAAAGCAAGGATACCTTCGATGGCCAGTGGCGCTCCGAAAATATCTCCGACGAACCAGCTGTAGTTCGACCAGTTCGTTCCGAATTCAAATTCGAGGATCAGACCGGTGGCAACACCGATCGCGAAGTTAATACCAAACAGCTTCATCCAGAACTGCGCTGTCTTTTTCCAGAATTCGTCACCTGTTTTGTAATAAATGGTTTCCAGGATAGCCTGGATCACACCAAGCCCTAAAGTCAGGGGTACAAAAAGCCAGTGATACATGGCCGTAAGAGCGAACTGCGCCCTAGACCAGTCAATCAAAGAAGTGTCAATGCTTTCGATCATAACTATATTAATTAAGGAGTAATTGCTCGATTGATCAATTCACCCGATACGTGTTCTTCTTTCTCGGAATTGCTGTCAAACTGTCCCAGGTAATTAGGAAAGAAAAACAGTTTTAATATAAAAAACATAATGAAGAGTTTGACCAATATAATCAGCCATAGGGTTTTACCTAGCTTCATCTCACGAAAACCTTCCAGGTAAAATTGGTATATTCGAACAAGTATTGGTTTCTTTTTCATGTTCATCTCTTCATTTATATAACAGAAATCAGGTGAATATGTTTTGTGTTAGACAAATATAAAAGAAACAACGACTTTTCATGCGCCTAGTTTCATAGATAATATTTATGAAAAAATAGACATTGTCTATAAGGTCTGTTAAAAAAAACTATTTTAAAAAAGAAAGCCGGAGGTTCAGGCTTGTTGTTATTTTCGCATTGGCTATATTTGCGTCAGTTTGTGTTTTTAAGCTGTGAATTTTGAATTAGAATATTATTATTAAGTGCTAATCTATAAAAAGTTATTACTATGTCAAACATCACTAGAAGATCATTTCTTCAAAGAGGAGCAGCTGCTGCAGCTGCATTGACCATTGTACCGGGTTCTGTTTTAGGAAAAAGTCATGGATATGTGGCTCCTACAGATAAATTGAATATTGCCGCTGTCGGTATCGGTGGTATGGGCCATGCCAATATTAATAATGTAAAAGGAACTGAAAACATCGTTGCGCTTTGTGACGTGGATTGGAAATATGCGAAAGGCGTATTTGGGGAACATCCGAATGCAAAAAAATATTGGGACTATCGCAAGATGTACGATGAGATGGGTAAATCTATCGATGCCGTTATTATTGCTACAGCCGACCATACACACGCTATGATTACAGGAGATGCGATGACATTGGGCAAGCATGTTTATTGTCAGAAACCGTTGACACACTCTGTGTACGAATCTCGTTTGTTAACTAAGCTGGCTGCTTCTACAAATGTGGCAACTCAGATGGGTAACCAAGGTTCTTCTTCCGAAGATACTGATTTGGTTTGCGAATGGATTTGGAATGGCGAAATCGGTGATATCACAAAGGTAGAATGTGCAACTGACCGTCCTATCTGGCCGCAAGGTTTGAATACTCCGGATAAAGCAGATAAGATTCCTTCTACATTGAACTGGGATCTGTTTACCGGTCCTGCAGAATTGAAACCTTTCAATAACATTTATCATCCTTGGAACTGGCGCGGATGGTGGGCTTATGGTACAGGTGCATTGGGCGATATGGCTTGTCATATTATGCACACTCCGTTTAAGGCTTTGAAATTAGGATATCCAACAAGCGTTGAAGCATCTTCTACTCTGTTGCTCCGCGATTGTGCTCCTAATGCACAGCATGTGAAATTTATTTTCCCTGCTCGTGAAAATATGCCGAAATTGGCTCTGCCGGAAGTTGAAATTCATTGGTATGACGGTGGTATGATGCCGAACCGTCCGGAAGGTTTCCCGGAAGGAAAAGAATTAATGGGGCCTGGTGGCGGTCTGACTATTTTCCACGGTACGAAAGATACATTGATTTGTGGTTGCTACGGACAGCAGCCGTTCTTGTTGTCAGGTCGCGTTCCTAATGCTCCTAAAGTATGTCGTCGTGTAAACGGACATGAAATGGACTGGGTACGTGCTTGTAAAGAAAATCCATCCAGCCGTGTACAAACAAAGTCTAATTTCTCGGAAGCCGGTCCGTTCAACGAAATGATCGTGATGGGCGTATTGGCTGTTCGTTTACAGAGTCTGAACAGAACATTGAAATGGGATGGCAATAATATGCAATTCACGAACATTGGTGATAATGAGATGATAAAGACTTGTATCAAAGATGGTTTCACTATCAAGGATGGTCATCCTTCATTCGCAAAAGACTGGACAGATCCTGTTAATGCAAAACAGTTTGCAGCAGAACTGATCAAGCATAACTATCGCGATGGATGGAAATTGCCTGATATGCCTAGATAACAGTTTTAAACTACATAAAAAATGAAGAAGTCAGTATTATTTGCCAGTGCCGCGCTGATGATGTGTTATTTCACCTCTTGTGGCGGCGGAAAGAAAACAGAAGAAGCTGCTGCGGATGCAACAGTCGAAACAAAAACAGAAGCAGCCGTGCCTGAATACAAATTATTGGATTTACCGACAGTAGACCTGTCTACATTCCCGAAAGATGCCGATGGTTGGATTACTATGTTTGACGGTAAGACACTGAATGGCTGGAGAGGTTATGATCGTACAGATGTTCCTAATGCATGGGAAGTGAACGATGGCGCAATCCATATCAAAGGTTCCGGAGCCGGTGAAGCTGGTGCTAAAGACGGTGGTGACCTGGTTTTTGCTCATAAGTTCAAAAATTTCGAATTGGAATGGGAATGGAAAGTGGCTAAAGGTGCCAACTCTGGTGTGTTTATCCTGATCCAGGAAGTAGAAGGACAACCTTCTTACATCTCTTCTCCTGAATATCAGATATTGGACAATGCAAACCACCCGGATGCTAAATTAGGTAAGGATGGTAACCGTATGTCTGCTTCCCTGTATGACATGATTCCGGCTAAACCGCAGAACTCTAAACCGTTCGGCGAATGGAATAAGTCAAAGATTATGTGTTACAAAGGTACAGTTGTTCATTATCAGAACGACGAACCGGTTGTTGAATATCATTTGTGGACTCAGCAGTGGAAAGAAATGCTGGATGCAAGTAAGTTCAGCAAAGATAAATGGCCGTTGGCTTACGAACTGTTGTTGAACTGTGGTGGACCTAACAAAGAAGGTTTCATCGGTCTGCAGGATCATGGTGACGACGTTTGGTATCGTAACATCAAGATTAAAGTATTAGATTAATTTAATCGATTTGCGCATAATTAATAGTAATACCCGGAATCGGCGGTTTGTCCGATTTCCGGGTATTTTTTTTGAAAAAAGTTTCATATTCCTGTAACCTTCCCGCCGAAGTGTTAGTCTTATCTGTAAACAAAACAATTAGAAACATTTTAAATATTGAAATTATGGATGGTGGAGAGATGTTAATAGCTTTTACAGCGATTATTTGTGCAGTGGGGCTGCCCGTATTATTGCTTATTGTATTGGTCGTAAGGACTACCCGGACAAAGCATGAAGAGCGTATGGCAATGATCGAAAAGGGTATAGTTTTGGAAGAACCGGAAAAGAAGACGAATAAATTCAATGCTTTACGTAATGGATTGCTGATGATCGGGCTGGCGTTGGGTGCCATGTCTGGAGTTTTCCTGGACGCTACGATGCCAAGTGACTGGACTGGTTTTCCGGTTGTTATCTTTACAGTTCTGGGCGGAGGTATCGCTTATTTAATCTATTTCTTTATCGTTCTCAAAATGATAGAGAAGGAGAAAGAGCAATAAAACAGGATTGATGGACGAACAGAAGTGGATAAAAAGTATTCTGGCAGGAGATACCAAGAGTTTCTCCTGCCTCGTCACGAAGTACCAGCAGATGGCTTTTACGATTGCCTTCCGCATATTGGAGAATCGTGAGGAGGCAGAAGAAGTTGTGCAGGACGCTTTTGTGAAGATGTATCGTGCGCTTCCGTCTTTCCAGTTTGGCAGTAAGTTCTCTACCTGGTTCTATAAGATTGTTTACAATACAGCGATAACGGCGCAAAGGAAACAGTCTGTTTTTGAAAGTTATGATGATGCTATTGCAACCGATCTGACAACGAGTGAAGTGGATAGTGCAACTGCTATCCTGGAACGGGAAGACCGGAAAGAAATAATTACCCGCGTACTGAAAAAGTTACCGGCTGACGAAAGCCTGGTGCTTAATCTCTTTTATCTGGAAGAGTGTTCCATTGCTGATATCGCTCAGATCACGGAAATGACTCCTTCCAATATTAAAATAAAATTGTTTCGGGGACGTAAACACTTCTACGAAACATTGCAGTTAATGATGCAGAACGAAACAGCGAATGTGTTATGAATACATCGGATAAAGATATAAATCGGTTGACCAAAAAGATCCTGAAAGAGAGTATGGTCGAGCCGTCTCCGGAGTTGAGTATGAAGATTATGGATCTGATCATGCAGGAGGAACCCTTGAAAGTACCGGAAGTGAAAAAGGTAAAGCTGGAATCCGGAATGCCGCCTTTTATGATTGTTGGTATAATCATTGTATATCTGGTGGTATTTGCCGGATTACTGATGCTTATCGGTCAGCTTCCCGCAGGAAACGTTAGCCATATACTGAGCGGCCTAAAAGAGAAGTTACCGTATATTCTAACGGTGGCAGCGATTGCCGGATCGTTGATATTTTATTCGGCATTGGATAAAATATTGGCATTGCGGTATTTTGGTAGATGACAGTTGACAAGTGACAGTTGACAGTTATTTCCTCTTTCAGTCGATTTATTTACTGAGTGCGAAGCCTAATTGTCAACTGTCACTTGTCAACTGAAAAATGTTTCACATTTTTCCTTTATAACGCTTTCACCCGTATATTGCTATAATTATTCCCGTCGAAATAAATTCGTCCTTTGTTTCCACCATTAATCTCATAATAATGGTTTGTCTTGTCCTCTGTTGAAGTTTTCGTGATATTAAAGCCTTTGACATCCTGGTTGCCATATTTCATGCTTTCGGCAGCCACCTTGAAAGATGCATTCGACGAAATATTCACATTCAGGTTTCCGTAGCGGGCTTCAACATTCAGACTCTTGAAATTTGCAGAAAGTTCTTTTATGTTCAATGTGCTGTAGGCCAGTTCGCTGATATCCAGTGATTCCTTAACGGAGCCGATTGTCGCCTCACTGTATTTGATCTCCAGACTACCTTTGTCAAGTCCTTGTATCTTTACATTCCCATATTTATTTTCCAGATTGATCTGTGTACATTCTTTGACTTCCATATTGGAATACTTATTATCGGCATTCAGCAGATCCGCATTACCGACTGAAACTTTGCCACAGTAACCCAGGTCCAGATTAGCCTTTGTTACATTATTAATATCCACATTCCCGTATTTCGCTTCCAGGTTAAGAGGCTCTGTGAAACTTCCGGCATTCAGGTTCCCGTATTTTACCTGTATGGTGCTCTTTCCTTCGTTTTTATCCGGGAGATTGATATTTCCGTATTTCTGTGTCAGGTTGATCGCCAGTTTGGACGGTATGCTGATGAAATAGTTGATCGTGAAACGTTCGTTCTTGTTTCCATTCCAGTTCTGCTGTTTGAGTGAGGTAACGGCAGAAACAATACTTCCGGTTTTCTTTATATCGATCTGTACACGATCGATCGTAGCCTGTGCGGCTTCTGCACTCTCCGCTTTCGCCTCAATCTCGACACGAATCGAAACCTCGTTCTTGTTCCAATGGGTGATTGTGGTATTACCGTAACGATTGTCTGTCTGTAACAGGTCGCTCAGACTTACGTTGAATGAACGGCTGATCTCTTTCTTTTTAATACTTTCGGGTTTTGCGGCCCAACCGAAAGCTGTACTTGCAATAAGTAATACAGCCAGAAGTAATAATGAACGGCTTCTTGTTTGTTTTGTATTCATGATATATATTTTTTATTTGTTGTCATTCTCGTTTTCATTTGTAACCCGTTCCATCTGCTTCAGCATGATGTTCAGGCTTTCCACACTGGCACTGTAATGCTGGTTCATAGCAAACAAGCCGTCGTTGGAGCAGGGGAGTGTCGGAAGGATCGTCTTTTCAAACATGTAATTGTCTTTCAGTATTCTTTTGCTTTCTTGCAACAGATCTGCACTTCCCGTAGTTTTGTCCTGTTTGTATAACGTCTCCATTTGTGCCATGATGTCATTGATCTGCATCTTGTAATACATCTGCAGCTCGTTGAATTCCTTTTGCTCACTACACTGTTTCTGTATGGATGCTTTTTGATTGTTAGTCGGAACAGGCGTTCCGCCCGGCATCCGTAACAAGAGGAGCAGAGCGATGGATGCTGCTGCTGCGAAAGCGCATAAGCTATATAGCTTGAAATGTTTCCTGCGTGCAGGCGGCAGTTTCTTTTCGAAGCGATCGAAATGACCTTCCGGCAGAAGGTCATCTTCAAAAGCATCTCTGTTGGTGTCTATGAATTTCTTTAATTTGTCCATGTCAATTAGCTGCTATAATATCTAACAATTTGCGCTTCGCCCGCAGATACTGGCTGCGTACGCTTGGCGGCTGAATGTGCAGGATAGAGGCAATCTCTTCCATATCATATCCCTCAAAGAGGTAGAGTGAGAGAATCACGCGGTAACCGGTCGGCAGTTTATTGGTCGCTTCTTTGACCTGTTTCACGGAATATTGTATTTCTTCCTCGTCGGGTCCGTCTGACTCCGGTGCGGCATAGTTGTCGGACAACTCTTCCCATTCCGGGCTTTGGCGGCGAACATAGTCGATGGCCGTATGAACGGCTATCCGGTGGATCCAGGCTTCGAAACACTGATCGTCCTTATATTGGTCGATGCGGGTGAAGATTTTCAGGAATGCGTCCTGCATGGCTTCTTCCGCTTCGCCGCTGTTACCGACAATACGCAGGCAAGCTATGTACAATCGCCGGGCGAATTGTTTGTACAAGGCCAGTTGCGCATTTCGTTTCCCTTTGCGGCAACCCTCTATCAGTTGTACTGTTGTTTCGTTCATTTGTTTATATAAACGAGAGCAAGCGGCCGACCGTTGCATCTGCGCTACGAATTTATACAAAAAAAAGAAAGGCATCATCACGATGCCTCTCTCCCTGAACTAAATGATAAAAATAAAAGTTATGTGGGAAGGTTTAATTTGTCGAATGAAAATTCTCTTCTCCCATCATCGGTGCTTTACCGGCGGGGGAGCCAGATTTATAGTTGAGTTCAAACGTCTTGTCACCTTCATACGATTTGTATTTGATCTTCATCGTCACTATCTCACCATTTGTATCCGGCAGGCTGTTCAGTCTGAATGAGGCCAACCCCCATCCTTGTCCGCCTGACAGGTTATCGTATGCATTATGACGGAACTCCAGTTCATAAGTACCCGTATTGTTCATCTTCACCAGGTTGAGGAAATGTTTGGTATGTCCGTCGAAATAAGATTCGAACTGGAAATTGATGTAACCGTCCTCAATCCATACAGACTTCATCCATATGGGATCATTGCCATAATATTCATCATTCTTTTCACCCAGATCGGCAACGATCGATTTAGTCAATACGCTATCTATTTTGTTGACACGGATTATATAATCGTATCCTGGAATGCCACTACTGATAGAATCGCCTAATAATGTAAAGTTTATAAATGCACGTCTTTCTTTGTCTACTCCGAAATCAGGAGTAACGCCGGAAGCCGGCCATAAAGTAGTGGAATCATCCCATTGCAAGTAATAGTTGTTATTACCCAGCGGCTTGATCGTCGCTATTCCAAAACTATATTTATTGGGCGAATATCCGTCATCATCCAAACAAGAATACATGGTAGAGGTCGTTAAAACAGTCCCCAGGACCAGTATAAAAGTTCTCAACGTCTTCATCACACTCATATCGCTAAAAATTGCTTATTTCCCATTCTATAAATGTAGATGGAGAAAAAACGGAAAATGCTGCAAAAGAAGATGATAAAAGATGTTAATGCCTTAGTGACTGATAAATAAGTTCGGCGGTACGTTGTGAAGCCCCAGGTTTTCCGAGTAGCTGGATGATCTCGTCGTAACCCCCGAGCATTTGTTGGCGATAGGCGGCATCGTGAAGTATTTTGCCTAGCTCATCGTGTATCTGCTGATAAGAGAATCGGGCGCCGAACAATTCCTGTACGACTTCGCGTCCGGCAATCAGGTTCACCAACGAGATATATTTGGTATGGAAGAAATTGCGGAAGATAAAACTGGCCAACGGTCCGGCCACGACATAATAACAGACTACCTGCGGAACGCGGAAGAGCGATGTTTCAAGCGTTGCCGTACCCGAAGTAACCAGGGCGGCCCGGCTGTTTTGCAACAGGTCGTATGTCTTGCCGAAGACGATTTTGGCTGGATGGTTTCCTATATATTGTTTGTAATATTCCGGTTCCAGTCCGGGAGCTCCGGCTATAACCGGCTGATAGTCGGGATAGGCGGCTGCGACCTCCAGCATGGTTGGAAGATTATCTTTGATTTCCTGCCGGCGGCTTCCGGCCAGGAGGGCCAGGATGGGTTTATCCGGCAGTCCTTCATCAGCCATAAATGTATCGGGACGGCTGGCTTGTTTTTCTTTATATTGGGCAACCGAGTCGACAGAAGGATTTCCTACGTAATCGACTGAGTAATCGAGCTTGCGGAAAAACTCAGTTTCAAAAGGCAGAATGCAGAACATCCGGTCTACATAACGGCGGAAATCCTTGATGCGATATTGTTTCCATGCCCATATTTTGGGTGAGATATAATAGTAGACGGGTAAATGAAGTACGGTCTTTACGAATTTGGCTATTTTCAGATTGAAGCCGGGATAATCGATCAGGATTACCACGTCCGGCCGGTATTGTCGGATATCTTCCTGGCAGGTCTTCATATTATTCAGGATCGTACGCAGATTGAGCAGTACCGGGATAAAACCCATAAAGGCCATTTCCCTGTAATGTTTCACCAAGGTGCCGCCTACAGCTTGCATCAAATCTCCTCCGAAGAAACGGAAGTCTGCCTCCGGATCTTTTTCTTTTAATGCTGCCATCAGGTTCGACGCATGTAAATCGCCCGAAGCTTCACCTACTATCAGAAAATATTTCATAAAGAGTAATTTATTTTACTTCCCATTCCTTACATTTCTCCATCCACTCGTAATCTGTTACATCGAGTTTACAGGGAACCAGCGAAGCATATCCGCTATCGAGTGCCAGCATATCGTTATCTGAATGGATCGGTTTGGCATTCTCAAAAGAACCTGTCAACCAAAATACCGGTTTGCCTGCTCCGTCCTCCGAACGCTTATACTCCTTAACCCACTTTCCGGCAGCCTGACGGCATATCTTCATACCTTTTACTGTCTCTACTTTCGGCACATTCAGATTCAGATAAGTCCCGGCAGGCAATCCTTCTTTTAGTACACGGCGGGCTACCATACGTCCCAAGCGACAGCATTCTGTGAAATCTGCATCCGGATGATGGTCGAGCAGTGAGACACCCATCGAAGGTACACCGAATACACAGCCTTCGGCGGCAGCCCCCATGGTTCCTGAATAAAGAACGGCTATTGCCATATTTCCTCCGTGATTAATACCGGAAACAAGCAGATCCGGTTTGCGGTCGAGTACTTCATTAATGGACAGTTTTACACAATCCACCGGTGTTCCCGTACATTTATATATTGTCAGTCCTTTTTCTTTTTTCACCAGACTGTATTTGATCGGATTCTCAGATGTAATCGCACTACTCATGCCCGAACGTGGGCCGTCAGGAGCAAATACAACCAGATCTCCCAGGTCTCTCAGGCATTCTGTCAACTCTTTGATACCTTTGGCATCTACGCCATCGTCATTTGTAATCAGGATAAGCGGTCTATCGTTCATTGCAACTTATTTTTGTAATACCACTACAAATGTAACGATAATCTTTTGACGGAGGATGCTTTTAATTTTTTCTTAACGTTCTTCCGGGTTGTTTGTCTTTTATGTCTTTTCATGCAGAGAAGTCTGGTTGTTTCAGGAATTATGTAGGGGGCCGTTTATCTTCTCTTGTTTGACTTATGGGAGGAGTAAGTTCTCCTTTCGGAGACTCAAGGGGAGAGCTTTGCTAATCTAAACAATTAACTCTAATATATTATATCTGTAATATATTCTTTTCTAAAAAGTAAGCTATACATTACATATTAGAATACTATACCTTACTTTTGAGTAAGGTATGCCTTGCATATATATAACATAGGAAAAATATATTAAATTCTTGGTTTTGATGGATTATTTCTCTTAGAGAAATTTCTTGGTGTATTAGATGTTGTTGAAACAGATTTCCCCGTGTAGACAATTATGGAAAAATAACTTGATGAAGTTGTTTTATATAGTTGGTTTTGTCGTTAATGGGTTGATTAATAAGTTATAATGCTGTTGCTTGAAAAAAGATGCTACTGATTTGCGTTATCTTTTGATTATAATTGGATGTTTTTGAAGGAAGTATAAAATGAAAGTAGGAGCTTCTGGTGGCGGAGGTGGTTGAAATCCAGGGATATACTGTTTATTTATATTAATGTACGCACGTACATTAATGTATTTGATCGATATTGTTCTTTAATTGAGTGAGTAAATTATAGCTTAAATAAAGTGAAATGTATGACTAGCTAAAACGATCGTTTTTTCTCGTCATGACTTGGAGGGTTCGTCCCTTAAAACGGGAGATTCATACAAACGATGCTATTCAATTGATAAGAAAGAACATAAGGTTGAAAAAAATAATCGAAAAAGAATTGCCGAAATCAAACAAATGCTTACTTTTGTTGACGAGAAAAAACGATCGATTAATTTAGTCATAGGACAAGAAGTGTTTTTTGATAGCGATCGTGTTGAATAAGAACTTATTACACTTTAGTATTAATATTAAATTTTAGAATTATGAACAAAAAGTTTTCTACTCTGGTAGGATGCTTGGCTTTGGGAACGTTGTTTTCGGCAAATGCAACAGTACAAGATGCTTATCGTACATTTGCAACAACTTCCGTATCCAAAACATCTACAGGTAATGCTGGTCTATCTGCTTTGACTGGTGGTGCAACATTCAACGGGGCTGCTTGGTCGCAGGATGTTTACCATATCCAAGACAATCTTCTTTATCAATTACAGGTAACTGCTGGAACCAATATTCAGGATGATGGTACAGACCCTTATGTATTGATTCAGGAAAGAAATTACGAAACAGGTAAGATCTATCTGAAAGCAGTTAAATCCAGTGAAGCTCCTCTGAATGCTTCTTTGTGGACAATCAAGTATGACAAACAAGATGGTGTAAGCGGTGGTAAATTTACTTATGTAAATAAAGAAACCGGTTTCGCTTTGACGTTTGATCATGATCGTGCTGCAAAAACTGTTGGTACAGCTGCAAATGCTAAAGCAACAGCTGCTGTAGAAATGAATGGTTGTACTGACAACTGGTCATGGTATACAGTAAACAGCAATACTGCTGCTTTTACTTATTCTCCTGTGTTCTCTTATCTTCATAATCAGGCGAATAATCAGGTGATGTGTTTGGTTGTTGCTGATGATGCAACAGTAACCGCTGATTTGGCTGCTAATGGTATGAATAAGACAGGTGTTCTGTTAACTTCAGCTGTATATGATTCAAATGTAGCAGGTCCGTCAATGGGTAATATCCCTACTATTGCAGTAAATCTTAAGCCAGTGGTTGCTAACCCGATCATCATGACTGCAAACGATTTGAATGCTCGTATGGATGCTGATTTCCATGCAACTAACTTCGAATTTTTGATTAATCCGAATACTTTGGAAGGAACAACCCCTTTCACTGGATCATTCGTTGCTGAAGAAAATGCTTTAAGCTTGCCGACAGCGATGGGTATCGATAAGAAATTTAATTTGAACTTCAAGCTTGGAAATGGTTATCTGTTGGCAGATACAGCTCGTTACCAGGAAGAGAACTATGCTCCTTCGGTTTCTCCTTCTGTTAAGTTTGCCGTAAAGACTCCGGTTGCTGCAGATAATGATTATATGAAGGCTCGTTACTACTTCAAAGCGACTTATTTCCCGACAAACGACAGCTTGCTGATTGAACCGTTGAATGCTGCTGTTCAGGATGATGATGAATTCAATGCTAAAGATGCATGGAAAGATTCAAAAGCTTGTACTTCATACTTCCAGAACGATTATACCGTATCAAATACGTTTACTAATCTAAAACCGTATGCTGGTTCAACAACAGTTTCTTTGACTGCTGCAACAATTCCGGGTCAGACAAATCCGGTGTTGACAGTTGCTAAAGACAACCGTGATGAATTTAAGGTAAAGACATCTGTTGTACGTCCGTTCGATTATCTGACTCGTGGTACAGTTGCTGATGGCTTGTATTTCATCAATCTGTATACAACTAAATCTTCTGTAGAACGTGCTAACGGTATGTATATCGTTGAAAACATGGAAGGTAACATGATGTATGACAACCAGGCTATGGATCAGGACTTCTCTTTGATGCCTGCTACACAGTGGGTTGTTGAACAGTTGGATTGCAACGATGCTTCAAGCGTAGCACGTCGTGTTAAGATTCACAATCGTGAATATGCTGATCAGGTATTTGAAGGTCAGTTATATAATATGGGTACTACTGCTGCTGGTCAAACAATCTACCGCTTTATCGACCGTACTTATGTAGGTGGAAATGATAACAAGGGAATGTTTAATAACCAGTATCTGGGTGTTCAGGATTCTATCATCTTTACTGCAGTAACTTCTCCGATCGCTAAAACAGCTTACCACGGATACAAGAAGTTCACTGTTGACGAACTAAGCAATGGTATTGAAAACAACTATACTATCAAGTATTATCATTTCAATAACGATAATCTGTATTTGCAGAGTGAAGTAGGTAAAATCTCTAAAGCTGAAGAAGCTACAGATCCTACAATCTACGAAATCGCTGAAGCAACATTGCCTAACAATGGTGGTGCTATTGTAAACAATTTTGGTTATCCGTTGACAGGTTATCAAGATTTGGAAAGAACAGCTTATGTTCTGAAACTGAAAGATGCTAATTTATTAGACAACGATAAGAAGTATATTGCATTGGTTAAAAATACACAGGATAACAACTATTATTACGAAGCAGTTAAGAAAGCTGATATCGATGGTGTAAACGCTAAATGGGCTTACTTCTATCTGAAAGCAGATCAGGTTCGTTCTGATGCTAACAATGCAGTAACTGATACTTGTTATGTATTGGTAGACATTCAGAATACCAATGGTGTATTAGAAACTTCTAATGGTTGGAATAAGGCTAATGTTGTAGATGGTCTGGGTACATTACGTTTCTCAAGCCTGAACGACAATCCTGAAGATCGTGCTTCTGCATTCTATTTCCAGCATAAGATACGTCCGCAGTATATCGATATGACTGCTGATTATGACATGCCGATGAACAATGTAGTGAAGATCTACAGAAAGAGCGGTAATGCAAATGAATATCTGTTTGAAGATAGCGGTGACAGTAAGAACGTGAGCGCTTCTCAGCCGATCGCCGATGTTAACTTCCTGGGTATTGAAAGTAAGGGCGTTTCAACTGACGCAGCTGCTATGTATGTTGACAAAGTTCTGTCTTCTAATAAATTTATGCCTCAGTATCTGTTTGCTGTTGATGTTGATTCTATTCCTGACGGATTCTTGTGCGGAAGTAAAACTCATGGTTATTGGGAAACTGAAGCTGAAGCAAAAGCAGCTGATGACAATCATTATGTAGCTTACAATGGTTACCTGGCAGGTCGTTTCTTAGTTAATTATACTGATTCTGTTCAGCCTAATAATAATGTAATGACTGATGCTGATAAATTCAAGTTCGAAAATTACACTCGCTTAGGATTTGTAGAAGGTGTTCATCAGGTGACAACTGATGCTAACGGTAATATTACTGCTGAAACTCTTTATATCCTGAAGAACGGTAAGACTTTAGCAGATGTTACAACTATCGTTAATAATTCGGAAACAGGAACAAAAGTAATTGATTTCGATTTGCTTCGTGCTAATTCTTTGGCAAATGTACTTGACGGTGCTCATAAGAACTATGCATTCTCTCTGAGAAAGATCAATGACCAGGCTGATGAAACTGCTGATGCAAGTGAAGGCTTCCTTCTGGAATCTAATGGTCAGGGTTCTGCTATCGGTTCATTCGCTGGTGCTTGGGTGAAAGTTCATAATGGTATTCCTGTTTTGGCTCAGATTACACCGACAGGTGATCATGAAGACATCTCTGCTTCTATCAATGAAGTAATCAACCAGTCTCAGGTATTCCGCTTCGGTCAGACAGACGAAACTCCGACAGAAAACGAAGGTGTTAAAACTACCGAAGTATCTGTATCTGTAATTCCTGGTGCTGTTGTAGTGAAGGGAGCTGAAGGTAAGACTGTTGCTATCAGCAATGTTCTTGGTCAAACCATTGCTAACACAGTAATCACTTCCAGTGAAACTACAATCTCTGTTCCTTCAGGTATTGTATTCGTAGCTGTAGAAGGTGAAAGTGCTGTTAAAGCAGTTATCAAATAAGAAATTTATAATCAAAATAAATCATTCTGCGTAATGGTTCTCCTTCGGGAGAACCATTCAGTAGTCCGTGACGGACGAACAAGTAGAGTGATGAATATTAAGTAATGAAATAAAGTTCTTCTGTCGAGTACTCCTGCGAAGGAGGAAAGCAGACAAAAAACAAGCCTCTCCGGCATCAACCGGAGAGGCTTTGTGTTTTTTAAACTTTCGTTATCATTTCCAAAAAAGTATATGCATATTCCTCATTTGGAACAAGTTATTAAATATTCTGTTTATATTTGCAAGTTATCAACAGTTAGGGCGACTTTTCAACAAAACGAGCATTGTTTTGCTTAAACCTGATTTCGTTAGGTTTTTAATGTTTAGTTTTGCCGCTGAATTAATAGACGAAGTATGGGAAAGATTATCGCTTTAGCAAATCAGAAAGGTGGAGTTGGTAAGACAACGACCACGATTAATCTGGCTGCATCCCTCGCTGCACTCGAAAAGAAAGTGCTTGTTGTTGATGCGGACCCGCAGGCAAATGCCTCCTCCGGACTGGGTGTGGATATTCGGAATGTCGAGTTGTCTATCTATGAATGCCTGGTGAATGGCGAGGATGCCAAAGGAGCCATTATCCCTACCGAGGTAGAAGGACTGGATATTATCCCGTCACATATCGACCTGGTTGGTGCGGAGATTGAAATGCTGAACATGGAGAACCGTGAACAAATTCTGAAACAGATTCTCGTTCCCCTCAAGGATATGTACGATTTTATCCTGATTGACTGTTCTCCCTCTCTGGGGCTGATCACAGTAAATGCCCTTACTGCAGCCGATTCGGTCATGATCCCCGTTCAATGCGAGTATTTTGCACTGGAAGGTATCAGTAAACTGTTGAATACGATAAAGATTATTAAATCGAAGCTGAATCCGGCTTTGGAAATCGAGGGATTCTTGCTGACGATGTACGATTCGCGCCTTCGTCTGGCCAACCAGATATACGAAGAGGTGAAACGTCCGTTCCGCGATCTCGTTTTTACAACCGTTATCCAGCGTAATGTGAAGCTGAGCGAAGCCTCCAGCTACGGTAAACCGGTATTGCTTTACGATGCCGAATCGAAAGGAGCGCTTAACCATATGCAGTTGGCACAGGAGCTGATAGACAAAAACAAATAAGTAGAATTATGGCAGTAATGAAAAGATCGGCACTTGGCCGTGGATTGGATGCTTTGATCACGATGGACGATCTGAAGACAGGTGGTTCGTCTTCTATCAGCGAGATAGAATTGAGCAAGATTCAACCCAATCCGGAGCAACCCCGTTCTATATTTGAGGAAGAAGCACTGGAGGAACTGGCGACTTCTATCCGTTCCCTGGGTGTTATCCAGCCGATAACCCTGAAAGAGATGGGACCGGAGAAGTACATGATCATCTCCGGTGAACGCCGCTATCGTGCCTCCCTGATGGCAGGTCTGGAGCAGATCCCTGCCTATATCAAGACAGCCGCCGACGAGAATGTAGTCGAGATGGCGCTGATCGAAAATATACAGCGTGAAGACCTTAACTCGATAGAAATTGCGTTGGCCTATCAGAAGCTGATAGATAGTTATGGTCTGACCCAGGAAAAACTCAGCGAACGGGTAGGAAAGAAGCGGGCGACTATCGCCAACTACCTTCGCCTGCTGAAGTTACCGGCTGAGATACAAATGGGGTTGAAAGACAAAAAGATAGATATGGGACATGCACGTGCCCTGCTACCGGTAGAAGATCCGGAAGTGCAGCTGGCATTGTATGAACAGATACTGGCAGAAGGACTTTCCGTTCGTAATGTGGAAGAGATCGTCCGTAACGGGGCGGAGGCTGTAACTCCGGAAAAGAAGGAGAAGGCAGCAGGACGCAAGCAGATGCTTCCCGAAGAATTTAATCTGCTGAAAGATCATTTGTCCCGGTTCTTTAATACAAAAGTACAACTGGCATGCAACGAGAAGGGGAAAGGACGTATCACGATTCCTTTTACCTCGGAAGAAGAATTGGAAAGACTGATCGGTCTGTTGGATAAATTGAAATAAGTTGACGGTATATTCGTGAGGATGAAATTAAAAATAAGCAGGATACTGTGCTTACTGATGGTGCTGACAGGTATCTCTTTATATTCGAAAGCACAAGGTAAGGCAGTTATACTTGACGCCGATACGGTGGTTGTTGCGCCACCTGACTCTACTGTGCAGGCTGTACTTCAGTCTGCCGATTCGGCAAGCCAGGTCAACAAGGTGAAGGAAGTCGATATGAAACCGTTCAAACCCAATCCGACAAAGGCGGTCATCTTTTCGGCTATTTTGCCGGGGCTGGGGCAGATCTATAACAGGGCATACTGGAAACTTCCTATTGTATATGGCGGTTTTATGGGATGTATCTACGCGATTACCTGGAATAATAAAAACTATAAGGATTATTCGTCGGCTTATTTTGATTTGATGTATGATGTGAAGAATAATCCGGATGATCCGAAGAAATGGAGTGAATCGTGGGTGTCCATAGCCAAGAAGAACGGATATGAACCCGAAAAATTCATTACGGACACGCGGTGGCAGGATAATATCAAACGCCGTAAAGATTATTTCCGTCGTTACAGGGACTTGAGTATTATCATTACAGCCGGTGTTTATGCCATCTGTATGATCGATGCTTATGTGGATGCCCAGTTGTTCGACTTCGACATATCGCCTGATCTGAGTATGCGGCTGGAACCGATGGTTATGCCAAAGACCAGTTTCAGCGAGCGTATATATGGCCTGAATTGCAGTATAAAATTCTAATAACACATGAAATACTTATTATCATTACTCTGTTTCTGCTGTTTCGTTACTGTTGCCCGTGCACAGGAAACAATAACTGAAAATGAAGAACCTCAGTATTCGGACCTCTCTGCTGATTCTTTGTCGGTCGATGTGGGCTTGATACCCGAAAGTCTGGATGCAGATGTCGACAGTCTGCTTCGTTCCTGGCATGTGCAATATTTCTCCAAACGGGATGAATACTGCCATGACGATGAAGCAAATGTGTGGTTCCCTGACTCTGTCTACCGGGAACGTCTGGAAAGTTTGCCGCGTGTTATTTCTTTACCTTATAATAAGGTAGTACGCGATTGTATCGATTTATATGCCGACCGCCGCCGTAACCTTGTACGCTATATGCTGGGTATGGCGGATTTTTATTTTCCTATTATCGAGCAGGTGCTGGATGAACATGGTTTACCTATTGAACTGAAATATCTGGCTGTTGTGGAAAGTGCCTTGAATCCGGTCGCTTTATCCCGTGTCGGTGCCTGCGGCTTATGGCAGTTCATGCTTCCGACTGGTAAGATTTACGGTTTGGAGATCAACAGCCTTGTCGACGATCGCCGCGATCCGGTAAAAGCCACTCATGCTGCCTGCCGTTATTTTAAAGATATGTATGCCATCTACGGTGACTGGAATCTCGTGCTGGCTTCTTATAACTGTGGCCCGGGTAATGTGAATAAAGCGATACGCCGTTCGGGAGGTAAGACAGATTTCTGGGAGATATTCCCTTATCTGCCCAAAGAAACCCGGTCGTATGTTCCCCTGTTCATTGCAGCCAATTATATTATGAACTACTATTGTGATCATAATATTTGCCCGATGCAGACAAGTATGCCGTTGGCTACCGATACGGTTGTGGTTACAAAAGCATTGCATCTGGAGCAGGTGGCGGAAGTGTTGCAAATGGATATAGAGCAGGTCCGTGCCTTGAATCCGCAATATAAGCGCGATATCATTCCCGGAAACACAGAACCATCCGTACTGAAGTTGCCGGTAAACCAGACATATGCTTTTATTGATAAAGAAGATACGATTTACACTCACCGTGCGGAAGATTTGCTGGAGAATTGCCTGGCCTATAATCCGAATGGAACCGAGAGCGGAAAATCGTCCAATCGTGAAAAGATAACCCATCGTGTAGCTTCCGGTGAAAATATTTATACAATATCCGATCGTTATGGCGTGACACCGAAAGAAGTGCGCCAGTGGAACGGATTGAAGTCAAATCGTTTGGCTAGTGGTCGCCGCCTGACTTTGTATGTTGATAACGGAGGTGTGGCTTTTGCTTCCGCAACGAAGTCTAAAACGACACAGAAGACGACTTCTTCATCCGAAATTGTTGAAAAACAGAGTGATGGCTTTATTTCTTATAAGGTTAAATCGGGAGATTCACTGTATACGATCTCTAAAAAGTATCCAGGTGTATCCGCCGCTTTGATACAAAAGGCGAACGGATTATCGAATGCAAATATTCGTCCCGGTCAGGTTCTGAAAATTCCTGTGGGATAAAACATGCTATTTTCCCGGCTTCCGTGCTGATGTTTCATGAATATTTGTATATTTGTGGTTACAGACGTTAGATATAAAAAGAAGAGGTTGTAACCATGAGCGATGCGATAGACACAAAAGACACAAAGGATGCAGGTGAAATGACACCGGCTATGTTGGCGGATGAAAAGATGATCCAGGACGGTTTTAACGAGTTGCTGGACGACTATCTGAAATCGAACCACCGGAGAAAAGTGGAACGTATTACCAAGGCGTTTAACTTTGCCAACCAGGCACATGCGGGCGTGAAACGTCGTTCCGGTGAACCTTATATCATGCACCCTATCGCTGTTGCACGGATTGTTTGCCGTGAGATGGGATTGGGGTCTACCTCTATTTGTTCGGCATTGCTCCATGATGTGGTGGAAGATACGGAGTATACCGTACAGGATATCAGCGATATGTTTGGTCCGAAGATCGCACAGATCGTAGACGGACTGACTAAGATCTCCGGAGGTATCTTTGGAGAACAGGCCTCCGCCCAGGCGGAAAACTTCCGTAAGCTATTGCTTACCATGAGTGACGATATCCGTGTGATCCTGATCAAAATAGCCGACCGTCTGCATAATATGCGAACCTTGGGTTCCATGCTTCCCGCCAAACAATTCAAGATTGCCGGAGAAACACTTTATCTCTATGCTCCTTTAGCGCATCGTCTGGGTCTTTTTACTATCAAAACGGAACTGGAAGACCTGAGTTTCAAATATGAACATCCCCAGGAATATGATTTTATCGAACAGAAACTGAAGTCTACGGAAGAAAGTCGTAATACTTTATTCGAGCACTTTGCAATCCCAGTCGATAAAAAGTTGAAGGATATGGGCTTGAATTATGAAATGAAAGCCCGTGTGAAATCAGCCTATTCCATCTGGAACAAGATGGAAAGTAAAGGAATCACTTTTGAGGACATCTATGATCTGTATGCCGTCCGTATCATTTTCGACCCGCTGCCGGGTGTGGATGAAAAAAATATGTGCTGGGATATCTACTCGGCTATTACGGATATTTACCGTATCCGTCCCGACCGTATCCGCGACTGGGTGAGCCGTCCGAAGGCGAACGGATATCAGGCTCTTCATCTGACGGTCATGGGACCCGACGGACAATGGGTGGAAATACAGATCCGCAGCCGCCGTATGGACGATATCGCCGAGAAGGGATTTGCCGCACACTGGAAATATAAAGAACACAGTGTGGAGGAAGATACCGAACTCGACAAATGGCTTCAGACAATTACTGAGATCCTGGAAAGTCCGGACCCGAATGCACTCGATTTCCTGGATACGATCAAACTGAACTTGTTCACTTCTGAGATATTCGTATTTACTCCGAAAGGAGATATCAAGACGTTGCCACAAGGTGCAACAGCGCTTGACTTTGCTTATGCACTACATACCAATATCGGCAATAAATGTATCGGGGCGAAAGTAAATCATCGTCTGGTGCCTCTCAGTCATCCGCTGGCCAGTGGAGACCAGGTGGAGATATTGACATCCCGTTCCCAGGAACCGCAGGCAGAATGGCTTAATTTTGTCACGACGGCAAAAGCCCGTTCGAAGATCGATGCCGTACTAAAACGTGCCCGTAAGGATGCCGCCAAGCTGGGAGAGGAAAAGGTTATTGTTGCCTTCAAGCGTTCGGAAATGGAGCCGAGTACTTCCAATCTGGATAAGCTCTGTATGTATTTCGGTTTCTCCAAACGTGAGGAGTTTTATTATGCTGTAGAAAAAGGAGATGTAGCCTTACCCGATAACATAAAGAAATTATTGAAAGAGAAGACAGACAATGTCTTATTCAAATATGTAAAGCAGGCACTGGGTGTCGGCTCTAAGAATAATAAGTCGAAAGAGGAAACAGCGCAGGAAGAAAAGCCGAAAGTAAAATATGATAAGTCGAAACCTTATATTTTGCGCGAAGAAGCTTTTGAACGTAACTACGTGATTGCAGAATGCTGTAAGCCGATTCCGGGTGATGAAGCGCTGGGCTTTATCAACGACGACGGAAATGTAGTTGTTCATAAACGTTCCTGTCCGATCGCCATGCGGCTGAAGAGTAGTTTTGGCGAACGTATCCTGAATACGGAATGGAGTAGCCATAAGAATGCTTCTTTCGAAGCTACTTTGGAGGTGAAAGGTATCGACTCGATCGGCGTTCTGAATACGATCACCAAGACGATCGCCGATGATTTCAGTGTAAATATCATGCGTCTGCTTATTGAAGCAAAAGATGGTGTGTTTGAAGGAAAGATTAAGATGAAAGTACACGATGTGGAAGATATCCAGAAAATGTGTGTGACGCTTTCAAAGATCAAGAACATTAAGTCAGTCGGTCGTGTGGCAGACTAACAAGGTAGGTATTTTAACCCCTTAAAATACACATTTCTAGGTATTGCCTTTATACCGGAGATATATGACCTTTGTCTTCATCAATTAAATTATAAAACAGATGAAGACAATTGGTATTTTTTACGGTTCTTCAACCGGAACAACAGAAGATATTGCAAAACGTATAGCAGCCAAATTAGGTGTGGATGCTTCTAACCTGTATGATGTGGCGAAGGCTTCTCCTGCGGATCTGGGTAATTATGAAGCGTTAATTCTAGGTAGCTCTACCTGGGGAGCCGGCGATTTGCAGGATGACTGGTATGATTTCCTTGCTAAGATAAAGAAGCTGGATTTATCCGGTAAGCTCGTGGCTATTTTCGGTTGCGGCGACTCTTCCTCTTTCAGCGACACCTTCTGTGACGCTATCGGAACGATCTATACTGATTTGCAGGGTACAGGATGCACATTTATCGGAAATGTAGCAACAGACGGTTATTCCTACGATGATTCGACAGCTATTGTCGACGGGCAGTTCGTCGGTCTTCCGCTGGATGAACTGAATGAAGACGACCAGACTGAATCCCGCCTCGATGCATGGATCGCCTCTTTGAAGAAAGAAGGATTGGAGTAATTGATTTCAAACGTATATTATTAAGATACTATCAGTCAGCATCATGGTAATGGCCAGAGATAATAAAATTCCCGGAGAGGTAAAGGTTTTTCTGAATCATATCTACGAATATAAAAAAGGGGTACGAAGCATGGTTTTGTGCACGATCAATAAATCTTATGAGCGGATTGCAACCGATCGTCTGGAAAGCCAGCAGATTTGTTATGTGAAGCAGGATGCCGGTGAGCGGAGCGTCAATATCTATTTCGGCAGGCCCGAATGTATTGAAGCCATCCGTTTACTGGTTACCCGGCCTTTGAATTTGCTTACTCCGGAAGAGGATTTTATTCTCGGTGCTTTACTGGGATATGATATTTGTATGCAGTGTGAACGTTTCTGTACTAAGAAGAAACAGGCGTTATCATCTGACCTGGCTGGTATGGTAGGATAGTTTTCCCTAAAATTGTTTATTTACAGAAGAGTGTCATACTTTGGTATGGCGCTCTTTTTGTTTGCCCAGCACGACCATATTCTATCGGGTGCAAGTCCCTAACGCACCCTAACAGCGGGAAGCGTCCAGTTGCAGTAACGGTAACCCCTCAATCCTTGGGTTATACAGCCAATTGCATCGTGGTTGAAGAATCGCTGTATGCCGAACGGCACGTACAGTGATGTGAGAGGTCGGAAAATGAAGAAGTTTTCCTCCTACTCGATTGTTGAGACACCAAGAAGTCATCATTAGTATCTTTTTTCCCCTATGCTTAAAATTTGATTTGTTTGTCTAACCAATAACTTTTAATATATTTGCGTTGTTTAACTGATTCTTTCGGATAAAATCTGGTAAATTTATAGAAGATGGGTTAACATATTCCGCATCGTATTTGTAAATATGGTGTGGGGTATGTTGCTTATTTACTTCTACGGTTTTCCAGAGCTTTCCGATAGATAAGTTACTGCTCTCACACTTCATATATAATTAAAAAAGTATTATTTGGAGATCGAGAAGCCGTGATTTAATTTACACAGAAGAAAGATGCTGGCTGAAAAGAAAATACTATCTGACCATTTTGAAGAAATATATGTCTCCTGGTTTTCCCGGATGAAGTATTTCGCATTGGAGTATGTCGTGTCGGAAGAAGACGCCGAGAATGTCGTGCAAGACGTATTTACCGAGCTATGGGAAAGAAAAGAAATCCTGGCATATGATGTGAACCTGGTCGCCCTGCTCTTTACTTCGATTAAGAACCGTAGTATCGACCTCTTACGCCACCGCATTGTTGTGAAGGAAGCTGTCAACCTGATGCAGGAAGAATATCAGGCTACTTTGCGGATGAAACTTGCCTCTCTGGAATTATTCGATCAGTCCTTACTCTCCGAGCAAGATATCGAACGGATTATTACCGAAGTAATAGATTCTCTACCAGAAAAATGTCGGAAAATTTTTATCAAAAGTAAGATAGAGGGTAAAAAGCAGAAAGAGATAGCTGTCGAATTGAATATTTCCCTTAAAACCGTTGAAAACCAAATGGCTATCGCCTATAAGAAAATTAAAAGCGAATTGAAAGACTATCTCCCCTTATTAATATTTTTGCTCGCTAATTAAAAAAAAACGTTTATCCTCTTGGGGGTTTTGGTTTCCTGATCCGTTTATTAATAACAAAAGCGGAAAATATGAACGAACGGATACATAAATACTTTTATGAGGAACTTTCCACGGAAGAGCGACTATCCCTGCTGCGCGATGTCGAGGCGAGCGAAGAACTCAAAAAAGAATTTGCAGAATATCAAAATCTATATGCCTTGTTGAACTTAGGACATCAGGTACAGGATAAAGCAATCGGCAAACAGAAATACGACCGCTTTATTTTGCAGAAGCAACACGCTATAATGTGGAAGCGTTGGACACGCCGGATTGGGTATGCGGCTGCTATTCTGATATTAGTCGTTTCAACAAGTATATTGACATATTGGTATGCACAGCCTGAGCAAACGGAGTTTTTATCGGAGAATGTGATGAATACTGTGTACGCTCCTGCCGGACAGCGGGCACAACTGGTCTTGCAGGACGGGACGGAAGTCTGGTTGAATGCAGGATCTCGACTTGATTATCCTTCTGCTTTTGCAGAAGAGAGAAGAGTATATCTTACAGGTGAGGGATTTTTTAAAGTTGCTAAAGATAAAACAAGACCATTTGTAGTCTCTACACAAACGATTGACATAAAGGCTTTAGGTACGGAGTTCAATGTACTTAGCTATCCAAAATCAAAATATGCGGAGGTTTCTTTACAAGAAGGTTCTGTCAAAGCTTATTTCCCTGAATCTGAATCTGAAGGATTGATTTTGTCTCCGGGACAATTGTTGGTGCAAAAGGGAGATTCATTAAAGCTAGAGAATATGAATTGGGATGAGTTGCTTTGGAAAAAGGGAATTTATGTTTTTAGAAAGCAAAAATTGGAGACTATAATAGAAAAGCTGGCATTGTATTTTAATGTAGATATAATTGTCCGGAATCCAGAAATACTGGAGTATGAATATGTCGGTAAATTTCGTCAAAGGGATGGTATTATGACTATTTTGAAGGTGATTCAAGATATTCATCATTTTAAGATTGAGAAAAATGATGAGTTGAATCAAATCGTTTTATCTAAATAATGTGTTTAATATTTAAAAATAAATGTATCTATGAGCCCATGAAAAAATGTAAATCGGCAGATATTGCAGTATCTGCCGATTTTAGAAAGTAAACCTGTTAGAATAATTAGTATTTACTTAATTTACAAATGTATGAAAAAATCCTTGTTAATATATGGGGAATACCCCAAAATAGTAAAAAAAACGTTCAGAGTTATGAAAGCAGCTTTCTTTTGCATGTTCGTTTTTGTTTTGCATTCTTTTGCTTTTGACAGTAATGCACAAGATGCAGTGGTAGAACTTCGGTCAGAAAATCTTTCGATAGAAGAACTGTTTAAGGAAATCGAAAAGCAGACAGATTATTTGATAGTTTATAGTACAAGTGAAATAAACTCTAATTTTAATGTGTCGCTAAGTAAGAGAAAGGCAGTAGTTACGGACTTATTGAATGAAGCGCTGAAAGGGCAAAACTTGCAGTATAAGTTTTCTGATAATTATATCGTTTTACGGCTTGCTCAAGCGATAGAAGAAAAGAAACCAGGAAAATATATAGAAATTTCCGGTACTGTTTATGATAAGAATCGGGAAATTCTTCCGGGTGTAAATATCAGTGTTATTACGGATTCTTCTATTGCTGGGACTATAACGGATGCAGATGGGCATTTCTATTTAAAAGTTCCTGATAAGAATACAGTGATTGAAATTTCTTATATAGGGTTTAAATCTCAACAGATAAAAATTGGAGATAAGATAAATTTCGATATTGTATTGGAAGAGGACGTGACGGAATTAGGTGAAGTTGTTGTTACAGGGTATGGCAGTCAGAAAAAAGCTTCGGTTATTGGTGCGATCGAGACAATACAACCTACAAAATTGCAATATGGTTCCACCCGTTCATTCTCTAACAATTTGGCGGGTCAGGTTGCTGGTGTGATTGCCGTACAACGTACTGGTGAACCGGGATCGGACAATTCTCAGTTTTGGATTCGTGGTCTTTCTTCTTTTGCCGGTAATACAAATCCTTTAGTTTTGGTTGATGGTGTTGAACGGGATCTGAATAATATTGATCCGGCCGAAATCGAATCTTTTTCGGTATTGAAAGATGCATCTGCTAGTGCCATGTATGGTGTACGTGGTGCAAATGGGGTTGTTGTTATTACGACTAAACGTGGACAAGTTGGCGCTCCTTCAGTGAATTTTCGAATAGAACATGCGATTTCGACTCCGACGAAATTGCCGGACTATATTGGTGCTGCAGACTGGATGACGCTAAGGAACGAATTGTCGGATCCATCAAGTTTACCTTATACACAGGAACAGATAGATAGAACTCGGAATGGATATGATCCGGAACTTTATCCAGACGTGAACTGGATAGATGAAGTGACAAAAGATTATGCTTATTCTACTCGTGCCAATTTGACGGTTAACGGAGGATCTACATTTTTACGTTATGCGTTGGTCGCTTCTTATTATAATGAAAAAGGAATTATAGAGACAGACCCTTCTCTGACTTATGATACGGATATTAAGTTAAACCGATATAATGTGCGTGCTAATGTGGATGTGGATATTACGAAGAGTACCACTTTGCGTATAAATATCGGAGGATATATGCAGGAACATAGGGGACCTTTTTATTCAACCAATGATATTTTATTTAACGCATTTAGTAGAAGACCATGGGAATATGCTGTTCGTTACTCTAATGGGGCAATTCCTCATATTGAAGCATCGGGTACAAGTATCAATAATCCTTGGGCTATGGCTACGCAGTATGGATATAAAACAAATACACAGTCCCAGATTCAATCGTTGGCGACTTTAGAACAGGATCTGAAAATGTTGACTCCCGGCTTAAAAGCTAAACTTAGTTTTTCGTTTGACTCCTATAATTATTCATGGCGAGATAGGAGTGCGGATCCAGCACGTTATACTCCGGCTACTGGGCGTGATGATGATGGTAACTTGATAATAAACCAGTCTCATTATGGAAGTGAGTCATTGGGACTTGGATCGGGTGGAGATTATGGAACCAAACAGACCTATATGGAAGCAACGATGACTTATCATCGTTTGTTTGGGGACGTACATGATGTGGATGGCTTATTCCTATATAATCAACAAAGTTATGATAATGGATCTGTACAACCTTTCCGTAAGCAAGGTATAGCCGGACGTTTGTCTTATATGTATGATAGCCGCTATATTGGGGAGTTTAATTTTGGTTACAATGGTTCTGAAAACTTTGCCAAAGGCCAGCGTTTTGGTTTTTTCCCGTCAGTAGCTTTAGGGTGGCTTGCGTCGGAAGAACCGTTTATGGAATCTACAAAAAGTGTTATTCATAAATTGAAGGTTAAAGCCTCATATGGAAAATCTGGAAATGATAACATCGGTGGCCGTCGTTTTGCTTATATCACAACGGTGAATTCAGGGAATGGATATGTTTTCGGGGAAAACAAAAATTATACAACATCCGGATATACAGAAGGAGAAATCGGTACAAATGATTTGACATGGGAAGTATCTTGGAAGTCAAATGTGGGTTTTGAATTGGGACTTTGGGAAGCTTTAAACTTGAATGTTGATGTTTTCCACGAATGGCGTTCTAATATATTTATGCAACGTCAGACGATTCCTAACCTCACCGGTTTTATATCATTGCCGTATGGTAATTTGGGAAAAATGGAAAATCAAGGAGTGGATCTGTCTTTAGGTTTCCAAAAACAACTGAACAAAGATTGGTCTGTCACATTTAATTCAACTTTTACTTATGCCAAAAATAAAGTGACAGAGTATGATGAACCGGCAAGTTTAGCAGGAACGTATCGTTCTAAAACAGGAGGTGGTTCTATCAATACGTTATGGGGATTGATTGCTGATAGGTTATTTACTGAAAATGATTTTAATCCAGATGGGAGTTTGAAAGAAGGGATCCCTAACCAGTTGGTTGGTTCTGGCAACCTTCGTCCTGGTGATATTAAGTATGTGGATCGTAATGAGGATGGAGTTGTTACGACAGAAGATGAAGGTTATATTGGTGGCACCGTCGATCCGCGTATCGTTTATGGCTTTGGTGCATCAGTAATCTATCGCAATTGGGATTTAAATGTCTTCTTTCAGGGAATGGGTGACACTCATAGAATAATAGGAGGGGGAAATGCTTGGTTGCCGGGAACAGGTAATAGTGCAAACATTTTTACCAATTATCAAGATCGCTGGACAGAGGAGAATCCTTCACAAGATGTTTTTTATCCTCGTTTAGATGCTTCTCCTAATGAAAACAATTATCGTGCTTCTACTTGGTGGAAAAAGGATATGAGTTTTTTGCGTTGCAAAACGATTGAGTTAGGATACAATTTACCTAAAACCTTTTTAAGTAAAGCTCGCTTAAAGAGTTTGCGCGTTTATGTAAGCTGTAATAATCCATTTTATTTCTCCAAATTTAAACTTTGGGACCCGGAATTAAATACGTCTAATGGTACTATATACCCACAGATGGCTTCGGTACAAATGGGGCTGGATTTAAATTTTTAATAATGAAAATGTTATAAAATAAATAAGATGAAAAGATTGAAATCAAAATATCTGGTAGTTGCAGCTTTTGCTTTACTTTCATTTATGTCTTGTGATTTTTTGGAAAAGGAACCAGATACAGAATTGACGATGGATATTGTCTTTGATGATAAAAATAAGGTAGAAGGTGTATTAGGCTATGTATATAATGGCTTGCCTACTCCTGGCGATTATACACATGGATTAGGCTGGAGCGTTTGGGGAGATGAACTCGTGTGGAATCGATTAGTAAATTGGGGAGTACTCTCTGTGCAAGAAAGGTTATTCAATGGAACCTGGAATGTTGCTACTGCGCCGAGTTGGAATATGTGGAATGAATACCCTAAACGGATTCGTCATGCTTATCTGTTTCAGGAAAAAGCTCATGAAATTGCAGGTTTACCTCAAGAAACAATAGATCGGATGAAAGCCGAATGCCGTTATTTGGCTTGTTATTATTGGTGGCATTTGACTGAAAATTATGGCCCTATCCCTTTTATACCCGAAATGTTTTCAACAGATGTACCATTGGCAGAAATGCAGAAAGCGCGTACTTCTTTTGATGATATAGTTTCGTATTTAGATAAAGAATTATTAGCTGTTTCAGAGTTGCTACCCGATAAGTATACTGCTACTAATGAATATGGGCATGCTACTTCAATTATGGCGTTAACTACTCGTGCTCGTATGCTGCTTTTTGCGGCCAGTCCGTTGGTAAATGGTAATTCTTGGTATAAGGATTGGACTAATGTTGATGGAAGTCAGTTGTTTAGTCCTGTTTATGACCAGCAGAAATGGATAAAAGCAGCTGAGGCTTGCAAACTTGTGATTGATAGAGCAGAGGCTGCTGGACATGCTTTGTTTATCGCTTATAATAAGGATGGGTCTATAGATCCTTTTCGGTCTACCAGAGATCTTTTTTTTACAACAGAGTCTGCTGGGAATCCAGAGATAACATTTCCTATGACAAATGATTTGGGTCATACGAATTTTGAGGGTTACGAAGATCTTTGTATTACTCCTGAATTTGGAGATGCAGGATGTTTAGGGGTATATCAAGGTTTAGTGGATGCTTACTTTATGAGTAATGGATTACCTGCTATTACAGGGTATAAGGCAGACGGGACCCCGATAATTAATGAAGAGTCTGGGTATTCCGAGGAAGGATTTACAACAGAAGTTACGAAACGTGCTGATACTTCTTGGGATGAAGGTACAGGAGTAGCGGGCGAAGTTACACCTGCAGGAATTTGGAAGATGTATTATAATCGTGAGCCTCGTTTTTATACATCTGTAAGTTATCATGGTTCATGGTATAAAGTGGCAGAACGTCCTTTTGATTTTTTGTGTTATGGAAAAGATAACAATCATCAGTGGAATTCACCGCGTAATGGTTATTTGGTACGTCGTAAAGTTTATCAAGGGGATAATAGTAAAAATGGGATATGGTATCGAAATCGGACTGAATGGCTTTATCGTTTGGGTACTAGTTATTTGGATTATGCAGAGGCTGTTAACGAGGCTTACGATAACGCAACGGGACGATTGGAAGCTTTGAAATATCTCAATCATATACGTCTGCGTGCTGGCTTACGTCAATATACAATTAACGCTGTTGCTGCAAATAACCCAGACTATATTCACGTAGATAATACGCAAGATGCTATTCGTAATGTTGTACGCATGGAACGGCGTGTAGAATTCGTTTCAGAGGGTATTCGTTGGTTTGATATACGTCGTTGGAAAATTGCTGAAAGTATACCGGAGATGAATGGCTATTTAATGGGCTTAGACTGGGATTGCACGGACATTAATAATTTCTATAAACGGGTGGGAGATCCGGAACATAATCGTGTATGGAAAAAAGCCTACTATTGGATGAATATTGAAATTTCAGAATTAGAGAAAAATCCGAATTTAGTACAAGCTCCTTATTGGTAAAAAAGAAATGAGAGTGTATAAGATACAACTGCGGGGGGGACACTCTCATTCAATTATGAAACTTTATAGATCATGATAAAGAAAAAATATATATATGTTATTTGCTTATTCCTTTTTTTGGTGGTTTGTCATGGCAGACCACTAAAAGGGAGTTGTAATAAGCATTTAAATCCTTTAAAAACAACAGATAGTGTGGCATTGTCTGTTGCAGATCCTTTTGTTTATAAATTTGATAGTTTATACTATCTGACTGGTACGACATCTTTACCGGAGGGAATGGGATTTGCTTATTATACTTCTACGGATTTAATCACATGGGAATATAAAGGCCTTTTGTATCGTAAACCGGAAAATCATATTGGCAGTCATGCTTTTTGGGCACCAGAAGTGGAGTATTATAAAGGAAAATTTTATATGACGTATAGTTGCTACGTGGAAGAGCGAGGTTTAATGCTTACTTGCCTGGCCTCCAGCGAAAAACCGGATGGTCCTTTTGTTGATCTTTACACTCCTTGGTTCGACTTAGGATATTCTGCAATAGATGCTGATATTTTTGTAGATGATGATGGGACTCCTTATGTCTATTATAGTAAAAATAGAATACAAGAGACATTGGCTGTAGGCGAGCTTTATGCCGCACGATTGGCAACGGACCTTTCGGGGCTTGACGGAAATCCTGTTTTTATTTCGGGCGCTTCCCAATCATGGGAAAAAGTAAATTGGGATAAAAATCGATGTAATGAGGGAGCTTATGTATTTAAAAGAAATGGGATTTATTATATGACTTACTCTGCAAATGATACAGGATATGGACATTATGGGATAGGGGTCTCTCGTTCAAAAAGCCCTTTAGGTCCTTGGACTAAAAGTATTAATAACCCTCTTTTGGCGACTGATCTTTCAAAAGGTATTTCTTCGCCGGGACATAATTCAATAGTAGAGGCACCTGATGGTAGATTTTGTATGATCTATCATCGTCATGCTGACCCATATTGTCAGAAACCAAATTGGGATAGAGTTGTTTGTATGGATCGCTTGTTCTTCGATGAACAAGGCGAATTGCAGATTGAAGATTCTTTACATTATTTATTGCCATGAGTGGATACAAATTGTAGATGGAAGTATTAAATTGATGAAACTTATTTTCCATAGACCGAATTCTCCTTATGGATCGGAAAGAGCTTGTATTTATGAATTGGAAGATATGGGGGATATGTTGGTTCTGAAAGATGAGCATATTGTTTAGTGATTCTTTTTCAATTCATGGGGGTATACTATTTTTTTCAAAAAAATAGTATACCCCTTATTTATTATAAAGAAATTATTTCCGAGTGGGGATGATTTATGTATTTCTCTTATAGCCGTTGAAAAGAAAGGTGAGTCTTGGTAGAACTATGGTGTTTGTGTTTAACCTCTATTAGTAGAAAGCTGTGAAATACCTCTCCGATAGTTTAAAATCCGTCGTAAAATTAATATAAATAAAGTAACAAACAAATAATATTCAGCATATTTTTACTCAAACCTCCTATATGCACCATAGTCCTACCAAGACGATGTTTAAATCCTAATAAGTGTTTTTATTTCCAGTTTCGTTAACTTTTAATAGGAGGACATATATATGACGTGAGACCAATACAAAGGATGGTAAATAAGCCATCACAGATGAGAATAAGTTACTTGAATCTTTATTATCAACTAATCTATTAATATTCATGAAAATACAGCAACAAGAGAATTTTCATATACTTTCTCAATTATATAAACCGCATTATTGTGCGGTAGCTATAACTTTAGGCTTGTTTCTGTTTTGTTCGGTTCCGATCTCTGCGACAGACGGGAATAAAGAAGAAATAACAGTTGCGGAAAACGGATCGTCCATGCAGAAAGGACGGACAGTAACAATAACGGTAACGGATGAATCCGGTCCGTTGATCGGTGCAAATGTAACGGTCAAGGGAACGACAAACGGGAATGTTACGGATGCAAACGGATATGTCATATTGCAGAATGTTCCTGATGATGCAGTTCTTTCTGTTTCCTATATAGGATATGTTTCAAAGGAAATACCCTTAGGTAATCAGAGCTCATTGCGTGTCCGGTTGGCTGAAGATACCAAGACGCTGGATGAGGTCGTCGTGATCGGCTATGGAACGATGGAAAAGAAACAGGTGACGAGTGCCGTTACCTCTCTTTCTGCTGACGATCTGATGGTCGGAGTGAGTGGTTCGGATATCTCTTCCGCTTTACAAGGTAAGATCGGAGGATTGATCATGACCAATCTGGGCAGTGCAAACTCAAGTACGACCTTCCAGTTACGCGGTATGACCTCGATAAATGCCGGTAGAGCCCCTTTGGTTGTTATCGATGGTTTTCCCGGTGGCGATATTCGTTCGCTTACTCAGGACGATATAAAATCCATCGACGTCTTGAAGGATGCTTCGGCCGGAGCTATCTACGGAACCCGTGCCGCTTCCGGAGTGATCCTGATCACGACTAAGAGCGGCTCCAATACGGATGGAAAGGTGAAGTTGACGTATAGTTCTGAGTTTACAAAGAAGCAGAATTATAATGCCCCTGAAATGCTTTCCGGCCGAGAATATGCGGAACATGAGATAGGGACCGACTACGGTTCGGATGTCGACTGGTGGGACGAACTGATCAACCACAACAACTTCTCCCAAAAGCACCACCTGGCTCTTGAAATGGGAACGGAGAAAGCGCAGGTCTATACCTCTTTCTTCTATGAGAAGAATCAGGGAATCGCCCATCAGGATGAACGGCAGGATTATGGTGGACGTGTGAATGCAAACTTTAAATTGTTCGACGATTGGTTGGAAGTACGTCCGAATGTCGATTACCGGCAAGCGATGCGTAACAATCATTATCCGAATTTCCAGCAGGCATTGCGTAATAACCCGACCCGTTCACCCTACGATCCGGAGAGTGAGACCGGTTATAATGTCTGGCTGAACGAACAGTTGGATTATAATGTAGTAGCCGATGCCATGCTGAGTACCTATGAAGGGCTGGATAAATGGTTCAAACCGGAGGTGACTTTCAAGTTGAATATAAAGCCTGTTCCCGGACTTTCCTATCAGCAAGTGCTAGGATATGAAAATCGGCAATGGGAACATCATTTCTATAATTCCCGCAACCACCGGGATGAACTGGAAGAATCGCGGAAAGGCTATGCCCATCTGGCTTTCAGTAAAACAGAGAACCTCACTTCGGAAGGATATGCAACCTATATCAAAGAATTTAAGGGCGGTCATAACCTGAATGCGGTAGCCGGTTATTCCTATTTTGAAAACAACGGCGAGAGCTTCAATATGTCCAATTATAATTTTGCTGTAGATGGTGTAAAGTTCTGGGATATAGGCGCCGGTTCCTATTTGAGTGACGGCAAGGCAGCAATGAGTTCCGGTAAAAATATTACCGAACGTTTGTTCTCCCTGTTTGCCCGTGCGAATTATTCTTATCAGGATAAATATCTGTTGCAGGCATCTATCCGCCATGAAGGTTCGTCCAAGTTCGCTGCAGATAATCGCTGGGCTAACTTCTGGTCTGTATCTGCCGGTTGGCGTATTTCCAATGAAAAGTTTATGGAAGATATCAAATGGATAGACGACCTGAAGGTTCGTTTCGGTTATGGAGTAACCGGAAATAATGACTTTAGTGCTTCCTATATGGCCAATATGCTTGGCTCCGATACTTATTGGATGCTTCCTGATGGTGAATGGGCCTATTCCTACGGAAAGACACAGAATGTGAACCAGAGTCTGGGTTGGGAGGAAAAGAAGGAATGGAACCTGGGGCTCGATTTCTCGCTCTTTGACAATCGTTTATATGGTAAATTCGATTATTATCGTCGTAAGGTAGACAATCTGATTTATAGTGTAAAAGTACCTCAACCACCTTATACACAAGGCTCTCAATGGCAGAATATCGGAAGTATGGAAAGTAAGGGATGGGAGTTTGAAGTAGGCGGAGATATTATCCGTACGAAAGATTTTGTGTGGACTTCCAACCTGAACCTGAGCCATAACACTGGCAAGATACTGACGTTATGGGGAAATAATACCTATTATAATGGGAATGGCTTTCCTGCTCCGGGTTCTCCCGGGGATGCAGCCCGTATGGAAGAAGGTTCGACGATCGGTTCGTTCTATTTGTGGAAGTTTGCCGGTTTTGACGATGACGGAGGTTTCCTTCTTTACAATAAAGACGGTGAAGTGATCCCGGCCGCACAAAAAACGGAGAACGATAAACAGTACATGGGAAATTATACTCCCAAACTTGTGGTCGGTTGGAGCCATACGCTGGCTTATAAGAATTTCGATCTGGGGATCAACCTGCGCAGTTGGATCGATTTCGATGTTTACAACACGATAAATATGTACTTCGGCATCCAAGGACAGGGAAATACCAATGTATTGAAAGCAGCCTATGGAAAATTCAGCCATATCAAAGGGGAGAAACAGATTTGTGATTATTACCTGGAAGACGGTACCTTTCTGAAAATCGATGCTATCACATTGGGATATACGCTGCCGATGAAGAAATACACCAAGTTCATCGATCGTATCCGCCTCTACGGGACAGTAGGAAATGTATGCACTATTACCGGCTATAGCGGCATGAACCCCGAAGTAAATATTACCGGCTGGGAAGGTGGTACGGAAAAGTTCTGGTCGGATTTCTATCCGGTGGTACGTACTTATACTTTAGGTCTTCAGTTAAACTTCTAAATACAGGCAGAATGAAAAAGAATAAGATAATAAATTATATATGTTCGGGTATCGCTTGTTTACTGGCAGCAACATCCTGCGATGTGGAACCGACATTTTATTCGCAGGTAGTTCCCGAAACTTTTTATACCTCTCAGGATGCGGTATGGGAACGTTTTAACCGTCCGTTTACCCATTGGCGCTGGTATGTGGGGCATAACGAACCCCGTTGGATGCTTCAGGAACTGGGGACGGACGAGTTCTGTCTGCCAACCCGGGGTAGTGACTGGTATAACGGGGCTATGTATCAGAAATTCCATCACCATGACTATACGGAGGATATGGCATTTGTGGAAACAGGATGGACGAACTTCGCTATGGGAGTCGCGCTCTCCTGGGATGCGTTGGAAGATCTGGAAAACATTGATTTCGATGCTTTGGGGTTTGAAGAAGGGACAAAAGAGTCAATGCTTAACCAACAGAAAGCTCTGGTTGCCTCTTTTTATCTGGACGGACTGGATCTTTTCGGCGGGGTTCCCCTTTATGAGACGACACAGAGTGATGTAAAAGGTCGGTCTACCGACCAGGAAACATTCGATTTTGTTGAGAATCTCTTGAATGAAGCAATACCCAATTTACCGGTTAAAGAGGAGTTGGGCGCTATGGAGAACGGAAGTCTTCACCGGGCAACTGGTGCAGCTTTACTGGCCCGGCTTTATTTCAATGCAAAGCCTTATATCGGAAAAGAGATGTACGCTGAAGCTGCCGCCATCTGTCAGGATATTATCGACGGGAAATATGGTAAGTATGCGCTGGATACGGACTGGACAAATATTTTCGGTTTTGACAACGAAACTTGCCCTGAGATAATCTGGTCGGTTCCCAGTGAGAATGCTAAACTGGAAACGGATGGAATGTATTGGAGTTATATGGTCCCTTACAATTATAAAAACTATCTTGGCGGCTTGGAAGGTTCCGGCTCTAATAATGGTATCGGGTTGATTCCCAGTCTGGACCCGACAGGAAAGAAGTATCCTTATAAGTTGGGAGGTGCTTACTCCAAATTCAATGATAAAGATATCCGCAAACAACCTTATGTGTATGAAGGAAGTGGTAAATACCGGGGAATGTTTATCGTCGGTGAATTGATCAATCCTTTGAATCCGGAGTGGGTTTGTACGGGCAGCAGGGAATATAATGGCCAGCCGTTAGTAGTCCGTGATCAGGTGGCCTATTTTGCAAAAGTCGGATCGGCGGATTACCCGACATTGGAATCTTTGCCTTCAACTATTGCTACGGCCGAAGAATCTTCTTGTGTACGTGTTACCAAACGGAGTCCGCGTCCGAATCAGGATGAGAAAACCCGGAAGTTCGACCCGGATGTGCCTATTATCCGTTTGGCTGAAATCTATTATATGCTGGCTGAATGTAAGATGCGTTCAGGAGATAATGAAGGGGCTGCCCGGTTGATAAATACGGTTCGTCAACGGTATTTTGAGAATGGAAATGATCCCGATCCGGTTACGGTAGCCAATCTGGATAAATACCGCATGCTGGATGAATGGTTGCAGGAATTCCTGGGTGAAGGACGCCGGCGTACCGATCTGGTACGGTGGGATGCTTATGTGACCGAAAACTGGTGGGATCATCAGGCTACTAATAATACGAACCTAAACCGTTTCCCTATTCATTATAGTCTTATAGGTGCCAATAATTTGCTGGAACAGAATCCTGGGTATTGATTGGCAGGAATGTTTAGGTTATCTGTTTTGTAGAAAGAGTGTTGGTTGCGGATTAGTGGGTGGGGCAATTTATGAGTTGTGTTTTAATAGATAGAATGGAATGACCGGACTTTCCCTTTTACCCCGACGATGCTGTCTCCATAGGGTGAGGGAGCTTGCCGAACGGGTAAAAGGAAAAGACGGATCATTCTTTTAGTAACTGATCTTGATACCGGCGAAATAACTTCTCGGTGTTGCCGGCCCGTAGATATAAGCAGAGTCACGGTTCGGACCCTGGTCGAAGTCGGACTGGTAGGCTTCGAAGATATTCTGTACACCGGCATTTACTTCCAGGTTGATATCTTTATAAATGTGGAAGTCGTACGCCAGTTTGATATTCATATCGAAAAAGTCCGGTGTCTTAACCGCTTTATCCATTGGGATGTAACCTGCCAGATGCTGAACCAGCATACTTCCGGTATAAGTGCCCGACAGGGAAGCCGTGAAATGTTTCAACGGAGTCAGTGTCGCGGTAAAGTAACCATATGTATTGGGGGTACGGAACATCTTCTTTTCGGTTGGCACGTTCTCATCTTCACTCCATTTCTCCGGTTCGTTGTAACGGCTGCGTTGGAATGTGGCTCCTGCCTGTAAAGACAACCAGGAAGAAAGGACACTTTTCCCTTCCAGGGTCAGCCCCATCACTTTTGCTCCCGAACCGTTCCGGCGCTCTTTGATGATATTGCCCTGTTCGTCTTTCCCGATTTCTTCCAGCACGAATACATCGTTCAGACTCGTATAAAAGCCTTCCACCAGGAAATTTACCTGGATACCGTTCTTGAAACGGTGATAAAAGTCGACCGATGTGCTGAGGCTTTGCGATTTCTCTTCCTTCAGGTCTTTCGCCCGACGTATCATCGCTATTTCACCTCCGACGGCAGAGATGTGCATGTCTTCGTCGAAAGCCTGCGGAGCACGGAAGCCACTGGAATAACTGGCACGTATATTGATATCTTCCGTCGGATTGAAACGAACGTTGGCACGGGGGCTGAATACCACATTATCTATCATGTTGTGCTTGTCCATACGCGCTCCGATCAGGAAACTCCACCGTTTGTTTTTCCATTCGTTCTGCAGGAAAAGGCTTTCGATATGGACTTTCTGGTTGGTGTAGCGGTTGTAACCGATCATTTCGTCTTTCAGATGATCGTAGTTGTATTCCAATCCGGCGGTCAGGTCTGACGGCATAAAGAGGAACTGGTCGAAGCTGTACGAATACTGTGTACCGGCCATAAAGGTCAGGTCGGTAGTCTTACCATACGCATTCGGGTCCTGTCCGGTGCCGTAATAGCTGTCGCGGTCGGTGTTTTGGGCCGAGGTAAAGACACTGAACCTCTGTTTGTAATCGGATGAGAAAAGGTCGAACTTCAATCCTCCGCCGTCGATGGAGTGCTCCAACTGTTCGGCAATATCCGCTTCATGGGGCGGACGGTCCAACAGGTTGCCGCCGCGACGGTATTCGTTCATATGGTGATATTCGAACGTCAGTTTGCTGTACGTGCTTGTTTTCAGATAGGAACGGAAACCAACCGTTTGATTCTTCAACTTTGGCAATTCGGTATAGCCGTCATTATCATGGTCGTAACCGGAACGATGGCGGTTCTGTCCGAAGATATACATTCCCGCCTTCCCGTTATCCGTTACCAGCGAAGCATTCAGTGTCGTGTTATTGTCAAAAGAGGAACTTCCTCCGATAGAAGACAAAGTATGTGTCAGTTCGCCCGAGTTACGTAACGGCTCTTTGGTTATGATATTGATCGTTCCGGCGATGGCGGAAGAACCGAACAATGCTGAACCGCCTCCACGCATCACTTCCACACGGTCGATCATATTGGCCGGAATCTGTTCCAGTCCGTAAACTCCCGAAAGTGCACTGAATATGGGGCGCGAGTCGATCAGTATCTGCGTATAAGGACCGTCCAACCCATTGATACGTACCTGTTGGAAACCGCAATTCTGGCAATTCGTTTCCACACGCACACCCGGCTGGAAGTTCAATCCTTGCGCCAGGTTCACCGCATTGGTTGTCTTAAATATCTTCGAATCGATCACATTTACCAGTGTAGGAGCCAGACGCCGTGAGGTTTCACTCCGGTTTGCCGATACGACAACGCCGTCCAGGGCAATTCTGTCTTCTTCCATCTCTACATTAATTTCCTGTGTTTTCCCCTTCTCCAGTTTTACATCGCGGGTGACAGTCTTGTAACCGAGATACTTAAATTCGAGGGTGAACTTTCCTTCCGGCAGGTTCTTCAGGAAATAATGACCGGAGTTGTCCGTTGTCGTTCCGATGGTTGTCCCTTTTAGTATAACGGTGATAAATGGCAGATGCTCGCCGGTTTCTTTATCCAATACATGCCCGAATACGTTTGCATCCGATGCGTTCATTTTCTCTTCTTCAGTGGCCCATGCAACCGTAAGGGTACAGCATAGGCATAGTATAAGTGTTATAATCTTATTCATATTGATTTAATCTGATAAATAGGTAATACAATAATTGAATGCCCGGTATTTTCCGGGACTCTTCTTCCCATCTTGAAGGGTTTGCCACAAGCATGGCATAGCTTTGCCATAGGCATGGCACAACTTTGTCACAGGCATGGCAGGACTTTGCCATAGGCGTGGCGGAACTTTGCCAACGTGATGAAAAAGGTTGGCAAACTGCATGGGGACATATTTATCAGGCTACAGGAGGGGCGCGAAGAGACGGTTCCCCTTGTATGGGGACCAGATAATCCGGGTAGACCGGATTGCAGGATAATCTGAATAATACTGTAAGAAAAGCGGCAAGCAATAAAGAGACAAATGCAGCACCGCTGATCTGAATAGTCGATAGTTGATGAAGTAACTGGAACTCGGCATAACCATGTTCATGGTCCGGGCGTCCGTCGTCTGTCTTATGGTAAGGGTGCGAATGGACAATCGTTACCCCATTCACAATATGAACGTGGGTAAACGCAATCAGGCATCCCAGATACGCAATGAACAGTGCGGGGAGCGCTATACGCAGATATTTCCTAAACTTCTCCATCACCTTTTGCAAATATAAGGCTTTATTTATATATAAAAGAAGGGTATGATATTAAATCTGTATTAAATACCTACTGTAAGGTATGAAAAAAGCCTCTCCTCGCAGAGAAGCTTCTCTTCAATTCTTTAGTTGTGCAAATTAGTTATATTATATATCTAGTATGTCAATTCAGTGAATAGTTCTGTGCCAGATAAGGGGACTTCTTGCCGTTTCTCCGGGCGGAAAGAAGTTCTTTCAACTCTTCCAGTTCCATTTTATTCAGGCAGAAGTAGATGCTTTCCGATTGTATCTTTATACATATTTTCCGGTTAGAGGCAAAATGTTGGTTGTTCTGTATGGACAGGTCGCCGTCGATACTGTTTACATATCTTCTGAAGTTCTGGTAGCCGGCTTCGGTGAAGCAGAAAAAGAAGTTACCGAATTCGAGACTATATGTATTGCAACATTCGCAGAATGTGAGTTGACCGTTGAAAGTTTTATTTAATATCTTCATAATGGATAACTGGAATATCTTGTTAATTACTTTCCAAAGGTCTTCATTCTTTGACAGATATACAATCGCAATAAGATGGTAAAACTCGGGTATTGAATACCTATAAAAAGGTAAGAGCCTCTCCTCACGGGGAAGCTCTTTACTTTAATCCTAGTTTTGGTAAATTAGCGATTATGATTTATTTTATGAGATTACTTTAATCTTTTATAGCCATATACAGCTTTGTTACCCAACTCTTCTTCGATGCGGAGCAACTGGTTGTATTTAGCCATACGGTCTGAACGGCTCAATGAACCGGTCTTGATCTGTCCGCTGTTGGTAGCAACGGCGATGTCGGCGATCGTTGCATCTTCTGTTTCGCCGGAGCGGTGAGAAGTGACGGTCGTGTAGCCGTGACGGTGAGCCATCTCGATCGCATTCAGTGTTTCAGTCAATGAACCGATCTGGTTTACTTTGATCAGGATCGAGTTGGCGCAACCTTCCTGAATACCTTTCGACAGGAAGTCGACGTTTGTAACGAACAAGTCGTCACCTACCAGCTGGCAACGGTTACCGATACGGTCGGTCAGCTTCTTCCAGCCTTCCCAGTCGTTTTCGTTCATACCGTCTTCGATAGAGTCGATCGGATATTCGTTGATCAGTTTTTCCAGGTAATCTACCTGTTCGTCGGAAGTACGTTTTACGCCTTTGTCACCTTCGAACTTCGTATAGTCGTAGATACCATCTTTGTAGAATTCGGAAGAAGCGCAGTCCATACCGATCATGATGTCTTTGCCAGGTTCGTATCCGGCAGCTTTGATAGCGGCAAGGATCGAGTTCAAAGCATCTTCCGTTCCTTCCAGAGCAGGAGCGAAACCGCCTTCGTCACCTACGGCAGTGCTCAGGCCACGGTCGTGCAACACTTTCTTCAATGCGTGGAATACTTCGGCACCCATACGCAGACCTTCCTTGAAAGAAGGAGCACCTACCGGGCGAATCATAAATTCTTGGAAAGCGATCGGAGCGTCACTGTGTGAACCGCCGTTGATGATGTTCATCATCGGAACCGGCATCACGTATGTGTTTGTTCCGCCGATATATCTATATAAAGGAATATCCAGATAGTTGGCAGCAGCCTTGGCAACTGCAAGGGAAACACCGAGGATGGCGTTTGCACCGAGGTTTGATTTGGTCTTCGTTCCGTCCAGTTCGAGCATGGCCTGGTCGATACCTACCTGATCCAATGCTGACATGCCTTTCAGGGCCGGAGCGATTATCTTGTTTACGTTTTCAACAGCTTTCAGTACACCTTTACCGCAATAGCGTTTCTTGTCACCGTCGCGTAGTTCCAATGCTTCGTGTTCGCCGGTCGATGCGCCGGAGGGGACAGAAGCTCTGCCTGTTACACCTGATTCCAATAATACATCTACTTCTACGGTAGGGTTACCTCTTGAGTCGAGGATTTCACGTCCTGTAATCTTTTCTATTTTCATTGTTTGTTCATTTTTAAGACGGAACAAATATAGAAAGAGATCGGAGAACGTGAAATCACCATAAATGGGCATTCTGTGCCCGTGAAATACCTATTTGTTGGTAGGGTAGATCTTCGATAGGAACTTCTCTTTGTCTACGATGAAACGGATATGCGTCCCTTCGCCGATCGTCCCCTTTGAGTCTTGTGCCACAACGCTGAAAGTGAGTTTGCGGCCATCCGCTTCCTGTAAGGTTGCCGTGGCGGAAATTGTTTCTCCCAGCGGGGACGGTTTGATATGTGACGTGTTCATCTGTGCACCTACGGTTGTCGAGCCTTCCGGCAGTTCGGTGGCAACAGCCAGCATGGCTGCGTTTTCCATTAAAGCCACCATCGACGGTGTGGCGAATACATCCAGGTCGCCCGATCCCATGGTACGGGCTGAGTTAGCGGCACTGACTACGGTACTGCTTGTGTGTTGTAATCCTTTTTCCAGCATTTTTTATTGAGTTCTCGAATTGTGTCGCAAAAGTAAGTACTTTCCGGCTGGCTATCAATACCCATAAGATGGGATTTATTAGGAAATAACCGGATAAAACGGACAATGCACCGGATAAAATCAATATCTTAGCACCTTGAAGACTTAATCAGTAATACCATGAAAAGAAGAAACTTTTTCCGTTCGCTGGCCCTTGGTGGGGCAAGTGTCGCTTTTTCTCCCATCGTAAAGGCTGTTCCCGTGGTGCAGGCAGATAAAGAGAAACCGGCAACCAATATAAAGGATGCTCTGGCTGTTCCCAGAAAGGAAAATTCCATGCCGGGTAAATATCCCGGAAAAGTAGCCCGTACAACTCATCCTGGCTGCATTGTCGACGGACAGCCTTCCGAAGAAGCTGCTTATGAAATGCTTAGGAACTGTATGTTGAATCTGACCGGAAAGAGTAATCTGAAAGAAGCCTGGCTACAGTTTGTCGGTCCTGACGATGTGATCGGATTAAAAGTAAATCCGATAGCAGGGAAACTGTTGTCTACTTCACATGCGTTGACGCAATCCATTATCAACCAGTTGGAGGAAGCCGGTATTTCCCGGAAGAATGTCATTATCTGGGACAGGCGAGAAGCGGACCTGAAGGAATCTGGTTTTACCACAGAGAACTATCCGGATATAAAGATCATCGGGACAGAGTATCAGGATGAGAAAGGCAGTTATATCAATGCCGAAGGTAAATTCTATGGGGAAGGACGGATCGATAAGGAGCAGTACTTTTCCGTTGACCTCGAAGGAGAATACGATGCCTATACGATGCCTTTCATGATCAATGGCGGAAAAAACTCTTATTTCACGAAGATATGTACGGAGATGGTAACGAAGATCATCAATGTGCCGGTTCTGAAAAACGCCGGAACAACAATCACTTGCTGCATGAAGAATCTGGCTTTCGGTTCTATCACGAATACGGCCCGACTTCACGGACCGATGTGGCATGATACCTGTGCTTCGGTTTGTGCTTTCCCTCCGTTACGGGATAAGGTGGTGTTGAATATTGTCGACGGAATGATCGGTTGCTTTGACGGCGGACCGGCTGCCAATCCCCAATTTATCTGCCATTATAATACTATCCTGGCTGGAAGTGATCCGGTGGCGGTCGACCGTATCAGTTACGATATAGTGATCGCCAAGCGTATCGAAGAGGGATTGCAGGAAGAAGAGAAAGCCGGAGCACGTACCTTTATGGATATGGCGCAGGAGTTTCAACTCGGTGTAGCTGATAAGGATAAAATCGAACTGATAGAAACAACGTTGCAGGTATGAAACATTTTATACGATGGGCAGGTTTCCTGCTGTTGATCCCCGCCTTTCTGGTTGCACAGGAGGTTGAAGTGAAAAGGGAACGGGTGTTTACAGGCTCGGGACTCTACGGGTTTATGAACGGCGGCGCGGAGCAGTTCCTCGAATACGGTGTCAGCAAACTGACGGCCCGGGATGTGGTTTACGACGGACAAGAATATACAATAGAGATTTATGAGATGCCGACACCCGAGGATGCTTTCGGTATTTATTCGTTGCATGTGTTCCGGTGTCAGCGGGCGGATACATTGGGATGTATCGATTGTCTTTCGCCTTATCAGTTGCAAGCGGTAGCCGGGAATAAATATGTTTCGGTTGTTTTTCCTTCCGGTTCGGCTGCTGCGAAGAATAAGGTTGACGGGTTGATCCGGCAGTATCTTCCGATGGATGGAAAGGATAATCCGGAATTTCCGGCATTATTAAAGGAGCTATCTCCCTGGTCGGGCAAACTAAAGTTTTTCCGTGGACCGATCGGTATCTCCGGCGTTAGTACTTCATTGATGCATTACCTGGAAGAGATTGCTTATACCGGAGTTTGGTTTATCGCAGATAAGCCTTCGAAAAGTTACCGTGCTTTGGTCTGTGTGAAAGAAGAAAAAGAGTTGGAGAAGCTGAAAGAAAAAGTTCCCGCCTCCGATATTATTCAGAGTGGGAACGATTTTATCTATATTCGTGGTAATGAAAAAGAATCGGAAGAAGAAGATCACGGAGGGTTTGGCTTTTAACTTACGCGCCTCCGGTTCCTCTCGGGAGGGGAGAAGATACTCTTAGAGTTTCCATCCGATCGTCTTTTCCTGGATCGTCCATAGTTTGTGATACAATCCCTGATTGCGGAGCAGTTCGTCGTGTGTACCTTGTTCAGCGATATAACCGTCTTCCAGCACGATGATTTTGTCGGCGTTGCGGATCGTCTTTAGCCGGTGGGCGATGACGATGACTGTGCGTCCTTCGATCAAGGTATTGATGGCTTTTTGCACTTCCACTTCATTCTCGGGATCGAGGGAGGCGGTGGCTTCATCCAGCAGAACGATGGGGGCCTCTTTCAGTATGGCACGGGCGATGGAAAGACGTTGCTTTTCACCACCTGACAGTGTACAACCGCCTTCCCCCACCATTGTATCGTAACCATCCGGCAGACGCATAATGAAGTCATGACAGCAAGCCTTGCGGGCAGCGGCTTCTATTTCGGAGTCAGTCGCATTGCTTTTGCCGAAACGGATATTGTTCTTGATTGTGTCTTGGAAGAGGTAGACGTCCTGAAAGACCATCGATATATGTTTCATTAGTGACTCGGGTTCCAGTTCCTTCATATCCTGTCCGTTCAACAGGACTTTCCCTTTTTGCGGATCGTAGAAACGGGCGCATAACTTCATCAGCGTGCTCTTACCGCTTCCCGATGGACCGACCAATGCGGTCAGCGAGCCTTGTCTCAGCGTCAGCGATACATCATGCAGTATCTCTTTCTCACCGTAACCGAACGATACCTTTTCGAAAGTGATATCCCCGTGTTCCGGGCTTTCCTTTTTTCCTGTCATTTCCGGTTCACGCATCAGGTTGAGGATACGGCCACCGGCAATGGAGAAATAGCGGAACTCAGCGAAATTGGTCAGTGCCGAGGTCAGCGGGTCGAAGACGCGAGAGCCGACAATCAGGAACATGACGAAAGTAAGCAGGTCGAGTTGGCCGCCTACCAGCAGATAGGCACCGCAAAGGATCATCAGGGTCAGTCCGGCACGTACCAGGGTGATGGACAGCAGGATGAACGGGCCCATCAGGGCTTCCAGGCGCAGGCTGGCCCGACGCAGGTCGGCAAACGCCTTTTGCAGGCGTTCGAATTTACCTCCCAGCAGGTTATATGCTTTTATGACGCGAATACCCTGCAGATATTCTTCCAGGCGGCTGCCCGCATTCACTTTCGCTTCTATCTGCTTTCGACTCAGGCTGTATTGTATGCGGGTACTTCCTGTCAGGACCAGAACCGCCAGCGGAAGAGCGATGAACATGGCTACCGACATCCGCCAGTCGATCCATAATAACCCGAAGAAAGCGAGTACAGGCATAACCAATGCACCCATCAGCTGGGGAAGATGGTGGGAGATACCGGTCTCCGCCAACGTAAAGTCGCTGATCATCATGCTGGCAAGGTCGCCCGGATCATGCCGGAAGAGGGAGCCTAAGGGCAAGCGGCGCAGATGTTCCGCCAACCGTATCCGGCCGTCGGCACTCATTTCGTAAGCGCCGCGGAAATTGTGCCGGTACGATTGGCGTTCGGCAACGGCCATCACCAGCATATAAGCAGCGAGGATGCCGAAGATAACCCACAGGCGGGGCGTGTCGAGTCCGCTGCCACTGCCGTCGAAGGCTTTAAAGATGATGTTCACTGCCTCTATCGAAAGCATGAAAGGTACAATATTGACCAGGTTGGCCAGAATAGTGAACCCGACCGGTTTCCTGAGCCGTTCGGTGTGGCCGATCGTTATATTTTGAAGTGCATTCATTCTTGTTTATCTCCTTATTTCTTTAATGTCCATTGAAAAGCGTCGGTATAGGCATCCCACATCTGTTTATAGAGTCCTTCGTTTACCGAAAGTTCCCTGTGGACGCCTTGCTGGGCGATCTCTCCCTCTTTTAAAACAATGATCTGGTTGGCCGAAATGATCGACGACAGGCGGTGGGCGATGATGATGACTGTCTTTTCCCTGATCAGTTCCTGGATGGCTAGTTGCATCTTGTATTCATTTTCGGGGTCGGCAAATGCGGTAGCTTCGTCCAGTACCAGGATCGGGGAGTTTTTCAGGATGGCACGTGCCACGGCTACCCGTTGCGCTTCTCCACCGGAGAGGTAAACGCCGCCTTCACCGATCAGTGTCTGATACCCTTGCGGTAACCGGCGGATGAAATCGTCGCATTGGGCAGCACGGGCAGCGGCTATCACCTGTTCCTCGGTGGCATCGGGTTTACCGACACGGATATTCTCATATAAGGTATCGAAGAAGAGGAAGGTATCCTGGAAAACGAAAGAGACCTGATCCATCAATAGTTCGGAAGGGATATTCCGGATATCAGCGCCGCCGATCTTGATCGTCCCTTCGGTAACGTCCCAGAAACGGGGAATCAGGTTGGCAATGGTGGATTTGCCGGAGCCGGAAGGACCGACCAATGCGGTTATCTCACCGGCACGGGCGGTAAAATAAATATGTTTCAGAGCTTCGGTACGAGTCTTCTCTTTGGTGTTTTCATAGGAGAAACTGACATTTTCAAAACAGATGTCATGCCCTTTCGGTTGTTGAGGGGTCGCGGGTTCCGGTACAGGTTTTTCTGCAAAGATGGCATCGATACGATGAACGCCTTCATCTATTTCCCGTGTGTTCGATGCCAGGAAAGTTAATTTATAGAAAGGGGAGGCGACACCGGGACCTAATATAATAAAGAATAGGTAGACGGTTGCCAATGCTATATTTCCCGGCTGACCATCCAGTAGTAATAAACCGACAGGAATAATAAAGGTGATGATTGAGTTCAGCAATACGATAAACGTGATCATTCCCGGTTGATAAGTATCGCAGACATTCAGTGCATATTCCTTAAACCGGTAGATCGATTTACTGAACTGGCGGAACGACTCCACCGTCTGCCCGAATATTTTCACAACGGGCATTCCCCTGACATACTGGACGGCTGAGGCACTCATCTGTTCCGATGTATCGAAATACATTTTGAAGAACTCCTGCGCTTTCTTACCAAACATCATGGAGAACTGGACGGATATACCGATTACGATCGCCAGCAGGCAGACTGCCGCCATCCAGCCATTCAGACTAAAGAAGATGACGAACATAACAATAACGGTCGTTGCTGCATTTACCAGATCAGGAATGGTATGCGCCACGAAGTTCTCGATCTTTTCCACATTCTGTTCCAGGGCTTTCTTAATCGCTCCGGTCGATGTGCCGTTCAGATAACCCAGCGGTAACCGTCCGATATGTTCCGAAAGCCTGACACGCAGGCCGTATAAGATACGGAACGCTGCCACATGGGATGCCATCAGTCCGCCATAGAGTAACAATAAGGCAGCTGCCAGTCCGATAAAGGCGATCCATGCCCATCGGATCATGTATCCGCTGTCCGAAGCCGTTACGTTTCCGGCATTTTTCAACAACTCATCCAGTACCTGATAAACCGACAGATAAGGAACCAGCATACAGCAGGCACTTAACGCCGACAAGAATCCCGCCAGGATCAGTAGTCCTTTCTTTTCGCCTGCGATCTCAAACAGGCGCGATAACCCTTTTTTCTTTTGCTCTTTCATATTGTTTGTTCTTTATTCGGTTTTATAGCCTACGATCCCGAACGATTTATGCAGGGTGGGAATCAGCCACATAATCAGTCCGGGTAGTCCCCAGCGTTTTTTCTCTTCGCTAACGAAATAAAACCGTTCAATCAGTTTCAACCCCGGTACCCATTGTTCGACAGTGTGAGGATCGTTCAGTCCGAAATGGAAACGGGCTTTCGTACGTTTTACCGACTCATGTTTATCGGAGTTGCGTGCCGCCCATTTGCTGACGAAGTCGAAATAGATCTCGCAACCGGGGAAACGTTTAGCCAGGTTTTGGATAACCGATTTAACCTGTTCTTCGGAGAAATACATCATCACTCCTTCAGCAAGGAAAAGAAAGCGGCTGTGCGGATGCTTTTGTTTCAGCATATCCATCCAATCTGTTTCGAGCATGGAGCCTTTGATGTTGATATCTCTTGTCGAGGCGGGAAATAGCTTCTCACGCAGTTCGATCACTTCGGGCAGGTCGAGCTCGTAGAAGGTTGCCTGGTTGCGGTTGGTGACGCGTTGGAAACGACTGTCAAGGCCGCAACCTATCTGCACTACTACAGGGTCTTCGGTTTCCGCACGGTCGATGAACCAACTAACCAGCCGGTCGTAACGGCGCAAACGGATGGCAGTACCGGCTGTACTCATCGAAATCTTTCCGAATTTGGCGAAGTCGTAGTCTATTTTTTCAACCAGCTCGCAAGCCATCGGGTCTTTTAATATCGCATCTTTCCGGCGGCTTTCATAGGCGCGTGAAAGTAAGGGGATGAATAAGGTTTCTGCAACGTTGTCCTTTATCCCGGGTTTTATTTTATTCATAATATACCTACTTTTAGGGATTGATTATCTGGTACAAAGGTGGGATATTTGCTACCGAATTATTTACGCAAGAAGGAATTGCATTTTAATCTGACGGAAAAAATGATACACATCGAACTTTCATCTCGCGGAAGAGACACGATCGCCCTGGAAATGCCGGATATAAGTTACTTTTCTACCAATGGCTCAGGCCGGTTGGAAGAGAGTAGCTGGAACATGGGGAACGAGTTGCTGACTTACAGTATTTCCGAGTTCAAATGCAAGGATTTCAATGTGGCAAAGTACCAGATACATTGTAAAGAGGATTGTTGCCTGCATTCACGGAATGCGGATTGTTCTTTTATGGGACTTTCTTTTGTCCGTCAGGGAATGGTCGAATGTTTTATGGCAGAGACACGGGATAAGCGGATCTGGGCAGAAGGATATACGAATGTCATGGTCAGCTCGGGGATCAAGGAGGAACGTAACCTATTTAGCAAAGGGGAGACTTTCAGCATGACAAATGTGCTGATATCACCTGATTTCTTCCGTCATCTGTCGGAGCGCTATCCTGAATATTTCGAGAAGGCTTATCTGCGGCTCGACAGTGGAGAGACTTTTTTCCTGGCTCCCGAAAATATACTGATCCCCGTAACTCTGGATACGGCATTGAACGATATTGAATTATCGCGGATGATGGGGAATGCTTCGCCGATGTATCTGGAGGCAAAAGTGGTCGAATGCTTGTCCCTGTTTATGCGGGAGACGGAAGGAAAGGAAGAGACTAAGGAAAGAGTGGTCTCCGTTTCTGACCGGGATAAGATTTACCAGGCGCGGGATATTATCTGCACCGAGTATCTGAACCCGCCGTCATTGCGTGATCTGGCTTTGCGCGTCGGGACGAACGAATGTACGTTGAAAACAGGTTTTAAACAGACGTTCCGGACGACTGTCTTTAATTATTTATTTGATTACCGAATGAATATGGCTGTTCACTATCTGTTGGATACCAATAAGACGATAGCCGAGGTTGCCAGTCTGGTCGGATATGATTATCAGGGACATTTTTGCACGGCATTTAAAAGGAAATTTAATATTGCTCCTTCAGAATATAGAATGAAAGCTTAAAAAGGAATGTAAGTTAATTATAGAAAATAATAAGGCCAGCTTAGTTGCAGGTTCATTTGATGATTGACAGCAAATGAACCTGTAATAGCCAAGCCTTTTTGATAATGGGATAGTCTACTTTCGGTAAATCCCATCCTTATTTTTTCTTTCTGATTTTCTTTTTTATCCAGAAATAATAACCGGTTATGGCAAATACTGCTCCGAGGAAAGAGACCAGGCAGGACAGTATGCGAGTAGTCAGGCCTCCCCATGAGCCGACATGTACTGAATAGATCCATCCCCTGATCTTTCCGGAATTGGGAAGATCTTTATATAATTGTACATCTGTGATCTCACCGTTTGCCGGATCGAAAATATAACGGTCACTTCCCCGTGTATTACCATATTGAGCAGCAGACACCGTTGCCGATCCATCCTGAATAGTAATGGAGTTGTATCGCGGATAACGATTTTGCAAATCAGCTAAAACTGTTGCCCATTGCGTATAGTTTGTAATCTTTTCTTTGGAGCCTCTTTCACGAGTGCCTCTCTCTCCCGATTTTCCTTTTAAATCGGACGAAGCTGGAGCCTGTGTATGCCCCTGCGTTTGAGCCGTTTCGACACCGAATACGGTATAAAAAGCATCGCGATACCAACCGAAGGACCAGGTTAATCCGGTCAATGTCAGGACGAGTAATAGCAATGTTGCATAAAAGCCCCCTGAAACATGCAGATCGTAAAAGAAACGATACCAGCCCGCTTTGGTCTTTATTTTCAAACGATTTTTTAGCGCTTTCTTATTACGGGGATACCAGATAACCAACCCGCTTATCAGGATAAAGGCAAGTACCAGCGTCGAATATCCGACAACCGCTTTACCCAGAGTGAAACTGCCGTCCCGTTTATAAGTATCGAGTAGCCAGCGGTGCAGACGCATCATTTGCATGAAGAATCCCTGTCCGTCATCGATACCCGTGATCTCTGCAGTATAGGGATTGATGAATGCCGCCGCCTTTTTACCCGGTAAGACTACCTGGTAGGTCCTTTTCGGATCCTGCATAACACGTAGACCGTTTATCTTGACCGAGTCGGGAAGCTGCTGGCGTGCAGCGTTTAATAAGGCGGCAGGAGGAAGCGGTTCCCCTTTTACCTCCTTGACGAAATAGCGGGAAGGATAACATATTTCCAGTATCTCTGTTTCAAATACCAATATTGCACCTGTCAGGCAGACAATCGCAATGATGATGCCGAAAGGTATGGATAACCATAAATGTATTTTTGCAAATAACTTTCTCATTTACCAAATAGTTGTTTGATCCCGTCATATATTCCCGGAATAGCGACTGTTCCGTGGTTCTCTTCGGGAAATGATTTACTAAAAAAACGCAGGTTTTCCGCCTGCGGCAAAATCTCCTGAAGGAGATGGTTCACTTTATTGAGGTGGATATCCACCCGATCGGTACGTTTTTTGGAAGCGACACCGATATACAGGCTTTTCCCTGCAAAGTCCTTTCCTTCGATCAGCGAAGCGGCCTCCTGTGACAGTTTGCCCTGATCCCACCACAGGCTCGGGTCGATAGCCAGATAGGTATCGAACAGTTCCGTATGGCGGAGAAATGTATTGAGCGTAAACAGACCGGAATAAGAATGTCCGATCAACATATTCTGTCCGTTCGTCCGGTAACTACTGTCTATTATACCTCGAAGCTCTTCCGTCAGAAAACGGCTGAACGACTCACTTCCGCCCCCTTGCGGAGGGGAACCCGGGGTAATCTTTCCATCCCGTCCTGCAGCAGAAGCTGTCGGAGTGAGGTCGCGTGTACGGTCGACATTCAGTACACCGACGATGATGCTGGGAGGAAGATGTTTTCCTTTGACAGTAGTGAATGTTTGGCTGATACCCACAACCGAATGGAAGAATGAATCCCCGTCGAGCAGATAGATCACCTGATAGCGTTGTGTCGTATCCCCTTCGTAATTGTCGGGCAAATGTATCCAGTAGTTTCGTTCTTCCTGCAAGACCGTGGAATAAAGGCTGTATTTCTTTCCTATACAAATATCCTCCTGGCTCCGCATGGTTAGCGGGAGCAGGAGGAATACAAGAAAGATGTGAATACGAATCATCTTTTATCTTAACCGTTATTATTTAGCGACTGTCAGTTTGCCGACACCGCTCACCTGAGTAGCTTCGATAGTCAGACCCTTTGTTGCTACGGCTGTTGCCGGATCGATCTTATAGATGGCAGGATTACCACCGCCTTCATTGAAGGTAACTGTTACATAAGCACTTCCGTTTTCAACATACGGTGCATCGCCGAAACCGCTGATCTGTTCTACTGAAGGAAGACCGGTTACATATGTCAGTTTCTTATCGCCAGCTTTGAAGATTGCCAGTTGGTTCGCTACGCGGTCTGCATTGGAGAATGGTTTATCATACATCAGCAACATGAAATAGTCGCCTGTGATATGCCATGTGCGAAGGAAAGAATTTCCGTTGGTCATCGCTTCCAGATTGCAATAATAATCATCGAATTCAGTCTTTCCGGCAGGGATACGTACCACACCGGCAGGCAGTGTCGTCTGTTGGCGTGCGTCGGTCATCGTTTTGGCGAAGCTCGGAGAGAATACATACACATCGCCATTGTCGGCAGCCCAGATCATTTGATAATACTGTGATTTCATACGTCCGGCAGCATAGCTGATCTTATCTGTCCGGATCAGTTTCTTGCTGGTCATGGTGGCATCATCAAAGATGGCTACCCAACATTCGTTCGGGTACTGAGTCCACTGCAACTCGTCTTTTTTATACGCGCTACTGTTTGAACCGCCTGATTCTTTTTTTACCAGGTCTTCGTTACCCGGCAATACCCATTTACCGTTCTGATCTTTTGTTCCGTACTGGCTCAGACCCATCGGAATAGCTGCCGTATAAATCTTATTGTTATGCTCCAGAAGACCTGCCAGTGTCACATATTCACCGTTATCCAGGAAGTTTTCAGACAGATATGCTTTGTTTTGCGTATCGTTGGTCGTGAATGTTTCGGCTGCCGGATCGAGATAAGACAGCATGAATACTTTCGGAGTATAACCATTCTCGTCATTCCATTCGGTAGGGCCGTCGCCGGTTGAAGAGGTCATGATATATTTATCGTAGATGCCATAAGTAGTAAATCTCTTTACACCGAATTCGGCGGAACGCTTCTGCAATTCACCTGCTGAATCCATGATATAGGAACGGGTACCTCCGGCTTCGCCCTGGTTGTATGTCAATGCGTATAAATATTGATTCTTAAAGAATACCCAGTAAGTTGCACCATCGTTCACAACACCGTTGTTTTTGGTTGTAACTGTACCTTCGTCCAGGGATTCGGAGGTCACCAATACATTGGTTGTATTTCCGGAAGCCGTTACGGAAGCAGCGATTACATATTCCGCATTTTTATCTTCTTCTCCGCCGCCGTTATCTCCGCCATTGCTCGGATCGTCATCACATGCTGTAAGTGTCAGTCCGGCCATCGCAGTTGCAAACAGGCCTGTTAAAAAGAAATTCTTCTTCATGTTGTGTTTGTTTTAATATGATTACTATTTATTGTTATTATATTGATAAAATATCTATTTCTGTCATCTGCCCAGATAGACACGGAACTTGCCATAAAACGCCCGTCCTGCTTTCTGAAGGCTGAAATTGTCGTAAAGTTTTTCATCGGTGAAGTTACGGCACTCGAAAGAGATGTTGTAACGTCCGTTTTGAAGGCTGTAAGACAGCGTCAGGTTATGTGAAAACTGATTGGGAACGACATATTCACCTTTGTTCGATCCGATGATGGATGAATAATAGGTAAAGCTATGCAGATATTGATTGTCATAAGTGAAGATCAATGTATTGCCTTTCTTCCAGAGATTACGCCAGTAGAGTGTTATATCCGAATCGGCAAAACGGTAGGGCAGGTTCGGCATACGCTCTTTGTAAGCGATATTTTCCGCCCCGCTGCCGATGGCTGTTTTCTGGTTGTCACGCACATTCATCTGCGTATAATTACCTCCTACACTCAGCCAGTTTGAAAAACTGTAACGGGCGGAGAGATTGTAACCTTTCGTCAGCACCTTGCCATAGTTGATATAGCTTGCAGCTTGTTTCCCGCCACTCAGGTCGGTAATATTACGTTGGATATAATCGTTGGTATTACGATAGATCAGCCCCCCTTCGACATAAAGACCATGTTTACCCAGCGTCTTGTTGTAGCTGACATTCAAGTTCACATTGTCGCTCTTTTCCGGCTTGATGCCGATATCGCCCATTTCAAGGTCTTCATTACCGAACATCTCTTCGATGGTAGGAAGGCGGTAGGCTTTCTCGTAGGAAAGTTTAGCCTGCAATCCCGGCAGGATGAAATAAGTACCTGCCGCACCATACCCTACCGAACTTACGCTGCGGGAAGTGCGGACATATTCAGAGCTCGTATTATCAGTTGCCATCGGCCCTGCCACATACTGATTATAGTGCTTGCCGAAAACGGACAGATTCCAGTGTTCCGACGGCATCAGGCGATAGGACAGTCCGGCAATATTCTTGCGTGTCTGCTTGTCGATCGCATCCGTCAGTTCCTCATTGGTAAGCAGCGAGGTATTGGAACGGCGGAAAGCGGTCAACACATTATTAAATGTGAAGACATGGGCATGTCCAAGACGATAATTGACGGTTACCGTACCATTCCAGTTATTATTGTCCGACCTTGTATGCTGATAAGACTGTTCGCCACGCGAATTCATCAGATTCTTTTCGCCGCGCCAGTTATATTCGTAAGCAGACGTATCGATATTGGTCGTCATGTTCTTATTATAGTTAGCGGTGAAAACCAGGTCCAGCCCTTTGGTCAGCAAGTCGCGTTTGTTATATTCGAGCGACGGCATCAGCGAATGGCCTTTACGATGTTTATCGCCATACACCGTATTCTGACGTACACCTGTCTGTATCTCCTGATACATATTTGAATAAGTAAAACCCAGCAACAGACGGTCTGCCCAGTTTCTATTGACAAACCCCACTTTTCCGATCACCGCCTCATTATGGTAAGTATCGTTGAAACGCTTCACACGTTCCTTTTTATCTGTATCGAGCCGTCCGGTTTCAAAGTCCTTCACGGGGGCATCTACATAATAATCGTTATCCGAATAGTTCTGGAAAGCGTTGATCTCATAGGTGAAACCATTATCCAGTGTCTGCCCGAAGTTGACATACGATTTATGTGTATTGAACGATCCGTAAGAGTAGGAAGCATCGAGGAACCAGTTACGGCGTTTTTTATTCGTCACGATATTGACAACCCCGCCGATCGCATCCGTCCCGAATCCAACGGGTACGACTCCTTTATATACTTCGATACGTTCGGCAAAATTGACCGGAATGTTATTGAGTGCAAACGAATTTCCGACACCTTCCTGCGGCACGCCGTCGATAAACACCTTCACATGCTTCCCGCTGAAACCATCCAACATCAGTTGCATATCCGATCCGACACCACCCGATTCACGCAGTTTCATTCCCGGTGCTTTCGATAAGGCATCGCTCAGGCTCTTGGTCGAATTTTGAAGTTCTTTCGTATCTACTGCAATGGCATTGAAGGCAGAACGTTTTAGCCGGCTGATGCCGTTCGATACGATAACTACTTCATCCAGTTCTTCCACCTGCGGCTTGATCGTCAGGTTTTGTTTCGTACGTTCACCGGCTGTCAGGCGGACTGCTTTCTCTACGGTCGTATAGCCAATGGCCGATACCACCAGTGTATAGTTTCCTGCAGGTGCTTTAAGATGATAGATACCTTCTTCATTTGTCGTACCTCCGTAGTTTGTCCCTTTCAGATAGACAGTCGCAAAATCAACAATTTCTTTTTCCGTCGATAATATCTTTCCCGAGATCATCGCTTCCTGCTGTGCCTTTGCCGCCACCGCCGCAAAAACAAGGGAAAGCGTGATCATTAATCCTCTTACAATCGCTTTCAATGTATTCAATCTTTTTACCGTTACTAAAAACCGATGCAAAGGTCGGGTGAAAATAAAAGCGCATCAATCACCGATTATAGGTAAAAACAGAGAGGAAAAAGAGGGGTAAAAGTAGCTATATGTAGGTAGTCGGATTTTTAAAAGTATAGTTTGTTGGTTCATTTACACGTTAGCTATTGGCAAATCTTCGATCTCCTTTGCGAAGACGTGGACGGGACAAAATTCATCCTGGAAATGCAGAATTGCCCCAACGTTATTTCTTTAACCGTGGATTATATTATCTTTGCCGCATGGTCTCCCGTCAGGGAAAGACGGGACGGGATTGGCAATATGGCCTGCTTCCTGGCTATGGCATTTATCTGTTGAATTTCAGCCTGCCGGAATTCCACAACTGGAGAACAGACGTAATCCTGGCCGACGAAGCAACGGGTAAAACTTTTGGTGAGGTCAAACTGAAACAGATCTATCTGTCGTTCGACTTGTTCAATTTAACTCAAGAGGAATGTAAGACTCCTCTTGAAAACTGGATTTATATATTGAAGAATATGAATTTATTTGATATGTCTCCGTTCAAGGAGAAAGAGGATGCCTTCAGACGTCTGCTCGATGTGGCAAACCTCAGTGCCATGACTGACCATGAGCGTGCTGTCTATGAGGAGAACCTGAAGATTTACCGCGACTGGCGCGCTACGCTGATATATGCAGTAGAAGAGGCTGAGGAGAAAGGTTTGAAGAAAGGTAAAGCGGAAGAACAGCGTCTTATTGCTGCAAACTTTAAAAAACAGGGAATAAATAGTGAAACTATAGCTCAGTGTACAGGATTATCGGTAGAAGAAATTGACGAATTGTAGTTTATTATTGGCTATAAAATAAATTATCAGCCGGGTTGTTTAATACATAACAATCTGGCTGATTTTGTTTCTGTCTTTATCAGAATGAAACTCCAAAATGAAATAACATATATGATAAAATCAATTTATTAATATCAACTTTAAACTTATTTATTATGGCGGAAATACAATGTCTCAAGAGGAAATAGGGATAATTTGTATTGCCTATGTGCTTATTATACACTATTTTATTATTTCTTTTCCACTCTTCTCCTCAAAATACCTATAACTAGGTAAGATCTCCTTTTTTTATACCCCTTTTTAGGGATTTCACATTCTTTCAGAAACCCGGAACTTTGCGGTCAGAATATATTTTACTAAATAATAGAACGCAATGAAAAAGAATTATTACTTATTAGCGATGCTGCTGGTCAGCTCTTTAACGTTTTTCTCGGCTTGTAGCGATGATGATGACAATGGTGGTGGCGATACCGACGAAACGGTAAAATCGGTTACTCTCGATGCTACAGCCTATGATAAATGGATGTATTTCAGCTTTAAGGATGGAAAATCGGTTGCCCATGAGATCGAACCGGCTGCCGGTACTTATAAAGGCGATATTTCACTTGATGTAACAGGAATGGGAAATATGGGTACTGTTTCCGACCTGAACCTGGTAATTACCCGTCTCGAAGGGGATTCCTTAACCTTTGTATTAGACGATTTCGATTTTAGCCAATATAAAGATATCGCTTTAAAAGCCGGATTTAATATCGCTTCGGATACGATCGGCTGGACACTGACCGGCGGTACAGTCACTGCAGGCAATATTGTTATCACCCCTAAAGGAAATGTGAACGGCGATAGCATTAATCTGATCATAACAACAAGACCCGGAAGTATGCCGATGGACCTCATCGTCACGTATAAAGGCAAGCTCGAAACGCGCGGTGGTATCGATGAAACCTCTTTTGATTGGGACATCGCTTTGCATCGCTATGATGTAAAGACCAATGACGGATCGGCTCTCGATACAAAAGAAACGGATATTACAAAAGTAACGACTGTCCCGGCCAGCGGTTATGTGGCTGATGTCAGAACAGATAGCTTGATGTTGAATACGAATGGAATGCAGTTGCCTACTCCCAAGATCGGTTATACACCCAGCTATTGGAATGAAGTACTGAATAAAGGTATCGAATTCAGTTCTGTACCTATGCCTCCTACAGCGGCAAACTGGTCGATGAGCAACATGGTATACGTCATCAAACTGAAATCCGGCGAATACGCAAAGATCAAATTCACCGATTATTCAAATGATGCTGACGTAAAAGGACATATCTCCTTCGATTACGTATATCCTTTCAAGTAATAAATTCTATCTTCTTATATGAAAACGATTTTATTGATCCTGGCATCAATAGTATTATGCGGAAACCTGTCGGCGAATGAACCTCCCCGACAGGTTTCCGGTTGTATAACCGACGAAAAGGGGGAAACATTGCCTTATGCGAATATCCTGGTAAAAGGAACGACTCACGGCACGGCTTCCGACCTCGACGGTAATTACAAACTAGACCTCTCAAAGCCCGGAGAATATCACCTTATCATTAAATACGCCGGTTTTACTCCTGTTGAGCAGCGTATCTATTTACACGGCGATACGGTCATTAACTTTCGCCTGAAAGAAGATGCCCTTAACCTGAATGAAGTGACAGTGACGGCTACCCGTACCCCCAAACTGTTGAAAGACGCTCCTGTCATTACCCGTGTCATCACTGCTACCGATATAAAGAAACTCAATGCCGTTACCGTGCAGGACCTGTTGGAAACGGAATTGCCGGGTATGGAGTTTACACGCCAGATGGACGGTCAGATCGCAGTTAACATGCAGGGTATGAGTGGTAAATATGTGCTTTTCCTGATCGACGGTGAACGTATGGCAGGTGAAACGCTCAACAACGTGGATTACAACCGCCTGAATGCCGATAATATCGAACGTATCGAGATCGTGAAAGGGGCCGCATCGGCTCTCTACGGCTCCAGTGCGATCGGAGGTGTAGTCAATATCATTACCAAGGAACCGTCCAAACCGCTCGAAGTCAATGTAAGCGGCTATTACGGAAGCAATAACGAACAACGTTACGGCGGAACGATCGGTACAAAGCAGAAAAATATAAGCAGCTTGACTTCCGTCATGTACAAGAACAAGGATCATTATAGCCTGTGGAGTTCCGATCGTACGGATTCAGCGATTATCTATGGTGGAAAAGACCTGAGTGTCGATGAAAAATTATCCTGGAAAGTCTCCGATAAAATAACATTGACGGGAAAAGGTGGTTTCTATACCCGCCTGGCTGATATTGCGAACGATAAGAAAACAGATCGTTACCGCGATTACAACGGCAGTGTGCGAATGAACTATCTGATATCGGAAAAGCAGGATTTGACGATATCTTACCTGTTGGACCGTTATAACAAATATGATCATTATACGAAAACAGATGCCGATTCACTGAATTACCGGAATACACAGCATACGGCACGTGCACAATACAATTACTCTTTTACCCCTAACAACACGTTGATCGGGGGAGCCGAGTTCTTTCGTGACGAACTGATGTCTTACCAGTTCAGCGGCGATACACATTCCACCAACGATTATATTCTGTATGCCCAGCATGATTTTAATGTGACGGAACAGTTCAACCTGGTATATGGGGGACGTATGGATTATTATAATTCATTCGGTGCGCATGTCAGCCCCAATATTTCTTTGATGTATAAGCTAAAACCGTTTACGTTCCGGACTTCCTATTCGCGCGGTTTCCGTGCTCCGTCATTGAAAGAGATGTGGACTGAATGGGATATGGGCGGTATGAATATGTTTATTATTGCCGGTGATCCCAACCTGGAACCGGAGATCAGCGATAACTTTTCCGTATCTGCCGAATATAGTCGTGACCGTGTGAATTTCTCCGTGATCGGTTATTATAATAATATCAAGGATAAGATCACAACGATCTTTAGTGCGGACCGCGATACTTCTTATTACCGGAATATCGATAAATCGAAGTTAGCAGGCCTGGATGCAAACCTGGCTGTCAAATGTCCCTACGGGTTTACGGTGAAGGCGGCCTATGCTTATGTCCATGAGAATATGAAACAGAATGGATATAATGTATCGTCTACCCGTCCTCACTCTGCCACTCTGGGTATAAATTACGAATATTCAAGAAAGAATTATGACTTGAATGTGGCATTGAACGGCCGTTTCCTCGGTAAGCTGGACACCTACGAGGCGAACAGTACGGGCGATACCTTTACGCCGGTGCATTATTCCGGTTATCAGAACTGGAAGATAACAGTTTCGCAACGTCTGTTCGGGGCTTACCTGCTTCAGGCAACGGTAGATAATATCTTTAATTACAAACCGGATATTATAGCCTCCAATTCGCCGATGTCGCCGGGTACAACCTTCATGATCGGCCTCTCTGTTAACATCGACGAGATATTCAAATAAGCAAACAACAACAAACCAATAAATAATGAAACGGAATTTAATCATTGCAGGAGCAATAATCGCTGTCGTATTGATAGCCTGGTTCATCTGGGCGAAGGTAGCCGGCACGACCAAGGTGGCTCTTGTGAACTTCCCCAACTATCAGGTTGCCCGCATGGCAAAATCCCTGGATACTGGTTTTATCGACCTGAAACAATTGTCGATCGACGATTTCGACAAACTAAACCGCTACGATGCGATCCTGATCTTCGGTATGGGTATCCGGATGACAGACGAACATCGTGCCGTACTCGAAAAGATGAAGGAAAAGAATGTACCTGTCTTTTCAACTGCTGTGACCGATCCGGTGAATAATATCAGCAGCCTCGATTCCATTCAGAATAAACGGGTGGCGGACTACCTCACGAATGGCGGTTCCGTCAACTACCGGAGCCTGTTCAACTATATCCGTAAGGAGCTGACAGGCAAGAGTGCCTTTACCGGAGAGATCAAAGAGCCGGTGGAGATAAGCTCCGACGTCCTGTTCCATCTGGATGACGAACGGGTATTCGACACGGTCGCCGATTTTGAGAAATATTATAAGGAAAAAGGCTTTTATAAAGAGAAGGCTCCGAAAGTGGCTCTTATCGTTGGGATGGCGGGACCGTTCGATACGAACAAGGATCATCTGGATTCATTGATCGTCAGCCTCGAACGGCGCAATATGAATGTCTATCCTGTCTCCGGCTTCGCCAGCCGTCTGAAAATGCTGGAAGAGATCGATCCGGCAGCCGTGATTTATATGCCGCACGGCCGTTTGCTGATGGGGCAGGGCGAAAAGGCTGTGGAATGGCTGAAAGCACATAATGTACCCATGTTCTGTCCGATCACGATCAATGATACGTATGATAACTGGATGGCAGACAAGCGCGGTATGGCAGGAGGCTTTATGAGCCAGAGTATCGTGATGCCCGAACTGGATGGCGGTATCGTTCCGTTCGTCCTGAATGCACAGTTTATCGATGATGACGGGTTATACCTGTTTAAGAATATCCCCGGGCGTCTGGCACAATTCTCCGATATGGTTGCCAATTACCTGCGGTTGCAATCGCTTCCGAATAAAGACAAGAAAGTTGCTATCTATTATTATAAAGGTCCGGGAAAGAATGCCATGACGGCAGCCGGACTGGAAGTGCTTCCTTCTCTCTATAATTTCCTGAAAGCACTGAAAGCGGAAGGATACGATCTCTCTGCTTTGCCGGCTACGGAAAAGGACTTTGAAGCTCTGATCAATGAACAAGGTCCGGTATTCAATGCTTATGCTGAAGGGAACATACAAAAATATCTGAATTCTGGTTATCCCGCCTGGGTATCATCTCCGCAATACAGTACCTGGTTGGAAGATATATTCAGTCCGGCGATGCAGGATACGTTGATTCATAAATATGGAAGAGGTCTGGGAGATTATTATACTCGTGAAGTGGATGGTATCGAACAGATTGCTGTTACCCGTATCGATCTGGGTAATGTGGTCTTATTGCCTCAGCCTACTCAGGGAACGGGGGATAACTCTTTCGCTGCCGTCCATGGTTCGAACGAGATACCACCTCATCATTATATTGCTTCTTATCTATGGGTACAGAAGGATTTCAAGGCGGATGCCATGATCCATTTCGGTACGCACGGTAGCCTGGAGTTCATTCCCGGCAAGCAGGTTGCCCTGTCGTCCGACGACTGGACCGACCGCCTGGTGGGTTCGCTTCCTCATTTCTATCTTTATACGATCAGTGACGTGGGAGAAGGACTGATCGCCAAGCGCCGCAGCTATGCCGTAACCATCTCTCACCTTACACCGCCTTTCATTGAAACCGGCCTTCGCCGCGAAGTGGACGATCTGTTGAACGATATCAAGCGTTATCTGGCAACCGACCTGCGCGACGAATCCCTCAACCTGAAGATCAAGAACAAAGCGATCGGGATGGGATTGCACCGCGACCTTCAACTGGACAGCATCCGTACACAAGTTTATTCTGATACCGAGATCGAAAAGATCGAGAACTTCGCAGAAGAGCTATGTGCCGAAAAGATCGTAGGCGGCCAATATACCTTAGGCGTTCCGTACGATGAATCGAAGATCGCTTCTTCTGTAAAACTGATGTGTACCGAACCGATCGCCTTCAGTCTGGCTAACCTGGATGAGGTACAGAAGAAAGTTACACGGAAGCAAATCGAGAACCAGGCTTTCTTTAATGATAACTATCGTACGAAGGCACAGTTGGCTGTTAAACGGGTCATGGATAATCCGGCTATGGCAGACGACCCGGCTTTGCTGGCTCAATTGGGTGTCTCTCCTGCCACTGTCGCTAAAGCACAAGCAATCAAGAAGGCATCCGAACCGAAGATGAACCGGATGATGGCTATGATGATGGCCAAAATGACGGAAGAATCCAAAGACGGCAAGAAACCGAAAATGGGACACGGCCATCCTGCCGGTATTCCCAAGACTGGCAAGATGCCGGATGCTGTAAAGAAGATGCTTGCCTCTGCCGATACAACAGCTAAAAGCCAACATCCGATAGACGGAAAGAGCGGAGCGACCCAACAAATGGATACCGTCACCCGTGAGCAACTCCTGTTTGCCAATGCCGTTTTGGACATCCAGCATGCTATCCGGAACGTGAATAATTACCGGGAGTACCTGCGTAAAAGTCCGCAGATGGAACTGGACGGTTTTATCAATGCGCTGAATGGGCATTATGTAGCGCCCAGCCCCGGCGGAGATGTTATTTCCGACCCGAACGTATTGCCTACCGGACGTAACTTATACGGTATCAATGCCGAAGCAACCCCGACTCCCGCAGCCTGGGAAAAAGGGAAAGAGATGGGCAACCGCCTGTTGGCCGAACATGCGAAGAACCACGGTGGCGCAACTCCTCAAAAGGTCAGTTTCACGCTTTGGTCGGGCAGCTTTATCGAAAGTGAAGGAGCAACGATCGCTGAGATCCTTTACTTATTGGGTGTTGAGCCGATCCGCGACCAGTTCAACCGTGTGCTGGATATCCGCCTGATCGATGTCAAAGACCTGGGCCGTCCGCGTGTAGATGTGGTAGTCCAGACTTCCGGCCAGTTACGTGATGTGGCAGCTTCCCGGCTGACCTTGATACAGAAAGCCGTAGATATGGCAGCAGCTGCCGGAGACGGAGACGATAACTATGTGGCGAAAGGCCGTAACGATGCCGAGCGTGTCTTATTAGATAAAGGTTTCTCTCCGAAAGAAGCCCGCGAATATGCAACACAACGTGTTTTCGGCGGAGCGAACGGTATGTATGGAACCGGTATCACTTCTATGGTGGAAAGTGGTGATCGTTGGGAAAACGAGTCTGAAATAGCCAACGTTTACCTGAATAATATGGGAGCCACTTACGGTAATGAAAAAGACTTCGGTGGTTTTAAACCCGGTATTTTTGAAGCTGCCCTTCAAAATACGGAGGCTGTCGTACAGCCCCGCCAGAGTAATACCTGGGGAGCGCTCAGCCTCGACCATGTCTATGAGTTTATGGGCGGTATGAGCCTGACGGTCCGTAATGTAACCGGCAATGATCCTGATGCTTATTTCAATGACTTGCGTAACCGCCATCAGGCTCGCGTACAGGATTTGAAGTCGGCGATCGGTGTGGAGACCCGTTCGACCCTGTTCAACCCTGTTTATATGAAAGAACAGATGAAAGAAGGCGCTTCCGCTGCTAATGCGATGTCGGAAACGATCCGTAATACATACGGCTGGAATGTCATGAAGCCGAAAGCGATCGACAATGAGATCTGGGATCAGTATTATGAAGTATTTGTAAACGACAAGCTGAATGTCGGGGTGAAAGAGTTCTTTGAACGTGAAAACCCGGCTGCTTTGCAGGAAGCAACGGCAGTCATGATGGAAACGGCCCGTAAAGGTTACTGGAAAGCGACTCCGGAGCAGTTGAAAAATATTGCGGCTCTTCATTCGGAGCTGGTTGAGAAATACGATGCCGGTTGTAGCGGCTTTGTCTGCGATAATGCCAAATTGCGCTCTTTTATCGGCGAACAGTTACCGGAAACTTCTGCCAAACAATATCAGGGTAAAATCGAATCGGCCCGTAACGAAAGTATTTCGGATGACGGAAAGAGTGTTGTCCTGAAGAAAGACAAGAGTGTCCAGGCTAACGAACCGATGAAGCCGGAAAACATGTCTTCATTCAGCCTCGCTCTGATCAGCTTCTTCTGGCTGGCTGTGATCTTCCTGCTTATATTCTTTATCCGGAAAAGAACCCGGAAGACTAAAAAGAGAAAATAACGATGGATAATATATTGCTTTTGCTGTCGCTTTTTGCAGTCGTCAAGAGTTTATTTATGACAAGCCTGTTACCGAACCGCTGGTACAGGCTTGCCTTCAGCCTCTCGTTGGGTGCATTCATCATGCTTTGCCATCCGTATGCGATGGAAGTGAACAAGCTGGAGTTGCAACGGGTGTTGTCGAGCCAGTCTGCTATGATGAATATTTCGCTGGTGGTGATGGTGGATATGCTGTTGTCGTGTTATTTCTGCATCGCCCGCATCAAGGATTGGGAGGATAGTAAGTCGTTCCGGTGGTATACCAAACTATTCAGGTATATGCCGTCACTACTGGTTTTTCCAGCCTTGTATTATATTCATATCACACTATTTTTTTCGCTGACAGGAGTTGATTTTTTGCGTACGAGTATCGGACTGGCGGCGGGTGTGACGATTACGTTCGGACTGGCTTCCTTCTATATGCGTAAACTGATTGCAGAGAAAGAACTGTTGATCGAACTGGTGGTCATCCTCACTTTCTTTGTCTGCGTACTGGTGATCTGCTGTACGATCTTTCATCCGTCGGCAACCGTTTACAATCATCCTTCGCCGATCGACTGGGTGGGATGCGCAGGAACATTAGCTGTACTGCTGGCTATTTTCATTCTCGGATATCTTTGGACACAGGTGGTCCGCATGTATAAACAACGTAAAAATTCTAAGCACTAAATATCATTATGGAACAAGTTTCAAATATTTTATTCTGGATATCAAATGGGTTATTGGTACCCGTCATTGTAGGTTTGCTCTTTTTCTTTGCCAAAAGTGTTGTTATGCTGGGGGGCTTTGTCGGTCAGTATATACAACGTATCAAACAGGATAAACAGTTACGTCTTCGTATGGACCAGCTGGATCAATCGACTATTCATGCTTTTTCCGGAGAATTGGATGAACAGCCGGATTCTTTGTTTACTCAAACGGCCAAACAACTGCTATCTACGGATAGTACGGCGGTGGCAAACCGTGTCCTCTCCGAATATGAAGTGACAGCCGATGCGGAACTGGGTAAATATAAGGTATTGGTAAAGTTCGGCCCGATCCTGGGATTGATGGGTACGCTGATCCCGATGGGACCGGCTTTGGCTGGACTTTCCACTGGTGATATCGCTTCAATGGCTTACAATATGCAGGTGGCATTTGCTACGACCGTATTGGGATTGTTCTCCGGCGCAGTTGGTTTTATCTTGTTGCAGGTCAAGCAGCGTTGGTTCACTTCCGATCTGATATATCTCGATTACCTGTCCGAACTTTCCAGAGAGAAGCCGGTAGCGGGCAAAGCGACATTAGTAACCTCTAAAGCTGTAAACGAATGAGTCGCCGCCGGGTATTGAATGCAACCGAAGATCATGATCCGGTTGCGATGTTGTCGAATTTGTTCGATGTGGCTATGGTATTTGCCGTAGCCTTGATGGTCGCATTGGTTACCAAGTTCAATATGACGGAGATCTTTTCGCAGGAAGATTATACGATGGTGAAAAATCCCGGCAAAGAGAATATGGAGATCATTACGAAGGAAGGGCAGACCATTACGAAATATAAGCCTTCGGAAAGCCAGGAGAAGTCCGGTAAGAAGGGAAAGAAAGTGGGAATAGCTTATGAAATGGAAAATGGGGAGATTATTTATGTTCCCGAATAAATTTATGATTACTTTTGAAACCAATAAAAATAAATAACACGTATGAAACTTACTTCTCCCTGGACAGGTATACTGTCTTTCCTGATCGTTTTATTCACGATGCCGTTAGGACATGCTGCCATGATCCTGATGGAGAAACTTCTGGGGCATGATCTTCTTTATCCTGCAGCGTTCGGCCTGGGGGTGTTGGGAATCGTGATGTTGTTGATCGGGATCATTTCCAGGAAAGAGACTTCGGCAACGTTTCTGGGATTGTTCGGCGGACTGTTCGTCTGGACAGGATGGATCGAGTTCGGGTATGTCTATTTCGCCAACCGTTTCGGTGTACAGCCGCTGATCGAGAACGGTCAAGTGGTGACGAAACCGGAATATCTGATCATGCCTTCTTCGTATGGTTTCTGGGCAATCGTTATGCTGTTCTATATCTTCAGTACCCGCTCAGGTTGTAACTTTTTTAACTGGATACAGCGTAAGATACATTACGGTCAACCGGTGGAGACACTTCAGCCGATCATCCGTAATGCAGCCATGACTACTTTTATGGAACTGAATGTTCTTTTATGGACTTGTTACATGATATTGCTTTTCTCTTACGATAACGAGTTCCTGGGCGATTGTCATCCGGTAACGATGTTGATCGCTTTCGGTTCGCTGGCCTGGTCGATTTATCTGTTTATCCGTTTGCTGAAGATCAAGAAACTGGCGTATGCTATCCGTTACGCTATTCCGACAGTGATCATCTTCTGGACCTTTGTCGAGATATTGGGACGTTGGGACATCCTGACCGAAATATGGGTGGAACCGGCTCACTACTGGCTGGAGATGACAATGATGACCATCGCTTTCCTGGTATTGCTGGGGGTATTATTGTTCAAGCATAGAAAGTAAGGTTTGAATTAGAAATAATAGAACTACTTTTCCCTTGATGGAAAAGTAGTCAAAAGATCAAGGCTGAACCGGCTTCACTGCTTCGGCGAAAGACTCCGCTGAAAAATCCGAAACTCGCTGCGCTCAGACAACGGATTTTTTTTACCGCTTCGTCTTCCTCCTTCGCGGACGTTCACCCGCTTAGGCCTTTCCTAGGAAGCTCGGCTTCCTTTTATGATTGCCGATACCGACACCTATATAATATAACAGGTGCTTTTGGTTTTAACTGACAGTATCGGCCATCATAAAAGAACGCAAAGCGTTCTCTGAAAGGCCTCAGCTGGTGAGCGTTAAACGTAGCAGCCGGAGAGAGCGTCCGGAGCATCCGCTGTTTGAGCGCAGCGAGTTTCGGAGGCGACAGCGAACGCAGGATGCGGAGTAGCGAGGCAGGTGCAGCCTTGAACTTTTGGTTACTTTTCTTTCAAGAGAAAAGTAACATTTAATTCTGATAATAATTGAACTTTTTTTCTTTTAAATAAATGTCATTTTGTTGGCGTAAAATTTAATTCGCAAGCATTTTGGTTGAATAATCGGAGTATTAATAACATACGCTTTTGGCATTACTCCTCTTATAGAAAACGGATATATACATTTATTAACGCAATGTTTAACTGATAGGCATTTTTAATTCGATCGAGAAAAAAGATAAACTCGTTTTAAACGAATTATTTTTCCTTTTAAATGAGTTTTATTTTTATTGTAGCGGAAATATCTGCTTGTTTAAATGTGTTTATTTGTTAATTAAAGGTTGTTTGTGTTATTTTATATACATTGGAAATGTTCGATTGTATGTTATAAAGCATTTAGTCACTTCTGGAACCGCTAAAAAAGCAAGCAACTCTCTTCTGCCTAAAAGTTCGACAATAATTGTCTCTCACAACAAAATAGCGGATATTGTAATGATAATACGATATAATAATATCAATGCATCTGTAATTATGACATCTCGAATATGGTAACCCTCTCTACGATCGAATAAGAACAAACCCTCACCGCTCCATCTCCATACAACTCATCCGCAGGTTACATGAGATAACATTTTGTCAGTTTGATATTCTATTGACACATTGGCAAATTGACTTATTATTGACAGTCGCTGAACTGATATCTTTTTAGAGATTATTCTGAATGTAATCCTGGAGTGTGAAATCCTTTTTAGTTTCCGGTTTGCCGGGGATAGTCTCTATTGTGTTTATAAAGGCTTTCTGCCGGAGGAGAACAAAACGGTCCAGAAAACTCAGGATATCATACCGGTTGTTATCCATCGGTATCCCTGCCATCTCATGACCCGCTTCTTCCGCCAGATAGAAATAATAGGGAGATTGTTTTACCTGTAACTGTTTAACTATAAAGTTCGACCCCCATAACCCCATATTTTCAAGTAAAGCCTTATCGAAAGGAACTGTTCGGTCTGCATTTCCATGGAAAAGCATAATAGGGCACGGTAATTCCTGCCAGTCCGGTATTCCCAGACTACAGATAGCTCCGGCAAAAGAGATAACGCCTGCATAGTTGAAAGAGTCGGGTAGTTTTTGTGTTAAAGGAGTTCGGTTACATATTTCATATTCTGCCTGCAGGGAGGTGACGGCTCCGGCACTGGAACCACAGGCAACGATCTGTTCCGGGTTTACTTTCCATTCTTTGCTGTTATCGACAATGTAACGTGTAGCATCGAAAAAATCTTCAACAGCCATTGCAATAGCTTTTTGTAAAGTGGCGGCAAATTGCATCGGGTCGGCCATCTTCCCGGTATCTATATCTTTCAGACCGGTCCGGTAATCGGTCGATACAACTACATAACCGTTTTTTGCCAGGAAATGAAAGTAGGGAATATAACTGTCGTTATCCCTGTTACCACCTTTAAAACCCCCTCCGAAGGCAAAAAGGATGACCGGTTTGGATAACGTATCACCAGCTGATATATTCTGTAATTCATATTTATCCAGACGTAATGTATCTGCCCCTTTTATGGCGAATGTATAGGTTTGTTTACCTACTATATATTCATTGGTCCGGCTTCCTGCCGGTTGCCGGTTACAAGCTGTCAGAAAACAGATCACGACCGTTATCAGGGATAAGAATAGTTGTTTGTTCATAACTTTCCGTTTTATATTACCCGTAAAAATAATGATATATCTGTAGATACTCTATTTGCTAGCCGTTATTTTATGTACCCGGGGCAATATCGGTTTCCTTTTGGTATAACAAATGCCGGTAGCTGCTATGGTAAAATGCCGCATATAATAACAATACGCAGAAGCTTACAGATTTATTATTTTCTTTTTTTGAGAAATATCTGTATTCTTCTGCGTTATCTGCGGTCGGTAAAGCTTTTTTATTCCATCCAATCGCCATCAAATCCTTCACCTGGTCCACCTGGTCCCCCTGGTCCGCCCGGACCTTCGGGAGCTCCATTGCCCGGACCTTTCGGGCGGTTCTCCTTCATGTACTTCTGATACTTTTTGTATTGTTCTTCAGTCAGGATCTTTTGTACGGCAGCATCGTGCTCGCTCATCATTGTATCCATTTTTTCCTTCATCTCGTCGGGAGAAAGCTGCTTTTCACTATCCCTGTCGGGACGCATCTGTTGCATTTTCTCCATAAAGGTTTTCTCTTCCTCTTTGAGTTGTGTCACCTGCTCGTCCGTAAGCGACAGTTTCTTTATGAGCTTGTCGGTGATAAAGGACGGGGCTTCTCCTTTCCGGGGAGGACGTTGGTCCGGTCTGTCCGGCCTGTCATGGTTACAACAACAGCAACAACAGCGAGGCTTTCCGGGGAAAGGTCCGTGTTGAGGCTGGGCGGCTGCGGAAGCCAGTAAGCCAAAAGTGAATAAGCTTGCAATAATCATTTTCTTTTTCATATACCTTTCGATTATGTTGATTTATCGGTGAAGATAAATGACATTGCAAGCTGTTACAAATAAAATAGACAGACAGGGAAAGATTGCCTGTAAACGAATGATATTTCCCCTTTAAAATCAGGACCGGGAGATCAACTGCATCAGTGTTTCATGCATCGCACCGTTAGTGGCAAGCACTTCATCGCCCGATTGCCAGTTGTCGCCACCGCTGAAATCGGTCACTTTGCCTCCTGCCTGCATCAGGATCAGGGCACCGGCGGCAATATCCCAGGGACCGATATAGGCTTCGATACGGGCTTCGAACCGTCCGGCGGCGATATAACATACTTCGGCCGCTGCCGCTCCCATCAACCGGGTTCCTCCGGCAAAGCCGTAGAGTTTGTCGACCAGGTGAAGGGCTACCGGGCGGTAGGCATCCGAGTTGTAAGGGAATCCCAGATCGATAAAGGCTTTGTCGAGGTCGGACACGTCTGAAACATGAATTTCTCTGCCATCGAGGTAAGCCTTGCTTCCTTTCCAGGCATAGAAACATTCGTCCCGGCAGACTTCATAGACTACACCGAGTAATAACTCCTCCTTGTTGCGCAGGGCGATGCTGACACAGTAAGGGGCAAGGTCATGAATATAGTTGGAAGTCCCGTCCAGCGGATCGACCAACCAACAGTAGTTCTCGTCGGTCAGGCTTCCGCTACCTTCTTCGGCAATGAAACCGGCTTCGGGAAGTAGGGCGGAGAGTTGTGCGATCAGCCATTTTTCCGATTCTTTGTCGACATACGATACATAGTTGTGGGCACTCTTTTCTTCTACACGTGCGCGGTCGAATTTACGTCGTTCCTCTTTCAGGAAAGCCCCGGCCTGCCGGGCTATCTGTTGTACCTGGGTACAAAGTTCTTCTAACTTCAACATATCTTTATATTCTCTTTTTGGTCTGACAAACATACGCATTTTGGAACTAAATAATAGGGGTTGTACTGAATATTAATGAAAAAGATATACTTTTGAGAAATTGTAAAACGATTGTCCTATGAGTATCTTTAACTTCCGGAAACGTCCTGCCGGTTATGGCGGTGAGGAGAAAGCGGAAACTTATGATTTCTTTGAGATCGCTGCTTTCTTCCGTTGTGATTCCCATAAACAGGCTCTGGGGGAATTGTCTGAGCAAACATGTTCTGACCTGGGACTGGATGATCTGTTTATGTTTACCGACCGTACGGCCTCACGGGTGGGCCAACAGTACCTTTATAACCTGATGCGCACGATTCCGGCCAAGGAAGGAGAGATAAAGGCGAATGAGGCTATCATTGAAAAGTTCTCTGCCGATTCCGGAGGACATGCCTCTGTAGTAAAGGAACTGCATACTTTACAGGCGGTGGAGGCGTACAGTATCGCTCCCTTATTGCAGACCGAACATCCGCCTGTACCTGCCTGGTGGCAGTTTGTGCTCCGGGTTTGCAGTCTTTTGCCGACATTGTTCCTTTTATTGTTTCTGTTTTATAAGTTGGTACCGGCATTGCTGTTGTTGGTTGTTGCCATTTTGGTGAACGGAGTGCTCCATTACCGGAATAAACACAACGGTCTCGGGTATCTGGTTTCCATGCCCCAGTTGATGAAGATGCTGGACGCAGCAGGGAAACTGGCGGCTGATCCGTTGTTATCCGCGATAAGTAAAAAGGTGCCGGAGGCACTGGCTTCGTTGGAGACGTTGAGGCGGTCGAGTAAATCCCTGCGAATAGAGTCGAGGCTGGATAACGACCTGGCTGTGATTTTGTGGGCGATTACGGAAATAATAAAGATATTTTTCCTGATAGAACCTTTGTCCTATAATAAGACGGTCCGTTTGTTGAAAGATAAAAATGCGGCCATCGAAACCGTATTCCGTTTTATCGGGTTAGCCGATAGCCTTTCGTCGGTGGCTTTTCTCCGTAAAGGGCTTCCTTCTTATTGTCTTCCGGAACAACCGGACGGGGAGGTGCGTGTGGAAGCAGACGGGATGTATCATCCGCTGGTGGAGAATTGCGTTCCGAATGCGATCGGCATACAAGGGCGTTCTGTCCTGTTTACCGGTTCGAATATGTCAGGTAAGACGACCTTTATCCGGACTTTAGGCGTGAATATTCTCGTGGCACAGACATTGAATACCGCTTTTGCCCGGCGGATGCGGTTACAGATGCCCGTTATGATACATGCCGCGCTGATGTTGTCCGACAGCCTGTCCGATGGCAAGAGCTTTTACATGAAGGAGGTGGAATCGATCCGTGACATGCTTTCTTACAGCCAAAGCGAACAGACCAACCTTTTCCTGCTGGATGAGATATTTAAAGGAACGAACACGACTGAACGGATAGCGGCGGCTAAGGCTGTGCTGTCATTCCTGAATACTTCCCGCAATATTGTGGTGGTTTCCACCCATGATACCGAACTGGGAATATTCCTTGCAAATGAATACGATTTATATCATTTTTGCGAGACAATATCCGGGGGGATGCTTTCGTTCGATTATAAGCTGAAGTCCGGAAATTTATACCAGCGGAATGCAATACGGATCCTGGAAATCAGCGATTATCCGGCCTCATTGATCGAGGATGCTTATTCCGTTATCCGGCAGATAGAAGGTTAAGCTTTTTATTCTTGAATTTCTTTTCTATATTTGTTAAAGAATTTTCAAACAAAACAGGGTATTTAACCGTTATGAATATAAAAAAGAATACACAAATATAACAAATGAGGATTTGGTTGAAACGAATAGGGATCGTATGCCTGATACCGGTGGTATTGGTTTTATTGGTCTCTGTACTTTTATACATACCGCCTGTTCAGAACTTTGCCGTGAAAAAAGCGGCCTACTATGCCGGTAAAGCTACCGGGATGCAGATAGGGATAGAACGGATACGCCTTTCTTTCCCATTGAACCTGACGGTTCGCGGTGTAGAGGTATTGACTACCCCTGCCGATACGCTTTTGACATTGAAAAGCCTGACTGTAAATGTGCGTGCACTGCCTTTGTTGAAAAAGGAAGTGCTGGTAGACGCGATCGATCTGGAAGGTGTGAAAGTAAATACGGGTACTTTTATCGAAGGAATGGAGATAAAAGGGGTACTCGGACGCTTGTATGCCAAAGCCGACCGCATTAATCTGTCGAAAGAGAAGGTGACATTCAATACGATCGACCTGTCCGATACGGCGATCACTCTGTTACTGAACGATACGACGACGAAGGCCGATACGACCTCTACCGCCGTTAACTGGATTCTGAACCTTCAAAAGATAAATCTCGACCGCGTAGCGTTTGCCATGCAGATGCCCGCGGATTCGTTGCGTCTGTCAACCTATATCGATAAGGCGAACCTGAAAGACGGTATTGTCGACCTGGGGGCTTCGCATTACGGGGCGGATCTGTTCACGCTGACCGGTTCTACCCTCGGATACGATGCCAACTATCAGGATCCGGTTGCCGGTTTCGATCCTTCACATATCGCTTTGAACAACGTCACGATCTCGCTCGATTCGCTTTTTTACGGCGGACGGGATATCAAGGCGCGTATCCGCGAACTATCTGCCGAGGATCGTTCGGGATTGACTATTTCGTCGCTGACCGGTAGTTTCCATAGCGATAGCACGAACATCAATGTTCCGCAACTGTTGCTGAAAACTCCGTCGTCCGAGGTCCGTTTGCTGGCAATGGTTCCCTGGAGCTCTTTCGATGAGAATCCGGAAGGAAACATGCGGGTGCTGCTGACCGCTTCGGTGGGAAAAGAAGATGTTATGACCTTTGCCGGTGAGCTGCCGCCCGATTTTCAAAAGGCTTATCCGCAGAAACCGCTATCGCTGACGGCCGGTGTGGAAGGAAACTTGTCCTCTATGCTTCTCCGCCAGTTGAAGGGTGAATTGCCGGGTACTTTCCGGATGGATGTTTCCGGGACGATGCAGTCGCTTACCGACAGTATCCGCCGTTCGGGAAAACTGAACCTGAAAGCGGAGACGGGGAACCTGGATTTTCTCTTGAGTATGCTCCCGGCTGCCGAACGTCACCGGTATAATATCCCTTCCGGTATTAAACTGACCGGTGAGGCTGCTTTGAAGAATAATGAGTACAAGGCCGATCTCCTGTTGCGGGAAGATAAAGGGAAAGTACTGCTGACCGCTAGTTTCAATCCGGGTAAGGAAGCCTATAAAGCCGACCTGAAAGTCGATAGCCTGGAGCCAGTTCATTTTATGCCGCTCGATTCGCTGTATTATCTGACCGCTTCCATACAGGCGGAAGGGAAGGGCTTCGATCCTTTCAAGAGTTCTTCATGGGCGAAACTGGACGGGAAACTGACAGATATCCGCTACGGAAATTATAATGTATCCGATGTAACGATGGACGGTTCGCTGGAAAAGAATTTCCTTAAATTCGACCTGTTGAGTAAATACCCGCTGGCGGAAATGGACCTGACGCTGAATGCCACGTTGCTGAAGAAAGAGATCAAAGCGATGGTGATTGCCGATGTCACGAATTTAGACCTCTACGGCATGCATCTGATGAATGATTCGCTGGCTACCTCTTTCCAGCTTTTTGCGGAGGCGGAAACGGATATGGGGAAGAACAACCTGGTCGATGTCACGCTGGGAAACTGGGAACTGATCACCACCACAGGCACGTATAAGCCGAAAACGCTTACCCTGCATGCCCAGAGCACGAAGGATACCACCCGTGTCTCCTTTCATGCGGGCGACCTGGGGATCGTGCTGACCGGTAACTCCGACCTGGAAACAATGACCGACAAGTTCAACAAGATTTCCGAGGGGCTGAACAAACAGCTTGAAAAAGATTCAATGATCAATATCCCTGCTTTCAAACCGTTGTTGCCGGATATGCATCTGGCGGTGTCGGCGGGAAAGGATAATCCGATCTATAATATATTGCAGCAGGCGAACATCTCGTTTAATAACCTGAGTCTGGAAGCTTTTACCTCTCCTGAAGAGGGTTTCCGGCTGGATGCGGGCGTTTATAATCTGATGCAGGACACGACACGGATCGATACGATCAGTTTTGCCATCCGTCAGGACTCACTCGGTCTGCTATATGATGCCGGGGTGATCAAGACGAAATTCCGCCAGCAGGCTCCTTTCACAGCCGGTGTCAAGGGGAAAATACGGAATACGTTTGCCGATGCCGAAGTGCTGTACACAGATGGAAAAGGGGATACGGGTATTTTGCTCGGATTGCGTGCCGACAAGGTGGAGGAGGGGATCAACCTGCATCTCTTCCCGGACAATCCGATCCTGGCTTTTCGTCCTTTCAAACTGAATCCGGATAATTATATTCTTTATAAGAATGAGAAAGATATTGCTGCCAACGTTCGCCTGTCGGGCGATGAAAACGCCTCTTTGTGGATTCATTCGCTACCCGAAAAGGACAAGATGGAGGAACTGCATCTCGAATTGAGCCAGATCAACCTGGACGTTATCTCGAAAGCATTTACGGAGATACCGGCTATGCAGGGGATACTGAGTGCCGACATGCAGTACGCGCCGTCGGACAGTTCATTCCTGGTGGTGGTCGATGCGAATATCGACAATCTGATCTACGAAGGCGGACGGGTAGGGGAACTGATGTTCAGTACCGTTTATCTCCCGCTGGCGGATAACCAGCATCAGGTCGATATGCACTTCTTCCGCGATCAGAACGAAGTGATGTCGGCGACTGCCCTTTATAAGATGGGGAAAGAAGATCATCTGGACGGAACGCTCGACGTGACGCATCTGCCGCTGGATATGGTAAATCCGTTTATCCCCGATAATATGGCATCGCTGAACGGTGTACTGGAAGGAAATATGACGATAAAGGGCAGCAGTAAGGCGCCCGAAGTGAACGGATATATCGAGATGGATTCGACCTCGATGTTCGTGACTGCTGTAGGAACGAGTTTCCGGGTGGACGATAAGAAGATTGTAGTGAAGGACAATAAGATCCTGTTCGACGAATACCATATCCATGCCGCCGGAAAGAACCCGTTCGTGATAGACGGTACGGTCGATTTCCGGAATCCGTCGAGGATGATGGCAGACCTGAAACTGACGGCCGACCATATGCAGTTGCTCGATGTGAAACGGAATAAGGAAAGCATGGTGTACGGCAAGTTGCTCGTCAACCTGATGTCGACGGTAAAAGGGCCGCTCGATGCGCTGATGATGCGTGGCAGCCTGCAACTGTTGGGCGGGACGAACGTGACCTATGTCATGAAGGATTCTCCGCTGACGGTGCAGGACCGACTTTCCGACCTGGTGACTTTCACCTCTTTTGAAGATACACTGGTGAACCGCCGTCGGCAGGAAGCCCCGTTACCTTTGGGTGGCCTGGATATGTTGCTGACGATACGTATCGACCAGTCTGTGCGGCTGAATGCCGATATTACCCCCGACCGTTCCAGCAAAGTGGAACTCGAAGGAGGCGGCGACCTCTCTTTCCAGTATACCCCGCAGGGCGAGATGATCCTGAACGGACGTTATACGCTCTCGGGCGGTATTGTGAAATATGCTTTGCCGATCATCCCGTTGAAGGAATTTAATATACAGGACGGCAGTTATGTGCAGTGGAGCGGCGACCCGATGGACCCGTATCTGGACCTGACGGCAACCGAACGCATTCGCACCAATGTAACCCAGGATGGTAGCGGTTCGCGTATGGTGAACTTCGATGTGGGTATCGCCCTGAAGCAGCAATTGGAGAATCTGGGCTTGCAGTTCGTTCTGACGGCTCCCGAAGATCAGACGATGCAGACGAGTCTGAACAGCATGGGTGAGGATGAACGGACGAAGCTGGCTGTCGGCATGATTATCACCGGAATGTACCTGGCAAACAGCAGTGGTGGAAAGCAGAACCTGAATATGGGGGCCGCCCTGAACAGTTTCCTGAACAGTGAGATCAGCAATATTGCCGGAAGTGCCCTGAAGACGGTCGATATCTCCTTCGGTATGGATAGCTACGACGAAAACGGCGACGGAACGGGCGGACAGCGGACCGATTATAACTTCAGCTTTGCCAAACGTTTCTGGAACGACCGTATCCGTATTGTGCTGGGCGGCCGTATCTCGACCGGCGAGAATGCAAGTAACAGCAACCAGACACAGGCCTTTATCGACAATGTTTCGATCGAATATCGTCTGGATGCCAGCGGAACGCGCTACGTGAAGTTGTTCCACGACAAAAACTACGAAAGTCTGTTGGAAGGGGAGATCACGGAGACAGGCGTCGGTATTGTCCTGCGCCGCAAGATGCTTCATATGCGGGAGTTGTTCAACTTTAAGAAAAACAGACCTAAACCGGTTTACGAGGAGGAAGAATAATGGAGAAAAAGAGATATGATCAGTTGCAGCAAGCTGGCGGAAGTCCCGTCGGCCTGTTTCATCGTTGCGACAGCCTTGCGGAAACCCTGCCGACCTGTTGCAGAGGTTGCGACAGCCTCGCGGGAATTCCGACAGTCTGTTGCTGCATTGCGGCAGCCTCGCGGGAATCCCGACGGCCTGTTGCAGGAAGAACAACTGGTTCGCGGAAGTTGCGGCAGTCTGTTGCAGGTGCTGCAACTACTTATTTGCTGATGTTTTTGGCCGTAGCATGCCTGTTCTCTTGTTCGACTACCAAAAACCTCCCCGAAGGTGAAGTCCTTTATACCGGAATCAAAAAGATCGACGTTACCCACGACGATAAGACGACCGCCGGCGAGGATGCCCTTGCCGAAGTGGAGGGTGCTCTTGCTTACCCTCCCAACAATGCCCTGCTGGGAAGTTCGTCCATCCGTGTGCCGTTCCCTTTCGGCCTGTGGGTCTATAATGCTTTTGTCAATAAAAAAGGAAAAGTCGGAAAATGGATTTTCGATAAGCTGGCAGCCAAGCCGGTATTTATCTCGACGGTGAATCCCGACGTGCGTATCAAAGTGGCGCAGAACCTGCTGAAAGAATATGGCTACTTCAATGGAACGACTTCTTTCCAGGTGGACACTAACCCGAAGAATGCAAAGAAAGCCAAGTTAGTTTACCAGGTGGAGATGAACCAGCCTTACACCTATGACAGTATCCGTTATGTCAGGATGCGTCATAAAATGGATACGCTGGTACAAAATACCATAGGCGACCGCCTGCTCCGTGATGGGGATAACTTCAACGTAACGAATCTGGAAGCCGAGCGGCAGCGTATCACCTCTCTGCTGCGTAACAACGGGTTCTATTATTTTCGTCCCGAGTTCATCACTTACCAGGCGGATACGATCATGAACCCCGGTAAAGTGGCACTTCGTGTCATGACAAAACCCGGCCTGCCGCGTGCGGCTCTCCGTCCGTGGACGATCGGCGATATTTCCGTCTGGCTGAACGGCTATAATAACGAGCCGCCGACCGATTCGATCCGTTATAAAGATATGACGGTCTATTACGAAGGCAAACTGCGTGTCCGCCCGTCGGTACTTTACAACCGCCTGCGTTTCCATTCCGGCGACCTCTATTCGCAGGAGAGCCAGCAGCGGACGCAGACCAGTTATTCGCGTCTCGGTATTTTCCGGTATTCCGAAATGCAATATACTCCGCGTGATACGGCCCGTCGCCAGGATACCCTCGACCTGAAGATCAACACCGTTTACGACCTGCCGCTCGATGGCGAGCTGGAAGTGAACGTGACATCGAAAAGTAACGACCAGCTAGGCCCGGGAGCTATCTTCAGTGTGACCAAACGAAACGTGTTCGGTGGAGGTGAGACCTTCGGCGTACGTTTGCGCGGTTCTTACGAGTGGCAGACCGGTAAGCGGGTAGACGGTGCCAAATCGGCTATCAATAGTTGGGAGATGGGATTGAGCGGGACGCTGACATTCCCGCAGTTGCTGTTCCCCGGAATGATGAAAAAGGATGGTTTGTATCCTTCGAGTACCTCGTTCCGCCTGTATGTCGACCAGCTGAACCGGGCGCGTTTCTTTAAGATGCTGGCCTTCGGTGGGAATGCTTCGTACGATTACCAGTCGTCTGCTACCAGCCACCATTCGATCACGCCGTTCAAGCTGACATACAACCTGCTCCAGTCGACGACGCATGAGTTTGACAGTATAACGAAATATAACCGTGCCCTGAAGCTGAGTTTGGAGAATCAGTTCGTGCCTGCAATGGGGTATACCTATACCTACGACGATGCCCCGATCACATCCAAACGGAACCATACCTGGCTGCAGCTGTCCGTTTCACAGGCGGGTAACTTGTTGGCTGCCGGTTATGCTATTGCCGGGCAGAAATTCAATGAGGAAGGAAAGCATTTGCTGGGTAATAAATTCGCCCAGTTCGTGAAAGGAACGGCGGAGGTCCGTTACAATTATAAGATCGGTCATAACCAGCACCTGGTCGGCCGTATGATGGCGGGAGCTATTTATAGTTACGGAAATGCCCGTATATCTCCTTACAACGAGCAGTTCTATATCGGTGGGGCGAACAGTCTGCGTGCTTTCACGATCCGTTCGATCGGTCCGGGCCGCTATCATCCGGAGGAAAATAATACGTACAGTTATCTGGACCAGACCGGTGACCTGAAGTTCGAAGCCAATCTCGAATACCGTTTTCCGATCCTGGGCGACCTGCATGGGGCAGCTTTTATCGATACCGGTAACATCTGGTTGATCCGTAACGACGATCAACGTCCCGGCGGTCAGTTGAAATGGGGTCGTTTCCTGAAAGACCTGGCACTCGATGCCGGTGTCGGTTTGCGTTACGATCTGACCTTCATCGTTATCCGTCTGGACATGGGTATTCCTCTGCATGTTCCTTACGAGACAGATAAAAACGGTTATTTCAACGTTCCCAAATATACTCCGGGCTGGCACCTGGCAATCGGGTATCCGTTCTGATTTATCCTATGATCAGATAGCTTGTATAAGCAATATAGCAAAGAACCATAATAACCCCTTCGAGGCGGGTGATGGTTCGTTTTTTGATAAAGAGACCGAAGAGGTAAAGCAATACGCAGGAACCGATCAGGACTCCCAGGTCTATATTCGTGATTCCTTTCATGTTCAGCGGGCTGATCGTGGCGCTACAACCCAGTACAAAGAATATATTGAACAGGTTGGAACCGATCACATTTCCGATCGCCATCTCCGGATTCTTCTTCAGCGCGGCAACTACCGATGTGGCAAGTTCCGGCAGGGAAGTCCCCCCGGCGACCAGTGTCAAACCGATAATAGATTCGCTGACTCCCAGGCTGCGTGCAATGCCGGAAGCCCCATCCACAAAGAACTGCCCTCCGTAAACCAGTCCGGCCAGTCCTCCGGCGATATACAGCGCAGATCTCCATACCGGCATCTGCTTTATCGAACTGTCTTCTTCGTCCTTCCCGTTATGGGCAATCGCAAACGTATAACTCAGGAAGATTGCGAAAAAGCAGAGTAGCAACATCCCGTCGCTACTGCTGATCGTATTTTCTGCCGCTCCGTTTATCAGTACGTCGTTCCCGCAAATGAACAGTACGACCGACGCAAGGATACACAAAGGAATCTCCTTGCTGAGTGTCCCTTTGTTCATCCCGATAGGAACGATAGCTGCCGTACAGCCGACAATCATAAGTGTATTAAAAATATTCGAACCGACCACGTTTCCGATCGCCATATCCGCACTCCCTTTTAGAGCCGATACAATACTCACGGTCAGTTCTGGGGCGGACGTGCCGAAAGCAACGATCGTCAGTCCGATAACAAGGCTGGAGATGTTAAAGCGTTTGGCTACCGAAGCAGCCCCATCGGTCAGAGCGTTCGCTCCGACCAGGATGAGGAGTAATCCACCGATTAAAGCAATGACATTCATCAGAATGGCAGGTCGTCGATTGGATTAGCCGGACCGAAATCAGGAGCAGCCGGTGCTGTCGGTGCAGAAGCCGGTGCAAAATTATCCGGAGTCATAGCACCCGGTGCAGACTGTGGAGCCATCGCCATCGGACGGTCTACCTTCCATGCGCTGATGTTTGTGAACCAACGTCCCTGATATTCACGGCTATCTATATCGAATGATACGGTCAATTCTTCTCCGGGTTGTATCGCTGCCTGTTCGATGCGGTCGGCACCGAAGATCTGGAAGCAAACTTTCTTAGGGTATTGGTCGTGTGTTTCTAATACGTACTCCTGTTTTTTCCACTCGTTTCCGTTTTTACTTGTGCCGCCCTGTACTGGCAGTACGGCAATAATCTTTCCCGTAATTTCCATATTTATTGTTCTATTAAATTGTCGGCGAAGGTACGCTTTTCCGGCGTAACCTGCTAATTGTTTGGCTTAGATTTTCTCTTCCTGGGGGATTTCGGAAGGGTCGAGGGCATCGAATGCGGCTTTCATCGACAATAGTTCTTCCTTTATTTGTTTCAGTTTATTGACGATCTCTTCCTGCCGGATCGTTGTCTCCCTGTTATCTTTCAGTTTTTGCCGGGCCCCCGCCAGCGTCATGCCCCGTTCCTTGACCAGATGGAAGATCAGACGCACCGCGTCGATATCTTCCTGCTTGTAGAAACGGGTTCCTTTGGCCGTCTTACGGGGGCGGATAATATCGAATTCCTTCTCCCAGAAGCGCAGGGTCGATTCGTTGACGTCGAACATCTGTGCTACCTCGCTGATGGAGAAATACAGCTTCAGATTTTTATCTTTATTTAATGCCATCGTCTTAAAGATGTTTAATCCATTACCTGTCCATGGTTTTCTGCGATCTGGATCATACGGTCGTATTCTTCCGGAGTAAGATCCATGTAGTAGTATCTGGACGGGTTATCATGTTTGCCACGTACTATCACTTCGTAATGCAGGTGTGGGCCGGTTGATTTTCCGGTATTTCCGACTTCTCCGATCACTTCTCCGCGCGTCACCTTCTGGCCGACACGTTTTTTGAATTTGCTCATGTGTCCGTAAAGTGTCTGGAATCCGTAGCCATGATCGATCATCAGACAGTTACCATACCCTTGTTTCCAGGCGGCAAAAGTAACCACGCCGTCACCGGTCGCATAAATCTCCGTTCCGACTTTGGCAGAGAAGTCCATCCCCGAGTGGAAACGGGGGGTCCGGTAGATCGGGTCGATACGCACCCCGTAACCGGAAGCCGTACGGCGCAGGTCCTTATTGGATATGGGCTGTATGGCAGGTATACACCGGCTGCGTTCTTCCTGGTTCTTTCCTAGCTTGATCAACTCTTCCAGGGAGTTGGACTGTATATAAAGTTGCTTGGACAGCATATCCATCTTCTGTGCGGTAGAGACTACCAATTCCGGGTTGGGTAAGTTCATCAGATGTTCGTAACGGTTGGTTCCTCCGAAACCGGACTTACGCACCGATTCCGGAATGGATTCGGCCTGGAAGATAGCGCGGTACAGATTTTCATCACGTTGTTGGATGTCGTCCAGTACTTCCAGGGCATTCGTCAGACGAAGGGAAAGGAGTTCGTATTGGGTCTGTAGCAGTTTGTTCTCTTTCTTCAACAGCGATTCGACCGGTGAGTCGATCGTGTACATCAGGATAAAAAAGACGCCGATACCGATTGCCGCACCGATACTCAAATGACGGAGCACAATGAAGAAGCGGTCTTTGGCGGAGGGGTAAACGCGCTCGTAACTAAGCGTATTCGGGTTATATAAGTAATATGTTTTTCTTGTTTTAAACAGTTTCATTGAATATTTTATTGCTTGGATACGTGCAAAAATAATAATTTGCAGTACTTTTGCAAATTGTTTTTCAGAATATTAACGAGAACTATATAAATAGATTATGTTGACAGCAAAAGAAATCCGTGAATCGTTTAAAGAGTTCTTCGCTTCCAAGCAGCACCAGATTGTACCGTCTGCTCCAATGGTAGTGAAGGGTGACCCGACATTGATGTTCACCAATGCGGGCATGAACCAGTTTAAAGATATAATCCTGGGAAATGTACCTATTAAGTATTCTCGCGTCGCGGACTCGCAGAAATGTCTTCGTGTAAGCGGTAAGCATAACGACCTGGAAGAGGTAGGACACGATACCTACCATCACACCATGTTTGAAATGTTGGGTAACTGGTCGTTCGGTGATTATTTCAAGAAAGAAGCAATCAATTGGGCATGGGAATATCTGGTAGATGTTCTGAAACTGGATCCGAAACGTTTATATGCAACCGTATTTGAAGGAAGCCCCGCCGAAGGTTTGTCGCGTGACGATGAAGCTGCCGGGTACTGGGAGCAGTTCCTGCCGAAAGATCATATCATCAACGGTAATAAACATGATAATTTCTGGGAAATGGGTGATACCGGTCCTTGCGGTCCCTGTTCCGAAATCCATATCGACCTGCGTCCGGACGAAGAACGTGCGGCCAAGAGCGGTGCTGAAATGGTCAACAAAGATCATCCGCAAGTGATCGAAATCTGGAACCTGGTGTTCATGCAGTTCAACCGTAAAGCGGACGGTTCGCTGGAACCGCTGCCTGCCAAGGTGATCGATACCGGTATGGGATTCGAACGTCTGTGTATGTCCCTGCAGGGTAAGACTTCCAATTACGATACCGATGTCTTCCAGCCGATCATCCAGGTCATTGCCGGAAAGACCGGAACAAAATATGGCGAGAACAGACAGCAGGATATCGCTATGCGTGTGATTGCCGACCATATCCGTACGATAGCATTCTCTATCACAGACGGTCAGTTGCCGTCGAATGCCAAAGCCGGTTATGTGATCCGTCGTATCCTGCGCCGTGCCGTTCGTTACGGTTATACCTTCCTCGGACGCCGGGAAGCATTCATGTACAGCTTGCTGCCTGTCCTGATCGAAACGATGGGAGATGCTTATCCTGAACTGGTTGCCCAGAAGACGTTGATCGAGAAAGTGATCAAGGAAGAAGAAGAATCATTCTTGCGTACCCTGGAAACAGGTATCCGTCTGCTGGATAAGAAAATGGAAGAAACAAAGGCTGCCGGCAAAACCGTTATCAGCGGCGTGGATGCCTTTACATTATATGATACTTACGGATTCCCGTTGGACCTGACTGAACTGATCCTGCGTGAAAACGGTATGGAGGTAAATATCGAAGAGTTCAATGCCGAAATGCAGAAACAGAAAGAACGTGCCCGCAACGCTGCCGCTATCGAGACAGGCGACTGGGTGGTTCTGAAAGAAGGCGAAGCCAAGTTCGTCGGTTATGACCTGTTCGAATGTGAAGCCGAGATTCTGCGTTACCGTAAGATCAAACAGAAGAATAAAGAACTTTTCCAGATCGTCCTGGACCAGACTCCGTTTTATGCAGAGATGGGCGGGCAGGTCGGTGATACCGGATGGTTGATCGCTGACGATGAGAAACTGGATGTAATAGATACCAAGCGTGAAAACAACCTGCCGGTACATTTCGTCACTCGCTTGCCGAAAGATGTAACGGTTACGTTTACGGCTAAGATCAATGAAAAGAAACGTATCCAGTGTGAATGCAATCACTCGGCTACCCACTTGTTGCACGAAGCATTGCGCGAGGTGCTGGGCACACATGTCGAGCAGAAAGGTTCGTATGTTTCTCCTGAAGCATTGCGTTTCGACTTCTCTCACTTCCAGAAAGTGACAGACGAAGAGATCCGTCAGGTAGAAAAGCTGGTGAGTGAAAAGATCCGTGCCAACTTTCCCCTGGAAGAACACCGTAATATGCCGATTGCACAGGCTCAGGCTCTGGGTGCTATGGCTTTGTTCGGAGAAAAGTATGGCGAAGAAGTACGTGTGGTTAAATACGGTTCTTCTATCGAGTTGTGCGGTGGTACGCATATCCCGGCAACCGGTATGATCGGTTCATTGCGTGTAGTGGCAGAAAGCTCCATTGCAGCAGGTGTTCGCCGTATTGAAGCAGTGACGGCCGAAGGTGCGGAGAACTATACATTTATATTGCAGGATTCAATGCGTGAATTGCGTGCTTTATTTAATAATGTACCTAACCTGGCGCAGACGATCCGTAAGTCTATCGAAGAAAATGCGGAATTGAAAAAGCAGGTGGGCGATTATGTGAAGGAAAAAGTAGCTACGTTGAAGAAAGAGCTGATCGCGAAAGCGGTAGAACGTCATGGTGTGAAAGTGGTTGTCTACCGTGGCGAAGCCAATGTGGATGCGATCAAGGACCTGGCATTCCAGATCAAGGGCGAAAGCAATATGGATGAAAAAGTATTCTTTGTGGCCGGAATTAAAGACGGTGCCAAATGTGCTTTGATGGTCATGTTGAGCGAACCGCTCGTAGCCGATGGCCTGGATGCAAGCAAGTTGGTGAAAGATGCTGCCAGACTGATCCAGGGTGGCGGTGGCGGCCAGGCTCATTTCGCAACTGCCGGAGGTAAGAATTCGGATGGCTTGGCTCAGGCTGTCGATCAGATTCTGGAAGCGGCTGATTTGAAATAAGGAAATATATTAGATATCTTTGTAAGAAAGGGGAAGTGCCGGTTGCTCTGGTATTTCCCCTTTGTTTTTTAGATTACAATGTCCCGTGTAAAATATTGTCACTACACCTTTTTTATTCGTAACCTTCCCCTATTTGCATAGAAATCACTGTTTTTAATGTATATTTGCCTGTGCAAAAAATACAAATCAAGTAGACTCTCATAGTATGAAAATGTGTAAACAGCAAAAAGTCTCCCGTATCCTGACCCTTTGCGGGGCTGCAGCGACCTCGTTGTTGCTTTGGGGATGCAGTGGGGCAGGTGCAACGAACGAATCGTTTGAGCGATCCGATTATTATACCCGTGGTGTCGGTCAGTATCCCGGTAACCCGAAGGAGGATTTTTCTCCCGAACTGGCTCCGGACCGTGCCAACTACCGGAATATAGCCCTTTTACGTTCGGCCTTCAACTCGTCCAGTCATGACTATAACCTGACGGCGCAGTTGGCAACAGACGGTATCGTGACCGATCGGCAACCGCAGTATCTGATCCTTTCTTCTCCTTCAGGCGAAGCTCCGCGGCGTGAACGCGAATGGATGATCGATGAGGGGCCGTACTCACGGAACACCTTTGAAGGGGCCGATACGTATTTCCAGTTTGCATTGAAGAATTACAGCAAATCGGCAGATGAATTGAAGCTGACCGGTACGCTTATCTACGATGATAACCTGGCGAAAGAGGGGTATGAAATCATTTGTCAGGGTTCCAACGACGGACAGAACTGGACGGAAGTGGGTAAACTGAGTGGCAAAGGGCTGCCGGGCGATGCTGTACGTTATCGTGTGCCGGTCACCGACCCGAACAAACAGACCGAACAGATCTCGATGCCCGTTCGTAAACTGAATGAAACTATTCCCTTCGATAAAGAGGCTGCTTATTCCAATTATCGTGTTTTGTTAAAGATGCCGGGTGCCCATAGTTGGGTATTTATGGCTGCCGATTTTTATAATAAAGGCGGTTTGGTGGAAATGAAACCATCCCAGTTCTTCAACAGCTCCTGGATGAGTGCTACGACAGGCGAAGAATGGCTGTATGTGGATCTGGGCAGCCGTTCTGAATTCGATAGGGTGATCCTGCACTGGATCAACAAAGCCGTAAAGGGGAAGGTGCAAATATCCGATGATGCCAATCTGTGGACGGATGTAGCCGACCTGCCGGGCGGAGAAAGCCTGATCGACGAGATAGCGCTTGGCGGTAAGAAGAATGCACGCTATGTACGCATCCTGATGCAGCAACCGGCTAACGACAGCCGTTATATCCTGAGCGAACTGGAAGTAATGGGTAAGGGAGGCTTAGTTCCCCAACCTGTTGCCGAACCAGCCGTATCGAAAGGGATGATCAATCTGTCAGGTGGAAACTGGCAACTGCAACGGGCTTCCGAGGTAGCTGCTGCCGGTGAAAAGATATCCACTCCGGACTTCAAGCCGGAAAACTGGATCGTGGCGACTGTCCCGGGAACTGTCCTGAGCAGTTACAAGAATATCGGTGCTATTGCCGATCCGAATTATGCCGACAACCAGCTGCAGATATCGGAATCGTTCTTCAACTCTGACTTCTGGTATCGTGACGAATTTGAAGTGCCGGAAAACTTTAAGCAGGAGCGTCTGTTCCTGAATTTCGACGGTATCAACTGGAAGGCGAACGTCTATGTGAACGGTCGGAAGATCGGTCGTATCGAAGGCGCTTTTATGCGTGGTAAGTTCGATGTGACGGACGCTGTCGTTCCGGGTAAGAATGTGCTTGCCGTAGAGATCATCAAAAACGAACATATCGGTGCGATCAAGGAAAAGAATGCACAGAGCACAGACTTCAACGGTGGTATCCTGGGGGCCGACAATCCTACTTTTCATGCGACGATCGGCTGGGACTGGATCCCGACGATGCGCGGACGTAATATCGGTATCTGGAACGATGTGTTCCTGACAACGACCGGAAAAGTTACGGTTGCCGATCCGCTCGTGACTTCCGTATTGCCGTTACCCGATACGACTTCTGCTACACTGACAGCTGAAGTGATCGTAAAGAATCATGACACCAATGCCGTAAAAGGTATGCTGGAAGGCAAGGTGGGCGATATCACTTTCCAACAGCCGGTAGAACTGGCCGCCGGAGAGGAAAAGGCGGTTGTCTTCGATGCGAAAGACTTTGCCCAGCTGAAGATGGAGAACCCGCGTTTGTGGTGGCCTAAAGGATATGGCGAACCGAACCTGTATGATGCCAACTTCACTTTTAAGGTTGACGATAAGGTATTGGATACGAAAGACTTTAAAGTCGGTATCCGCCAGATGACTTTCAATGAAGATAATCATATCCTGAGCATGTTCATCAACGGCCGCCGTTTCATTGGTCGCGGAGGGAACTGGGGATTCAGTGAATCCAACCTGAACTACCGTGCCCGCGAATACGATATTGCCGTGGCTTACCATGCCGATATGAACTTTACGATCATGCGTAACTGGGTCGGTATGATCGGCGATGAGGAACTGTATGATGCTTGCGACCGTCACGGTATCATGATCTGGCAAGACTTCTGGCTGGCGAATCCGGCTGACGGACCTGATCCTTATTATCCGGAAATGTTTATCGCCAATGCCGAGGATTATGTAAAACGTATCCGAAGCCACGCTTCCATCGGTATCTATTGCGGACGTAACGAAGGTTTCCCGCCCGAACAGATCGACAAGGCTTTACGCCGGATCATTAAGGAAGATCATGCGGATATCCATTATATCTCCAGTTCTGCCGACGATGTGGTGAGCGGTCACGGCCCATACCGTATGCTTCCAGCTAAAGAATATTTCACTTTGAAGACCGGAAACGACAAGTTCCATAGCGAACGCGGTATGCCGAATGTGTTGACATACGAAAGTATGCTACGTACTTTCTCTCCGGAAGGACTGTGGCCACAGGATAATCAGTGGGGTATGCACGATTATACCCGTGAGGGAGCACAGGGTGCCACTTCTTTCAATGAAATCATTGCGAAAGGATACGGCGAACCTCAGAGTGCCAAGGAATTCTCCGAACTGGCGCAGTGGGTGAACTATGATGGCCACCGTAGCTTGTTCGAATCCAGAAGCCTGAACCGTAAAGGTTTGCTGATGTGGATGAGCCACTCTTGCTGGCCTTCTATGGTATGGCAGACGTACGATTATTATTTTGAACCGACAGCTGCTTACTTTGCCATCAAGAAGGCGTCCGAACCGCTGCATATCCAGTGGAATCCGGCAACCGATGAGGTGGAAGTGGTAAATTACAGTGCCGGTACGCGTAAGGGACTGACAGCAAAAGTGCAGGTCTTGAACATGGATGCATCTGTAGCTTGGGAAAAAGAGGTAACGATCGACAGCAATGAAGATACGACGAATAAATGTATCAAGCTGGAATTTCCCTCCAACTTGTCGAAGGTCCACTTTATCAAGATGACTTTGGCGGAGAACGGTAAGGTTGTTTCTGATAACTTCTATCACAGAAGCCTGGAAGAAAACAACTATCAGGATCTGCGTACGCTTCCGAAAGTAGCGCTCCAGTCGAATATCTCTACAAACAAAGGGGCTGACGGAACATGGAATGGTAAGGTCGTTATTGAAAACACGACTTCCACTCCGGCATTGATGATCCGTGTCAATGTGGTTGGCGAGAAGGATGGCGAGCAATTCCTGCCGATGTTCTATTCTGATAATTATTTCGCATTGCTTCCGGGAGAAAAGAAAGAAGTTAGCTTCCATTGGAAGGATGAAGATACCCGTGGTAATGCGCCGAAGGTAAGTGTTTCGGGATATAATGTAGATTGATACAGTGTAAATCGGATAAAAAGTATTCATCCTTTCACCTGTAAAGGCTAATTTGTTTTTATACAAATTATTGTATGTCGTTATAGCAGGTGAATGATTTAATAGAAAAGGTGAACGGTTCATAGTAACTGTTCACCTTTTTATATGTCAGACCCTGTAGCGGGGAATGTTTGATCCTAGGCTGAAGCCTTTGCCACTGCAATGGCAAAGTTGTGCCATACCTGTGGCATTGCCGTGCCATCGTAGTGGCACTCTTGTGACATAGGCATGGCACTACCTGTCACTAGGTAGTCGTCGGTTGTTTTATCTGCCGTATAAATGTTTGGCAGAAGGTACAAATATGACATTGAGTTCCGGGTCCGGCATGTCCGGATCTAATGGGAACATAGGGCGGATGATATTCTTGTACGGAATGTTTTGGAAGTCCTGATCGACTCCTCCGCGGGTCAGTGCCATCACCCAGTCTGCCTTCATATTGTACCATTGATTTACCAGGTAGCCTTGCTTAACCATTACGATATCCATTTCACGAGGATCTATTCCCGTTCCTTCCAGGTTAGGCGTGGGGGAAGAAGTTCCTACAACGATATAGATACTTCCTGTTTTAATAATGGCTATGTTACTACGTCTTCTATATTGGGAATTGTCGGATGTCTGGTCCTGGATGGGACTGACATACATGACTGTGCCTGATAACCAAACGGGAGGTTCATAAGAGTTGTCTGTCATGGCACCGACATAACCTTCAGCATGACCGCCCACACCGGCTTTTCGTGCATCTTCGACCATCTCGTCTCCGGGAATGGAGCAATAAAGTAGTTTTTTACCGTCTGCCGACTGAAGTTCCGGACGTTTCAAGACCCGGGCCAGTGTCCATGTCACTTCACCCGATCCGCCACCACCGGGATTATCCCCCATGTCGCTGATAAAGAATGGTTTCTTGTTACTGGCAATGGCTAGGTCAAGACATTTTTCGAGCGGATATCCGGGTGCTTCCAAAGTAAACTGGCGGCGAACATCCCAGAATTTTTGGGCAAGTTTCTTTGCGCCCGCTTCCACTTGTGCTTTATCATCGCCGTAAACCATTACTACCCCCTGATTGCGCCGGTCGTCTCCCCAAACATAACCGATCCAGATACCGGCATCTATCACGCCTGGCATCGCTTCTACTTCGGGAACCATGGCATAGAGCGATTTAGCGGGTTCGGCACGCGTACTCGACCATTCCCCGGAAAGCAATACCGGGACGGCTACCCATGCCTTATATGCCGGACGTCCTTTGCCGGAAGCGAGGCGGTCGAGCAGGTTGACCACGCCGCGGCGATGTGATTCACGGGAATCGTCGTGAGGTGCTTTGCGGTATGTTGTGATCAGGTCGGAGTTGAGGGCTACAAGCCAGGATGCATTGCCGTGAAGGTCCATCGTTGTTGTAATGAGGACATCGTTTCCGATAAGGCTGCGGACTTTTTCCATAAATTCGCCTTCCGGATCGGCTACTCCTTCCACGCTACAGGCTCCGTGATTGTAAAACCAAAAAGCATCGTAGGGCATGTTAGCTTTTATTATTTCAAGAGCTTCGTTGACAAAGGCGTCGTACGATTCGCGTGTAACAGGTCCACGGCCACCGCCCCGGCCCATTAAGGAAGGGAGCCATGTAGCGGCTTGTCCCATGGCGGAGTCCGGACTCAGATAATCCGGTAAGGTAAGCGGTCTCCCGGCTATCGGTTGCCTGTTGGGCATAAATACACTGTTCTCGATCTGTATACCGGCGATACCGATACGTGGTTTTTTCTGCTGTGCCGCGACATCATCGGCAAATGTCAGGGCTAATAGGCAAAGACTCAGGAATAAGAAAATTTTCTTCATGGTTCGTTTAAATTTAATAGTATGACATAATATAAAATGCGGGAGAAATGCTTTTGTACAAAAACAAGGCTAAACATACTAAAAATATCTGAGAAACTATTTAAAGTGAAGGAAAATTGTGACTAATATCCTGACCCACTGTTTTATGTGTCAGGATACCGTGATCATTAGTCCGATGCCTTTTACAGTCTTGATACTGACCGCATCGTCCTGTGATAATAGTTTGCGGAGCTTCGTTACAAAGACATCCAGGCTGCGGGAGGCAAAATAGTCATCTTCCGTATTCCAGAATTTATCGAGGATGATTTCCCGGCGGACAACCTCTTCCGGTTTGCGGAATAATAACTCTAATATGCCTGTTTCCCGTGGAGTCAGCAGTTGCTGGCTGCCGGAGCTATGACGTAGAGTGGCTTGTTCAGGCTCCAGTGTATATTCACCTACGGTCAATGTTCGTGTTTTGTCCTTTTCCGTAGTTCCCTGTTTCATGCGCAGCAAAGCCCGGACATGTGCGTCCAGTTCTTCCGGCAGGAAAGGCTTCTTAACATAGTTGTTCACCCCCAGTTCATATCCTTTTACCACATCTTTCGGAGAAACACGGGCTGAAGAGAAAAGGATCGGAATCTCTTCGTCTGTCTCCCGGATGCGGCGTACCATCTCATAGCCATCCATGACGGGCATTTCGATGTCGGCTACGATAATGTCCGGTTTCATCTGCCGGTATGTTTCCAGACCTTCTTTCCCATTAGGAGCGATGGTCACTTCATAACCGCCGATCATGTCTTCCAGTCCGCCCTGAATGATATAACTTAGGTTGGCGTCGTCTTCTACTAATAATAATCTGATCATACTGTTGTCTCTTCTGTGGATATTGGTAATGAGAGAATGAACTCGCTGTATTTCCCTTCCTGGCTTTCGACGCTGACATAACCACCGTGCGAACGGGTGACGTTCATTACATAATTCAGTCCCAGGCCAAAGCCTGTGATACCGTCTGCCGTATTGTTCCGGTTGATCGAAGCCCGTTCAAACTTGTCGAATATATGATTCTGTGCGGAAAGTGAAATGCCGATTCCGTTATCTTTTACCTTGATTTGTGTGAATTGGTTATACAGGCAGGAGGTGATCTGTATATCGACCGAGTCCCCGGAATATTTGATCGCGTTATCTATCAGGTTGCTGACAGCCTCTTTCAGATATTCTTCATCTGCAAATATATCTTCTGCTTCTATATTTAACCGGAAGGTGACGGGTTTATTCGTCTTGGCTGTGAATAACTGTGTCAGTTCTTCCAGCATCGGGCGGATAGGGATATGGCTTTTTTCGAGTAACAATTGTCCATGTTCCAGTTTGGAGATTGTCAGTACTTTGTTGGTCAGGGCCAGCAGGTGCTGCGCTTCTTCTTCCAGTATATCGAAGTATTTTTCTTTCTTTTCCGGTTTCATATCGAGCTTTCCGCTTCGGAGGATACGGGCACCCATCAGGATTGAACTGAGAGGTGTCTTCATATCATGGATCATTGCATAGGAAAAGTCTTCCCGCATGTGTGCTATCTCGTCCTGCCGTTTGATGATATTGATTTGCTTCCGGATGCAAAGCAGCAGTATAGCCAATGCAATGGTTGTGCCGAAGAAAAAGTAAAGCAGTTTGCCGACCGAACCTGCCCGCGGATTGAGGATATGTGCCTGTACTCCCTGTGTGTCGCTGATCGGATAAGTAAAAGTCTGTTGTTCGTTGAACAGGCGTTCGTAATCGGAGAAATACCGGATATCTTTCCGTAGCACTGTATTGGTAGCATTCAGGGGTACCGTGTCCATACGAAAGATCAGTTTATCGAGATGCCGTTTGTCGAGTTCTTCCCGGAAGAGGGCGGGAAGAGCCTTTGTCCTGTCCGCTTCATATTGTTCGGTTGTATGGCAGAAAGATTCGTGTATCTGTCGTATCAGTTGTTCTTTAGTCAGTGAATAACTGCGTCCTATCCATTGTCCCATCAGGAAGAGGACGATGAAAGTAGTGATCCCTGTCAATATAATGTAGAATGATTTTGTCATAATACTTTGCTTTCACTGCCAAAGATAGCTATTTCCGTTATTCTGTTGTCTTTCGTATTCTATCTTAACGTAAAGATAACGTTGGGATAACCTTCTGTCTCTTTCTTCCCCCGTATCTTTGCGATGTAGAAATGAAACAAACTTAATAACGGAACGATATGGAAACAAAAGAAAAGAATGTAGAAGAATATACTCATCCGCAGGGAGTAGAGGTTAAGGTAAGTGCTGCCCGGGTTAATCTAACTATGCTGGGTTTTATAGTTGTTTTTGTTGCTGCCGGAGTCATTTTGTTTAACTATGTTTGGGGAGAAGCGTCGAGTTATAGTGCCGGATATGAATTGGGAAGTATTGTCAGGCTTCGGGCTCTTAGCATCAAAGGGGCGATTATTATGTTTCTTTGTTGTTTGGTTTATATTCTGATTCAATATGGTTTGTTATATTGGTTTTCGGGAAAAGACCGGCAGGCGTTACGATGGAATACGGACTGGAAGTCGTGGGGATTTTTATTGAAGAAACCATTACTTCTGAAATACTATCGTGTAGCATTGCTGTCTCCGTTTATTCTGTTAGGGGTATTTCCAATGATACATGGTTTTTCGACAGGTAACAGCGCTGTTTATTTTACCGGTATCTTCTGTGTTGTCGCCAGTGCTGCCGATTGTTATTATTTCTGGAAACTTCGTTCTTTCGACAGTGACGATAAAATAGTAGATGGCGATGAGTCGCTGAGTGCGACAATTATAAAGGGTACTTATTGATAACATAAGCAAGTTTCAGACCAAAATCAGATAGACACACGAGTTTTTTTATGGAGAGGGTATATCAAAAGTCAGATATGCCCTCTTTGTGTTGTTATTGTATAATATACATATATGATACAGGGGTGAGTTATTGTTGATTATTAAGAATAGCATATCGATGTAATATGTGAATTGATCAGGAAAAACCAATAATGAATTAGGTAAAAATGTATTTTATAATAGAATGATATAATATGTAAAAATTAGTTTAGGCGATTTGCTTTGTTTGTATTAATTAATAGGTGATAATTTGGATAACAACTTAAAAATATGATAAAAACAATAGGTAAATATCTGATAAATATTAAAAAATAGTTATATTTGCATCGAGGGATGTAGTAAAAGGAGATTTTGAGAAAGTGTATTTTGTTTTAATGTGAGTTTATTTTATTTATTATTAACCTTATTAACGTAGCTAGTATTAAATGAAAACCTATTACCGAGTACAGTTGGTTTTGGTTGCTTTGGCTCTGTCGTTTCCGGGAAGTATGATGGCAGAACAAGCTCCAAAAAGTGGTATCGCAACCGTAGCGCAGCAGAGCGGACGGATTACAGGTACTGTTGAAGATGAACTGGGCCCCGTTATCGGAGCAGCAGTTGAAGTTAAAGGAACCCATAACGGTGTAGTGACCGATTCTGATGGTCACTTTACGTTATCAGGAGTAAAAAACGGAGCTATTATCCGGATAAGTTTTTTGGGATATGTGACTCAGGAAATCCCTTATAAAGGACAGGCAACATTAAATGTAACTTTGGCTGAAGATTCCCAGGCATTAGGAGAAGTGGTTGTGACCGCTTTGGGAATTGCTAAAGATAGTAAAAAATTGGGTTACTCAGTAACCACGATCAAATCGGACGATTTGATCAAAACTGGTACTCCAAATTTTGCTACTGCGTTATATGGTAAAGCTTCCGGTGTACGAATTCAAAACACGCAAGGTGGTGCAGCCGGTGGTGTCTCTATTACTGTTCGCGGTTTATCTTCTATCAATGGAAATACACAGCCGCTTGTTATCTTAAACGGTGTACCTATCCGTAATGGTAATTCGGGTACAGGTAGCAGCAACAGCTCCGATTTCTCCAATATCGGATTGGGTAGTACACAGATGGGTAGTGTCCGCTCCAACGGTTTGACTGATATCAACCCTGAAGATATCGACCAGTTGACCATCCTGAAAGGTGCTGCTGCTACGGCTCTTTACGGTTCGGAAGCAGCCAACGGTGCTATCGTCATCACAAGTAAGAAAGCCAAAGGTACCGGTATTACTGTAGACGTTAATGCTACATTTCAGGCCAATATGGTTGCTTATGTTCCTGAGATACAGACTAAATATGGTCCTGGTACAGGTAATGGCGACTGGACGGCAGAAATGATCGCAAATGATGGTTTCAGAAAAGATGCGGCAACCGGCAAATTATATCCGGCTTATAGTGCTTATCAATGGGGACCGGCTTATGATGGCAGGGAAGTATTGTATATCGACGGATCAACCCGTGCTTACTCTCCGATTTCCTCAAATCCGTGGAAACAATTGTTCCGTACCGGCACTGACCAGACTTATAATATCGCTATCAATCAAGGCGGTGAAAATTCATCAAACCGTTTCTCTTATACAACACTGCTGGAAACTCCTAATGCCCTGACTGGGTCGTATAGCAAACATAATTTCAGTTTGATTGGTAATTTAAAATTCAATGATAAATTGTCTTTGGATTATACGGCCAACTATATTACTCAGCATGTTGTAAACCGTTCGCAGGCATCTATCGGTATGTATGGTGGTTTCAACAATATGTTTGGTGCATTCCTGGATATTCCTCTAATGAAACAAATGTACAAGACAAGCCTGGGTTATAAAAATAACGATAGAGGTTCCGGCCCGACACCTAATGAAGCTTTCCAGTATGGTTCTGATGGTTTTGTACATGGTGTACGCGAAATATTGTGGGATACCAACGAACATGAGAGCGATGAACTGGAACAACGTTTGATTGCCAGTGTAGCTCCAACCTGGAAGATTTTCCCGTTCCTGACAGCTAAGGGACGTCTTTCTACCGACTATACTTTCTCAAAAATGACAGATCAAAGTAACTCATCATTCCCTTCTGCAGCCAGTACAAATGAATCCAGCGGTAGCTATTCTACTTTGTCTAAATATTATCAGGTGACTTATGGCGACATCATGTTGATGTTTGACAAAAGTTTGGGTGAGAAGTTCAATTTGACGGCTAATGTGGGTTGGCAGGCACGTTCTGAGAAGATGAACAGTTTGTCGCTTGGGACAAACGGAGGTCTGATGATTGAAAATACATTCATGATCGGTAACTCTTATAAGACAATCAATGTTAGCAATGATAACGAACGTAAGATGGAACTGTTGAAAACAGCCTGGTTGGAAACAATCGGTCTCTCTTACGATGATTTCCTGTTCCTGGATTTGACGGGCCGTCAGGAAAAATCATCTACACTGCCAAAACATAGCCGTAGTTATTTCTATCCTTCCGGAAGTGTAAGCTTCTTGTATACGGATGCTTTCAGAGACAACATGCCTTCCTGGTATGGTTATGGTAAGCTGCGCGTATCTTACGGTATTGTTGGTAATGCACCAGAAGCGTATGCAGCTAATATGGCGTATACATTCGGTAGCGGTCCGGGTTGGAGCTACAACCAGGTACCGAATAATTTGGGTAACGAAAACCTGAAGCCTGAAAAGACAAAAGAGTTCGAAATCGGTATCGAAAACAAATTGTTCAATAATCGTGCAGGTTTCGAGGTTTCTTATTACAATAAGAAAATTACCGATATGTTGTTGAAAACGGCATTGGCTCCATCCAGTGGTAGTGAAACTATGTGGGTGAACTCAGGTGTCATGAGTAATAAAGGGGTTGAAATTTCTGCTTACGGTACACCGATCGAAACGAAAGACTTCAGCCTGGAGTTGAAAACTAACTTGGCTTTCAACAAGAATAAGATCGAATCTCTGGTAGAAGGCATCAATTTTGTTGAAACAGGTGATTTTGCCAGCAAAGTAGGTAAGAACTATTCTTATGTAGGGCGCCCGATGGGGGACTTCCTTGCAGCAGTCAATCAGGTAGTGGAAGAAGGCCCGTATAAAGGCCGCAAGATTGTTAATTCTGACGGTAATTATGTGATGTCACAAGACTATGAGTTTATTGGTAACGCTATGCCTAAAGTTGTCGGTGGTCTGGGAGTTACTTTGTCTTACAAACGTTTTGTATTGGATGTCATGACTGACTTCCGTTTTGGCGGCTACATCGCTAACGATTGCTATCGTTATACTATGGCTACCGGTGTGAACCCTGAGACAGAGAATCGTGAAGGGGAAGGATTCTTACCGTATACATATACAAACGGACTTACTGCTCAGACCGGTATCATCCTGGAAGGTGTTGTTTCTGACGGAAACGGAGGATGGAAGGAGAATGACAAAGTAATCGCTTACGAAGATTATATTAATTCAAAAAATGCCTGGGGAACTTCACCGGGAACCCCGAATGCCACTTATCAATTCTTTAAGAATAATTGGTGGAAACTTCGTGAAGTATCTTTGTCTTACAACTTCCCGAAAGATTTGATCAAACATGCTGCGCTAAAGAACCTGACTTTGGCTGTATTCGGCCGTAACTTATTCTATTTTCATAAGTCTATACCTAACTTCGATCCTGAAACAAGTAATGGTACAGACTGGAAGAGTCAGCTGAGTATTGGAGGTTCTGCTTCTCCGACGCGTTCGGTGGGTGTTTCTCTGCGCGCAACTTTTTAATCACAACATAATTAATACGTGGAAAATATGAAAAAAATATTTCTATATTCAGCTTTGCTGGCTGCAATGGTTACATTCAATGGGTGTAGCGAAGATGATTTTGACAGCAAATATAAGGATCCGTCAAAGGTGTCTGAGGTAACATTGGATAAAATGATGTCCGGGTGTATGCTTAGAGCCAACGATTGGGCTTGTTCTACTTATGGACGTTATTTCGGCTATGACCCTCAGTTGATGGGTAAACTTGCCAACTCTTTGGGGTTTACTTTAAGTGGTAGTGTTTATTATGATGATGAATACGAGGATTACGGACAGCCTTATAATAGTTACCCGTCGATGGTGACCGATTTCAGGAAGATGCAGGAAGTATATGATGCACTTCCTGATGAAGAAAAACCAAAAAATGAAGGATATCTGTTGGCTGCCGAAACGCATCTGTATGGTATGATGATTTTCATTTTGAGTGAATACAACGATATTCCTTTCAATGAAATTGGTCTGGTCGCTCTTAACGGTGATGTATCTTATGCCAATCCGCATTATGAAGATGGTCAGCAGTTATTTGAAATGATCCTGGATAGGCTGGGTGAAATCGATAAGAAATTTGCTACGATAGAAAAGCCTTCTGCTTTTGGCGGACAGGATTTTATCAACAAGGGGGATATGACGTTGTGGCGTCGTTATGCGAACTCTCTTCGTCTGCGTGCAGCTTTGCGTGTGTCTACACAAGGTCCTTTGGCTGCAAAGGGGCAGGCTATTTTGAAGGAGATTCTGGAAGGCGATTATCCGATTGTTGAAGATCTTGAACAGAATATCAAGATCGCACGCCAATCATCCGGTCCGTTGGATATCGAAGGTGGATCCGGTTTCGACTGGCATAATCTGCAGACAGGAAGTGCAGAGATGATCAACCGTATGCAAAAAGCCGGTGACGGTGGTGTATGGGTAGAAGGACAGGATGACCCTCGCTTACCGTTGATGTATTGTATGGCAACAGCTAATGGGGAACAACCGACTGATGTAGAAAGTGAAGTGGTAGTTGGTGACCCTCTTAAAACAGGTATTGCTCTTCCGAGTGTATTCCGCGGTGCTTCAGCTAATACAAGCTATGACACTTTCAACGACATGTTTTTCAATCGTTTGAATAGAGGGTTTTATTCGCGTGTACGTAGAAATGGATTCTTCTGGGGAAACAAAAACTGGGATCATCAGATCGTTTCTTCTTTTGAAATTCAGTTTATAAAAGCAGAAGTTTATCAACGTGGCTGGGTAGCCGGGGATGCTAAAGCTGCTTTCAAAGAAGGCATCAGGCAGTCTATTAAGTTTTTGTTCAAATATCAGAATGGACGTTCCGTGACAGAAACGGATAATGGCGATAGCGACTATTTGAACGGGAAGCAGCAACGTTATGTGATTAATCCGGATCAATCTATTTACGATGATGCCTGGATCGATCAGTTTGCTGAAGCAAGATGGTCGACTCATATTAACGGAACTCCTTATACCGATGGTAATCTGGAAGCTATCCTGGAGCAGAAATGGGTGGCATTCGGTTATCTTTACTGTGGTGAACAGTGGTGTGATTTGCGCCGTACGGGATATCCGCGCATGTATTACGAGAAAGATCACGATGTAACTGCGATTGTTCCTTATCCTTGCAACCGTTTACGCTATATTGCTAATGAACGTAATTACAATGTTCACTTCCAGGATGAAGTCGGTACATACGACAACTATGCGGATGTATTGTTTTGGGCAAAAGCTGATTGGCATGATGGACCTACCTGGTAAGAATCTTTTTATCTGAAAAATAAAAGCCGGCTAAACTATATAGGGGTAGCCGGCTTTTTGCAGTTTTTGGTATGCCATGATCTTTGATAATCGGATTACAAATAATACCTTTGTAACCAGATGCAAAAAGATAAATATATGGCTGATCAAAAAGTAGTGATTAGTAAGGACCTGAAAGCTGACTTACAGGAATTTCTTACTTCATTGGATTACGATAAATTGTTTGTTCTTACCGATACAAATACACAGGAAAAGTGTTATCCGTTGATACAAGATGTGCCGGCAATTAAAGATGCTCCGGTAATAACAGTCGATGCCGGTGATACGCACAAAGGGTTGGAAGCCTTGTCGAACATATGGATGCGTCTTTCTAATGAAGGTGCTTCCCGTAATTCGCTGTTGGTAAACCTGGGTGGCGGTATGGTGACGGATATGGGCGGTTTTGCAGGTGCAACTTTTAAACGCGGACTGAAGACTGTGAATATCCCTACGACACTCATGGCCTCGGTAGATGCCGCTGTAGGAGGAAAGACCGGTATCAATTTTAACGGATTAAAGAACGAAATAGGTTCTTTCTATCCTCCGGAATGTGTGTTCATCGATTGTGAATTCCTGCGTACATTGGATCGGGATAATCTTTTATCCGGTTATGCGGAAATGATCAAACATGCACTGATCAGTTCGATGGATACTTATGCTACGGTCATGTTGTTCGATCTCGATCAAAAGATGGATTATACTTTCCTGAATAAGATGGTGGCACAATCGGTTGCCGTGAAGGAACGTATCGTGGCAGAAGACCCGAAAGAACACGGTATCCGTAAAGCTTTGAACTTTGGTCATACGATCGGCCATGCATATGAAAGCCTTTCTTTTAAAAAGAGCCGTCCGTTGCTGCATGGACATGCGGTGGCTGCCGGTATCGTGAGTGAGTTATATCTCTCGCATAAGCTCTGTGGTTTTCCGTCAGGTAACCTGAGCCAGGTCATTCAGTATATCAAAGAATATTATCCTCCTTTCGTCTTCGACTGCAAGGATTATGAAACATTGTACGAACTAATGACGCATGATAAGAAGAATGAGGGTGGTATTATCAACTTTACTCTTCTTTCTAAAATAGGTGAAGTTCAGATAAATCAGCAGGTGACAAAGGAAAAAATATTGGAGTCGTTAGATTTTTACCGCGAAAGTTTTGGCGTATAAAGGAAAAATCTTACCTTTGCAGCCGTAAAGAAAAACGGGGTGTAGCTCAGCCCGGTTAGAGTACGCGTCTGGGGGGCGTGTGGTCGGAAGTTCGAATCTTCTCACCCCGACATATAGCTGAGCAAGCGATAAAAAGAGATCTACAATTCACTTGTAGATCTCTTTTTTTATATCCGGATTACTGTTTTTTGTATAAATTAGTGGCGTCAACGATTAAATTAGGTTACTAATATGAAGCATAAGAATCTTTTCAAATATCTTGTCAGTAGTGAAAAAGACTTGCTTTGGGGATTGATTGTCGATAATGTGGGACATGCGGAGATACCCCCAAATTATGAGGTTTATCCGCCTAAAGTGGGCCATCCTGTCGATTATGATTTTAATTCGCAAAATGGGCGTATACTTGATAACTATCAGCTCGTTTATATATCGAAAGGTAGTGGCACTTATTTTAAATCTAAAGATGAAAGTCTTTCGATAAGTGTAGGTGATATGTTGATAATACCGCCTTATACATGGCATAGTTATTTTCCGGATAAAAAGAACGGATGGGAGGAATATTGGATTGGAATGCGTGGACCTCATTTGGATGCAAGGTTTAAAAATGGATTTTTCAGTGCAGAGAGATTGGTCTATAATGTCGGTCTACAAGAAGAGATCATATCATTATATAATCAGGCTATCGAGTTAGCTCTTTTGGAACAGTCGACTTATCAACAATTGTTAGCAGGGATCGGTAATCTTATTTTAGGAATGGCTCTCTATTATGACAATAACCAACATTTTGCCAATGATACAATGATCAAATACATCGATCAGGCCCGTGTTATTATGAGAGAAAACTACCTGACTAATATGTCACCTCAGGAAGTTGCGCAGCAAATTAATATGGGTTACTCCTGGTTCCGGAAAAAATTCAAAGAATATACGAATGTTTCTCCGGCTCACTTTATGCTGGAACTCAAATTGAATAAAGCGAAAGGCTTGTTACTGAATACCCCTTTAAGTGTCAAAGAAATATCCTATGCGATAGGATACGAAGATGCAGCCTATTTCACAGCCCTTTTTAAAAAATATACCGGATTTACCCCTTTGGCTTATAGGGAGCAGTTTTCTTCGAATGAGATGCAGAAATCATGAAATATCATACCTTTCCACACTCTTCTGTCAACGTCAATCCGATACCTCTGATTGTTTTGATGGATACCAGTGGATCATCTTCCAACAGTTTTCTTAGTTTGGCGATGAAAACATCCAATGTGCGGGAGGCAAAATAGTCATCTTCTGTATTCCAGAAACGGCTGAGGATCGCTTCACGTTTTACTGTCTCGTTTTTATTATCAGCCAGGAGTTGTAATATCTGTGCTTCACGTACGGTCAGAACTTTCTTGGTGTTTGTATTGTCATTACGAAGAGATGCGTGTTCCGCATCCAGTGTGTAGGAACCTATTTTATAGTATCCGCTCTCGTTCCTTGTTTTTGCACCATCTTTCATTTTTAGTAATCCGTGGATATGGGCATCTAATTCGTCCGGGACAAAAGGCTTTTTGATATAATTGTTTACACCGATTTTGTAACCTTCCCTGACATCTTTAGGAGAAGTAAGGGCAGATGCGAATACGATCGGAGTATCGCCATCTGTTTCCCGGATACGTTCCACCATCTGGAAACCATTCATGACAGGCATATCAATATCGGAAATAATAATATCCGGATGATGTTGTTGCCATGCCAGCAAACCTTCTGCTCCATTTCCGGCGGTAATGACTTCGTAACCGCCGATAATCTCCTGTAATCCGCTTTGTATGATATAAGACAGAGTCGGGTCATCTTCTACTAGAAGTAATTTTATCATGATGTTGTTGTTATTCGTGGAATGTATAATGTAAATTCGCTGAATTCTCCTTCTATACTGTTTGCAATCACTTTCCCTTCATGGGCTTCCATCACCTGATATACATAATTCAATCCCAGACCGAATCCGGTCGCTCCCCCGGTGTGAATCCGTTGGGTTGCGGCTGCCCGTTCAAACTTGTTGAATATTGTTTTCATATCTTCTACCGAAATACCGATGCCGTTGTCGCGAATTTTGATAAGTGTGTATTTCTCTGTCTCTAGTGAACTGATATGTATATCGACTGATTTATTCGAATATTTGATTGCGTTGTCTATCAGATTACTGATTGCTTCTTTCAAAAATTCTTCATCGGCATATACCGTGTCTGTTTGCAGGTCGGTTGTGAAATGCACGGTTTTATCTGTTTTAGCCGTGAATTTTTCTTGCAGATCCTCTATCATAGGTTGTAGGTGAATGGTCACTTTGGCGAGTTCTAGTTTGTGATTCTCCAGTTTGGAAAGTGTCAGAACCTTATTGGTAAGCATTAACAAATGATCGGTTTCATTTTCGATGATAGAGAAGTATTTTTCTTTTATATCAGGTTTGTTATCCAATCTTCCGCTATGCAGAAAATTCGTACACATGATAATCGAACTGAGGGGCGTTTTCATGTCGTGAATCATGGCGTATGAGAAATCTTCTCTTACCCGGGCTATTTTGTTTTGTTTGTTGATGATTTTTATCTGATAAATAATACAGTAAACGACAAAGATCATGATCAGGCCGGTCGCAACAAGCAATAACCCCATCTGACGGAAAATAGCCCAGTAGGGATTGGTTAAGACAGCTTGCAGCCCTAACTTGTTGTTTGACTTGATAATCGTTATGTCTGTTTGTAATGTTTGAGAGTTGGGAGGTATTTGGTAATCAGGAACAGAGCTGTTTAAAACAATCCCCGCGGAATCGACCAGATTGCAGGTCGTTTGCGTATGGATATTGGCCTGTTCCAGTAGGCCCTGATAAATAGAGTCCAGTTTATTTAATGAGACAGGAGAATGAAAGAGTGTGTCCAGTGTCTCTTGCAGGAATAGATGGACTTGGGATGTCATTGATTCACTGTCTTCTATATTGTCTCCTTCCAGGTCCAGATGAAAATTTTTCTCGATCAATACATCGTTCCCGTCATTATCAGTACAGTCATCCATTCTCGTTTGTAATTCTGTCGTAATGGCGTTTTTGAACAACTCATTGCTCTTTTTGATAGTTTCGTTCTTAACGGTCGAGTAGGTCGTGAATAACCAGATACCTTGTAACGTTAAAATGGCAAGTAATCCGCACAGAGTTAGTGCTTTTATCGGTTTATTATTCATATTCCATTATCCCTTTTCTCCGTTAACCTAACGTTAACCCGGCATTAACCCAGCCCGGGGATGCCTTGTTTTACCTTTGTTGCATCAAAGATAAAGAAATTAAATCAGAGAGAATATGATACGCAAATGTTTTTTATTAGCAGTCGGTATATTGCTTACCGGAATTATGGTGAAAGCGCAAGTCGTTAGAGGAAAAATAGTTGATGCTTCACAAGTACCGGTAGAGGCTGTGACGGTGGTGATGCAGACAATCGATTCTACATTTATAGATGCTGTCATAACAGATACGGAGGGGAATTTTACGTTGAAACAGAATCCGGACAAATACCGTTTGATCTGTCAGCATTTATTATTTCGAACTCAAATAAGAGAATGTTCAGGACCGGATGCCGGAATTATAACAATGCAGGAGCAGGACTATGCACTGGCTGAGGTAGTGATCAAAGGAGAACGTCCGCAGGTGAAGGTTGAAAACGGAGCGCTTGTATATGATATGACAGCACTGGCCGAAAAATCGACAGCCGGTAATGCATACGAATCGATCCTTCATCTACCGGGAGTCATGGAACAGAATGAAAATATCAGTCTGGCCGGAGCTGGGGATGTAACGGTTATCCTGAATGGAAAACCTTCTTCGATGACGACTGAACAGTTGTCCAATCTATTGAGAAATATACCTGTTTCTGATGTGGAAAAAGCAGAAGTGATGTATAATGCACCGGCAAAATATCGTGTCAGGGGAGCTGTGATCAATCTGGTCCTGAAAAATATGAAATCTGAAGATCCCTTTGTACGCGGAGAAGTAGGAGCGGGATATAGCCAGGCCCACTATGCCAATGGCAACGGACATGCGAATCTATCTTTCGTAGGTAAGAAACTGTCTGTTGATATCCTTTATTCTGCCGGATATAATAAGAGTATTCTCAATAATGATATCCTGTCTCATCATAAGATTGGTGATAAAATATATGATATAGAGCAATATAATAAGGGTGAACGTTGTAACCTGACACATAATATGCGTGCAGCTTGGGACTATCATTTATCGGAAAACAGTAATTTGAATATGGCGTATACTTCTGCAATCACTCCGGATAAGAAAGCCGTTGAAAAGTCATCCGGTAATTTTTCCGAATCTCTAAACAGTAAGGCCGGAAATGAACAAATGCATAACGTGAATATGGATTATACATCCGGCTTCGGATTGAATGCCGGTCTGGATTATACCTATTACGCTTATCCTACGACTCAGGACTATACCAGCCGGAATGAAAGTTCGGTACAACGTTTTTTGACGGATGCCAGCCAGGCGATCAATCGCTGGAATGCTTATGTCGGACAGACACATACTTTGCCGGATGACTGGGAGTTGAATTATGGAATCAACTTTACATTTGCAAAAGATAAGAGCTTGCAGGTTTACCGTCCGCAAGATAGTTCCGATATGTCCGCGATGGATACCTATACAGACCTGAAAGAGGAAACTTATAATTTTTATGGAGGTGTTGAAAAGTCTTTTAATGAGAAGGTCTCTTTCTCGTTGTCAGTAGCGAGCGAATATTATAAATTGATGGATTATAAAAAGTGGGCGCTTTATCCAACTATGCAGTTAAGCTATGCTCTTTCCGGCAACCATATTTTCCAGCTGGGATTTTCTTCCGATAAGACATATCCCGAGTATTGGACCATTCAGGAATCGGTCAGTTATATGAATGGATATGCACTGCTTTTGGGTAATCCGGCTTTACGGCCGTCTACCGATTATACGGCAGAACTGACTTATATTTTGAAAAGTAAGTATATGTTCAATGTATATTATAGTTACATAAAAGATCTGTTTACCCAACTGGCCTATCAGAGTTCGGATAAACTAGCTTTGATTTACCAGGCAATCAATTATGATTATGAAGAAAATTATGGAGCAACGATAACTATACCTTTCTCTGTCGGTAGTTTTTGGAACTCGCAGGTTACTTTAGATGGTTCTGTCTTCAGGGATGTTTGTAATTCTTTTCATGATATCAGTTTTGACCGGACTAAATTCCGGGGAATAGCTATGATGAACAATACGTTTAAACTGTTTACGAAACCGGATATCCGACTGGAACTGAATGGAATGTATATGTCTTCATTTATACAGGGCTTGTATGATATTTCCTCTGTATGGAAAGTAGATGCCGGATTAAAATGGACTTTTGCGGATAAGAAGGTGGAGTTGAGATTGAATGCGAACGATCTGTTCGATTCATACGATCTGAACTCTAAAGTGAATTACAAAGGACAGAACCTGATAATGAATCAGCGACGTGATAGCCGGAGTCTTTCAGTCTCTTTTGTTTATAAGTTCGGAGGTTATAAAACGAAGGAACATAAATCGGTCGATACTTCCCGGTTTGGATTTTAACAGAGATATCGTTAAAATTCGATTGCTTTCTTTTCCCTCTCATTTTTAATGGTAGAGTTTCGTTCAGGGAATTTACTGTAACCCCGACCAAGACGGAAAGACAACTTTAGCAGGAACATATTGTTGTATGATTTCAAATGGCGGCAAGTATTTTCTTTGTAAAGTGAAGTATCCAGTACCCTCAGTTGGTTACGTCTGATGCCTGCAGAAATGGGAGGGATGTAAGAGAGTACCAAGGATAACCGTTTATCCCAAAATGACTTATTAACAGATATCAGCCAATTGTCTTTATCGACCATTTGATATCCTTGGCTGAGTATCTGTTTTTTCATGTTCCGGTAATATCCGATTTCGAAACCGAAGGATTTGACAGGATGGTAATAACTTATTTCAGAATTAGCAAGCCATCCGTCCGGTTTTTTTTTGATTTCGGCATTCAAGCCTTCTCCAAGATAATATGTCACTATATTCTTGAAACGGACATATTTACCGATAGGTTGATCATAAGTAATTTGAAGGCTATATTCTCTTATGTTTATATTACTGAAAGACCTGTATAGCTTATATCCCTTTTCGATATATAATTCACTGCTCTCATCATGGATATAATCAAATGCAGGAGTAATCGTTACCCGGTCTCCTAATGAAACCCGAAAGGTTATGTTATGCCGGATGGCGGATTTCAATTCAGGGTTTCCTATTTGTGTCAGGAAAGTATCGATAATCAGGCTCATGGGGCTAAGCTGGTATAATGAAGGATAATGCTGGTTTGTTGAATAACTTGCGTTTACGTTTATGTTTGTATTAATATTGAGATTTGCCTGTATGTAAGGTAAAATCCGGGTATAGTTACTTTTTATATCCCTGTCATATGAGTTTATGTGTTCGATAGCTGCCCCGATTTTAGTTTGGAATTTCCTTGAAAAATTGAGCATCATGTATGTAAATACCTTATTTCGGTATTCCCGGTAGTTTAAAAAACCTCTGCCGTGACTACTCTCCGAGCCATATATTCTCCAGGCATTGGAATATCCCAGGTTTATCGACATTTGAGGGGATAAGATGTATTTCCCTTCAATATTGAGTAGGGTGTGATTTTTATATTCATTATACATATCCTGAGCTATATAATTTGAGGCATCGTTCTGGTCGTATTTGTTTTTGATATCGTTGTAGTAATAGTTGTATGAGAAATCAGTGTATAACCGGAAGCGCTCACCGATCTGTCCCTGGTAAAACAGTGTGCCGACAAAAGTATAGTCAGATGTGGCATTTTCAGTTGAGTTTTTGATTGTACGTCGGTTCTCGTTAGTTATATCCGTGCGTTCCATGGTGTATATCAGGTTTGTTTCTGTTTTTCCTGATACATAATCGCCTTGGAAACTAATTGTTTGCATCGGCGTGATCTGGTAATTGATTCCGGTTGTGATGGTATTGCTCTTACGTTTGTACAGATCGTTGGGCGTGTTTCCCGGAGTTTCCGATAAAAGTTCTATGCCTCTGTAGGTGAGGTTTTTGGATACAGGTAAGTTTTGGTTTTCTTTACTATGGAAATAGGTTGTATAAAAATTGATTTTATCATGTGTGTAACTCATTCCGGCTACAGGCCGGTTCAGAATCCATGGCTCGCTTCTGTTTAATCCGGAAAGGCTGATCGCTGAAAAATTGGAAGAGTAGATCTCATATCCCCGATAATCTTTATTCAGAATGAGATTGATGATGGCTGTATAATCGTCGGATACGAAACGACCGGATGGCCCGTTGATCACTTCTACAGCCTGTATTCTACCAGGCGACAGCTGTTTGATATAGTCTTGTGACTGTTGTATTCCATCCACTAGCAGTAATATCTTCTTACTTCCGTTGACACTGAGAGTATTGGTTATTTTATCAAAATAGAGACCGGGTATTTTATGCAATAAATCTTCCATATTAACAGCATCCCTGCACATGTCGGAGGTTATGAGATAGCTGTTACGGTCTATTTTATGGCGGACTTCATCTGCTGTAACAATTGTTTCAGCCAGTGGAATTGTAATCGTTTTCAATAGAAATTTACCCAGGTTCGTCCCGAATGGAGAGATATCGTCGGTTATTGTTTCATATCCCAGGAAGCTGATTCTGATCTTTTGGGGAGATTCGGAAACCGGAAGTTTGAATATCCCTTTTTCATTTACTATTCCTGTAATTAAGCTGTGGTTGTTTGCATTGAGTAAACTTACTGTTGCGAATGTCAGAGGTTCTCCTGTTTCCCTGTCCGAAACGGTTCCGGTGAAAATAACTTGTTTATGATGTCCGGATGGTTCGGTGTATACATTTTTTTCTATAATTTGCTTCTCTGACGGAATGATAATATATACATGATTTATTTTTTCAACTTTGAACGGCTTGTTGTTTAGCAGATAATAAAGGGCCTCCTCCGGATTCCTGAATGTTTTCGAGACAGATATGTTGTAAGCGGATAAAGCTTTGTTATCAAAGGATATTTCTATTCCAAGCATTCCCAAAACAGCATTTAAAGGTTTATTGGTTACGGATAGCTGCATTTCCTGTGAAAATGTAGCCATCGTACATATTAACTGTATGAAAATGATGATAATTGATTTTTTCACTTATTCTATGCTGAATTTGATACCAAAAGGTTTACCAATGATTTTAAGTACTTCATCCGGTTTTGTGATCCTGGAAAAATTACCCGTGTAGACATATCCCGTCGGAAAGTCTGCTTTTACCCGAATATTATATTGACGTTCTACCTCACTGATCACTTCAACCAGTGGGACTCCTTCAAAAACAAATTTGTTTTCTATCCATGCGACCGATTGACTTGTATGGATATTTTCTTCAATGGTCAGTTTACTGTCGTGATAAGTTAATTGCATGTTCGGGTCGAGGGTTGTCACTTTATCGAGGGTTGCCACTTGCACTTTTCCGGTCAAACAGGTAACGCGGTATTTGTCCGGACGTGAAAATACATTGAAGCTGGTTCCTAATACATTCACCTTGTTCTGGTTTGATTTTACTGAAAAGCGTTTTCCTTGCTTGACTTCAAAGAAGGCTTCCCCTTCAAGCTCTACATTTCTCGATACAAACCATCGGTAAGGTTTATAAGTAAGTCGACTGTCGGCATTGAGATTTACTCTGGAACCGTCCGGGAGTGTAACAAGAAGGTGCGATCCCCGTTCTGCAATTTGGGTTACACTGTAAGATTGGCTGATTATGGTTCCGGTTAAAATTATTGCCAGAAGGATCACTGCGGCATATTTCCCAAAAGGAATGTGCCGGATCTTCTTTGAAAGCGGAACATCTTCAAGGTCGGCAAAAGCTTCCTTCCAGATATCTTCTTTGCTTTTGCTCCAGCGAGGGATTATTTTAATTTTCTCCGGTTTCATTTTTTCGTTTCTGTTAATAATGCTCTCTTTAGAAATTGTAATGCTGAGTTCATCCGTTTTTCAACCGTTTTGATACTTATATCGAGGCGTCCGGCAATTTCGTGATATTTTAATTCGTCGTTCCGGCTCATCAGGAAGACAACACGTTGTTTTTCTGGCATCTGTTCCAAAGCTCTGGCATAGGATGAGGCCAATTCCTTGAATAGAATTTCGTCTTCGGGTGACAAGTCTGATTCGTTATCGTAGATCATCTCCTGTTCAAAATGGTTACGGCTTGTTTCTTTTCGGTAAGCACTTATGACCATTTCATTTGCTATTTTATATAAAAGGGCTTTCAGATTGTTTTTATGTAATTGTTCTTTTTTCTCCCATACTTTCATGAATATTTCTTGTGCCATATCCGAAGCCGTGTCGATGTCACCGCATCGATAAAAAATGAAGCTCCGAATGGCATCGAAATATGTATCGAATAAGAGTTTAAACTCCTTTTTACTTAGCATTAAGCGAACAGGTTGTCGTTGATCTATTTTTTGTACTTATTCACTTTTTTCATATACCGGATAAATTTACCCCATTCATTTGCAATGGCCTGCATATTCTTATCACGTGCTTTTTGTATTTTATCCTGAGGTTTTAGAACGGATATTTCAGGGTAGCCATCGTTTATATAAAATTTATTTTCAGTCATGTTGTAATATAATACCGGAGAATTGTAAATCTGGGAATTGATATCTGTGACCTTGATAGTCGAAAATAAAAAATCGTCATCCAGATAAAATTTGATATCGGTATAAAATGAAATAGATTTTTGCAGATAGTAATTATCTTTGAACCGGATCTCGTTCGTTGTTTCATTGAACCAGAGGATATCATTTCCCGTAAGGATAATTTGTTCTACGGATTCACTGATTGATTTCATACCGGCAGATTTTGTATCTGCTTTTACCATGAGTGTGGAGTAGCTGTCTTCCGGGGAAGGATTTTGCTCATCATTTGCACAACTGCTCATAAATACAGTAAAAAGCAATACAGATAGAATTAAAGAAACCCCTTTCATATTATGCATATTATTAATGGATTAAAATTACTACATCTTTTTGAAATAGTAACCGCATGAGTTCTGGTATTCCCTATGTTGTCTTTCGTAATTTAGTATCCTTTAACTGTTTTACCATGATCAGGCATGGATGAAGAAATAGTCGTGACTATTTTTTACCATATTGGCGGACGGTCCAGTATCTGAACTTTCATTTGTACCTCAGAGCTTGCTCCGACAAATCCAAGGCCGCCTGTTACATTCTGCGGAACGATAACGGGCTCCATAAATGTATCGTTATAATTCTCTGAATCCAGACAGTTCATGGCGCGCATATAGCGGTAATCTGCTTTGGTGATGCTGAGAAGGTGGATGATGGCGTCTGTTTGTATACGTACTGCCTCATATCTGTTATTGAAATCGTAGAAACGTGTATATACATTCAGGGTGTAGGAACCGTTTTCGAAACGGCTGTCTGTGAATATATTGCGTACATTTTGAATTGTCATATCCAGGATGCCGAATTCATCGTCGTCGGCAGTAGTCAGATGACCGTCGGTCAGTACGATATCTTCCTGGTTGATGATTTCCGGATAGGATATATCGAAAGGTAGCGAATCCCTGATACCGGTTTTTAAATCTACTGTATAAGACTTTTCCCCTATGGCTAACTGATAATAATTCCTTTTGCCGGGCAGATCATCGAATGTAATCCTGTACCGTATACAGTCGGCCATGTAATATCCTATTTTAATTTTAGTAATAAGGGTATCTATCCGAATGATCTTTTCTATTGGTTGGGGAATCTCTACTTCTGCCCATGCGTTATATTGACCGTCTTCAGCAGTAGCCTCCAGACGTACATGGTCGCCCGGATGAAAAATGGTTTGCAAGCGACATACTTTCATGCTGTCGCTGGAATTCCATAGAACTATTTTGGACTTGGCGACTTCTTTTTTTTCATTATTGACATAAACTGTGACGGAGCCATTGCTTACTAATGTCATCTTTTCACTATCGATAATATATAACTGTACTTCGTTTTCCTCCTTCTCAGCTTCCAGGATGGCATTCATTAATAATTGCGGTTTCTGGTATTTGTCGTTGAACGGTATTTCGTTCTCACAAGCAGAGAAGAGCACGATGCCAAGTAGGAGTAATATGAATAAATGCTTTTTCATATCTGATATCTTTAAAATTTGAATGTATAAGTTACTGCCGGAATACAAGGAAGCAAGGTCTGTTTGATCAGTTTGGTATTCCGTATCCATTTGGTTTGTATGGTACCATGTTCATCCGTATAATCCTGTCCGATGAATTCCTCTTCCTTGTAGACCAAATTAGGGGTCATTGCATTGTAAGCGTTGTAGACCGATATGCTCCAGGTTTGTGTACCGCGGCGAAGTTTCTTGTGAAAATTGACACTCAGGTTCAACCTATGACTGACGGGCAAGCGGAAATTGTTACGATGGGCAATATAATCGATCATAATAGGGTTCCCGATGGAAGAGAGTACGCCGGTACGTTGATCGGCAATCGTAGCTGTTCCTCCGGTATTGAATATCCAGGTTGCTCCCATATCGATCCGTTCGTTGAACCGGTGATTGAGACAGATATTTATATTGTGGCGACGGTCATATTTATAAGGGAAACGTTCGCCGTTATTAATACTGCCGTCTTTAAACCTGCGATCGCTTTTAGCAATCGTATAGGCAAGCCAACCCGTTGTTTTTCCGACTGTCTTCTGGGCGAGTATTTCCAACCCGAAAGAACGTCCGCGTCCCATTTCCACCTTTTCCTGCCAACCTCCGGAGGTGCCGAAGAAAGAAGCTCCGTCCTGATATTCCAAAACGTTATGCATATCTTTATAATATCCTTCCAGTGAGAACTCCCAATCTTTTACACCTGTATAATATCCGCCTATGGCATACTGGAAAGAACGCATCGGACGAATATGTTTGGTGACGGGGACCCATAAATCTGTCGGCAACGAGATAGGGGATGATGATAATAAATGTACGTATTGCTCCATCTGGGTAAAAGAGCCCTTTATCGCAAAATCATTACTGAACCGGTAGCGGGTTGATAAGCGGGGTTGAGCCGATAAATACCCTTTCCCTTGTGTATAGAAGAGGGAGAAATGGACACCGGCATTGAAACTAAGCTTGTTGCCGATATTAAAATTGTCTTCCGCATACAATGAACATTCGTAACCGTGAAGGTTACTGTTTGATGAGTCATTATAAACCGTATCTTGTGCTGTAGAGCCATTTTCAGCTTCCTTTACACGGGAAGTTGTCACTTCCGGTCGGAACGTGTGATACAGGTATGCTCCCCCGAATTTGATATGATGGTCTGGTGTCGGTGTATAATCGAAGTCCGTCTGGAAACTTATATCATGTATTCCGGAACGATAATCGGAATTATACACATAGGATTCGTTATGATCGGTTTTTGTTTCCTCGTTTTCATTTGTGCCCGTGACCTCTCTTTTGTAGCTGTCTGCCATCGACATCTGATAATGATTGTAAGCGACTGTGGTGTTGCTGAACAGTTTATTATTAAATACATAGTTCCAGCGTCCTGCTGCGATCGTATTTCCCCAGTTAAAATTGATTTCACTGTTATAGAAATGCATTCGCGGACCACCATTATAATCATCATATTCTTTATCCTGTTTGTAGTCGTAATGGTCTTTCCCCTTGTAGAAACTCAGGAAGAGACGACTGCGGTCTGAGAATTTGTGGTTCACTTTCGCATTGATATCGTAAAAGTAATAGTTGTATTTTTTGTCGTCCGGCAGGAACGGTCTTGCTATCAGGTCCAGATAAGTGCGGCGTCCGGTCAGACAGAAAGATGTTTTATCTTTAATGATTGGCCCTTCCAGATGTAGTTTGCTGGTCAACAGACCGATGCTGACTGTCCCGTGATAGTTCTGCATATCCCCGTCGTTGGTACGGATGTCGACAATGGATGATAACCGCCCCCCGTAGCGTGCCGGGAAAGATCCCTTGAAGAGAGTGACTTTCTTCATGGCTTCCGGTGTGAAAATCGAGAATACTCCCAGCAGGTGATCGGCATTATAGATAGGTATGCCATCCAACAGGATCAAATTCTGGTCGGGACCGCCTCCACGCACATACAAACCGCTGAAGCCTTCCACACCTGCCTGTACTCCGGGCATCAGCTGGATCGTTTTCAATAAATCGGCTTCTCCCAGGATAGCCGGTGTATTGCGGATCTGTTTCATTGGGATGTCTATCGCTCCCATTCCGGTAGAATGAATACCGGCTTCTCTCTTTTCTGACAGGACAATCACTTCTTCCAACTGGTTGTTGGTCATTAGACGGATATTCAGCAAGGTATCTTTTTCCAATCGGAATCGGCATGTCTGTTGTTCGTATCCGAGATAAGAGAAAGAAAGCTCCGTGTTTCCTGCCGGAAGTGTGATGCTGTAAAATCCAAAAGGATTGGTGGAGGTTCCTGTTCCCTGATATCGTTCGAAGATGTTGGTTCCGATCAGTGTCTCTGAAGAGATACCGTCCGTCACGTAGCCGCTGATCGTATATTTATGATTGGCTGGCTTTTCTTGTTCATGCAGCAGGATATATATTCCTGATATCTCGAAAGTGACAGCTTCATTCTCAAATGCTTTCCGGAGAATTTCACTGACAGTTCGCCGGGACATGTTTAATGTGACAGGCTTTTTGAGCTGTATCTTCTCTCCATAGATAAAGGAAAAACCTGTAGAGTCTTCCAGTTGCTTTACAAATGTATCTAAAGATGCGTTCCGAATGCTGAAGTTAATTCGTTCTTCTTTGTTCTGAGCATCGAGAGAGTTGTTTCCCAGAGTCATCCACAGCAAAAGTATAAGACTGATGCGGAAGAAAGGGTTATACATGAAATGGTTCATAACTTAGTTAAGTTTAGTGCTGATGATGATCGTATCGTTTGTCTTTGTATAATTGAAGTTACCGGCTCCTTTCAATAGGTCGAGCATCTCTTCCAGGCTTTCACCATCGGTAAAGTTTGCCCGTATGCGGTAATTCCTGAGATTGGGATCGGTTATTTCTATTTTTACGTTGAATGCATGCGATAGTTGCCGGATAATTTCCTGCAACGGCAGGTAGTCGAATTGGAAATGACCGTTTCGCCAAATGATCTCATTACTGCTTTCCGGGTTTATTTCATGTTCGAGACTTTTCCGTACCCGGTTATAGACTGCACTTTCGTTGGGGGAAAGGATAAGTTGCTCGTTTTTTCCCGGGATGCTGACTTTAACGGAGCCTTCAAGGAGGGTTGTCCGTACTTCCGTATCTTTGGGATAGGCTTCGACATTGAATCGGGTACCTAATACTTGTACATCGACGGATTCCGCTTTCACGATAAATGGATGTCTTTTATCTTTCTCTACATTAAAATAAGCTTCACCGGTCAGTTGAACTTCCCTTTTATCTCCCCTGAAATGAGCGGGAAAGCGAAGTGTGGAGTAGCGGTTCAACGTAACGACGGACTGATCGGGGAGAGTGATCTCCTGTATTTCCGCCAATGTCGAGATTGTCTGTATGGAAGTGGATCGTACATAATCATATGTATACCAACCCGCCAGGCAGAAGAGTATGGAAGCCGCTACACTTCCGGCAATACGGAAGAACTTTATTTTCCCGGTTGTGGAAAAAAGACGTTTTTCCAGTATTCTCCAACTCTTTTGGGCTGAAAAACGGCCTCTCGGTGAGCGCGTGGAAGTAACCAGCTGGTCTAGTATCTTGTCAATATCTTTGTCTGTAGTTGTCATTCTTTCTTTATTTGATTATCGGTTTCACAAATAAAGACAGGAGAATGTACCGGAACTCACTATGGCTATTGGGTGAAAAAAGGTTAAGATTCGTTTTAGTCTTCGTCTGTATTCAGATAGCGTGATAAGATATCCCGTAGCCGGGTGACAGCTTTTTGTAATTGAACATCGACGGTATTGGTACTGATCCCTAATTCTTTGGCAACCTGGGCATAGGATTGTTTTTCTTCCCTTATCCGGATGAATATTTCCCGGCACCTTTCCGGTAAGCGGTCCAAAGCTTTGACATAATGGGAGAAAAGTTCTTCGGTGATCAGGGTTTCTTCCGGCGAGTATTCCTGACCGGGCACGGTGTCGGATAGTTCTTCCGTGCTGTTCTTTCGTCGTTGTTCTTTTTCCAGATAGTTCAGTGCTGCATTCTTTACAGTAATAAAGAAATAATCTTCCAGATTTGCGATCGTATGTAAAGATTCCCGCTTTTCCCAGATTTTCATGAATACATCGAGAACGACTTCTTGTGCCCATTCCTCTGTTTTCAGATAATAGTAAGCGATGCGAAAGAAACGGTCAAAGCATAGATCATAGAACTTCCTCAAGGCTGTTTGAGAATCTTCTTCCTGCATTTGTCGTAAATATTTTCTGATCTCTTGCTCTGTCATGCGATTTTTTACTCTGATCCGTGGCTGCAAAGATACTTTTTAATCAATAAGTATGACCTGCTGTAATAAAAAAAGGACTTATTCTGAAATAAGTCCTTTTCTATTTATTTTTTATTCATCTTCTCCAATAGGAGAGAGGCACATTTGAAATGTACAATTGTTCGCGGTGTAAGTTGGATCACATCGCCATTTCTCGGATTTCTTGCTGGACGGCTTGTTTGCAGACGCGGTTTGAATGATCCGAATCCCGGGATAAATACGCGATCACCGGCTTTAGTCTTTTCGGCAACCATTTCGGTGAAAGCATCAAGTATAGTTGTTATATCCCGTTTGCTTACTGTTGTTTTTTCTGCTAATTCGTTAATTAACTGACTTCTGTTCATAGCTTTATTTTATTAGTTATTAGATGTTTGTTTATTTATTTGTTTCGATCATACTCTTTCTGTATTCTAAGGGAGACATGCCTGTATGTTTGCGAAAGAACCTTCCTAAAGACGACTGGTTTGCGAAATTGGTCTTTATTACAATCTGCTGAATATTTAGCGTTGAGTCTCTTAGCAGCGCTTTGATCTCCAGAATGATATATTCCAATATCCAGTCTTTGGCCGACTTGCCGCTGACCGTTTTAATAACGGTAGTCAGATACTTAGGAGTAATGCATAGCTCTTTAGCGTAGAATGCTACTTCCCGATTTTCTTTATAATGCTTCATAATCAGATAAAAGAATTTATCTGCAACTTCTTTTTTGTGAGCATCCATAGTCGGAATATGCGGAAGTGAACTGATCTTATATGTATTATATAAGTCCAGAAAGAGAATCCGGAGTATATGGATTACCGATTCCCTGGGATACAGATTGGACGGTGACTGGGCTTTCGTATATACCATTTTATAGTAGTTCCCAAAGTTGTAACAATCACTATCTGTTAAAGGATAATGAAAATGACTTCGCATATAAAAGAAGAAGTGAGGTGAAAATCTGTGGATACCGCTCAGTACGTCATTGAATAACGACTGAGAGATTGAAAATGCACTTATGGTGAAATCATCGCTTATAGCATTGATCGATAAAAGCTGTCCGGGAAGAAAAATAGCCAATTCATTTTTTCCCAGAACATGTTCATAATTGTACACTTTAAATGTAGCATATCCTTCGGAACATAACATGACTATTCCGTTTTCTATATATGATGGATACGGAGTTATAGGAACTTGTTTGACATTCTCATAGATAATTAAATCATTTTTTATAGAATTATTGGTGTCATTATTTCCTACATATAATTTGTTTTCATTTAAAGACATCACCCTATAATTATATTTGTGTATAAAATTAAAACATCGTTCCTTATGATATTTGGATTGTGGAATTATGGTATGACAATGAAGAAATATGGTACGTATATTGACATTTTTTTTTACAGAGAGTGCTCTGATGAACAGTATAAACCGTGATTAACCTGATTTTGTTCATTGGCAATATCATAAAAAATGTTGTTGTTTATCATGAAGGCTACTATTTTCTTCTTTATGATTGCCATGTGGATTCTGTACCTTATTCCTGGCGAAAAAATATGGAAGAGATCTGCATTTCGGTATAAATTAGCGAAAGTTTGAAATTAAAGGCATGAAATTGCATGTAAATAAGAAGATGTTTGTATATTTAAAGCTGTAAAGAAACAGCAAGTACAACTTACTTGTTAGTTCAATAGTTATTAATAAAAAGCAAGTATAACTTTAAAGTCAAACATCATGGGAAAAAATCTGATTCACAGCAATGAGCTGCATCTTATTGACAAGAAAGAAATTCATAGTGCAGCAAAAAAAATGGTAGAGTCATTAAATCTGGCAGCTGGATCGACTGGCGGTTTTGACATCTACAAAGTAGTAGAAGCATATTTTACAGATTTGGATAAAAGACATGAAATAAATCAACTGATAGGGATCGGTGAAGATTGCGCTTATTATGGTGCACAAGAACAGGCAGCCGAATGCGAAAAGGCAGAAGCTGCAAATGAGTAAGTAACAGTTTATTTAAAATAGAAGGAGATACTTTTTAGAAAAGCATCTCCTTTTTTATTGTGTATTTGAAATGTATTTACCATGTCAATTCCGGTAAGAAGCGAGTGATCATCGACTTGAATTCTTTGATGTTGATAGGTTTGGTCATAAACTCATTACTTCCGGCCTGACGTGCCGCTTCCATATCATTTTCAAAGGCATAGGCCGATTGCATGATAATGGGTATGTCCTTATCGAACTTCCTGATTTCTTTCAGGGCATCTATCCCGTTCATTTCCGGCATTTTAATGTCCATGAGAATCAAGTCCGCATGTTCTTTCTTGTAAATCTCCAACAATTCCTTTCCGGTCATTGCATGGAGAACTTTGCATTGTCTTTTCAGTATGGTTTGAAGCAATAAGAAATTGCTTTCTTCATCTTCTGCGATGAGAATTGTTATGTTTTTGTGCTTTATATTTTCTTCCATGATCTTATTATTGGAGTAACACCAACAAAGTTCTGTATTTAATTTAAATTACGCAAGCTTATGAGGACTAAATATTATATGAAAATCAACAAACGCATACGTTTTTGGCAAAGATGGGTTGTATTGGGGTAGTTATAAAGAAAAAGGAGCTGTTTTCCCAAAACAGCTCCTTTTATATTTGTTATCAGTTTGATCTGATTATTTGCCTGAAAGTTTTTCTTTCAAAGCGGCCAGTTCTTCAATGTCACCCAGTGTAGTCTTTTCAACCGGACCAGTTACCATTGCAGAAGACTCTTCGTTCTTGTTGCGTCTTGCAGCCGGCTTTTTGTCACCTGCAGGAGCATCTTTCTTAGCGCCCTTCTGTTCATCTTCGAAGATACGGCTGTGAGAAAGGATGATACGTTTTGCTTCTTTGTTGAATTCGATTACCTTGAACTGCAGTTTTTCGTCAACAGCAGCCTGAGAACCGTCTTCTTTTACCAGGTGTTTCGGAGTTGCGAAACCTTCTACACCGTAAGGCAGAGAAACTACAGCACCCTTATCCAGTACTTCGATGATTGTTCCTTCGTGGATTGAACCTACTGTAAAGATAGTTTCAAATACATCCCAAGGATTTTCTTCCAGCTGTTTGTGCCCTAAGCTCAAACGACGGTTTTCCTTGTCGATTTCCAGAACCTGAACTTCGATTTCTGCACCGATCTGAGTGAATTCGCTCGGGTGTTTGATCTTCTTAGTCCAAGAAAGGTCAGAGATGTGGATCAGTCCGTCTACGCCTTCTTCGATTTCTACGAATACACCGAAGTTAGTGAAGTTACGTACTTTTGCAGTGTGGCGTGAACCAACCGGGAAGCGAGATTCGATATCTTCCCATGGGTCAGCTTTCAGCTGTTTGATACCCAGAGACATCTTACGTTCGTCACGATCCAAAGTCAGGATAACTGCTTCGATTTCGTCACCAACCTTCATGAAGTCCTGAGCAGAACGCAGGTGCTGAGTCCAACTCATTTCTGATACGTGGATCAAACCTTCTACGCCCGGAGCGATTTCGATGAATGCACCGTAGTCAGCCATAACAACCACTTTACCTTTTACTTTGTCACCAACTTTCAGGTTAGTATCCAAAGCATCCCAAGGATGCGGAGTCAGCTGTTTCAAGCCAAGAGCGATACGTTTCTTTTCATCGTCGAAGTCAAGGATAACAACGTTGATCTTCTGATCAAGCTGAACGATTTCTTCCGGATGAGAAACACGGCCCCAAGAAAGGTCTGTGATGTGGATCAAACCGTCTACGCCACCCAGGTCGATGAATACACCGTAAGAAGTGATGTTCTTAACAGTTCCTTCCAGTACCTGTCCTTTTTCCAGTTTAGAGATAATGTCTTTCTTCTGTGCTTCAAGCTCTGCTTCGATAAGAGCCTTGTGAGATACAACAACGTTTTTGAATTCCTGGTTGATCTTCACGATCTTGAATTCCATTGTCTTTCCTACGAATACATCATAATCGCGGATCGGTTTAACGTCGATCTGAGAACCCGGTAAGAATGCTTCGATACCGAATACGTCAACGATCATACCGCCCTTAGTACGACATTTGATGTAACCTTTAATAATTTCGTCTTTTTCAAGAGCTTCGTTAACACGATCCCAAGAACGTGTAGCGCGAGCTTTCTTGTGAGAAAGGATCAGCTGTCCTTTTTTGTCTTCCTGGTTTTCGATGTATACTTCTACTTCGTCACCAATTTTCAGATCCGGATTGTAACGGAATTCCGCCATTGATACAACACCGTCTGATTTGAAACCGATGTTCACTACAACTTCACGTTTGTTCATTGCAGTAACGGTTCCCATAACGACTTCCTTATCCTTTACAGTGTTCAGGGTTTCGTCATACGTTTTTACAAGGTCGTCCTTGCTTACGTCACCGTAAGTTTCTCCCATTTCATAGGAGTCCCAGTTGAAATCTTCAACCGGCTGAATGTTCTTTAAATTTTCCATTCTCTAATTGTTAATACTTAAGTTTGTTTTAATTAGTAAGTTAGACATTATGTTGTCATATCTCAAAAATCGGGGCAAAGGTAACGCTTTTTTTCTGATAGACAATAGTTTTACTCCTGAAAATACGTTTTTATACCTCTTGTATTCTTTGACCGGTATAAAGTTTATCCGTATAGATATCCCGTATCTGTTTCTTTGCTTTTTATTGAATAGGATACGTTGATTATTAATTAGTTTCGCAAAAACGATTATCTTTGTGCCTTATTACATACACTACATTTATGTATAAAGGTCGTTTTCGCCGCCAACTAAAGCAGAGTACTCTCTGTCTCTTTTGTATACTTTGTATATTTATATGTATAAAGTCTGCAGCTGCCAATCGCACTACCCGCCTGGATAGTTTGAAAACAATACTTTCCAAAGCCCCTGCCCCGGATGTTGCCATTAAGACATTACAGGAATTATCCAACCTGTATCGGCAGAAACCGGAAGAAGTGGGTTATCTGCATCAATTGCTGGATATTAGTAACCGAGTAGATTCCGTACAGGTCGTATATACCACTGCCGCCCATCTTTCCCGTTATTATTATGATGACAATAAATCGGACAGCGTAGTCTACTGGGCCAAATATATCGATTCGATCGGTAAAAGCAGGAAAGAACTATCTGACGGCTTGTTCGAAGCCTACAGTTATGTTTGCCTGGATCATTTATGGATGGAGAATTATGAACTGGCAATGAACGAGGCTATCCGGCTTTATAATCTGGCATGCAGCAAGAATAACACCTACGGACAGATCCGTTGTGGTGAGAATCTGGGACATATTTACCAGGCCATCCGGCGTGACAGTGATGCCATAGCCGTTTTTCAAGCGGCACTCGATAAACAGGAAGAGGAGGGGGAGAAACTGACCTTCAGCATTCGCCTGGTTTCTTATCAACTGGAATCTTTATTGCGCATCAATAAACTGGACAGTGCGGAAGTGTTGCTTACCAGATATAAAGATTTGCTGGACAGGCAGGACAAGGTGAACAAGATCACCGGCTCGATCTATCCGGTAGATCGTTACCGTTGGATCATGCACTCTTTTTATGCCGAACTTTATCTGAAAAGGAAAGAGATGGAAAAGGCGAAGAAGTCTATTGCCTGTGCAACTTCCTATGTTGGTAAAGAAACGATAAGTAATGACTATGCCGTGTTTGCCTATTTGTATATACAAGCACGTTATAATAAAGAGACCGGTAATTATACTGCAGCACTAACTTATATCAATGAATTGCTGAAAAGCTGGAAAACGCCTGATTGCCTGCAACTGAAAGCAGATATCTTATCGGAATCGGGAGACGCCCAAAGTGCGATCCTAGCCTATAAAGACGTTATCTCGGAGACATCCAAGATCAATAATGAAGCCTTTACCCGTCAGATCAACCAGCTCAGAACGCTGTATGATCTGAATGACAAGGAAATGCAGAAAAAGGAATTGGAGATCAGTCAGATGAATGTGAATATAAAAGAGCATCAGTTGATCATCTCTATGTCGGTTTCCGTCATTCTGCTGTTGATCTTATATATCCTTTATTTCTCTCTGCGCCGTACCCGCCGGTTAAAAAATGAATTGCAGAAAGAGAAGGAGGCATTGATCGAATCGGAAAAGAACTTGCGTGTAGCGAAAGATAAAGCGGAAGAGGCAAGTCAGGCGAAAACAACCTTTATTGCCAATATCAGCCATGAAGTACGTACTCCCCTGAATGCAATTGTCGGTTTTGCCAGCCTGTTGTCCGATCCGGCTTGCACTGAGGATGAAAAGACTGAGTTCTCTTCTGTTATCAGTAATAACACTGAATTGTTGCTGAACCTGGTGAACGATGTCTTATGCCTTTCGCAGATCGAGGCCGGGAACCTGAGTTTTACAATTCGTACGGTCGAACTGGTCGATTGCTGCCGGAACGCTATGGATACGATCCGGCACCGGATTGTTGATGGTGTTTCACTTACCTTTACTCCGGAAACGCCATCTTTCCTGTTGAATACAGACCCGTTGCGGTTGCAGCAATTATTGGTGAATTTGTTGGTAAACGCCGCGAAATTCACGGAAGCAGGAGAAATAAACCTTTCATTCCACATCGATAGTAAGGAAAACAAGGTTGATATAATCGTTACAGATACCGGTTGTGGCATACCACAGGATAAAATTACACAGATATTTAAACGCTTTGAAAAGGTGGACGAGTATAAACAAGGTACCGGTCTGGGACTTTCCATTTGCCAGGCTATCGCCAATGCGCTGGGAGGGACAATCCGGGTGGATTCGGCTTATATACAGGGTGCCCGGTTTATTTTTACCCATCCTTGTTGATGAGGTATCGTCCGACTACCGGTGGAGTGTTTTATGAATTATTGAAAATCAACAGGACTTTCGTTAAATAACATTGAAAAAAGTCATTCGTTACAGATATTTATTTGTAAGTTTGCCAGACACAGAGGAAAATATGCATGAAGACGAATAGTCTGTATATATATAGGGGAATAAAGTTCGCATGTGTTGTTGTCATTTTACTATACGCTGTATCCGTTTCTTCTCAGAATGAAAAGAGAAGAGATCGTACGGATAGTCTGTCTAGTATATTGCAAGAAATAAAGACGCCTGGTGAGAAACTGGCTCTTTTGAGAGAACAGGTCGCTATGAACCGGCAGCAGAAGGTCGAAGCACTTTTGGATAAGGAAATAGTAGACATAGCCATGCAGCTTGACTCTTTTCAGATAGCTTATAATACGATGGCAGAGTTGAGCCGTTTCTATTATAACCGGGATATGCGGGACAGCATGCTTTATTGGTATGCCATGATCGATACGATTTCCCGGCAGCGTAAAGAATGTCCCGATGCCTTGTTCACGGCCGGTAGTCTGGTATGTCAGGATTATCTGTGGGCAGAGGATTATGAACTGGCAATGAACGAAGCTATCCGGCAGATCAACCTGGCGGACAGGGAATCACAGATATATGGACAGGCAAGAGGTAATTACAATCTGGCTTTGATCTATCAGGTCGTAGGACAGGATAGTAATGCCGTAGTCGCTTTCCGCAAAGGGTTGGGGTGGTTGGACAAGAATGTGGACATGCAGATGCTGGAATTGCAATTCCTGTCGGATATGGTTGTTTCGACTCTTCGACTCAATCTGTTGGATGACTCGGAGGAACTGTTGACACGTTATGAAAACTTATTGGATACGATAGAACAGGATTATAAGAAGAAAAATTATGTTTTTCCCGCTCTTTATTACAGATGCTTGCTTTATTCAAAATATTCTGATCTTTATACTCGTAGCGGTCAATTAATGAAAGCGCATGATTATCTGGAAAAGGCTTCCGTTTTTATCAGCGATTCACTGAGTGGCTTCGTGAAATATGCTTATTACCAGTCTGAAGCCCTTTATTATGTGAAAGCGGGGAATAAGCAGAAAGCATTATCTGCCATCGATAAAGCATTGGCCTTGGAAGACGACCTGGATATGATGAACTTGAAAATGCAGCTTCTTCGTGATTGCGGGCAGTATCAGGAGGCTATCCGGGTATATAAAAAGATGCTCAAAATGAATGCTTCCATCAATAATGAAGCATTCAACCGCCAGATCACTCAGCTTCGTTTCCTGAACGATCTGAACGATAGTGAGAAACAGCTCCGTGAACTTGCTTATCAGAATACACAGATAGCAGCCAAACAGCGCCAGTTGATCCATATTCTGGGAACGGTCTTTGTTCTGTTGATCCTGTTTTTGGTATTGTACCATTTCTATAGCCGGACACGTCGCCTGAAAAATGAACTGTTGTCCGAAAAAGACTCATTACTTGAATCCGAAAGGCAACTGCGTCTGATGAAGGAAAAAGCAGTGGAGGCAAATCGCCTGAAAACCATTTTCCTTTCGAATATCAGCCATGAGATACGTACACCTCTTAACGCTATTGTCGGTTTCTCCGAATTGTTGGTAGATGACTCTTTTAAGGAAGAAGATAAGGTTGCTTTTGCATCGACTATCAACCATAGCTCGGAGTTATTGATGAACCTGATAAACGATGTACTCGAACTGTCTCGCCTGGAATCCGGAAATTATAGTTTCACGATCAGGGAATGGGATGCCGTGATGCTTTGTCGTGAGATATTGTCGGGTTTTGAAAACATGCCTCGACCGGAAGTGAAACTGACTTTCACGCCTTCGGTCGATTCTTTCCTGATGAATACTGACCGGTTCCGTATGCACCAGCTACTGAAGCATCTCCTGTCCAATGCAATCAAGTTTACCCATAAGGGAGAAGTGAATCTGACTTTCGAGGCAGATACGGAAAATGATCTTGTCCGCTTTATCGTGACCGATACCGGTTGCGGTATCCCGGTCGATATGCACATTCAAATATTCGAACGTTTTGAGAAACTGAATGAATTTGAACAAGGTACAGGTTTAGGACTGCCTATCTGCCGGCTGGTGGCTACGCATCTGGGTGGTTCATTATATATCGATTCAACTTATACGAAGGGAGCTCGTTTTGTTTTTATTCATCCCTGTAATTTGCAGATTACAAAAGAGCCCACATCTAATTGAATAGAGAATGAAAGATAAGAATGGGTATCGGAATAAAAGTTTGTTAGCTATACTGTTTTTGTGTGGCCTGTTGTTATTGTCTCTGTCTGTGGGAGCTTCGGATGATCAGGTTGCACATGAAACGGATAGTATGCGATCCGTTTTATCGCAGAGTACCGATGCAAGAGTAATCATTCCTGTTCTGCTTCGTCTGGCCGATTTGAATGAACAAAAAGAGGAGAGTGTTGTATGGCTTGAACGTTGTTATCGGGAAGCGGTCCGGATAGATTCTGTTCCTGCCATCTATGTGACATTGATGAAGTTGTTACAATATTATTACAATGAAAATAACCGGGATAGTCTGCTCTATTGGGGGACTAAGATCGACTCGGTCAGCAAGCAACACAATGAATATCCAGATGTATTGTTTGATTTCAAAAGCTATTCGTGCCAGACATTGTTGTGGGCCCGCGATTATGAAATGGCTCTGAATGAGGCGAAGAACGAATACCGTCTGGCAAGTGAACTCAAACATTCGTATGGCCTGCTTCGTTGTACGGAAAGCTTGGGATTGATTTATCAGGCGATCCGGCGTGACAGCGATGCCATAGTCGCTTTTCAGGAAGGTCTCGATTTAAATGAAAAAGTAAATTGTCCGGAGATGGTAAAAGCAGAAACAAAGGTACGCCTGAGTTCTTATCAGTCTGAATGTGCGATCCGTGTATCTCCTTCTGAACAGACAGAAGAGATACTAGCTCATTATAAAAAAGCGATCGAAGAGATCGCCGAGGTGAGTGAACGTACCGGTGCAGTGTATAAAATAGGAAGAGACTACTGGCTCCTTTATTGTTTTTATGCAGACTTCTATATCCGGGAACATCAACCGGACAAGGCGAAGCGGGCATTGAGCGAGGCGGCAAAATATGTCGGGAACAATCTGACGGAGGACGATTACGTGCTGAATACTTATCTGGCAGCCCAGGCCCATTATTATAAAGAGATCGGAGATCTGCCTATGGCTATAAAATTGATCGACAAGGTGTTCGAGACGGAATGTATCATTGCCGACCTGCAGTTCAAAGCGGATATCCTTCAGGAGGAAGGTAAATTGAAAGAAGCATTGGTTTTATATGATAAATTGTATGAAATGGTATCGGAACGGAATAAGGAAACTTTCTTCCGTCAGATCAACCAGCTCCGGACATTACACGAGTTGAACGGACAGGAGGAACAAAAACATGAAATGAAAGTAAATAACGATCGTATGGAACAGAAACAGCATCTGCTCCTGTTCTTTACGGTTGTAGCATTCCTTTTATTAATTCTTATATATATACTTTTCAGGTATTATCAACGTGCCCGCCGCCTGAAGAACGAATTACTGGTAGAAAAACAAAACCTGTTGGAATCGCAGAATAATCTGAAATGTGAGAAAGTGAAAGCAGAGGAAGCCAGCCGCATGAAAAGTGCTTTTGTTGCGAATATGAGTCATGAGATACGTACACCTTTGAATGCTATTGTCGGTTTTTCCGGCTTGCTGGTCGATGAATCGTCTGATCCGGAAGAACGGGGGGAGTATGCTTCTGTGGTCCATAATAACACCGAACAGTTACTGAACCTGGTAAATGATGTACTGGACCTGTCGCGGATGGAAACAGGCGACCTGAATTTTAAATTTGATGACTACTCATTACAGGAGTGTTGCCAGAGTGCCCTGGATAGTATCCGTCACAGGGTTCCGGAAGGAGTAAAGCTTACTTTTACTCCGGATACTGTTCCGGTTATCCTGCATACAGATACCTTACGTTTGCAACAGATCCTGACAAACCTGCTTACCAACTCGACTAAATTCACGAGTGAAGGTGAAATAAATCTGTCGTATAAAGTAGATAAAGAAGGAAAGCAGGTCCGTATCGCCGTAACTGATACCGGCTGTGGTATCCCGAAGGAGAAACAGGCTGCCGTATTCCGGCGTTTCGAAAAACTGGACGACTATAAAGCAGGTGCCGGTCTGGGACTATCGATCTGTACCCTGATCGCAGACCGCTTGGGAGGAGTTCTTTCCATCGATCCGGATTATGAGGAAGGTGCACGTTTCATCTTTACTCATCCTTACGATATGCCTTCCTGAATTTATAATCGAGGAACAGGAGTATAAGCGTCAGTATGCCGATATAGAAATAGAAACTGAAGGCAGAGATATCGATCTTCGGCCATGCCATTGGCGTCATTGTTGTTTCTGGCATTCCTATATAATAAAGAATAGCAGCGACAGCCATCCCCAGCATCCCCAGCGAAGCAGCAATAACGGCTGCCAGCCCGAGACGTTCGTTACGCTTTCTGACTTTGATCGTTTCACGGGCAATCTGTTGCATAACGTTCAGACGGAACGAAGCCGGCAATTCTTCTTCCGGCATTTGCCTGAACAGGTTTTCCAGTATATCCGGGTTCTTTTTAGTATCATCCATATTTATTTCTCCTCCATTCCTTTGATTAATACAAATAATTTTTTCCGTATCCGGTGCAGCTTCACTTTGATGTTGGATGCACTGAAACCGGTAATGACCGTTAATTCGTCCACTGTCTTTTCCTTCATATAAAAGAGCAGGATCAATGCTCTTTCATCCGGTGGAAGCAGGGCTAGGGCTGCGTCCAGTTTGTCGAGTTGCTCGGCCACGGATGTATTCTCTAGCAGTTCACCGACTGCTTCTTCCGATGCGTTGCTGATCTGTGACTCTTCGATGGCAACGAATTCCTGCTTCTTCTTACGCAATTCCGATATGGCCGTATTGTAAGCAATACGGTATATCCAGGTGGAGAAGCTGCAGTCGGCCTTGAACGACGGCAAGTTACGAAATACTTTCATAAATACATCCTGTGCCAGTTCTTCCGCGTCTTCCTTGCTACTAACCATTTTAAGGATTAACGAATGAACCGGACGGCTGTATTTATCCAGAAGGCAGGCAAAACAACCTGTATCTCCCGCTACTATTCTTTCTATATAATATGCGTCGCTATACAACTCCATCCTACCTTATGGACGCAAGTTCGGCAATTTGGTTACAACTTGCAACAATAAAAATATTAAATAGATTATTTATGCATTCGTTCTCTTTTATAATTTGTCACTTATCAGCCGGATAGAAGCAGAGAATATACAATGACGAAGTAGTCTGAAAGCAGGTATATTGTATGGTAAATACTACTTATTCCTAATCCAAACCTCCTTATCTTCTATCTTTTTGACCCAGGTGATAGACGTATTCGACCCGGGTCAAAAACATATTCGACCTGGGTGGAAAAATTGGTTGACCCAGGTCAAAAGTATAAAAGGTAAGTTGTTTTATATTAGAAGGTAATTATTTTGTGATTAGAAAACTATTGTCTTGCGGATAAAAAGTCTATACTTGGTGTTTTTGTCTCTGCAGGCTGTAACCTTTTCTGAGATACTGCGTCAAACTAATAAACGAGATTAATTAACAACTAAAAAATTACAGTTATGATGGATTTTATAATGGTTCCGCTGATCGTCGGAATAGTTTGTGCAGGTATTTACGGTTTATTTGAATTGTTTGTACGTAAAAAAGAACGGTTGGCTATTATTGAGAAGATCGGGGATAAACTGGAACCTTCTGCTTTCGATGCTAAAATAGGTTTACCTCGTTTGAGTACTAATTTCTCTTTCAGTTCTTTGAAAGCCGGATGTTTACTGGCCGGTATCGGATTGGGATTGCTGGTCGGATTTATTATCTCTGTGTCGCTTACGGACTTTAATCTTGATAATTGGGGACGGCGCGAATTAATCAGTACGGTATATGGCGCATCGGTTTTGTTGTTTGGTGGAATCGGACTGATTGTTGCTTTTATTATTGAATTGAAACTATCAAAAGAGAAAAATAAATAGTTTGGAGAGTTGTGTGTTAGATAAGGGTGGGGTTATACTTTCACCCTTATTTTTTTGTCTATTATGCTATATTACTTACTTTTGATAAATTATTAATCCTTTGATCCGACTGGTTATGAAGACTAAACTATTTTTTTCCCTGATGATTTGCCTCTGTCTTTCCTGTGCAAAGCAAAATCGTATCATCGATTATCCGGTGATAGATAATAAGAATACAACGACGATGGAACTTTATCGGGTGGAACTGACGGATACGGCAACCATTCTCCATGCAGAAATGTATAACCGACCCAATTATTGGGTACGCATCTCCTCTGGTGCTTGTCTGGAAGGTCTGACTTCGGGGAAGAAATATAAATTGCTGGGATCCACCGATTTTGAGTTGGATAAAGAAGTCTATATGCCTGAGTCCGGTAACAGTCCGGCTACCTTGTTATTTGAACCGGTTGATCCGAATGAAGAAGCGGTCAGTTTTATTGAAGGACCGGAGAAAGGGGATTTCCGTATCGAAGGAATACATCTGAAAAAACAACCTGTTACGCCCGGAACATTTGAATGTGTTTTGGAGGGTGAAGTAATAGACCGTCCTCAGAGTTCCCGCCTGACGTTGATACGTGCCGGAAAAGATATACGTACGAACCCGTTTATCTCTATTCCTGTCAGAGACGGTAAATTCAATTATACATTGACTGCCGATGAAAATGAGATGTATGAACTGGTGTTCTGGGATGAACAAATGAACGGAGCCTGGCGTCCGACCTATTTCATTTCGGAAAAAGGAACTTTGCATTTCACGCTTTATCCTATGGAACATCGTCCGCATAGTGTTCTGCAGGCAGACGGTGCTTTGAATAAGGAAGAGATACGCATGCAGGAGGAAATGGAAAAACTTTATCCGGTAACCCAACTGGAGAAGGAGAGGGATGTGCTGGAAAAAGAAGAACGTTATTCTTCGAAGGAAATGTATGATTTGCAGAAGAGGATGTCGGCAGTAAAAACGGATGAAGATAGAAATAAATTATATGCTGAATATGAGCGTCTGCGTGATGCCGGTAAGGAATATTCGGAAGAAGGCCTTGCTCTGAATAAAAGATTCAAAGAGTATTTTGATGGCATTCGGCAATGGAAGCTTGATTATGTAAAGAAAGAACCGACGCTGAACGGTTTATGTCTTTTAAAGCAGATGCTCGATAATGCCGTGATGATGGCACGTTATTATCCGGGTAAAGAAGAATTTCCGGCTTATCCGGAGATATTCGAGCGTAATTATAAGGAGAAGTTCGCTTCTCACCCTTATGTGAAGGATATGGAACGGATCATTGCCAGTATGAATGTGAAAGTAGGCGGTTCTTATATCGACTTTACTGCTCCCGATCTGGAAGGGAATATGGTAAAGCTTTCCGACCAGATAAAAGGAAAAGTCGCTTTGATCGATTTATGGGCCTCCTGGTGTGGACCATGCCGCCGGTTGTCGTCCAGTATGATACCGATTTACGAAACGTTCAAGGATAAAGGATTTACTGTTGTCGGTATTGCTCGTGAAAATAATAATACGGATGCCATGAAGAAGGCGATCGAGCAGGATAAATACCCCTGGTTGAATCTGGTTGAACTGAATGATAAAGGAAATATATGGGAAATGTATGGTGCCGGTAACAGCGGAGGCTGTACGTATCTGGTAGATAAGGATGGAAAGATATTAGCCATCCATCCTTCTGCCGAAGAAGTGACTAAGATCCTGAAAGACTTATTGTAGGCAATAAAAATAAAATACCGGAGAATAACAATCTCTGTTATTTTCCGGTATTTTATTTTGCCATTAGAGTTTGTTTTATAAATAGATTTCTCCAAAGAACTCCGGACGATGGAAATCCGGCGTAGGAACGTTTATCGGACTCCAGCTTACGAAATGCGGGAATTCCGTATCGTCGGCGCATTTATAGAAGTTACCCAGGATTTTTTCCGGCAGGTTCTCAGGATCGAGACCCATTAGCTGGAATGGGATAGCGACTACCAATTCCCAGGAATATACGCCTTTCTTTTCTGCAAAAGGCTTATGTTCCAGTGTGGAATACCTACGGATGGTGGCATACTCGTCCGAGTTCAGCGATCTCTTGATATCGCGTGACTGGCGGCGTGCCGCATCGCAGGTGCCGATACAGTTAAATTCAAAATTCATGTAGTTGTGGTCTTCTTCGGTTTTCATAAAAAACTCTACACAACTATCTGTATAAACTGGTGACCCGTCTGCGCTGTGCACAGCTTTCAGGGAATTTCCTTTCACGAAATAACGAATGTACAAATTCGTGTCTGTTCGTGCTATATCAAAGGCAACAATTGGTTTGTAAGGGTACTCTTCCCAATTGATCACATCAATATACTCTCGCTGGGCTTTGCTCTCCAGCAGATATCCTGCGGATGATAGATCCAGTACATCCAGCGTCACTAAATACGGTACTTTAAGCTTCTTCATGTTAATTATAGATTTGGAGCAACGGCAAATGGAAATATGAGGTAAGGAGCACAGATAATACTCCTACAATAGCCAAAACAATGATGACTGTCCCTACAATCCGATTCAATAACCATATTCCTCGTACATTAAACCATTTTTTTAATTTGGCAACTATATATGTGATACCGAACCACCACAAAACGGCACCTATACCAATGCATGCAATCCCTCCCAATAACATCCAAACAGAATGATCTGGTAACACAAACCCAAAACGTGCAAACAAGCCAATATATAGAAGCACGATTAAAACGTTGCTAAAGGTAAGAAGAAAAGCTGTAATAAAATCCTGTGTGAACGATAACTTTTTTTCACGTTGCTTTTTTAAGTTTTTTACAGGATTGGATTGGTATATATAGTAACCGAAAAGTCCGAGAACGATGCTTCCCATTAGTTGGAGCGGTGCCTGATTGGCTTCGACGAAGTTGACAACAACTCCCATTCCCAGGCAGGTAAGAGCGGCATATATGACATCCGATAAGGCTGCTCCCAGGCCGGTAACGAACCCGTGCCAACGTCCTTTATTTAATGTTCTTTGTATACACAGCATACCGATCGGACCCATAGGGGCTGATACAAGTACGCCTATCACAATTCCTTTACTAATAAGTCCCAGCATTATCTTTTATTTTCTGCCCAATTGCCCACAAAGATAGTGTCTATTCCCTGATAAAAAAAGGTAAAAACATAAAAATGGTCTGGAACAAAAGTCCCAGACCGTTGATTCTTAATTCAAATAGGTTATTCAATTTATTTTGGTTTGATGGTGTTGTTACGAACACCTTTCAGAATTCCCTGCAACTGATAAACGACTTCCGGACGTTTTTCTGACAAATTCTCTTGTTCGCCTACCTGGGTCATATCGTATAACTGAGGTGTTTTGGAATAACCTGTCTCGATCTTGGGTCCCCAGGGTACCATTTTCGGTCCGTCGCTGGTCTCGATATACTTCCAGTCTTTTGTGCGGACCGATAGCGTATGGTCGGAAGCCTGTTCGATCACCCATGGGCGGTCGGCATTGTCTGTGCCCAGTAAGGTTCCCAGGTAATTGTAACTGTCGGGGGCAGCGCCTTTGGGAAGAACAGATCCTGTCAATGCTGCCAGTGAAGCGAACCAGTCGACCTGTGACATTAAAGCATCGGATACTTTTCCTTTTTTTATTTCTTTCGGCCAGCTGATAATGGCGGGAATACGTGTTCCTGCTTCGAATGCACTGTATTTTCCTCCGCGTAACGGGCCGCCCGGTTTGTGATCACCCAGCAGTTCTTCTGCCTGGTCTGCATAACCGTCATCCACTACCGGACCATTGTCGCTGGAGAGGATGATCAATGTATTTTCTCTTAATCCCAATCTTTCCAGTTCGTCCAGTATCTGTCCGACACTCCAGTCGAACTGCACGATCGCATCTCCTCTGAGTCCCATCGGGTTTTTCCCTCTGAAACGTTCGTGAGGAAAACGGGGAACGTGCACGTCGTTTGTGGCGAAGTACATAAAGAAAGGTTTGTCCTTGTTTGCCTTGATAAAGTCGAGGGCATGTGTCGTGATGGAGTCTGCCAGGTTTTCATCTTTCCACAAAGCCTTGCCGCCGCCTTTCATATAACCGATACGTCCGATACCATTGACGATTGCCATGTCGTGGCCGTGGCTGTGTTTCAGATTATACAGCAGTTCCGGATGGTCTTTGCCCAACGGTTCACCTTCAAAAGGTTTCTGATAACTGACTTCGATAGGTGCCGACGGGTCGTAGTTGGCTACTTTACCGTTTTCAATGAAGACACAGGGTACACGGTCGGCTGTGGCAGCCATGATATAGGAATAATCGAATCCGAGATCTGCCAACGCTGCGGGCAGAGGTGCATTCCAGTCCTGTTCGCCTGTTTTATCACCCAGTCCCAGATGCCATTTGCCTAAGGCTGCGGTTGTATACCCTGCACTTTTGAACATGTCCGCGATGGTATATCTTTCCGGGCGGATGATCATTCCGGCATTTCCTGCAGCAATATCTGTTCCCGGCCTGCGCCATGCATACTCTCCGGTAAGCAGTGAATAACGGGATGGTGTGCTGGTCGCTGCTGTTGCGTGGGTATTCGTAAAGCGAATGCCGCTGTTAGCCAGTTTGTTGACGTTGGGTGTCTGTACTCGTGTTGCACCGTAACATTCCAGGTCGCCATAACCCAGGTCGTCGGCATAAATGAAAATGACATTCGGCGTTTGCGTCTCTTTTGCCTTTTGAGCATGGGAGGTGGTCGGGGAAACAAGGAATGCTCCAAGTCCGAAACCGATTAGTACGTTTGATTTCATGATATTTTTAGTTTATATTAGTTTATGATAGTTCGGGAGTTAAAGGTCTGCATTTTTTTTCTAGTAGCCTTGTTTTATACCGTGTTTTTAACGGATATTGTCTACTTTTTTAAAATGGCAGAGCTTATTTCGTATTGAATTTTAGGATGATGAATCCTAGGGTCATTGTATCGTTCTCCATATTCTTTTAAGTTGGAGGCTAATTGGGAAACGATCTCTTTATAAGCCGGGTCAAAATAACAATTAAACAATTCGTCCGGGTCTTTTTTTAGATCGGTCAGCCAGGGAACATCTGAACTATATTCCGAATAAGTTAGTTTATAATCAGGTGTTACGGCAGATATCCACATAGTACGTTTGGCTGTAGCCGATTCATCCCAATCACTTTTTAATTTAGGTGTTGTAGCTCTCATAAAAACAATATCATTGTATTTTTCAGGGAGTTTATTACCTTTCCATAATGGGGACAAGTCCCGGCCGTCATATTGGCCGGAAGGCTGGATCTGGCAAAAACTAAGTAGAGAAGGAGTAAAATCAACAACAGACATGACATTATCGACTCTGATTCCTTCTCGCATTCCCGCCGGGTAACTGATAATGAACGGGACACGGGCTGAATCGTCTAATGGGACACCTTTGTTGATCAATCCGTGTTGCCGGCACAAGTCTCCATGATCAGATGTGAAAATAATAATTGTATTATCAAGAACACCTTTCTCTTTTAGAGTACTTAATATTCGTCCTATATTATCGTCAATGCATTTAATCATGCCGAAGTATTGAGCCATATCTTCGGGCTGGTCTGCCGGGAGATTATCCCCGTGTGACCATGCAGGTCGACTGGTTGTATCGGCGGTAGCAGTTACTGGTTCCTTGAACTTTATGTGACTGTACTTCGTGTCGTAGGGCGGTCTTACAAGATTCGCACTATGCGGATCCGGAAAACAAATCATGCAACAGAACGGCCCGTCTTTTTGTTGGTTTATGAAATCAATGGCCCGTGTAGCAATAAAGTCAGTAGTGAATGTCTTTTCATCTGTTGTTTTCACATCTGCATTTGTTCTGAACACGGGTCCTTCTTCCGCTTCTTCTATCTTTTTCCAATGGCCACGATTATACATATAAAAATTGTCGGAAAAGCCGAAGTCACGTTTGGGATGCCATTCCGGTTTTCCTTTTCCATTGAGATGTAATTTCCCGAAGTACCCGGTTGCATAGCCGTTATCCCGTAAGGATTCTCCAAAGGTGGGTGTCTTTTCAGACAGGACCATGTCGTTTGTCCATACTCCGTTGTTCTGTGGATAAAATCCGGTCATGAAAGAGGCCCGACTGGGGGAACTAACTGGGGTTGTGGCATAGCAGCGTGTAAATAATACTCCACGGTGTGCCAGATAATCTATATTGGGTGTTTCCACAATGGCTTCTTCTCCCCATGGGAAAGCTTGTTCATTTTGCAGGCATTCCCGATAACAACCTAAAGTACGAAAGTTCTGTTCATCTGTATGAATGATGACAATGTTGGGTTGCTGTGTTTGGGAATAACTTCCGGAAGCAACAATAGATAATAATGATACAGGCAGGATTACTTTATTTATTTTATGATTCATGATATGGTTGTTCAGGTAATATTTAATCAAAAGCGGAAAAGAAAACAGAGATACCGGAATTATAAGTAACCGGTATCTCTGTAAAGTTATTTAACCGACTATCTCAAGTTGGGATTGATATTCTTTTCAGATAGTGGAATAGGCCAACGTTCTTGTCCGGCTTTAAAATTACGTTTGTCAACGTACCAGCGGTTATACGGATCAGGCTGTCCATCTTTCTTCTTCATTAACTCTTGATTGGAGATGTAAAATGGTGAACCATAAATATCCTGATTTAAGCGTTCTTCAGCGATTCCCCAGCGGAATAAATCCCAAAGGCGAAGTCCTTCAAAAGCAAATTCGATCATACGCTCTTTCTGAATAATTTTTAATAATTTATCCGGATTGGTTTCCGTTATCTTTGGCATACCTACGCGTCCCCGAACTGCGTTGATCGTTTGGTCAAGTAGAGTTTGGGTGATTGGTGTCCCGGCTTCCATCTCGGCTTCCAGGTACATCATTAATACGTCAGCATAACGTGCTAAAGGAACATTGTTTCCATATTGGCTTTTATCCCCGTTCCAGCTTTCATCAAAGTATTTACGTAAAAGGAAACCTGTTTGAGTTGTTTGTCCCGGGCCGATCTTGTCGGCTGCCGTTGTTTCAGGATTGCAGCTGTAAACTGTTCCGCGGAAGGTTGAACCATCGTAAATAAGTGTATAATCCAAACGGGGATCACGATTTTCTCCAAAGTTGTTTTTGTTGAAACGTGGGTCATCATAGCTGAAAGGTGTTCCATCCAGAAAGTCATAGGATTCAAATAGAATGCTGGATCCATTCACCAAACACCATCCTCCGTCTTTTATCGGATAAGCATGTTGAGGTAGTCCGTGTCCGGCTAAGTCATCGACAAACTGTGTCGCGAAAATATGTTCAGAGCTATTTATTGCACTGGGATAAAACAATTTCTGATAGTCGGTATCTAATTTGTTATCTCCCCAATCGATGATTTGCTTACATGCCACAGCAGCTTCCTTGTAATTTTTCGCAACCAGATGTGTCCGTGCCAAATAAACCAATGCAGCCTGTGCCGTTGCGCGTCCGCGTTCCGAGGATGGTAAATCTTTATGGCGGGGCAGGAGATTAGCAACTTCTGTTAATTCGTTGATTGCATATTGAAGAACCTCTGCACGCGGTGACTTTAAAACTGTATTGGCTTCATCCAAGGTCAGGACTGTTTTAATTAGCGGAACATCATAGTAATAGGAAGCCAGGTAAAAATATTGTACTGCCCGGATAAAGCGAGCTTCCGCTTTCATACGTTCCATTTCCGGATTATCAGATTCGAACGTATTGATTCCTTCAATGAATCGGGTACATGCACTGATACGGCGGTAAGGTTTCTGATACAAGTCTTTTACCCATCCGTTATTTTCATCGATTTGTCCGGATGTCAGTTTCCCGAGATTATTATTGAATCCGCGGCGGTCGTATCCCATATCGCTGACACCATCTATTAGTATTTTTGCACTATAGGCCCACCAATCGGAGGCATTGTAGTCTACTCCATAGGTGATACCTCCGCGGTATAAACCGATAAGTGCAAGTTTTGTATTTTCTTCTTTATCGAAGAAAGTATCTTCGCTGAAATTTGTCAGCGGATAACGGTCCAACTCGCAAGAGGTTAAAGATGCAATAGCAACCAAGACCATTATTGATTTCTTTATAATTGATTTCATACTTTTCAGAATTTAAGATTCAAACCAAATGTATAGTTTGCCAATACCGGATAGAATCGGTCATCGGCATTGATTTCCGGATCCCAACCATCCGGATAGCTATGGAATGTGAACGGGTTCTCTGTTGCTACATAGAAACGTACATTCTGGATGAAAGTGTTCTTTAAGATTGACTTGGGTAAAGTATATCCTAACTGAATGTTCTTTACACGTAGGTAAGAGGCGTTGCGAATCCAGAAATCAGATTGTTGCGTATTAATTCCAGTTGCATTTCCCAGGTTTGCTATACGTGGGTATTTCGGATAACGTGTCGGGTTTTCCGGATCGAAGGCTTCTTTCATCTGCCATTTTTGGATATTTCCTTCACTCCACAAAGCCCAGCCTGAAAAACCGTTTAGCAGTCCGTTGACACCAGCTACTCCCTGTAAGAAGATGTTCAGGTCAAAACCTTTATAAGCTGCATTTAATGAAAGACCGAATGTGTATTTAGGAATTTTTGAACCTAAATAAACGCGGTCGTAAGTCGCATCGACTTTTCCATCGGGAACACCGTCGGGGCCTGAAATATCTTTGTATCGAATATCACCTGGTTTGGTGTTGGCTTTATTTGCTCCCATGGCGGATTGGTCTGTGTGAGCAAAATAATCGTCTATATCCTGTTGGTTCAGGAATACTCCATCTGTTTGATATCCGTAGTACATATCGATTGGATAACCGATAAATAGATTGGAACCGTTACCTACCATTCCGTTTGCTTGTTCTACATTACCAAGTCCTAACGTTTCAACCTTATTTTTGATGATTGAGAAGTTGCCGTTGATACTATAGCTGAATTCACCTATATTATTTCTGTGTCCTACTTCAAATTCCCAGCCCCGGTTGGAGGCTTCTCCGGTATTAACCTCACTCATTTGTAGTCCGAAAGCAGATGAGGCGCTTGCGTTTGGTTTGAATAAGATATCATAAGTATATCTGTAGAAGTAAGAAATATTGGCGGTCAGTAAACCATTCCAGAGCACAGATTCGAAACCACCGTCTATCGTACGGGTCGTTTCCCATTTAAGTCGCGGATCCGTATAGGTTTTCAAAGCGGCTCCCTGCTGTATCGTACCTCCCAGTGGATAATTGAAGTCATTCCCTAATTCATAGACTGACTGATAAGCATAATTGCCAATATTATTATTCCCCAGAATACCAGCGGATGCTTTTAGTTTGAGGTTATTAATAAAGTTCAATTTCTCATTTTCTTTAAAAAAGTTTTCTTCTGAAATTCTCCAACCTATAGCGGCTGAAGGAAAGAATGCATAACGCGAATTTGAAGGAAAACGTGATGAACCGTCGTAACGCATTGTCACTTCACCTAGATAGCGTTCTGCATAGTTGTATTGTGCACGTCCGAAGAAAGACTGGATGACCCAGTCGTAACCTCCGCCTTTATTGGTCTGGTTATCCGGTGAACCTACTGTCAGGAACGGGTACTCATTGCTGGGGAAATTATCCCGACGGCCTTCCAGATCGCGGGCCGATTCTTCTTCCCACGAATAGCCGGCCAGGATACCTAGATTATGTACTTTGTTGAACGTTTTTGAATAGTCAACTGTGGCCTGAAATGATTTATAGTCAGTGTTGGTATTCTTTTCTTCTAAATAAGAGGGACCTAAAACACTGGTGGCTCCGTTGATTGTGACGGGTAAAGTGGCACGGAACTTTTTGTCTTGTGCATTCGTGAAATTGTAAGCACCGATAGCGGAGAACTTCAACCCTTCTATCGGGGTATACTCCAGGCGTACATTCGAGTTGATTCTCATGGTAGGCTTTTCTTGGAATGATTCGGATGCCAGCCATGCTTTAGGTGTTCCGAAGTTTTTAACACCCGGTCCCCATGAACCATCGCTTAATACTGAAGGACGGAATCCTGGAAAACGTAATCCCTGACTGATCAGTGACATCATTCCGTAACCACCGTCTATGGCACCGGCTGTGCCTGGTTCTTTGGTTTGAGCTTTATCACCCCGTAAGCGAATAGTTAATTTCAGTTTGTCAGATAAATTGGACGTAAGATTGACACGGGCTGTGTAGCGTGAATAGTTGTTGCCCGGTACAATACCGTTCTGGCTTAAATAACCGAAAGATGCAAAATACTGGCTTCGGTCGTTGCCTCCGTTCAAAGACAAATCGTGTCCTGTCTGTAAACCGTTTCCGGAGAAAATGTCGTCTACGAATTTTTCATTGGCCCATAAGTCGGGCATACTTCCCGTACGCATAGCATTGATTTCCTCATCAGTGAAACGGGTAACTCCTTCAGCCTGATTCAGCAAGCGCGCGTAATCCCAACTGTCTACATACTTTGGAAGAGCGGTTGCCCGGTTAAAACCTACGTAACCATTATAGGAAACAGAGACTTTCGATTCTTTTCCCATTTTAGTTGTGACCAATACTACTCCATTTGCTGCGCGTGATCCGTAAATGGCGGCAGTTGATGCGTCTTTTAATATGGAAATACTTTCAATATCATTCGGGTTTATATCCGTCATATTTCCTGGTATTCCATCTATAAGGATTAGAGCATCGGCTTTTTTGGCATCATTGTCGCTACTGAAAGAGCCGACACCACGCACACGTATCGTTCCGGTATTCTCACCCGGACGTCCGCCCGCTTGTGTGATCGTAACACCTGGCATCTGGCCGGTAAGGGCTGAAACGACTGACGAAGTGGCACGGTTTTCCAGTTGTTTGGAATCAACAGAAGCGATAGAACCGATCACATTCACCTTTTTTGATGTACCATATCCAACAACCACAACTTCATCGAGTGCCTGCGAATCTTCGATAAGCTGGATTGAATAATTGTCTTTTCCGTCTACACGGATATCCTTGGATAAGTATCCGATGTAAGAAATTTGTAAAGTATTACCCAGAGAAGCCTCAATAGAAAATTTGCCTTCCAGATCGGTGATTGTTCCATTGGTTGTACCTTTCACTACAACGTTTGCACCAATAACAGGTAGACCGCTGGGATCAGTAATGATGCCCTGGATTTTCTGAGTGGACTGTTGTTTTTGCTGTAGCTGTACCGGAACAATAATAATATGTTTCCCTTCAATCCGATAGGTAAAACTACTGTTTTCTAGTAGCTCTGTTATAACAGAGGACAGGATTTTATCATTAAAATCCTGATTGATAATTCTATTAACATCTAATTTTGTTTGATTATAAGCAATACTCAACCCTGTTTGTTTTTCAATATTTTCGAATACGCTTAACAGTGTCTTGTTTTTTGCAACAATTGATATTCGTTGGTTCTGCCCCCAACCCGAGTTAAATGTGAATAGGCTTAATAGTGTAAATATTAACAATTTACGTAATTTTAAGAGTCCGTATGTACTCTTATAGTAGTTTAATTTCATACTTTTGTACATTAAATCAATGAATACTAAATTTAAGATCTCTACAGTTTTAAATGGATTGTTGATTTCGGGGGTTGGAGAAGGTGTCGCAATTTTTTCCAGTCCCTTTTTTTTGTTATTTTACTCCTTTCTTTTTTAGTGAATAAATAGTTATTGTATCATCATCTGTTTCATAAGTCAATCCATTGACAGTCATTGTCAGAATTTTCATGACCGTATCAATGTCTTCATTCTGGCGGAATTTTATAGTGTATAAATCCGGGGTAAACAAGCGGGGATTTATAATGAAGTCAACGGCATATTTTCGCTGGATTGTAGCCAGAATCTCTTTTAGAGGCATATTTATAAAATTGAGTTCGCCTTTTATCCAGGCAGAATAATTGGCTGCATTGATAGTTCTTTTTTCGAATATGCCTGTTTTGTAATTATATTCCAATTGTTCGTTTGGTGATAAGATGAAAGAGTTTTCATCATCTTCGATTTTATTTACTTTGATGCTTCCGTTTTCGAGTGTCGCAATGATTTTATCACTCTCCGAGTAAGCTTGTACATTGAATTTTGTACCAAGTGCCTCAACCCTTAGAGAACTTGTTTTTACAATAAAAGGATGCTTTTTGTCCTTTTTTACCGTGAAGTTTGCTTCTCCTGCCAGATGCAGGGTACGAGTGTCTCCTTTGAATTCTTTTGGATAGATTAATATACTCCCTGAATTGATGTTTACTATGGAACCGTCGGGGAGGGTTAACTCCTGTTTCTCTCCTTCCGGTACGAAACATTGTATTAGTTCCGGATTATATGTGTTATGTTTAACATACAGATAGGAACCGATTACCGATAATAAAGGAATAATAAGTATTGCTGCTATTCTCGATAGTTTATATGTCAGTCTATATTGTTTATGTGAGGATTTATTTTGTTTAATCTTTTCCTGAGTAGCTTTCAGTGAAAGATAAGTATTTGCATCTGTTTTTGCCGGATATTCATTCCATATAGACAGGAGTGCTTTTTCTTTTTTTTCTTGATTGGATGAATTAACCAGCCATTGCCATATCTTGATCCGAAGTTCCGAATCGAATGTATGGGAAACCAGGTTATATAGTATTTTATATGTTTTTGATGTGTGCATATTATTGCCGTTTTATATAAGAGACGTAAGGGAGATGGAACACACAGTCAGAATGTGATTTTTTTGTAGAAAAAGATGCAGGAAGATGTTTTGACACACCTTCCTGCTTGTAAGGGTTTTGTTTAATGTGATCCTTGTTTTTGTATCTTTTTCAGGATTTGCTGCAATTTGAAAACAATTTCAGGATGTAGAGATGCTTTATTGGTTTGTTCTGTAGATTCTTTCATATCATATAACTGGGGTTCCGTTGAATAGCCGGTTTCAATATTTGTTACTCTGGCTACTTTAACAGGATTGAAACTGGTTTCTATATATTTCCAGTCTTTTGTCCGGATGGAAAGTGTATGGTCAGAGGCTTGTTCGATTACCCATGGTCGGTCCGTATTGTCTTTCCCAAACCAATTAGATAGCATATCGAAGCTATCTGATGCAGATCCTTTAGGTAGTATTGCATGTATGAGAGTTGCAAAAGATGCAAACCAGTCGATCTGGGAAACTAAAACATCTGAAATTTTTCCTTTTTCTACAATAGCTGGGTAGCTTACAATTGCAGGAATGCGTGTGCCACCTTCGAAGGCACTATATTTCCCTCCGCGTAATGGGCCGGCAGGCTTATGATTACCTACTAATTCTTGGGCCTGGTCGGCGTAGCCGTCATCGAGGACGGGACCGTTGTCACTTGAAAGAATGATTATTGTGTTTTGAGTCAATCCTAATTTATCCAATTCTTCCATCAACTGTCCGACACACCAGTCGAACTGTACAATTGCATCTCCTCTTAGGCCCATCGGGTTTTTACCTCTGAAACGGTCATGCGGGAAACGGGGTACATGTACATCGTTCGTTGCAAAATAGAGAAAAAACGGATTGTTTTTATTTTCCCGGATGAAGTTTAGTGCATGTGTCGTTATTGAATCGGCTATGTTTTCATCTTTCCAAAGAGCTTTGCCTCCTCCTTTCATGTATCCTATACGTCCAATACCGTTTATGATAGCCATATCATGCCCGTTACTGTGTTTCAGATTATACAACAGTTCAGGATGGTTTTTGCCGAGTGGCTCTCCTTCAAATGGTTTTTGATAACTTACTTCAATGGGAGCGGAAGGATCATAGTTGGCTACTTTTCCATTTTCGATAAATACGCAGGGGACCCGGTCGGCAGTAGCTGCCATGATATAGGAGTAGTCGAATCCGATATCTCCTAAAGCAGTAGGCAAGGGGGCATTCCAATCCTGTTCGCCGCTTTTATCCCCTAAACCGAGATGCCATTTCCCGATAGCTGCTGTTGTATATCCGGAGTTTTTGAACATGTCTGCCATCGTATATTGTTCGGGACGAATAATCATACCGGCATTTCCAGCTGCGATATCTGTTCCTTTTTTTCTCCAGGCATATTCTCCGGTAAGCATAGAATAGCGAGAGGGAGTGCTGGTCGCTGCTGTGGCATGCGCATTGGTAAAACGAATCCCGTTTTGTGCCAGGCGGTTGATATTAGGCGTGGCGGCTCCTGACCCTCCATAACATTCCAGATCACCATAACCCAAATCGTCTGCATATATAAGTATGACGTTAGGTGTCGGCTTCACTTCTTCACTGTTTTTTTGTTGCGAAAGGGATGGAACGGGGAGAAATATACTTCCGATACCTAATCCGATCAATATATCTTTCTTTTTTATTGTCATATCAGTATAATATTTTGTGTAGTGTTAAAGTATGAATTTAGGATTCTCAGGTGAAGTTGTGGATGTATACATTAATTCATAGAACTTCTTAACAATATCTGGATGCTTATCGGCAACATCATGTAATTCCTGCAGGTCGTTTTCCAGATCGTACAGTTCCATTCTTGTATTTCCCTTGCGGATATCGGTAATAATCCCTTTCCAGTTTCCCATGCGAATCGCTTTATTTCCGATTTTTGGATCGGGATATTCCCAATACAAATATTCGTGTTGTTTTTGTTTGTCTTTTTTATCGAGTAGTGTCGGTAGGAAGCTGATCCCGTCAGTTGGAGGACATTCGATAGAAATAACATCGGCCAGTGTCGGCATAACGTCCTGGAATGCACATATATGATCGGATTCTGTCCCCGCTTTGATCTTGCCCGGCCAGAATACGATAGCCGGAACACGTATCCCTCCTTCGTGAAGGAAAGATTTCCCCCACCCGTATTCTGATTTGAATAGTCCGCCACTATTGAACCAAGGGGAATCGGTTCCTCCGTCGGAGGCAGGTCCATTATCAGATGTGAAAAAGATAAGTGTGTTTTCGTATATTCCTTCTTGTTTTAATTTCTCAACGAGTTTTCCTATTTGTTCGTCAAAATAGCTGATCATGGCGGCATAGGTTGCATGTGGATAACGGCATGGCATGTATCCTTTATCTCCGATATAAGGTTCTTCATTTCCAAATTTTTCCACATAGTGTTTTACCCAGCGCTCCGGAGCTTGTAGGGATACATGTGGGATCGGGGTTGTCCAAAGCAGAAAAAACGGTTGATCTTTATTGTCATTGACAAACTGTATCATTTCATCAAAAATAAGATCGTTTGCATATTCATCCTGAGTGAATTTTTTGTAGCTGGCCTCGTCGTAGGGGTCTGCTCCTTCATCCAGTTTAGTCTGGTGGGGGTCACGTACCTGATTACTAAGGTATACCCGTTGATCATTTTTATACAAAAAAGGAGGATAGTAGGTATGTGCTTGTCGTTGACAATTATATCCATAGAACCGGTCAATACCCTGTTTGTTCGGAACTCCTTCTGAGCCGGGATAACCCAGTCCCCATTTCCCGAAACACCCCGTTGTATATCCTGCATTTTGCATCATACGTCCGATTGTCATGGTTCCGGCTTTCAAAGGATATTGTCCTTCCAATTCGGGATGTATGAACATCGAATCATGGCTGCTGACCGCTCCTCGTGACGACATAGGGTCATTTGCTCTGATCTGTGCGTGTCCGGAATGTAATCCGGTTGTCAACACACATCGTGACGGAGCGGAGACCGGCGAGCCACTATAATGCTGCGTTAATTTGATACCGTTGTCTTTCAATCGGTCGATATTGGGTGTCTCAATTTTTTCCTGACCGTAACATTGCAGGTCACCATACCCCATATCGTCCATCAATATGTATATGACATTAGGCTTACTTTTTTCTTTTTGACAGGAAGATAAACTTGCTGCACAAAGTATCCCAACCAATAAAGTTGTCTTTTTCATGTTTTATTAGTGCTTTAAATCGATGATTACTAAATTTATGATCTCTGTTATTAAATTCAAATATAGATTTCGGGAGTCCTGAAAAGGTGTCGCTGTTTTTCCGGTCCCTTTTTTACATGTTCTTATTTCCTCCGTATTTTATTTATTAAGATACGTGAGAAAGAGTTTGCACACGGTTTGAGATGAGCTTTTTTTAAAAGAAGATGAGAATGAAGATTCCGATCAGTTTACGGATGTCGGCTAATGCCAGTGTAAGATGATTTTCTACCGTCCGTTTACTGATCACAAGCCGTTCGGCGATTTCGTCGTTGGATAATCCTTCCATACGGCTCATTTTATAAATCTGCTTTCGTTGGGACGGCATTTTTTCGACGGCAACAGAAATGAGATATTCCAGTTCTTTTGCATATATTTCTTCTTCAATAGTTTCATTGTTGGCGGATGAAAATGAGGAACGTTCGGCTTGTTGTTGCTGATAATCCCTGAATAACAGAGACCGCTCGATATGGCGGAAAACAGTATTTTTAGCCATACGGAACAGATAAGCGTTCAGATTTTCAATGCCGGTTAATCGGTCTTTGTTTTGCCACATCGAAACGAAAATATCCTGTGAAATATCCTCTGCCTCTTCCTCGTTTTGCAGAATCCCGCTGATGAATCCTTTTATCCGTGGAAAGTAATGCAGGAACAATGACTCGAATGCCTGTTCATCCCCCTTGCTAACAGCCTCTATGTATCCCTTTTCGGTGGCAGAATCCATTAATAGATAGATTTAATATCTCTTTGTTATAGGATACAAATATACAGATCGTTTGTTATTAAAAAGAAAAAGTTTGATTAAAACTGCATTTTATGATACGTAGTTCGTTAATCGGAGATCATTCCGACAGGAACAGAATTCCATATCGGAATGATCTCTTTTACTAGAATCTGAACTTCGGATTTTCCGGAACAGTGCCGGACTCGATCATCCATTCATTCATCTTTCCGACGATGTCCGGATGTTCGGCGGCAACATCATGAAGCTCCTGTAAATCGTTCTCCAGATCAAAGAGTTGCATGGTAGTGTTTCCTTTCCGGATATTAGTGATGATCCCTTTCCATTTTCCCCATCGTATGGCTTTATTCCCGATAACCGGATCCGGATATTCCCAGTATAGGTATTCATGCTCCTTTTGTTTGGAGGACTTTCCTAATAAGGTTGGCAGGAAACTGATACCGTCGGTCGGAGGACATTCGATAGAGACAATTTCGGCTAAAGTAGGCATGACGTCCTGGAATGCACAGATATGGTCGGACTCTGTTCCGGCTTTGATCTTTCCCGGCCAGGAGACGATAGCCGGTATGCGTATTCCTCCTTCATGGAGAAAACATTTCCCCCATCCGTATTCCGATTTGAATAATCCTCCGCTGTTGAACCAGGGTGAATCGGAACCTCCGTTGAATGTCGGACCGTTATCTGAAGTGAAAATGATCAGGGTATTTTCATATAGTCCCTCTTTTTTCAACTTCTCTACCAGTTTGCCGACCTGTTCGTCGAAATAACTGATCATAGCTGCATAAGTAGCATGCGGATACCTGCAAGGCATATATCCTTTGTTTCCGGTATAAGGTTCTTCATCCCCGAATTTGTTGACATAATATTTTACCCAATGTTCGGGTGCCTGCAACGAGACGTGTGGGAGCGGAGTGGTCCAGAGCAGGAAGAAAGGTTGTTCTTTATTCTGATCTACAAATTGGATCATTTCGTCAAAGATGAGATCGTTGGCATATTCGTTCTGCGTGTATTTCTTATAACTTGCTTCGTCATAGGGATCTGCTCCTTCGTCGAGTTTGGTCAGATGTGGATCACGTACCTGATTGTCGAGATAAACCCGTTCATCGTTTTTCCAGAGAAAGGCCGGGTAATACGTATGTGCCTGTCTTTGGCAATTATAACCATAAAACTGGTCGATCCCCTGTTTGCCAGGAACACCTTCCGAGCCAGGATATCCCAATCCCCATTTCCCGAAGCATCCGGTGGTATATCCTGCATTTTGCATCATCCGCCCGATCGTCATTGTTCCGGCTTTCAGAGGAAATTGTCCTTCCAGTTCCGGATGGACATACATGGAGTCGTGGCTGTTGACCGCTCCCCGAGATGCCAGTTCATCGTTGGCTCTGATCTGCGTGTGTCCTGAGTGTAAGCCGGTCATCAACACACATCGGGCGGGAGCGGAGACCGGCGAACCCGTGTAATGTTGTGTCAGTTTGATGCCATTGTTTCTCAAACAATCTATATTCGGTGTCTCTATCTTTTGCTGGCCGTAACATTGCAGGTCGCCATAGCCCATATCATCCATCAATATATATATAATGTTAGGGCGGCTTTCTTTTTTCTGACAGGAAGATAAATCTGTTATGCAGATCAGGCCTGCCAATAATTTTATACTTTTCATTTTCTTCTGTTTTTAGTTAATCCCAACTGAAATCGCTGGTAATTTCTTCTTTTAATCCGGGTCCGAAAAGATATCCCTGTTTTTCAAACCAGCCTTTGTGGCTTTTTACCTTTTCGTAGAATACTTCAAAAGTTACCGGTTCATTCCGGTTCCACATCTGTTCGGCTATAGCCAGGATACGGGGAAATAGTCTCTTGTCGATCATATGTTCCCTGACCCCATGATCGGTCCATAAAGCACAGCTCATTCCTAATAAACAGGAATTCTTATCTTTTATATAGGAGGGATTGGCTGTATATACATCCTTTATATCGAAAGTTCTCTGTTCTTCATATCCATTCCAGGGAGTAAGCGGAAAGTTCAGGTACGTATAGTAATTGGTTCCGCAAATAACAGGAAGATCTCTTTTGACCGCTTCCCGGAGCGCTTTATCTTTGTGTCCTCTCCAGTTCCACCAATGGATAACCGTATTGTCGGGCAACGGATATCCGTCATGGTAAACGACATCTCCCCAAAAGACCGCTTTTCTACCTTTGGCCTTCAGATAATCGGCCATTGTTGCGGCAAACCAGAGTTGGAGGTCATGACTGTCTTTCAGACCGTACTGTTTGATGCGTTGCCGGCAGTCAGGACAAATATCCCAATTGCCTTTAGGTGCCTCGTCGCCTCCTAAATGAATGTATGTGGAAGGGAAGAGTTCACAGACCTCATCGAGAACGTTCTTCAGGAAGTCCAGTGTATGTGTTTTACCTGCACAAAAGATATTTTTTGTAAAACCGTTTTCCGGAACTTCTATCGTATCGCCAAAGCAACCTAATTCAGGATAGGCGACCAATGCCGCTTCGGCATGTCCCGGCATATCGATTTCCGGGATGATGGTAATGCAGCGCCCGGCAGCATAGTTGACGACTTCTTTTATTTCTTCCTGTGAATAGAAACCTTGCTGTTCAGGGCCTTTCCCTACAAAAGCTCCTGTTTGTGTGAGGCGCGGATATCGCTTGATCTCGATACGCCATCCGAGTCCCTCCGTCAGATGCCAGTGGAAATAGTTCATTTTCAGCATGGCGGCCATGTCGATGTACTTCTTTATAGTCGATACTTTCTGATACTGGCGGCCGGAATCCAGTAGAAAGCTCCGGAAACCAATCCGCGGACTGTCTTCTATTTTCAGGCAGGGGAAGATCAAAGTCCCGTTTTGCCCGGAAGCCAGTTGTCGTAGTGATTGCATAGCATAAAAGAAACCTTCATTTCCGGCTGCCCGGATCTCGATATAATCAGGTGTAATCTGCAACCGATAGGCCTCGGTTACGAGGCTGGTGTCCGTGATCATCCGGATATCGGCCTCTGCTTTACCGTTGACTTGGTTTAGTTCGGATGTTCTCAACAATTCGTTTTGCAGGTACTCCAGACAATCCGGTTTTGTTCCACTGATAAACAGGTTCATTTGTTTTTTTGTCTGAAACTCTCCATCGCTTTGTACGACCTTTTCCGGAGAAGGAATGATCGTCTGTGCCGGTAGACACAACGTGTGAAGCATAAGAATGATGACAATTACATATTTCATAACATACGGATAAAGTAAAGCTGCCTGACAAATTGTTTTTTCATACTTATCAGACAGCTTTGTTAGTATTTTAGATCTTATAAATTATTCCCAACCCGGATTCTGTTTGATATTCGGGTTTAATACCATCTGATTTAAAGGAATCGGATAAAGATAGTAATATTCCGGCCAAAGTTTGCCGGGTGCCGGATGAAATTCCAGATAACCTTCTTCCGCACCTCCGTCGATAGTAACAGCCGTACCATCCGGGAAATCGGATTTCCGGACATATTGCCCGAGCTTTTTCTTCATGGCATACTGGCATTTTTTCCATCTTCTGAGATCGTCGAAACGGAAGTTCTCGGCAAATAGCTCGATACGTCTTTCGCGGCGGACTTCCCACAGGAGCGGCGATACGGCATAATCTCCGCTGTAACTGGCATTGCCCAGATCCCTTTTCGGGTCGAAGCTTTCGTTTATTTGCGAAACGACCATCGGAGAAACGTTCGTTCTTGAACGTATTTTATTGATCGTCATATCGGCTGTCGCCTGGGTAAATTCTCCCAGCTCGACCATTGCCTCGGCATAATTCAACATAACTTCTTCCACCCGGAAGATCGGCATATCCGTTTCTTCGTTCCTCTGTGAACCCATGCTCAGGTAGGTATTGAAATATTTCCAGTTATTATATCCGAAAGCAGATTTGTACCAGGGTTGACCATTCAGATAAAAATCAAAATGCGGATTTTCTCCTAAAATACCTCCGTCGTATCCCTGGCGGAAAGGCAATGTTTTCTGACGTTCTGCCGGGACGATCATATTAATACTGTCAATGAAACTCCTGTCCTTCGGGTTGTCTGTGAATTTCCATTTGTTATCCCAGGCAGTGGTCGATTCCGAACGATCGACTACGTAAGGAGGTGTGACATGTAACCAGAGACGATGATCCCTGTTACTGAATTCATTGTATATATCTTTATCACCGAGATACATCGGACTGTTCCAACGGGGTTTTCCATCTGAACATAAATAACTGTCTACCATGTCTCTGGTCACGTTATAGAATGATTGTGCCGTAGTTCCCCCGATACTGGTGGCATGTACTACACCAGCTTCGTTCGAATAAGCTTTGTACAGGATAATTCCAGGTATACCGTTTAACGACAGAGAGTTGAATAAATCGTCATAGTTGCTGTGTATGTTCGGATATACTTTCAATACCTCTTCGGAAGCCCGTTTACATTCACGCAGGAATTTATCGGCTTCCTGAAGGGCGTGATATTTTCGCCAGGTTCCTTCAAACAAACAGAAACGGGATAGTAATGTCTGCACCACTACCCGATTGATCGTATTGGCTCCGTCGCCGTTCTGATTGATATGCTGTTCGGCATACTGCAGGTCTTCCAGAATATGGTTGGCAATTACATCGCGCGATTCTCTCGCACCGTAAATGATATCCGTTTCATCGTCCGCCAACACATGATCCACCCAGGGCACACCACCGTAGGCAGATAGTAACGTCATGTAACGATAGGAGCGGAAGAAGTAACCGACACTGCGCCAGTGTTCTCTTTCCGTTTCACTCATTTCCGAGCTCTCGATATGATCCAGCATCAGGTTTACCCGGCGTATGAACGAATATTGTGCCCAGGGCGTATTGGTTGTATTGGAAGGAGGTACGACGATCCCTCTGATCCAATCCGTTTCTCCCGAACCGCGTGTGGAGTTATAGGATATATTATCCGTGTTGGTTTCTCCATAGCTGAGTGCCGGGAACGTTTCATACAAGCCCCATGCATATGTTTTGAAATTGTCGTATGACTTGAATACGGTTTCTGCCGTAGGATTCCCCAGCGGATATCTTTCCAGGAAGTCGTTGTTCATGCAACCTGAAAATCCGAGAATAAGGAGTAATCCGAATATTATTTTGAATGTTTTCATAATCGTACCGTTTATTTTAGAAAGTAACATTTATACCCAGTGAATACTTTTTCATGAAAGGATATTCCCAGGCTCCTTTAGAAAGCATATCCGATTCCAGACCTTCGGGCAGATGGTCCCAGGTATGCAGGTTCTCGCCGCTGACGAATACCCGGATATTGTCCATATAGATCCTCTGGCAGAAGCTTTTCGGAAGTGTATAAGACAAAGTGATATTCTGTATTTTCAGATACGCTGCGTTCGCCAGATATTTGGTCTGCACCTTTCTGTTGAATGATGTATTGGTCTGGTCCTGCGAATAGACTCTGGGGAAATACGCATCCGTGTTTTCCGGTGTCCAGAAGTCGAGTGTTTCCTTGAACAGACTTCCCCAGCCGCCGGTGGGCCATGCCATCTGGTCTGTACGCCAGTAATCCCGTTTGCCTACTCCGCGTAGAAAGATGGATAAGTCGAAACCTTTGTATGTTACACCGGCTGTGATGCCATATTGGTAACGGGGCGTGTTGTTTCCGATGATACGCTGGTCTCCGGGATTGTAAACCGTATTTTCTCCCTGGAAGATATATTCGGTATCTTCATCGAAGTTCTTATAAAGGATATCTCCCGGATACACTTTCCCGGCTCCTTTGAACATCGGGATACCCGATTTGAGGGTTCCGTCGGCATTGAAATCGTCTTCCGTATAGAAACGGTCGGTGACGTATCCCCATATTTCTCCCAACTTCATGCCTTTGCGGTAGATGTTCGATCCGATAAGTCCCGCTTCATTATCGTACTTTGTGATTTCCGATTGTGAGTCATACAGATTGAAACCTACCCGGTAACCTACCTGTCCGATCTGGTCACGCCAGTTGATCTTCAGTTCCCACCCATACGTTTTCAGGTCTGCTGCATTTTGCTTTGCTGCGCTGGCGCCGACAACTCCCGGTAGTTCCATTCCCGGAGCCAACATTCCTTTGGTATCGCGGCGATACCAGTCGAAAGTCGTATTCAGTTTATTGTCGAACAGATCCAGGTCGAAACCGAAATCGAGCGTATATACCTTTTCCCAACCGAAACTGCTGCTGACCATAGCGGGTGCTCCCAGTGTCGTGATCTTCTGTCCGTCTACCAGCCAGCTGGAGAGATAAACGTTCATATCCGGGATATACGGATAGTTGTCCGGCGTATTATCGGATTTCAGGATAACCTGGTTACCGATAGACCCCCAGGATGCTCTCAGTTTCAGGTTGGAAAGATAACTGTTCATCCCTTGCATGAAACTTTCTTCCGAAACCCTCCAACCGGCAGAGAAAGAGGGGAAGAAACCGAAACGGCTGTTTTTGGGGAAACGCGAAGTCCCGTCATAACGTCCGTTGGCTTCGAACAGGTATTTTCCGGCATAACTGTAGTTGACCCGGTAAAATAATCCGCGGATAGCGAATTCTTCGAACGCATCGCTGGTTATTGGTGTTCCGGTCGATAAAGACAATGACGGAAGCGAACCGACTACAACGTCTGTCCGGTATGAATATTGGGATTCGGTATGGCTTGATTCCTGATTGTATCCGCCCATCAGGGAGATATCGTGTTTACCGAATGTCATATCATAATTTGCGAATAAGTTGACGGCATTATAATCCGTGTATTTGGAGGTAACTGCATAACTGGAATTTTCCGTGCTGTTCAGCACCCCTGTAAAGTTCAATCCGATATACTGATATTTATTCTTATAGAACTTGTTTTGCGAGGAAGTACGGTTATATGTATATTCCCCGGTAATACGTAAGCCTTTTAAGGGCGTCAGTATAACGCGTCCCAATACACGGAGATCGTTTTGTTTGATCTTACGCGGTTCGCCGTAGCGGATATAAGTGGCTGGTGACTCCGGGGCATATGTAATCCCGTCCTGCTCATAATCTTCGTTGTTCTGATAGGAGGGCAGATTCATTGCTGCCACCCATACGGTATTACGTCCTCCGGCTTCCACTTTGTTCTGCTTCGAGTTGCCATATTTCAGGTCGAGTTGTGTTGTCAGCCATGAGTTGACATCTACGCCCATGAATGTAGACAGGTTGAGTCGGTCGTAACTGTCTTTGTCGGTGATCAGAATACCGTCTTCCCCGGTGTAACCGACACCGATACGATAAACCGTTTTCTCGCTACCACCGGATACGGACATGCTGTGGTTCTGCATAAAACCGAAATTGTCGGTCATATCATCGAACATGTTCCGTTCCTTCATCAGGAAAAGATTTCCTTTTTCATCGAAGATATATCCTTTCGGATATTTGCCGGGATCGCTCATGTAATCGCGGATATATCCTTCCCATTGAGTAATATTCTTACCGTCCACATAAGTGTCGTTCGGCCAGCCCATTTCCTTATAAGCCAGGACCGATTCCAGCGGACTTGCCTTTTGGGGCAGTTCCAACGCTTTGGAGAAAGATATATTATTGTTGTAATTGAATTTCGGGGCAGAGTCTTTTTTCCCTTGTTTGGTTGTGATCAGAATTACCCCGAATGCCGCTCTCGCCCCGTAGATGGCTGCGGATGCTGCATCTTTCAATATGGATACCGACTCGATCTCTTGTGGGTCGATCATATTGATATCCATAGGAACGTTGTTCACCAGTACGAGCGGAGTACCTCCGTTGATGGAAGTCGTACCACGGATATTATAGCTCATCGCATCACCGGGTGTTCCGGTCTCCGAACCGATCTGTAATCCCGGTGTGGCTCCTTGTAAGGCTGCCGTGACATTGGCTATCGGACGGTCGCCCAGTGTTTCGGACAGATTGACGGAGGCAACGGCACCGGTCAGGTTTACTTTCTTCTGGGTACCGAAACCGACTACTACGACTTCGTCTATCAGTTGCGAATCTTCCTTGAGGGTGACCGTTAGTTCTTTCTGTCCTTTCAGATGGATCTCCTGTGAAATGTATCCGATGAACGAGACAGTCAGCACAGCATTCTGGGGTGCGTCGATCGTGAATTTGCCATCCAGATCGGTAATCGTCCCGCTATTGGTTTTCTTATCTATCACGTTGGCTCCGATAATGGGCAGTCCGGTTTCATCAAGTACTTTTCCGGTGATTTTCCCTTCCTGTTGAGGCTTATCGGCAAGCAGGACAATTTTATAATTCTCTATCCTGTAATTGTTGGACGATAGTAACTGGGTCAGAACTTCTTTGATACTGGCATCTTTGGCATTCAGACTGACCTGCCGGTTCATGTCGATGTCCGAATTATTGTAGAAAAAGACGAACGGTGTCTTTTCTTCAATCGTTTTAATTGCTTCGCTGAGCTTTACACCGGATAATTCCAGGCTTATTTTAGTGTTTTGTGCATAGGTGCTTACTGCATAAAGCTGGAAGAAGCAAAAGCTTATAAGTAATAGTATTAGCTTCATTTTTCTAAATGAATTAATGTTAAGAAAGGAGATAACATTCCTTCCCGTGGAAATTTTTTTCATACATTTGTACTGTTTTAAATTTAACTTATTGTTCTCATTTCTAAGTTTAGAGAACAGTTTGTTTCACATTACCAGGCAGATGTTACCAGCATTTGCCTGGACTGTTTTTATACTTCCCTGTTTGTTTACTTCATAGGCATTTCATTTTTATTGATTCGTATTATTTTTTAGGCTTCACATAGATTATATCGTCTTTGATGGAATAACGGATCGGAACGATCATTTCCAATAGTTTGAATATCTCATCGGGAGACTCTTTTCGGATGGTCAGCGACAGGCGTTGATCGACCGGAGTACCTTGCTGGCAGACCAGTTCCATACCGTACCATAACTTTATCTTATGCAGGACGACGGATAATTTCTCATCCTGACAGATCAGTTTGTCATTGATCCATAAGATATATTCGGATGCATCTACCTGTTTTATTTCATGAACTCCTGTCTGTTTGTCGACAGTCAGCCGTTGATCCGGTTTCAGAAGGATCGCATCGGGATTGCCGGGCAGGTGTATCTCGACCTTTCCGGTAAGCAGGGTTGTCTCGCTATTGGTCTTGTTCGGATAATCTTTTACATCGAAACTGGTTCCCAGTACATTGACGGTCATCTGGTTGGTTTCCACATAAAAAGGAGCCTTTTCGTCTCTTTTTACTTCAAAGTATCCTTCACCTTCCAGCTTCACCTTTCTGTATTTATCGGAGAATTTTTCCGGATAAACCAGTTTGCTGTTCGCATTCAGCCAGGCGATACTTCCGTCGGGCAGCGTGACCGATCCTTTGCTGTCTTTCCCCATAATAGCCTGGTTTATAACAACAGCTTCTTTCTCTCTATATACGATATCCGGTGTCTGCCTGCCGATAAAATATCCGCCTGCCGAACATGCCAGGATGAGGGCGACTGAAGCTGCGATATGTAATAAAGGACGTAACCGGTAGCTGGTCTGCCTTTTTTTCTTTTCATATTGTTGTACGTTCTCTTTGAACTGCCGGAAAGCATTTTCGGAATACTCTGCCGTTTGTGGCGGAATATTCCCGGAAGCCAGCCAGATATCCCGCAGGCCGGAGAATATTTTTTTATTTCCTTCGCTTTCCCGTAGCCAGTCGAGTAGCTGTTTTTTTTCTTCCGTACTCGCCGTTTGTTGTAAATATTTTAATATGATGTTTTCCATCCGCTCTGTGTATCCCTGTTATTTCTGTAATACTCTTCTTCTTATACCTATCACAAAACAAAACCGGTTATCCCTACCTCGATGATGAAAAAAAAGCCTATTTTTACAGAAATATTTTTGAATAGGGGATCGTTGAATGCAAACCATAGGTAGAAATCAGTATGATAAGGAGGAAAACGGATTAGGAGAATTGATGCTGTTCCAGGAGCTTTTCGAACGTTATTTTCGTTCTTTGGTGACTTATGCTTACAGATATGTAAACGATTGGAATGTAAGTGAAGATATTGTCCAGGATGTTTTCATGGCTTTATGGGTTAACCGGAACGAGATCGATTTTGAGGAACCGGTAAAGCCTTATCTGTATCGTGCTACTTACAACCGGTCGATCAATCATCTTAATTCTGTGCTGGTTCAGCGCCGTGTCGACCATACCGATAATCTGGATGAACTGATCGACTACGAGATCCTTTCCTATAACCAGCATGATAATCTGCTTTTGAAAGAGATAGAAGAGGAAATATCATCTTTTGTCAAGAGGCTTCCGGAGCAACGAAAGAAAGTATTCTTGTTGAGCCGTGAAGAAAATATGAAGAATAAAGAAATTGCATTCCTCTTGAATATCAGTGAAAAGACCGTAGAGAAACATATAACTAAAGCCTTGTCCGATATCCGTACCCATCTGACACAAACCGGGCTGATGTCCGGACTGATTTACTTCTTGCTGAACCAGAACTGATTGTATCTTACCGCAGGAAAGCTTTATAATTCGGGCTAAATGCCATATTTATGCTGCAATTGTCTTGTAGTTAAATAATAAAGCGTATTTTTGTTAAAACGATATGCATTATGGATAAAGACTTTGATTACAATTTACTGCCGTATAAGTTTGCTCATTGTATGAACAGACAATGCAAACAAGCTGATAGGTGTCTTCGTAGCAGGGCTGCCCAGCATATACCGATTGAGCGTAAGACTGTTACCTTTGTTAATCCAGCACATACGAATCCTGCCAATGAAGATTGTCCCTACTTTAAGGCCGACCAATTGGAACAATTTGCTTTGGGTATGACAAATTTGCTGGCGTATATTCCACATAATGATGCAATAGCCATCAAACAAGAGATGTTAACCTATTTCGGACGAACGCATTTTTACCGGCTTTGGCGTAAAGAGCGTCTTTTTACTCCCGAGCAACAGGAGTATATCCGGCAATTGTTTCTTCAAAGAGGTCTTCAGGAAGCTCCCGTATTCGATGAATATGTTGAGCAATATGAGTGGTAAAAGTATATAAGCTGTCTTTTTGTAGATATGGTTGACTCTCTATAAGAATCCAAAATGAGAGAACAAAATT